>NZ_RXHU01000035.1 GCF_003955665.1 Paenibacillus whitsoniae
AACCCGACTTTTTGAACCCCGCATTATAATTACAATCTAAACCTTGAACGTCGGGTAACCGAACGCTGCGCGGACAAGCCCGATTTGCATTGAATTGATTCAATATATGACATTTTGCCGGTAAAAATGATTGAAAATCATCTTTACTCAATCTCCTTGAAACGGTATACTTGGTGTAGAGGGAATTATGAAATTGAGTTTCACTAGATGAAACAACATAGATGAGACTCAATGACTACTATATTGAGGAGGAAAACCCCATGTCCAACAAGGACTCTTTTTCTGTGCGCAAGCAGTTAACTGTGGGAAATAAGTCTTTCCAGTACTACAGTCTGCCTGACTTTGAAAGCCAAGGTCACGGCACCATCTCCAATCTTCCGGTTTCCATTCGCGTATTGCTCGAAGCTGCGATTCGTCAATTTGACGGCCGCGCGATCACGAACGATCACGTGAAACAAATCGCGGGCTGGGCGGAAGGCCGCGACGATAACAAAGAAATTCCTTTTATTCCAGCTCGTATCGTGCTGCAAGACTTCACCGGCGTACCGGTTGTCGTTGACCTTGCGGCTATGCGCGCAACGATGGCTCGTGAAGGCGGAGACCCTAAACGGATCAACCCGCTCGTTCCTGTAGACCTTGTAATCGACCACTCTGTCATGGTTGACGCTTTCGGTTCCCCGGACGCGCTTGACATGAACATTAACCTAGAATTCGAAAGAAACGAAGAGCGTTATCGCTTCCTGCGTTGGGCGCAAACCGCATTCGATAACTTCCGTGCCGTGCCTCCATCAACAGGTATCGTTCACCAAGTTAACCTGGAGTACCTGGCTTCCGTAGCGGCTACCAAAACGGTTGACGGCGAAACAGTTGTTTATCCGGATTCCCTCGTAGGTACAGACTCCCATACAACAATGATCAACGGCCTTGGCGTTGTAGGTTGGGGCGTCGGCGGTATCGAAGCCGAAGCTGGTATGCTTGGCCAACCGCTTTATTTCGTAGCACCGGACGTTATCGGCTTCAAATTGACAGGTCAACTGGCAGAAGGCGCTACAGCGACCGACCTTGCCCTGACCGTTACGCAAATGCTTCGTAAAAAAGGCGTTGTCGGCAAATTCGTTGAGTTCTTCGGCCCTGGTCTGAGCAACATCTCCCTGGCTGACCGTGCAACAGTTGCCAACATGGCTCCTGAGTACGGCGCAACGATCGGCTTCTTCCCAGTCGACAGCGAAACATTGAACTACCTGCGTTCCACTGGTCGCGAAGAAGAGCAAATCGCGCTGGTCGAAGCTTACTATAAAGCACAAGGCATGTTCCGCACGGACAGCACACCGGATCCTGTGTTCACAGACGTGATCGAGCTTGATCTGAGCACCGTTGTACCAAGCTTGGCTGGTCCTAAGCGTCCGCAAGACCGCGTTGAGCTGACAAACATGAAAGAATCCTTCAACAACATTATTCGTCAACCGATCGAAAAAGGCGGCTATGGCCTCTCCGAAGAGAAAGTTGCTGAAGTTGTTGATGTGGTGTACCCGAACGAAACGGTTAAAATGGGTACTGGCGCTGTCGTAATCGCAGCGATCACGTCCTGTACAAACACATCCAACCCTAGCGTTATGGTCGGTGCGGGTCTGGTAGCGAAAAAAGCGGTTGAGCGCGGCTTGAAAAAACCGGCTTACGTGAAAAGCTCCCTGACTCCAGGTTCCCTGGTTGTTACCGAGTACTTGCAAAAAGCAGGCTTGCTGCCTTCGCTTGAAGCTCTTGGCTTCCACGTAGCTGGCTACGGCTGCGCAACTTGTATCGGTAACTCCGGTCCGCTTCCTGACGAAGTCAGCAAAGCAATCGCAGACAACGACATGACCGTTGCGGCTGTGATCTCCGGTAACCGTAACTTTGAAGGCCGCGTACATGCGCAAGTAAAAGCGAACTACCTGGGCTCCCCTCCACTTGTTGTAGCTTACGCGCTTGCAGGTACAGTGAACATTGATTTGGCCAAAGATCCAATCGGCTACGACCAAAACAACCAACCTGTTTACCTGAAAGACATCTGGCCTACAAATAAAGAAATTCAAGACGCTCTGAACTCCGCGATGAGCGCTGACATGTTCCGCGACAAATACAGCAACGTATTCCGTGCGAACGAGCGCTTCAATCAAATCGCGATTCCAGAAGGCGACCTGTACGAGTTCGACACGAACTCCACGTACATTCAAGAGCCTCCATTCTTCACAGACCTCGGTACTGTGCTGGATGATATCGCAGACATCAAAGGAGCAAAAACACTTGCACTCATGGGCGATTCCGTAACTACGGACCACATCTCCCCTGCAGGTAACATCAAAGTTGACAGCCCGGCTGGTAAATACCTGATCGAGCATGGCGTGAAGAGAGAAGACTTCAACTCCTACGGTTCCCGTCGTGGTAACCACGAAGTGATGATGCGCGGTACATTCGCGAACATCCGTATTCGTAACCAAGTGGCACCTGGCACAGAAGGCGGCGTAACGACTTACCTGCCAACTGGCGAAGTAGAGTCCATCTATGATGCATCCATGAAATACCAAGCGAACGATCAAAACCTGGTTGTAATCGCTGGTAAAGAATACGGTACTGGCAGCTCCCGTGACTGGGCGGCAAAAGGTACATTCCTGCTTGGCGTCAAAGCGGTTATTGCAGAAAGCTTCGAACGTATCCACCGCTCCAACTTGGTTGGTATGGGCGTGCTTCCTCTGCAATTCGTGAACGGCGAGAGCTGGAAGTCCCTCGGCATTACGGGCCGCGAAACATTCGACATCACAGGCCTGAGCAACGACGTTCAACCGGGTTCGACTGTGAAAGTAACAGCGACTCGTGAAGACGGCACAAGCTTCGAATTCAGCGCCCTGGTGCGTCTGGACAGCTTGGTTGATGTGGATTACTACCGTAACGGCGGTATCCTTCAAACCGTTCTTCGCCAAATCCTGGCTGAGAAAAAGTAATTTTCTTCTAGGCAAAACACACATGAATTCGGAGTCGCTGATGTCAGCGGCTCCTTTTTTATGCCAATATTTGGGTAACGGGCTCCGATGCAAGCGTTATTTTAGCTAGTTAACGACATTAAATTTGCCTTAGAGCCACAAGGGATTGGACGCAATTGCCAAAAACTGCGGGTTGAGAGCCCCTCTGAACGCCCCTATACTTGTGAGAAAGCGAAAGGGGAGATTATGATGACGTTGATCAAAAAACTAATCCTAGTCGCGCTCGTAGCTTCCGCTGGTGTAAGTGCGAATGCCGTGTACTCGGTTCCGTCCGCGTCGGCAGCGGTTGTTTTACAGCAAGGTGCAGTGAACGGCGACGTATGGGATGTGCAATACCGACTGCGAACATTAGGCTATTACGAGCCTTCCATAGATGGCAAATACGGTCCGATCACAGCCGCGGCTGTGCGTAATTTTCAAACGAACTATGGACTGAATGTAGACGGCATTGTTGGTGCCAACACGTGGGATGCGCTACGTAAATTCAGTGTAAACCAGGCGGAAATGGACGTTTTGGCGAAAGTGATTTACAGCGAGGCGCGCGGTGAGTCCTTTGAAGGACAAGTCGCCGTGGGCGCAGTGGTGATGAATCGGTTAAAATCAAGCCAGTTCGCGAACACGATTCAAGGGATCGTGTTTGAGCAGGGCGCGTTCACCGCGGTGAGCGACGGCCAGTACAACTTGACGCCGGATTCTACGGCCTACAAAGCGGCGATGGAAGCCGTCAAGGGCTGGGATCCGACAGGCGGGGCGCTGTACTATTTTAACCCGCGAACGGCAACGAGCAACTGGATCTGGTCGCGTCCGCAAACCGTGCAGATCGGCAATCATATTTTTGCGAAATAAGATGGAAAAAGGAAAGGAGCCATACGGCTCCTTTTTTTGATGCGCTCACGCTTGCTCGGCGAGCTGTTTCATATGATCCATCACTTCCAGATGGACGTTACGGATAATGTCTTGGGTCCACCAGTCAAAATAGAGCGCCGGCTTCACCTTCAAATCGTACCAGCTCGTGCCGACCAGCGTCGTTGTACCGTCGCCGTTGTCTTCGAGGATGAACTGGCCTCGCTTCAGCTCGAGATGCCCAAGAATTTCGGGGTCATTCGGCATTTGCGTAATATCGAACGTCAGCTTGCGGTTCAGCTCGTACTCGACGATTTTCTCCTCGAACACGATGCCATTGCTGAAAATGCACTGCCTCGCTGCGCCTACATAACTCCCCTCAGCCGTAGACTGCACAGGGCTTGGGAGGCCGATGCGGAACAGCCAATAGTCCGGCTTGGTGTCGATAGCCGGGAATGCGGTGACATTCTGCCAGACGACCTCTGGTGGGGCTTGGATGAGAATGCGGTCGGTGACTTGGTTTTCTCCGGGTTGAGCAGTGATTGCATTGATGGCGATTAGTGAGGCTATGGCTGCGACAACGCTGATTTGCAGGGTCGTCTGTCGGCCTTTGAAGAGGACCTTGCCCACCGCGATGCCAAGCAGTATGACTAGATAGATTAGCGGCGCTACGATGATTAGGCAGATATAACCCTCGCCCATGAAGAAATAGCTGTAGCTGAGACCGACCAGGAGGTTCAGAGCCCCATAGCCAAAACAAGGGCCTGCAGTAACCTTATGCTTGCGCCAAAAGAACGTGTTAATTAACCCCATTAACATCGGTAGCAGGACAAAATCGGATAGAATGAGGACGCCTTTCATGTCCAACGTGGCTTCCACGGCATACTTCGTAATCAGCATAACGCCCGCCGTGAATATATTTGCGATTAGGATACCGAGCCAGATCGCTTTTGCTCTGTCTGTCAACGCAACTCTCTCCTCTACGGATTGGTTAGCTTAACTCTAACGTAGAAGGAGAGAATTGTAAATGAATGTAAGCCACTTGACAAGACCGCCTATGTGGATTCCTCATACCACGGGTTCAAATGAACAAGCACTTCGTCCACATCGGTATGGTTGGTTTTGATTTTCTCCTTGATGCGGCGAATGATGTCGTGTCCCTCCTGAATCGTCATCGTGCCGGAGACGCCAAGCCGCGCATCGACTAAAATATAGTGCCCGTGCTCGCGCGCCCGCAGCCGATCCACCCGCTTGATCTCCGGAACCGAACGGATCAGCTTCTCAAACTGCGAAATATACTCGCTGCTGACGCTTCGCTCCATTAGAATATCGAACGACTCGCGGCCCATCTCGTAAGCCAGCTTCAGCACGAGGATGGAGACAACGATTCCGGCAACCGGGTCGCCGTACGCGAGGAAGTGAAGCCCCTGCCAGTCGCCGACCAAAGCCGCACCGATCCCTACCGTCGCCGCCGCGGAGGCGTAGACGTCTGCAAGATGATCATAGGCGGTGGCGATCAGGCCTTTGCTATTGAGCTTTTTGCCCACGCGCATCGTGTACACGTAAAGGATTTGTTTCCACGCCAGAGAGACGATGGCCGCGATTAGCGCAATGAAGTGGGCCTCACCTGCAGGTTCAAACAGCGCGTGTATCGCATGGTAGCCCATATAGATCGCGGCTCCGCCTAAAATAATGGCCACGATAAATGCGCCCAGCACCTCGGCCTTGCCATGGCCGTACGGGTGATCCTCATCCGCCGGCTTGGACGATACGCGCATGGAGCTGTATGCCGTGGCCGTCGCAATCACATCCCCGGCGTTATGAATACCGTCGGCGAGCAGCACCTGGCTGCCGAATAGGAGGCCGACGAGGATTTTGACCGCCGTCAGGACGACATTGCTGGCGAGACTGATCCAGATCGCAAGCATGGAGGCGGATTTCTTCATGGCATGCCCACTCCTTTCCCTTCTTTTAGTATGACCAGGGGGAGGGAAAGCATGTGTGGGGATAGGCTGGTGGCACGTGGCGAGTTTATGTGGGGAGAGTATGATAGCATGTGGGCAGCTTGTATGAAGGTGCGTTTGGGTTGCGGCGGCAGGGTTGAGTGAAGGTGCGTATGGGGGTGCGGTGGAAGGGTTGTGTGGGAGAGCGTATTTATGGTACAGGGAGTGTTTGAGAGAACGAATATGACTCGGTGACGTGCTTTCGTGGGGGCAAATATGGCGTGGTGACGTGCTTCCGTGGGGGCGAATATGGCGTGGTGACGTGCTTCCGTGGGGGCGAATATGGCGTGGTAACGTGCTTGTGCTAGGGGACTGGACTGACATGACTTTTGTTACGTGCAGTTCTTTCCGGCCACATCCTGGTTGCACACAACCTGCAAAAACTACAGCAAATTTACCCGAAATCGCCGAAAAATTAAGATATCCTGCATTTCCTACAGCAAAATATCGGCCAGAAGGTAATGAAAACCCTTTCATTTAATTGGGAGGATGATTTTGTTGTACATTTTACAGGAAGTTTGCCAGATCCGGGTCGAATATGGGAATTTTACTGTATGTTTTGCAGTATTTGATGTTCACGCGTATTCATGCACGGATCGCGGCGCACGACGCCAGCCGTGCGCGCTGCCAAGCCCACCGCGGCTAGCGGCTGGGCCGGTCTACCCCAGCCCACCGCGCACGCAGCACGCTGGACTGGGCCAAAACCACACGATGCGGCGCCTAGCGCAGCATCGTTCCCATGCGCCGGGCAGCCTCCATGATGGCCGGCGCCTGCTTGAGCATTTCGTCCAGCGTCAGCCGGTTCGCTGGACCGGACACCGCGAGCGCGGCCACCAGCCGTCCGCCGCGGTCCAAAATCGGGGTGCTCACCGCGGCAGCGCCTGGTTCGCGCTCTTCGACGCTCGTGGCGTAGCCCGCGCGCCTTGTTTCGCCCAGCTGCTGCAGGAACGCAGCCTTATCCAGCCCGACCGGCCAGTCGGGCGAGGCGAGCAGGCGCTCCTGCAGCGCAGGCTCGGCAAAGGCGACGAGCACCTTGCTCGAGGCGCCGACGTACAGCGGCATTCGCGCGCCCACCGGGGCGACGCGGCGAATGGCGTGGTTGCTCTGTACGGCTTGGATGCGCACGCGCGCCAAGCCGTCCTGCACGTAGAGCGAGATCGTCTCGCCGAGGAGATCACGCAGCCGTTCCATCTCCGGCAGTAGGATGATGCCGGGGTCGCCCTCTTTGGACAAATTGGCTGAAAGCTCCCAGAGTCGATAGCCCAGTCGGTATTTATCCGTATTTTCCACACGCATCACAAAGCCCTTGCCTTCGAGCGAGGCGAGCAGCCGATGCACCGTGCTTTTATGCAGGCCGGCCCCCGCAGAGATTTCCGTCAGCGTCATTTCGGACGCCCCCGTAAAACACAGCAAAATATCTAAAGCGCGCTCAACGGCACGCACAGTCAGCTTGCCTTCTTCCATCGGTCAACACCACTTTCATCGAAATAAACAGCGTCGCGCTCCGAAGAAACGAGTGCATGTATTTGCAATATAGCGAATTTGGGGGTGATGCGAGTCATTTCAGACTCTGGTTTGAAGTTTCATCCCATGAAACCTCTCCCCTCTCCAGTATACCCAAAGAAATGCGCTGCGTAAAGGCAAAAACCCTGTATCTACCATTATTACAGAACCATTACAGCTGGCTTACAAATCGCCCACTCTGATTGACTTGTAAGCGCATTCAGAATACTATTATAGTATCACACGACACTTTTCAGAAAATTTTAACAATTCCATCTCTCTCCTGGATTCCTGTCGCATCTTACAGAAGCTATTACGCATACATTGATATGGAGGGAGGCATGAACCGTGTCTACTACAAGCTACACGCCCACTCCCGGGGCCGGCGCCTTACAGCCCACCTTACCGCAAACCGTGATTCGCCCCTTGCTGCGAAGAAAAACAATGATTCTCTCCGTGCTGCTGGCCTTGCTGCTCATCGTATCCAGTATGATTCTCAGCTTCTACGCCTACGTCGCCTGGACGCTCGCGCGACCGCATATCGACCAATTGACGTCCAATCCGATGAAAGCCTCCAAACTGGCTTACACCAACGTGACGTTCCCCAGCTTGAGCGGGAACTCCGAGCTGGAAGGATGGTTCATTCCCTCGGCGGACGCCACCAAAACCGTCATCTTCTCACACGGCTACGGCGGCAATCGCGAGGAGATCTGGGTTCCGCTCTATAAGCTCGCCAGCAAGCTGCATGAGCAGAAGTACAACGTTCTCATGTTCGATTACGGCTACGTGAAGCCTTATAACAACCGGCTCATGACCGGCGGCATTCAGGAGTCGCAAGAACTGCTAGGCGCTATCGATTATGTCAAAAAGACAACTGGCGGAGCCATCTACATCTGGGGCTTCTCGATGGGTGCAGGCACGGCGCTGCAGTCAGCCCTCCAGAACAACACCGATATTGCCGGGATGATCCTGGACAGCACCTTTTTGCTGAACCCGGACACCCTCTACCATAATATTGTGCAAATCGCGCAAATTCCGAAATACCCTTCGCTGCCGCTGATCCGTTTCTTCTTCCCGATCCTGAACGGCGTCAGCCTGCATGAAGTGCCTTACCAGAAGGTCGCGTCGACCTCCTACAGTATGCCGATCTTCTTCATTCACGGCACGGCGGACAAGAAAGCGCCTTACGATCTGGTCGAGTCCCTTTACAAGCAGCAGCACAACACCGCCTCTGAGCTCTGGATTCTGCCCAAAGCCGAGCACGAGCTGCTGTACCGCGCAGAACCGCGCGCCTACGTGAACCGCACGTTGTCGTTCCTGAACAGCCTCGGCCATCCGCCGACCAACGTGCACGCCGCTTCCGGTATTCCCTCCTCCCTATAAAATCGACCTCGCTGAGGTCGGTATTTTTTTGTTCTGGGCGCGAGGGGCGACTGCATCGGTCCATCGGGATGCAACGAGCGCTAGAACTTACGAGCGCATTGAGAAAGGCGGACCCTCAGCCATTCGAACGGTTGCACCAGCGCCTATTTGGCTCAAAATCCGCCAATTGCAACTCCAATGGTTGCCATAGCGCCTATCCCCCTAAACCTCAGGCAAATCTCGCCTATTTTGCATAAATAAGCTCATCTGTAACCGTTATGCGCACGAATGCCAGCTTTTCAACGAAATAAGCGCGTTGGCAACCGTTACGCAGATAGCCCAACTCGTAGAGGAGCGCGGAAGCGCAACTTCTCCATCCGTTTGAGGGAAGCTGCGTTTACTCCAGCCGGCCCTGCAGACGCGAGCGCGCACGCAAAAAAACGCCGCACCCGCCGCCCATCGGCAGCCCTGCGGCGTTCCCCCTTTAATCCATCTCGTAAATCGAACCCGATTTACTCGCAAACAGCTCGGCATACACTTTCTCCGCATACGCGTCGGTCATGCCGGAGATGTAGTCCGCGACGAACCGCGGCCAACTCCAATCCGTGCCCCGCCGCTCATAGCTGTCGATCCAGTCCGGCGGGATGATCCATTGCCCCTTCTCCTTGTCGATGAAGCTGTCCCACAGCCGCTCGACGATGATCTCGCTGCGCTTCTGCAAGCGCAGCACCCGGAAATCCTTGATCAGCGTGACCCACGCGAGCTTTTTCAAGATTTCCATCGTGCGCAGCAGATCCATGTCCTCCGCGCCGTCCCGGACGAGGGCGACTTTTTTCCAACCGCGGTCCGTATCGTCCAGAATGTCCAAACGGCTGGCGAAAGAGCTCACCCAGCGGGCCTTCATCTCGCGGCGGGTGCGGGATTCCTCGCCCTTGCATTCATTGTAAATCAGCTCCCACTGTTCCAGATAGTCTGTGAGAACCCTCATTACCATTTTCTCAATATCAACCTGCTCCCAACCGAATTTGTGCTGGTTCGGGTCGTTCAAAATTTCCAGGACCACGTGGCGGATGAGCCGTTGATTTTCAAAAAACGACCGGTTCATCTGGATTTTCCCGGCGCGAATGCCATCCTCGATGTCATGCGTAGAGTAGGCGATGTCGTCGCACAAGTCCATGAGCTGAGCCTCCAGCGTGGAGCAGCCCGCCGGCATTTTCCAAATGTCGCGAAGCTCGCGGATCACTTCCCACTCCTGGCCGTAGACCCCCTTCAGCCGGCCTTCCTCTTCGATCAGGTACGGGTACTTGTTGATGCCGAGCAGCACCGCCGCCGTCAGGTCCAGCCCGCTCTCGCTGCCTGCCCGCTTTTCGAGAAACATCAGAATCCGGAAGTTCTGTGCGTTACCTTCATATTTGAGCCCATGATCCCGCATCAGGATGTGGTTCAGCACTTCTTCCCCTTTATGGCCAAAAGGCGGATGCCCGAAATCGTGCGCAATCGAAGCACATTCCACCACCGTCGGGTCGATGATCAGGCCGGGGTGCTCCCTTTTTTGCAGAAAAGGATTCGTCCGCTCCAGCCGCTTCGCCACTTCCCGTGCAATTTGCGCAACTTCCAACGAGTGCGTCAGCCGCGTCCGGTAATAGTCCCCCGAGCCCGCGCCGAACACCTGCGATTTCCCCTGCAGCCGCCGAAATGTCGGCGATTGAATCAATCTGGCATAATCCCGCTCAAACTCGTCTCGTTCTTCGCTCCATTTGGAGGTAGCCGCTTCGCCGGGCCGAAATTTCCGAATGTTGTTCATAAGCTGGCCTCCTCTCGTGCTGTCTCTCCCGTAATCCCCATTCACCTTCTTCTGATTAAGTGTATGCGCCAGCTCGTACGAGCGCTACATCCCCCACCAGGCGATAACCTGAAAGCACGGTCAACACGTTCATTTGGGTAAAAGAATACTATATTCCGCCTTAGTCAACAAGTCATTCGCCTAACCAGCATGAAAAAAGGGAATGCCGCACAAGACCGTTGTCTCGATGCACACATTCCCTCGGGTTTATTGCTTTAACAATGACAGGAATTCCGAACGCAGCGAAGCGTCGGTATGGAAAATGCCGCGTACAGCCGACGTCACCGTTTTGCTGCCGAACTTCTTCACGCCGCGCGAGCACATGCACATATGCTCTCCGTCCACCACGACCATCACGCCGTGCGGTTTCAGCACTTCCTCGAGAATGTCGGCGATCTGCGACGTAATGCGCTCCTGTACCTGCAGCTTGCGCGTCACGACGTCGACCAGACGGGCGAATTTGCTCAGCCCCGCCACTTTGCCGCTCGGGATGTAGCCCACATGCACTTTGCCGAAGAACGGCGCCATGTGATGCTCGCATTGACTGAAATACACAATATCTTTAATGATGACAAGCTCCTCATGCTGCTCATCAAAGGTCACGCCCAGCACGTCGCGGGGATCCGCTGCGTAGCCTGCGAAAATCTCCTCATACATCCGCGTCACGCGGGCCGGCGTATCCAGCAAGCCCTCGCGATCCGCATCCTCGCCGATGAGCCGCAGAATCGCTCTGACATGCTCTTCGATCTGAGCGCGGTTTTCCGCGACCAACGTGTTTTTATATTCCGTGGATGCCATCTTCTCTCACCGCCTAACCTCTTGCTTATCTTTTTTTGCCTAACTTTTGATTTTGCTGCTTCATCATTTGCTGTGCTTTGCCCAACTGCTGCTTATTCATGTTGTAACCCATTTGCTTCGCCATTTTGGCAAGCATCTCAGGATTGTTCTGCATTTGCTCCAGCTGTCTCTTCAGATAGAATACCCCGATAAAAAAGCCGCCAACCAATCCCGCGATCAACGTCACAATCGGAATCACATAGTTGTACCACATCACGAAAGCCCCCTGCTTGTATCAAGTAGAATAGATTGCAACCTTCATCATATCACTATTGCTTCTGCGTGTACAAATGATTGTTCAGCTCGAGCTCCAGCAGCTTGATTTTGGTCGGCAGCCCGCCGCCGTAGCCCACCAATTCGCCGCTTGCGCCGATAATTCGGTGACACGGGATGATGACCGGAATCGGGTTCTGATTGTTCGCACCGCCAACCGCACGCACCGCTTTCGGCGAGCCGATCGCTTCCGCAATGTGCTTGTAGGAAGCCGTTTCGCCGTAAGGAACGGTCAGCAGCGCCGTCCACACCTTTTTCTGAAATTCCGTGCCCTGCAGATCCATCTCTTCCTCAAAGCGCTCGCGTTCCCCGTTAAAATACTGCGCTAACCGCGCAGCGACCGATCCCAGCCGCTCAGGGTTCGGACGCAGCTCATGCGCGCCGTAATAGCGTTCCGCCCACTTTGCGCGCGAAGCGTCATTCTCCGCCTTCGTGCCGAATTCCACACGGCACAGCCCTTGCGGCGACGCGATGATCGTCAAGGGGCCGATCGGGGAGGAAAGCTCCAGGTAGTCGAGCGTGATAGGCTTCTGCACAGCGCCGCCTGCCGCTTGTTTCTTCGTCATGCGCGTTCCTCCTTCTCTTGTGCCGCTTCGGCTTTGTCAGGCGCAGGGGAGCTAAGCGCATGCAGCGCCTTCGCGATGCCGTGCAGCACCTCCGGCACGGCTTCCACCGCCTGCGCGCGCTCGAGTGCAGCGAGCGCGTCCGCGCCGCCGATGCGCCCGAGCGCCCAGGCGGCAGTCTCCCGCAGCTCCGGCCGCGGGTCGCTGCGCAGCACTTCACTCAGCTCGGGCACGGCCGAGCTGTCCCTGAAGTTGCCCAGCGCAATGATCGCGTTGCGCTGGATCGGCTTGCGGCCGCGCCAGGCGGCGGAGATCATGCCGAACTGCTCTTTGAACTCCTTGTTCGACATCAGGAGCAAGGGCTTCAAGAGCGGCTTGACCTTCTCCGGGTCAGGCTCAAATTCGGGATGCTGCGTCCAGTTCATCCCCTTGTTCTTCGGGCAGACGACCTGACACGTGTCGCAGCCATACAAGCGGTTCCCGATCTTCCGCTTGAATTCGTCGTCGACGTAGCCCTTCGTCTGCGTAATGAACGAAATGCAGCGCTGCGCATTGAGCTGCCCCGGTCCGACGAGCGCGCCCGTCGGGCAAGCGTCGATGCAGATCGTGCAGTCCCCGCACTGATCGAGCATAGGGGCATCCGGGGGAAATGGAAGGTTCGTGATCATTTCCCCCAAGAACACCCATGATCCCAGCTCCTGCGTGATCACGGCGCAGTTCTTCGCGCTCCAGCCGATGCCGGCGCGCTCCGCCACGGCCCGGTCGACCAGCACGCCGGTGTCGACCATGCTCATCAGCCGCGCGTCCGGCACGCGCGCGGCAATAAACCCCTCGAGCTTCGCGAGCCGGTCGCGAAGCACCTCATGATAATCCCGCCCCCACGAGGTGCGGGAGATCATGCCCCTGTACGCCCCCGGCGCCGAGCGGGGCGGGTCTTTCAGCTTCGCCGGGTAAGCCACGGCGATGGCGATGATGGACTGCGGTGCGTCGAATGTGAGCTCCGGCCGCACCCGCTTCTCGATGTCCGGTTCCTCGAAGCCGGACTCGTGCCCCTTCTCCCGGTGGCGGAGAAGGAGGTCCCGCAGCTCCGTGAACGGCGCAGCGGAGGCAAAACCGATCTTGTCGATGCCGAGGGAAGGCGCGGCGTCCACAATCTCCTGCTGCAGCGCCACCCAGTCGGCCCTTGTTCGCTTAGCGATGGTGGATTCCGCCACCCGCTCCCCCTCCTTACAGCCGCTGCGCTTCCCGCAGCGGCCACATGATGTAATCCGCCCGCCCTTCGACGAGCGAAGTCGATACGACACCGAACGAGCGGCTGTCCGCGCTCGCCAATGCGTGCCGGTTGTCGCCCATGACGAACACTTCGTGAGGGCCGACAAGCGTCGGTCCGTAATCCCCGTCTTCAATCAGGGTATCCGCATACGGCTCCGCCAAATGCTCGCCGTTCACATACAGGAGACCGCTGCGTACCATGACTTCATCACCGGCGACCGCGACGACGCGCTTCACCAGGAAAGGCCGATACTCCGTCTCCTCGGGCAGCGGCTCCTCTAAGATAATCACTTCCCCGCGCTTTGGGGCTCGGAGATGTGTAATTGCTTTGTTCACGAACAACCACTCCCCGTCCTGCAGGGTAGGCTGCATGGAATGCCCGCGAACTGCCGCGATATTGAAACCGTAGGCATGAAGCACCATAACAACAAGAAGAGCTACAAGAATGGACTTGGTCCAATCCCACAGCTCATGCAGGTAGCCCTTCGCTTCTTGCGCCTGTCCGGGGGTGGACATCAGCCTGTTCATTCCGCATTCTCCCCGTTCTTATACGCTTCCCATTGCTCGAAGTACGATACGACGGTCTCGTCGTGAAACGGCGGCTTGTCCGCGTTCACGAGCGCGAGCAGCGAAGCGAGACCCTCCCGCACCTTCGCTTCCACAATAGGCGAGTAGTGGTAAATCATCTTGTGCCGTTCATACTCGTCCTGATCGACAATATGGACAGAGCGATCCGGCAACCGAATGACATCCAGATCGTAGTCGATGTAGGTCAGGACGTTCTGCGCCAAATATAGCGGCGACGCCACATTGCAATAATAACGGACGCCGGACTCCTCCATCAGCGCGACGATGTTGAACCACATTTTCGGAATAAAAAAAGATACGCCCGGAATCCGGCTCACCCATTCCTTGCCGTCGGCCTCCTGAATTTTCGTTTGGCTGTTGATGAACACGAGCATGCCCTGCCGCCGATGCTCTTCGGTGAGGATATGCTGCGGGACCCGCCAATTCGTCAGCCACATCCGATGCAGATGCCCATCATGTTTGAAGCTTTTGATCACATAAGCCGTGAATTGTTCCATGTCCGAAGCTCCTCTGCCTGAATTGCTGCCGATACGTTACCTTATTATATAGAAAAGCATATCTGACCCCCAAATGCAATGGCGGTGCAGATATGCTTCTCGTCCGTAGAATAAGGATGGCGTGCAGGAGCGTGCTCCGAGCTTACACACTAACCTTTTTCACAATGCTTAAACGATGGGCGGCACGGGAAAAATCAGCGGCGCCGTAGCCGGCTGACTCGTAAACAGGCAGTACAATTTCATTATGGACGTCAACAGTCACCATGATCTTCTTCACATTGCGTTGAAGGAAACGCTGCTTCATCGCCTCAATTAAGGCTTTGCCAATTCCCTTGCGCTGGTAGTCCGGTGCGACGGCAATTCGGTAATAATAGCCGTTGTTGTTATCGATCGTCCCGATAATCAAGCCGACAACCTGATCATCTGCCTCTGCGACTAGAACCAGTTCCGTATCCCAAGATAGCTGACGTGCAAAAGCTTCCATTGTTTCTTCGTAGCAAGTTTCCGACAGAACATCTTCCAGAAGTTCTTTGACTGAAGAGATATCTCCAAGCTGAAATGAACGAACATGCATACGGTTTCTCTCCCAATTCCTTATATATTTAGCGTCCGAGTAGGACTTAAAGCCGCCATCACTTTATCTAAATTTAATCGTAAATTAATAATTACGACAAAAAAATACGAATTCCTGCTGAAATTGTGTTAAATTTCACAAAAATCTACGTTTTTTTTGTAATATCTCCTGAAAACGCTTTATTGCAAGCGTTTTCACCATTTTTCTTATCTCGAACCTTAGTCCTAGTTCCAAATTCCTCCTTTTAAGTGCATAAAACAATGCTTCTTATGGAAAAGTAATGCATGATTAGCAAAGTATGCAGATTAGGAGCGAAACTGAAATGGAATTCATCCGCCGTTTGTTTCGAGCCGCTTCTCTCAACAAGAAAATTCACATGCGTGCTGAGGCCTCGTCTCCGCTTCAATCCGACCGCGGACCGCTGGCTTCAGAACTTTCGGACAATTTGGCAAGACTCGCAGCCGAATTCAGCCATACTCCTGATTTGGTCGTTCGCACCTTCACGTATAAGCAAACCGGCGCTAAGGCGGCGTTAGTCTACCTGGAAGGGCTCGTAGATAAGAACGCTATCAATAACCATGTGCTTCGCCAGTTGATGTTCCAGACGCTAGAGGACTCTGCAGGAGAAGCTGTCGAGCTTCCCGTCGCCATCGGCGAAATGCGTAGTCTTACCGACTGGGGTGATGTAGAGCATACCCTACTGCATGGGTACAGCATCTTATTCATCGACGGCCAGTTTCCCTCCTATGCCTTGGAGACACAGGGCTGGCCGCAGCGTGCTATCTCGGATTCCCAGATCGAAGCTTCTTTAAAAGGCGCCCATCAAGGCTTTATTGAAACGGGCAGCCACAATATTGCATTGATTCGGCGCTATCTCTCCACACGCGAGTTGAAGATTAAACAGCTTCTGGTCGGCGAGAGGACGAAGAACCAAATTTCCATTCTCTATCTCGAGGATGTCGCCCTGCCTGAACTGGTGGAAGAACTTGAACGGCGAATCCGCAGCCTTCAGGTGGATTGCATTCTGAACACGGGCGAGCTGGCGGAATTAATTGAGGACAACCCGTTTACCTTGTTTCCGCAAATGATTACCACGGAGCGTCCGGATTCCGCCGCCTCGCAACTGCTGCAAGGACGGCTCTGCGTCGTCGTCGACCGCTCCTCCAGCGTACTGATCACGCCTGTGAATCTGGCGGCTTTTTTTCAAGGCATCGACGATTACAGCACCCGTTGGTCCATCGCCACATTTTTTCGGCTGCTGCGCTTCTTTGCTTGTCTAATCGCCACTTTTCTGCCGGCTTTCTATATCGCCTGCATTTCCTACAATCATGAGCTGATCCCGCTGGATCTTATTTTGTCGATCGGTGAATTTCGTTCCGCCGTCCCGTTCCCCCCCTTCATTGAAGCGTTGATTATGGAGATCATGCTGGAAATGCTGCGGGAGGCCGGCATGCGGCTCCCCGCTCCAATCGGCCAAACCGTCGGAATCGTTGGCGGGATCGTCATCGGACAGGCAGCCGTTCAGGCGGGCATCGTCAGCAACCTCATGGTTGTCGTCGTCGCTTCCACTGCCGTTGCGTCCTTCATCCTGCCTAACTATGATTTGGCAGCGGCGGTTAGACTCATCCGCTTTCCGATGATGACACTTGCCTCTATGTTCGGCATCATCGGCATCGCCGCAGGAACCATGTTCATTATCGCTCGCCTGATTTCGCTGCAATCGCTTGGCGAAGCGTACTCCTCCCCTTTTGCCCCGATACGGGTAAAGGACTGGAAAGACGTCTTCGTTCGGCTTCCGATCAAGCGCATGGGCACACGCCCCCTCAGTATCCGGTCGCTGCAAAAGAAGCGCCACGGCACACCGCCTGCAAAGAAAGGAGACGATTCCGCATGATGCCTGGGAAGGGCTCGCAAATTACGCTGCTGCAATACATTCTGACCATTCACAGTGTGCAGATCGGCGCAGGACTGATCCCGCTCCCCGGGGAACTCGCCAAAGGCTGCGGCACCGACGGCTGGATTGCCCTGATCTTGGGCTATATCGTCTCCATAGCGGCCGGCCTGATCATCGTTCAGGTCATGAAGCTTCATCCGCAAGGCACGATTACCGATCTGGTCGCCCACTATTTCGGCCGGTGGGCCGCGAAAGGCTTAATGATCGTTTTTATCTGCTACTTCATTGCGTTTATGTACTTTATTTATCACCGGATGGCTCTGCTCGTTCAGAACTGGATTATGCAGCAAACAAGCCCCTACCTGCTTATGCTGCTTTTTCTGCCGCCCGCTTATGTCATCGCGAATGGCGGCTTCCGCATTTTCAGCCGATATGCCGAAATCACGTTCATCCTCAGTCTGTTCATCCCGCTGGCGCTGCTTTTTCTGCTCAAGAATGCGCATTGGATTCATTTGCTGCCTATTGTGCAGAACGGTTGGATGCCGATTTTTAGAACGCTTCGGTCTACACTCGTAACGTTTTTCGGCTTTGAAATGGCCTTTTTCCTCTATCCTTACTTGGAAAATCAAAAAGCGGCTTCCCTCGGCATCGTGCTCGCCAATACGATTACGCTCTGCGTCTATCTCTTTTTTACGTTGCTGAGTTTCGTGATTTTCAGCCCCGATGAACTAGTGACTTACCACAATACGCTTATTTCGCTGTTTAAAATGGTGGAATTCCGCTTCGTCGAACGCTACGACATTCTGATTCTGTCCGTCTATGTGCTGCTCATTATGCGTACTTGGCTGCCCATGATGATCGCCGTTGCCCTCTGCACGAAACAGCTCGGGATAAAAGGCTCCTCCGGACTGCATATCGGTATCCTGCTTGCCGGCATGGTGATCGTAACTTGGCTGAACAATCCCAGCTGGAATTTCAGCACACGTCTGAACAACTGGCTGCTCTATGCCGGCTCAGCGGTCGCCTTCGGGCTGCCGCTTCTCCTATGGGCGCTGCTGTCCGGACGCCGGCTGTTCGCGAGGAGGTTGACGTGATGCTGCCCCGTCTATGCCACCTGTGCCGGCGCGCGCCGGGACTCTTGCTGCTGAGCGCCCTGCTTGCCCTCCTCCCGGGCTGCCAAGACCGCTTGGCTTTGGAAAATATAACGCTCGTGCTCACGCTCGGCATCGATCTGGACAGTAACAATGATCTCGTCTTTTACGCCTCCAGCCCTGTGTTTAACAAGGAAGCAAAGGAGAAAAACGAGGTCTCAACCGTGAACGCCCTGACTCTGAGGAATGCGCGAAATGAGCTGGAAGGGCGAGTGTCCGCCCTCATCAGCTCGGGGAAAATTCAGAATATTGTCGTGGGCAAGCGCGTACTCGCTCACCCCGGTTGGTTCCGCATCTTGGACATGGTCTACCGCGATCCGAAAACAACCGTGACGGCCAGAGTCATCGCCTTTGACGGCGCCGTCAAGGATTTGGTCTACTTCGCGCCGCGCGATAAGCGCAGGATGCCCCTCCATCTCGCCAAGCTGGTCGACACCGCGCATGACCGCAACCTGGTTCAATTGACAACCCTCTTCGAGCTCCATCGCCAAATGTATGAAAAAGGGATGACGCCGTACCTGAGCTATGTCACGAAGAAAGACGAGTTGGTCGCTCAGGGAACTGCGCTGCTGACGAAGCAAGGGACGTTCGCTTATACGTTAAATCATAAGGAAAACCAATATCTGCAAATGCTTCAGGATAAAAAGAAAGGTCCGCTGAGTCTCACGCTTCCTCTACCGGCGCACGGCGGCGAGTCCTTGTTTCATACGGATGCCGTCAGCTTCTACGTGCAGGAATTGAAACGCAGCCTCCACACGCGCTATGCGGACGGCCGGTTTCATTTTGAAATCACGCTTGCCATCCCGATCCAATTGACGGAGAAGCTGTTCACCTTCGATGTGTTCCAGCACGCCCCTGAGCTGGAGGCTCAGATTAACGATGAGATGACCAAAGACATCAGCGCGCTGATCACGAACCTGCAGAAGCATGAGCTCGATCCGATCGGGTTAGGCCTCTATGCGCGCGGCCATGCCTTCCATGAATGGGAGAAGGTAAAGGACGATTGGGGACACGCCTTCGCGCAGGCGGAAATTACGGTGCATGTGCAAACTAACATTAAAAATATGGGAGAGACGACGTAGTGATGAATAAAATCCGTGAAAATTTCGGAGTTTATAGGAGGATATGCTTGTTGACGGGAAAGCGAGGTGACCCCTATGACGGACGAGAGACTGGATGGCAAGTTGGACGCACACGAATATCCACGGAAAATTCCGGATTTTCAGTTTCTGAGCACCAAAAAACCGGAGGAATGGACCGAAATCGAGCTGCTCCAGCTGCATCGCACGATGAGCGACTTGTCCCCCTACCTGCATGAGCAGGACACGGCGATGCACAATCAGATTACCCGGGAGATGGAACGACGCGGCATCTGACAAGGATAGCCCGGAGGAGAGCCGACTTAGTAAACACAGATGTTGCTTTATTAGCTGAATTCCTTCATAATGAAGAGGAACATACATACTATTTAGGAGGTTTTATTCGAATGGCACACCAATTACCAGCTCTTCCTTATGCAAATGACGCGCTTGAGCCGCACATCGACGCAAAAACGATGGAAATCCATCACGACCGTCACCATAACGCTTACGTAACAAACCTCAACGCAGCTTTGGACAAACATCCAGCTCTGCACGAAAAATCTTTGAACGACCTGATCGCTGACCTGAACAGCGTTCCTGAAGATATCCGCACAGCGGTTCGCAACAACGGCGGCGGCCACGCTAACCACTCCCTGTTCTGGGAAGTTATCGGCCCTAACGGCGGCGGCGCACCAACTGGCGCACTGGCAGCAGCGATCGAAAGCGAGCTTGGCGGTTTCGAGAAATTCAAAGCTGACTTCTCCGCAGCAGCTACTACACGTTTTGGTTCCGGCTGGGCGTTCCTGGCTGTTGACAAAGCGGGCAAACTGAAAGTGTACAGCTTGCCGAACCAAGATAGCCCAATCATGGAAGGCGAAACGCCAATCCTTGGTCTGGACGTTTGGGAGCACGCTTACTACCTGAACTACCAAAACAAACGCCCTGACTACATCGCAGCGTTCTGGAACGTTGTGAACTGGTCGGAAGTTGGCAAACGTTACGACGCAGCGAAGTAATTCGCTTGAAGAGGGCTCTGATCCTGCGGGATCGGGGCCTTTTTTTATTGCCACTTTTCTCCTTTACGACGCTCCTGTAAACCTGTACCATAAAGCTGAATGATCTTCCAAATCGAGGAGCTGAACCGCTTGAGAACCATCGTCCCCTTACTGCAGCATGTTCCTCTCTTCCAAGAGTTGGCTCAAGACGATTTATTCGGGATCGCCCCGTTATTTACAGAGAAGCACGTAAAGAAAGGCAAGATTCTGTTCGTGGAAGGCGACGCCGGCGAAGAATTGTTCCTCATTGCCTCCGGCGTGGTCAAAATCTACCGCGTCGACAACGACAAGGAAGTGACCTTGGCCTTGTTTCGGGAGGGCGACTTTTTCGGTGAAATGTCGCTCATCAGATCAGGCCAAACCCGCTCCGCGACTGCGGAGACGATGGAGACCAGCACACTGTACGTGCTGAACCGCACGGCGTTCACCGCCTTCATGGAAAAGAGCCCCAGGCTCTGCCTGAAGCTCTTGGAAACGACGATGCAGCGGCTGCGTCATGCCAACGATCAAATCTACGATTTGACGTTTCTCGGCGTGCGCTCGCGCATTCTCAAAATGATGCTGCGGCTCTCCGAGCAGCACGGCACCCGCACGCCCGAAGGGCTGCTGATCAACGTGAAGCTCACGCACCAAGAGCTCGCCAATATGGTCGGCACCGTGCGCGAGTCCGTCACGAAGGTACTGCAGGAGCTGCTCGACGATGGCCGGATCCACATCGATAAAAAGTTAATCACGTTAAAAGATCCGGAGGCCTTGCGGAAGGAGCTGCGGTAGGGAAAGTTGCCAAGACGTTGGGCAGGATGCTCCGGGCAGCACTGCTGTTGACCTTGGGCAGGGGCGCTCCGAGCGGCACAGCTCCTGAATCTTGGGCGGGGGCTCTCCGAACACTCAAACCTGCAAAAAGGCCGGAATTCCCTTCTGTTTCCTTCCTGATTCGATGAATGCCTGCAAAAAGGCAGGAATCTGGGGCGAGGCCTCCACTTTCGAGCGAGTTTGGCTTAAAAAACTGCTTTATCGCAGGCATTTAGCTGAAAGTGGCATCTTTTGCGATAAATTCCTGCCTTTTTGCAGGAATCAGCCCCTTCGCCTCGGCAAACAGAGCGGTACATAAGTTTTTCAGGCAGCTCGCCTACTCCCCCTGCTCCTGCCACTCCCGCATGATACGGACGAACACGTTCGGAAACGCGTAGTCGCCGAGATCCTCCGGGCCGACCCAGCGGTAGTGGAACGGCATCCAGCTATCGCCTGTGGGGAAACTTGCGTTCGCTCCGGCCCATGGCCCTTGTCCGCTAGCGGGGAGCAGCTTGGCCCGGTACACTTTCATTTTCCAGACGATATGGCTGAAAATATGCTCGGTGTCCATGAACCAGCCCTCCGGCTGGATGACGATCTGCTCTTGCTCGGCGAGCAGGCTGCGCAGCTCGTCCTGGTTCTCTTCATCGGACTGCCAGCTGTCCGAGGCCCAGGCGACGTGCGGCAGCTCCCACATTTTGGCGAGGAGCCCCTCCTGCGGGCGCTGGCGGATGAGCCACTTGCCCGCGTTCTCCCCCGTGCCCTCGATCAAAGCGACAGCGCGCAGTTCGGGGCGCGGCGGTTTGGCTTTCTTTTTGATGGGCAGCGCTTCTTCCATCCCGGCTTCCCGGCCCGAGCAGTGGGCCATGACCGGGCACGTCAGGCAGTGCGGCGAACGCGGCGTACACACCATCGCGCCAAGCTCCATCAGCGCTTGGTTGAAGTCGCTGGCGGTGCCTTCGAGAATCAGCTCGCGCGCCAGCTTTTCCATAACCGTCCGGGTAGACGGCTTCATGATGTCTTCTTCAATGAGAAAATAGCGCGACAACACGCGCATCACATTCCCGTCAACCGCCGGCTCCGGCTTGTTGTACGCGATGCTGAGGATGGCGCCGGACGTGTAGGGGCCGACGCCTTTGAGCGAAGAGACTTCCTCTTTCGTCTGCGGCACGATGCCGTCATAGCGTTCGTGCACTTCGCGCACGGCGCTTTGCAGATTGCGGGCGCGGGAGTAGTAGCCGAGGCCTTCCCAGGCTTTCAGCACCTGCTCTTCCGGCGCTGTCGCGAGCGCCTCCACCGTTGGAAATTGTTCGACAAACCGGTGAAAATACGGAATGACCGTATCAACCCGGGTTTGCTGAAGCATCACTTCGGAAATCCATATATAGTAGGGGTTTTTGCTTCGGCGCCAAGGCAAATCGCGTTTATGTCTGCCGTACCATTCCAGCAGGTTCGTGGAAAAATGCAATTTTTGTTCAGTGCTGTACATGTGCTCTCCTTCTCTATCGGGCCTGTTCACGTTATAATGGATGGATGAATCCATGAACATGGTATCATTATACGAGAAGAATGGAACAGAAAACTAGAGGTGAACATATGCAATCGTCCAATCGGGATAGCCGGAAGGCGTCGCTAATCGATAAAAAACAAGCCGCTTTGCAGAGCGCGCAGCGTTTTCTGCCCCTGCTGTTTATTTGGGGAGCGGAGTGGATATTTAACGCCGTTATTGATTTCGCCATCTATTGGCGCGATCTGGACTGGCTGAAAACGGCTGCGTTCGTGACCGCGCTGATCGCCAGCTTCGTGCAGGTCTGGTCGCAGCGCAAGTCGGCTGGCGCATCGAATGCTGAGCGTGAAGAAGCGGCGGCGCACCCGCTGCTGATCGTCGTGCCGGGCCTGCTGCTGATCGGAGCCGTCGTGTTCCTGGAGGCGATCGAGGCGGTCAGCCCCTTATTCGCGCCGCTATTGCGCGCGTTCCTGCTCGCCGTCGGCTTCGTCCAGGCCGGCCTTATGCTTGGCCGTGGCTTGATATACGTCGGGCTCTGGCTGTTCGCGCTGACCATCGTCATGGGGTTGTGGTACCTGGGCTACTCCGCCGTCATCCTGGAAGGGATGGGCGGGATCGCGCTGGTCGTGAGCGGGCTCATGCTGCGAAGCGGCAAGGCTAATGGTCAGGCAGATGGTGCTACAAGGTAGCTCGACAAGCAAGCCGAAAGTGGAAAAAAGCCAATGTATGGGGGTATGTGATCCCGTGCATTGGCTTTTTGGTTTGTGCTGCCCCTGCCCGCTCGGGAGCCCTCCTCCGAACCTGCAAAAACTGCAAGTAATTTCATCAGCGCCGGGCAATTGGAACAAACAACTGTAAAAGTGCAGCTAAATCTTGCGAAGTCCCCATTTTCAGGGCATTTTGGGGCACTAGGGCGCATTTTAGATGTACATAATGCAGGTAAACCCGTTAAACTCTCCGTATTTTTCGAATTTTGATGTACAAAATGCAGGTTGCAGGTTATGTGCGCGTGTCTTGAGAGGTGTCTTTGTGCGTGTCTTTGTGCGTGTCTTTGTGCGTGTCTTTGTGCGTGTCTTTGTGCGTGTCTTGGAAACGCGTCGTCAGCCAACGGTTACTCCTACGCCTGTAGCCGATGGATGGTGCCTTTTCGCACAAACTTGCCTCACCCCTTCGTGCGCCCAATAAAACAAGAACGAGAACACGCTGCCCCCGAGCAAAATAACCGCTGTCACAGCTAACGACATCTGCATGCCGGCCATAAACGATTGGCTTCCACTCAGCATGGCTCCGAGTATGGCAACGCCCAATGTCGCGCCAAGCTGCCGGGTTGAATTCAGCGCGCCAGAAGCAGCGCCGGTCTGTTCCTTCGGGACAGCGGAGATCACGGCTGCCATTAACGCGGGAACCGTCAGAGACACGCCGAAGCCGATCAGCAGCAAGCCCACCAGGGTAAGTGTATAACCCGAGTTGCGGTCCACCCCGAGTTGCAGCAGCGTCCCCACGGCCCCCAGGCCAAATCCAATCGTCATGGGTATTCTTGCTCCGATGCGAGCCACGATTCGACCGGTGAAAATCGGATTGAAAGCCATAGGAACCATCATCGGAAGGAGCGCCAGTCCCGCCATATGGGCCGATAATCCGCGAATCTGCTCCCAGTACAAGGGCAGGATGAACAAAATCCCCGAGATGCCGATGTTAATCGCCATGCCGGCCAGCATTCCCGCCGATACGGTGGGATTTCGGAAGAGCCGCAGCGGAAGCAGCGGTGTCTTGCCTCTGGCTTCCACCCTCAGGAAGGTGACGGCGCATAGCAGGGCCAGACCGAATGCCCCTATAATAATCGGAGAGCGCCATCCCCAAGATTCCCCTTCCATGAGTGCGAAGGACAAGGCGACAATGCCGGCAATCGCCGAGACTTGGCCCGACAGGTCAAAGCTGCGCTGCGCATGACGATCGGTTTCGCCAACGAGCTGCATAGTCATGATCAGACTGATGAGTGCAAGCGGCACATTGAGCAGAAAAATGCTGCGCCAACCGAGCGTGTCGACCAACAATCCGCCGATGACAGGCCCTGAGGCCATCGCTATGCCCGTAACCGCCGCCCAAATACCGAGAGCCCGCGCGCGCCGGGCAGGTTCAGGGAACGTGTGGGCAAAGAGCGAAAGCGACGCCGGCAGAAGGGCGGCACCTCCCACACCGAGTACGGCGCGCAATCCAATAAGTAAACCAAGCGACGGTGCAGCGGCTGATGTGCCGGAGGCGATGAGAAATAGCGCCAGACCGCCGATATAGACGCGTTTGGCCCCCAGCTTGTCGGCAATCGCCCCCATCGACAGCAGCAAACCCGCGAAAACAATCGTATAGGCGTTGACCACCCATTGCAGGCCCGCTATCCCTCCGCCCAAATCAGCGCGAATCGCCGGCAATGCGACACTAACCACCGTCATATCCAGCAGCACCATAAAGTAGCCTAGCGAAAGTCCCAGAAGCAGCAGCGCTTGAGCCAGCTTCCTGGTACGTTCGGGTTGTATTTGCATCATTTGTTCCAAACTGCATTCCCCTTCCATGACAAGAATCATTTATCCACCAATTCCTTCTCTAGTGTAAAATAGATCCTATACTAGAACGAGATGATGGTTTATCCTAGG
Organism: Paenibacillus whitsoniae; assembly: GCF_003955665.1. Classification (GTDB taxonomy): domain Bacteria; phylum Bacillota; class Bacilli; order Paenibacillales; family NBRC-103111; genus Paenibacillus_E; species Paenibacillus_E whitsoniae. Next base: position 25,302 of record NZ_RXHU01000035.1, read on the forward strand.
AGTTTTTCTCCTAGCCTAAGAATCCGACAAGGGGCAGGTGTACAGCGATGGAGCAATCAGGCAATGAACGACTCAACGAGCTGGCTCAGTTTTTGCAGACGCGGCGTGCCCGAATTTCACCCGAGCAGGCGGGCTTGCCTAATCGTGGCCGGCGGCGTACGCCAGGACTTCGGCGCGGGGAAGTCGCGCTGCTCTCGGGCATCAGCGTGGACTGGTATACGTGGCTGGAGCAGGCGCGAAACATTCAGGTATCCGCTCAAGTGCTGGAGAATATTGCGCGGGCGCTCCAACTCGATTCGAATGAGCGTAAGCATTTATTTCTGCTGGCTCTTCAACAGCTGCCAGCCGATCTGGCACCAGCCGAAAGCGCAATCAGCCCGAGCTTGCAGCGCTTCCTCGATCTGCAAGGCACGAGTCCGACCATGGTCATGGATCAGCGCTTGAACATCGTGGCGTGGAACCGAGTCGCAAGCCTGATTTACGGAGATTATGAGGGGATGTCGGCACGCGAGCGCAATTCCGTCTGGCGGACATTCACTTCCCCATACATCCGGGAGCTGCTTCAGGATACATGGGAAACGCACGCGCGGCACCGATTAGCTCAATTTCGCGCGAACTACGGGAAATTTGCAGGAGACCCGTGGTGGATGGCGTTTATCGAGGAATTGAATCAAGCCAGCGAGGAATTCAGAACGTGGTGGCCGGAGCACGATGTGCTCAACGGGCCTGAAGGCGTGAAAATCAATTATCATCCGGCAGTCGGGAGGATCACATTCCATCAAATTTCGTTTTTCGTCTCTGATGCACCGCACCTGACCGTCACCATCAATATTCCGTCAACCGACGACGATACGATCTCCAAGTTAAATGCGCTTCTACTGACGTAGTTGCAAAAAAACAGCCCGATCCAAAGATCGGGCCGTTGCTCGCCTATGAATGGACCATCAAGTTAACGTTGATTCTCTCTCCTCGACGATCGCATACGCCGCCGCCATCGCGCCCGTATGCGTAATGCTTATATGCAGGCGGTACCCCCCGTCTGCCGCCAGTCCTGCCCGCTGCATCGCCTCGGGCGACACCGTCACGACCGGCTTGCCGAGGGCGTCAGGCAGCACCTCAATATCCTGAAAGCCGATCTGCTTGCCGATGCCGCAGCCGATCGCCTTTACAACCGCTTCCTTCGCAGCGAAGCGCCCCGCCGCAAACTCCGCGAGCCGGCCGCGCCGCTGCGCGGCCAGCTCCCGCTCCGCGGGCGTCAGGATGCGCTCCAGAAACCGCTCCCCGGACGTGCCTTCCAGCATGCGCGCCAGCCGCGCAATTTCGACCAAATCCATGCCGACGCCGATAATCATCGTTGGCTTGCTCCTTTTCGTATCAATTGTAGAGATGGTGCGTCCACTGTACCCGATTCCGCCCGCAAGGTCAAGCCATCGCTTACGTCCAGGTAAGTAAGTAACAGGAATTTCAGTTCTTACCTCTCCGCGCGACTGGGTTTATACTAGGGGAGACTATGAAGCTGGGAGGACGTTATCGTGAAAAGCATGCCCCTAGAACGACGAGGAATATCGAACAGCCGGCTAGTCTATGGCTGCATGGGTTTAGGTGGAGATTGGGCGGGGAGCCCGCTCACCAAGGAAGACTACATCACGGCGGAAAAAGCCGTCGAAGCCGCCCTCGAAATTGGCATTACCATGTTCGATCATGCGGACATTTATAAAAAAGGCAAAGCCGAAACTGTTTTCGGCGAGGTGCTGAAAAACCGCCCGGATCTGCGAGATCAGATCATCCTGCAGTCCAAATGCGGAATCCGGTTCCCGGATGAGACCGGGGTGCACCGGTTTGATTTTAGCAAGGACCACATCCTCGCATCGGTCGACGGGATTCTGTCGCGCCTTGGCATCGAGCACCTCGACGTGCTGCTCTTGCATCGTCCCGATGCGCTTATGGAGCCGGAAGACATCGCCGCCGCGTTCAATACGCTGCGCTCAGCAGGCAAGGTGCGCCACTTCGGCGTGTCCAACATGACGTCGGCGCAAATGCGCTTCATCCAGAACTCGCTGCCGGAGCCGCTGGTGGTGAATCAGCTCGAGCTCAGCCTCGCGCGGCTCGACTGGATCGAGCAGGGCATTCTGGTGAACCAGAAAGCCGGTCTGAACACGAACTTCGCCGACGGCATCCTTGAGTATTGCCAGATGGCGGACGTGCAGATCCAAGCGTGGGGCCCGCTTGCGAAGGGGCTTTTCTCCGGCGCAGCGAAAGTCGACAGCCCGGAGACGGTGAAAAACACCGCCGCGCTCGTCGCCCAGCTCGCGGCGCAGTACGAAGCCGAGCCGGAAGCCGTCGTGCTCGGCTGGCTCATGAAGCACCCGGCGCGCATCCAGCCGGTGATCGGTACCACCGACAGCAAGCGCGTGCTCGCTTGCCGGGACGCGGTGCGGGTCGCGGACGCGATGACCCGCGAGACGTGGTACGCGCTGCTCGAGAGCTCTCGCGGCGTGCGCGTACCTTAGACGGCGCTGCGATGGGAGCCGTGGCCGCCTAACCAGGCTGCGGCTCCCGCCGGGATTCGCTCGGCTGAGGGAGTGGAGGGCCAGCTTCGCCACGAATCGGAGTAGCTAAGAGGGGCCGGACCCCTCTAATTCGCCGAAATAGCCTCATTTCGCAGAGTTAGCAGGGGCTGGACCCTCTTAATGTTCGTCAACGAGCGAATTTCGCCTCGAATCGCAGTAGCTAAGAGGGGCTGGACCCCTCTAATTCGCCGAAATAGCTTAATTTCGCGGAGTTAGCAGGGCCTGGACCCTCTTAATGCTCGTCAACGAGCGAATTTCGCCAGAATCGGAGTAGCTAAGAGGGTCTGGACCCCTCTAATTCGCCGAAATAGCCTCATTTCGCGGAGATAGCAGGGCCTGGACCCTCTTAATGCTCGTTGCCCTAGCGGTTTTCGCCGAAACGAATCACAATAGATATGGTAAACCGCCCTTATTGGGCAAGGTTAGCATGGAACGTGAGAAATAGGAGCGGTTAACCGCTCCTATTTCTTTGCGATCCACGATTTTCGCTGTATTTCAGGCAAATAAGAGTGGTTTGTGCATTTAGAATAAATAGTGGACACAACGTTAAGTGACCCGGGATAATAGACTTAACGAAGAGAGGTGTCCGTGATGGGAGAGCAACGTCAACGCTACAATGATGAGTTCAAAAAGCAGGCTGTTAAATACGTACAGGAGCAAACAA
>NZ_RXHU01000036.1 GCF_003955665.1 Paenibacillus whitsoniae
TTCGCTGCGCTGCAGCACGTGCTTCAGCGCATTATGCAACCCGACGTCCGCGAGCGGAAACGCGGACGGCCAGCGCAAGCAGCGCATCAGCACGTAATTGGCCGTCCACGGGCCAATGCCTCGTATGCGCAGCAGGGTCTGTTCCATCTGCGGGTAGTCGCGCAGCGACAGCAGATGCTCCTTGCTTAGCGTGCCTTCCGCCATCAGGGCGGCGACGCCGATCAGGTAGTCGGCTTTGGAGCGGGTAAACTGCAAAGCCGTCAGATCTTCCGACACCAGCGCAGCGATGCGCTCCGGCGTCGGGAACGCCCAGAACGTGCGGTCCTCCCAGGTCAGCGAGGTGCCGAACTGCTCGACCAGCCTCCTTTTGAGCGTGTAGGCGAAGGGTAAGTTGATCTGCTGCCCGATGATGCCCCAGCTCAGCGCCTCGAACAGATCCGGAATGCCCATGAGCCGAAGGCCGTGGAAGGAAGCGGCCACGGGCTCCAGAATTGGATCGTGCGCCGCCATGGCATAGAACGGAGCCAGGTCAGTGCCGAGGTCGAACCACGTCCACACGTAGTCGGCGATCGCTTGGCGAGTTTCGGCGGAGGGCGCTTCTTCGGACGGCTCGACGATGCAGATACGGAGAGCGGTATCATCGCCGGCTTCCAAGGTGATTAGGACATTTTGCCCGGACACAGGCAGCAGCTTGTAAATCACGCCGTCTTGGATATGGTACAGGCACTCGTTCGTGGAACGCTGCAAGTAGTCCAGGTTATGCGCGTAGTGAAAAGGCTGGGGAAGCGGTACGATCAGCGTGCGCTCGGCTTCGCGCCACACGAGCTGCTCGGACGGAAGCGGTTGGAAGTGAAGCATGAACAGCCCTCCTTTTTTATCCGGTCGAATATTTTTATTATGACAGAGTGAGGCTTTTGTAATCTTGCTTTCTCATCTTGCAGGGCTTACGCCGACTCTCGAATTTGGGTATACTGTGCGTACAGAACGAAAGACGCGGAAAGGGGCAAGCGTTATGCAGGAGCAGTACTGGCAAGCAGTTGAAAATAATGACGCATCCTATGACGGGACGTTTTATTATGCGGTGACAACGACGGGCATTTTCTGCCGGCCGTCCTGTAAGTCCAGAGTGCCGAAACGGGAGCATGTCCGGTTTTTCCCCGATCGGCAGAGCGCGTTGGCGGCGGCGTTCCGCCCCTGCAAACGATGCCGCCCGGATGGGATCCGGCTGCCGGATGAAGAATGGACGGCGGAGCTGGCGCGGTACATCGACGAGCATTATGCGGAGCCGCTGACGCTGGGGGTGTTGGCGGAACGCTTTTACGCGAGCCCCTCGCACCTGCAGCGCACGTTCAAAAAGGTCAAAGGCATCTCGCCGCTCCTCTACCTGCAGGACGTGCGGGTGGAGGCGGCCAAGAAGGCGCTGCTGGCGGCGGATCTGCCCGTGAACCGGGTCGGGGCGCAGGTGGGGATGGCGAATGCGGCTCATTTTGCCACCGTTTTTCTTAAGAAAACAGGCGTTACGCCGACAGAATACCGATTAAGCACGCTCCCTAACGATACGCGATCGTTCGGGGGGATGCAAGAAGGAGGAGGTGATCGATGATGACGACCGTGTATTGGAGCCTGGGACGTTTGGGAGACGAGCTGCTGATGGTGGCGGCAACGGAACAAGGATTGTGTTACGTACAGTATTTACAGCAAAAGGAAGTGAAAACCAGCGAGGCAGAGGCGCTGTCCGCCCTGAAGGCGTGGGGGCACAACAAGCTGAACGGCCCCGTCTGGCATCATGATCCCAACCGGTTGAAGCCATATCTGGATGAGCTTGAAGCCTATGGCGCCGGAGGGCGGGAGGTGTTCACGCTGCCGCTGGACATGCGCGGAACGGCTTTTCAGATGAGGGTCTGGGAGGCGCTGCAAGCGATCCCCTACGGCGTTACGGCGACTTATTCGGATGTAGCTGCAAAGCTCGACCGAGCCAGCGCTGTACGCGCGGTCGGCACAGCGATCGGTGCCAACCCCGTACTTATCGCGGTGCCCTGCCACCGGGTCGTCGGCAAGGACGGCTCGCTCACCGGCTATCGCGGCGGGCTGGCGAACAAAGCGAAGCTTCTGCGGCTGGAGGGAGCGGCGGTTGGCGTTAACGGCTGATAGATGGCAACGTAGAGTGCGGGAAGACGTAATTTCAGGGGGAGAGGTGTGTTCATGCGCGTCCATGTGAGGCAAAAGGAAGCGAAATCCCTGCTGACGAAGGCCAGCGGATTTCTGGAAGGGTACACGCATACGCTGAATCCGTATTCGGGGTGCAGTTTCGCTTGCTCGTACTGCTACGTGCGGCAGATGCCGGTCGCGCTGTTTCACGAGGGCGAAGCGTGGGGCAGCTGGGTCGACGTGAAGGCGAACGCTCCTGAGCTGCTGGAGAAAGAGCTGGTTCGGGCGAAGCGGCGCGGGCCCGTGACGATTTTTTGCTCGTCGGCGACGGATCCGTACCAGCCGGTAGAAGCCAAGGAGCGAATTACCCGTTCGCTCCTTGACGTCATGTCCGGCGATCTCGCTCTGCGGCCGGACTTTTTGTTCGTGCAGACCCGCAGCCCGCTCGTGACGCGGGATGCGAATCTGCTGGCGAGGCTCGGCGACCGCGTGCGCGTGAGCCTCACGGTAGAGACGGACCGCGAGGACGTCCGCCGCGCGTTCACCCCGGCCGCGCCGCCTGTGCAGGCGCGGCTTCGGGCTCTCCGCGAGCTGCGGGCTCGCGGCATTCCCGTGCAGGCCACGATTGCGCCTGTCCTGCCCAGCTCGGCTGATTTCGCCGAGCGGCTGGCCGGCATCGTGGACCGGGTGTGCATCGACGACTATTTCATGGGCGACGGCAGCGGGGGCAGGCGCACGGAGCGCATCGGCGTACGGGCGATTTATGATGCGCTGGGGTTGTCCGACTGGTACAGTCGGGATGCGTATCAGCGCGTATACGAACAGCTCCTGCGGCATTTTCCGCAGGAGCGTGTGTTCGTCAGCCAACAAGGCTTTCTTCCGTAGGTTCACGGTTATCACTTACACCTCCAGATTTTTTTATGATCTCCTGAGTGCTTCTGCGATATCCTGTCATTCTTGAATGGATCGTGAGTTCAGGGTTTTTTCCAGTTATTTGAAACTAAATCGGGATTGCCTTCGTCAAATTGGATAGATCGGCTCGGAAAGGTGCGAGATCATCGTGAAAAGTTCCCGGAATGGTTATGCGGTTAGTCTACAAGCGTTTGTCCTTATGCTTATGCTGGCGGGCTGCAGCGATGCGTCTGCTCCGGAGGCATCTCCAAACGCCGTTGATGCGGTCGACGCTTCTCCCCAAACGGCAACCCCAGCAGCCCAGCCTCCACTGCCCGATAAAGCTGAACTTATCGCGGTTCTCCGTAATCTCGAACGGACAAATCTGGAGATTATGGCCGTCGCCGAGAAAAAGGCGATGAAAGAGCCAGCCCCCACATTTGCCGAGCTGAAGGGCGAACTGTTGAACTATAACAGTGAGCGAGCGCTTCAGCACTGGGAAACGATGTATGAGCAGAGTCCTGGTTGGATTCTGGAGCCGCAGGGGCTCGTTTTTGCGGGCGAGCATTCGATGCTGGCGTCCAGTTTTACTGTTGAACCGCAGGTTGACGGCAAGGTGGTTCTCGGTTTTAAAACATTCGGCAACCTCACATACACGCAAGCTCACTACGTTCATTATACGTTAGCTCAAAGAGAAAACGGCGATTGGTTCATCGACGCGCTGCAGGTGTCCCTCTTGTTGAACAGCTTCAATCGCGAAGAAGCGTTGGAGGCGGCAAAGTCGGAACTCGGCAAGGTGACCCTCACCCACGAGGATGAGATGTACTATTATTTCAAAGCCGATCAGAGTGAAAACGACATGTATGTTTTTCATAAAAAAGACGGCTATTTCGACTTCGCTCCCTCGATTTCGCCCAGCGGCTGAATGCCATGGAGCCCACTGCGGAGCCGCTGCTTGAACTCTTTGGGCGAGCACTGGTTATGACGCTTGAACAGCTTGTAGAATTGGGCGATATTCGTAATCCCGACCTCGTAGCTGACTTCCATAATGCTGAGGTCTCTTGTAAGCAGGAGGCGCTCGGCTTTTTTTATCCGTTTATAATTTACGTAATCAATGAATGACATCCCCATAACTTTCTTAAAATACTTAATGAAATAATGATAGCTCAGATTCATCAAAGTGCAGACTTCGTCTACGGTGATGCGGTCGGCGAGATGCTCGTCGATGTAGGTTAGGGCGGGACGCAGCCGGGTGATACTCTCGTCCTCTGTCAGTTGGGAGAGATCGCGCGTATCGTTGCGCAGCAAGAGCAGGAGCAGTTGTTTGATCGCGGCGCTGATCGCGAGTTCGTAGCCGAACGTTCTAGCCTGCGATTCTTCGTAGATCTGGATGACAAGATCGTAGGCCGCCTTGCGCACCTCAGGTTTGGCCCGAAACAGCTCGTTGAAGGGCTCGAGCGAATGTGTCAGCTCTGAGAAAAAGTGCAAATACGACAACGTGCTCACGTCAAAATGCTGCGTAAGATCAATTTGAAAGACGATTTGCCGCAGGGGCCCGGGTGAATTTTTGTGCGTGCGGTGCGGCTGCGAGGAGCCGAGCATGAGAACGTCGCCGGCTTTCATGACGGTATAGGCAGACTTCGTTTGGATACCCAGCTCTCCCTGACAGACAATCAGGAACTCCACCTGCTTATGCGAGTGCCAATGCCAAGGATCGGGAAAACCATAATGGTCGTTATCGTGGGTGATTTCCCAAATTTTTAGAAAAAGGAGCGGGTTCTGATAGATCACTTCTTCGTTGCGAATCGGGGCAAGCTTCGCTAAAGGAAGCGGCATATCCATCGCTCGATCACCTCGCTGAATGGTTAGTAGGGCAGATTTGTATAAGAATGAAATTGTGGTTTATAAGAAAAATACTCCACACAGTATATCATTGTTTAAGATGGATAGACACTTTTGGATAAGAAGTAGACAGGATCTTGCCTTTATTTCAAAGAACCGAGCCACTATACTCAGAATTAATACCACGCATCTGAATGCGCTGCCAATGGAGGAATCAATCAATGAGTCAGAAGCTGAAAGTTACGGTCTGGAACGAATATCGGCATGAAAAAGAAAATGAGAAAGTGCGCGCGGCCTATCCGCAAGGCATCCACACGGCCATCGGGGAAGGCATCAACGGGGATGTTGAAGTCACTTATGCAACATTGGACGATCCCGAGCACGGCCTGAGCGAGGAAGTGCTGAATAACACCGATGTGCTGATCTGGTGGGGGCACAAAGCGCATGGCGAAGTACAGGACGAGATCGTCGCACGCGTGCAAAAACGTGTATGGCAGGGCATGGGCCTCATCGTGCTGCATTCGGGGCATTTTTCGAAAGTGTTCAAGACGCTCATGGGCACGTCCTGCGATTTGAAATGGCGCGAAGCCGACGAGAAGGAACGCCTCTGGGTTGTGGCGCCTGGCCATCCGATCGTGGAGGGCATCGGCGAGTACATCCAGCTTGAAGAGGAAGAGATGTACGGAGAGCATTTTGACATTCCGCAGCCGGATGAGCTGGTCATGGTCTCCTGGTTCGAGGGCGGCGAAGTGTTCCGCAGCGGCTGCACGTTTCACCGTGGCAACGGCAAAATCTTCTACTTCCGTCCGGGTCACGAAACGTATCCGACCTACTACAATCCGCAAATTCGCCGCGTAATCTCGAATGCCGTACACTGGGCGGCGCCGACGAAGCGCGAAGTGCCTTATTACGGCAACCATAAGCCGCTGGAGACGATTCAGCCGAAAGTGAAGGCGTAGGCTATAGCTGAACTGAAGAAATTCTGCTCATAAAATATAAGCGTGGTTAACCACCTCTATTGGATGCATTTTCTCGTGGAATGCCCAAATAGAAGGGGGGGCCACGCTTATTTGTTCGTGGTGGCAGTACAACGACAACAGTTATCTACAATATATGCCAACGACAAGAAAATCCCGAATATAAGTGCAATAAGTGTTGAATTGTTGTAATTAATAGATGAATAGAGAATTTGGAAGCATATCTTCTTAATTAAAACCTTCAATTTAGGGAAGATATTCGAATTTCCTTCCTTTGGGAGTATAATTTGTTCTTAGCTTGAATTTTGGGACTTTGCCATTTGAAATAATTGTGTGAAGCCCCTTGAGGCCACTTCATTCTACACAGTGATCATTACACGCTACTTCAGAGCAAAATGGATAATCAAAGTTGTTTATATGGGGTTATATTGACGGAACAACACGGTTTATGGTAGTCTCATTACATGAAAACGTTTACCCGTAATACATTGAGCTGAAGGAAATTGGAGATAAATTAATGGCCGAATATACGATTAAAGATGTTGCCCGAATGGCAAACGTATCAATTGCAACCGTTTCCAGAGTACTGAACGGAACCAAACGTACAAATCCCGAAACGCGGGAGAAAGTCTTGAGCGCCGTCGAATTAACCGGCTACAGGCCCAACGCCTTGGCAAGAGGGCTGGTTAACAAGCGAACTCATGCAATCGGCGTGATGATTCCCGAGATTTCCAACGAAATATTTGCTCAGGTGATCAATGGCCTGGAAAGCATTTTGGATGCTAAAGGCTATAGCATTTTTTTGGCCATCACAAACGGAAACGAAGAAAAAGAATTGAAATATTTTCAATCGTTTGAGGATAAAAAAATTGACGGGATCATACTTTCAGGCGTGAAATATTCGACCAACCATAAACAATTTTTCAACAATAATAAAATCCCTGCTGTCGTCATCGGCCAGCAATTTCAGCTTCAAGGATTTCCTGCCATCAACATAGACAACGTCGGGGGGGCTCATATGGCGACCACGCATTTGCTCGACAACGGGCACACCAAAATTGGTTTCATTTCAGCTCCCCTTTATGACTTGGCTGTCGGCGTCGACCGTCTGAAAGGCTTCAAACAGGCCATGAAGGATCGGCAAATATCTGTATCCAAACAAAGCGTGGTTCACGCAGATTCTTTCAAAATAAGCAGTGGATATGAAGCGGCGAAAACAATGTTAGCGCATACTTATAAACCTACCGCCATATTTGCCGCGACTGACAGACTTGCGCTTGGTGCAATGAATTATTTGTATGATCATGGCTTGAAAATTCCGCAAGATTGCTCGATTATCGGTTTTGACGACGTGGAAATTTCGTCCCTGGTACGGCCCAAATTAACGACCATCCACGTTAACTATTCGGAGTACGGTACGCAAGCCGCCAATCTGCTGCTGGAATTGCTGGAAAACGATACGCGGCACCTGAAAACCAACATTGTCTTTCCGACGACCCTTGTTTCAAGAGACAGCGTAATAAAGAATACGATGCTGTAGGAGGTTCATTATTTTTTTGACCACTCAGGAAAACCTTTTCCCGAATGGTCGAGCGTTCGATCGAGCGCTCAAAAAGGTTGTCACTCTTGAAGGAGGTGATGCGCGCCAGGAGAATAGTGCGGAATGGATTTTACAACAATAGCAACAAGCATGAAAAATTTATTCTAAGGGGAAAACGAAATGAAAAAGTCCAGTCTTGTTATTTCATTGGCCGTAATGCTTGTATTTGCAATGATTGCAACCGCTTGTAGCAAAACGAATTCCGGCGGTACTGTTGGCAGCGCTTCCGCAACACCTGACAGCAAAGGCGCCTCCGCAGAAAAGCCGGTTAAAATTACGATTCTCGAATCGAAGGGCGGCGACGTTTCTAAATTGCTTGCTGAAGCGGGGAAAGAGTTCACGAAGGCGAACCCGAACATCACCGTTGAAGTCATGTCGACGGGAGACGGCCAATCTCCTTATGAGAGAGCCGCTACGCTTTATGCTGCGGGCACTCCGGCAACGCTGGCTATGCTTGACGCCGGCGACATCGTCAAATTCAAAGATAAAGCAGCCGATCTTTCTGGTGAAAAATGGGTCGGCGACTTAGCGCAGCCCAACCAGATCGACGGCAAAACGCTTGCGTTCCCGTTCTCGGTTGAAGGATACGGTTTGATTTATAACAAAGCCGTTCTTGACAAAGCGGTCGGCGGCACCTTCGAGCCGGCTTCAATCAACACGACTGCCGCTCTTGAAGAACTGTTCAAAAAAATTCAAGCTTCCGGCCCAGCTCCTTTGACGATCGGCAGCATGGACTGGTCCCTGGGCAACCACTTCCTAGCTCTCGCCTATGCGGCGCAGCCGGACGGCAATGTGGAAAAATTCCTCAGCGGCTTAAAATCAGGAAGCGTGAAAATCGCCGACAACGCGGCTTACAAAGGATTGCTTGACACATTCGATGTTATGAAAAAATACAACAAAGGGAAAAACGACCCGCTTTCCACTACTTACGAGCAATCGGCGGCTTCCGTAGCCAAAGGTGAGGCAGGCATTACGTTTAACGGCAACTGGATGATCAGCGAATTGCAAAAATCGAATCCAACCGGCGAATTCGGCTTTATTCCTGTTCCGGTCAGCAACAACGCCGGCGACAAAGCCAATTCCGCAATCGCAATCGGCGCGACCAAACAAATTTTTGTCGATAAAACGAAAAATACCGAGGAACAACAGGCGGCAGCTAAAAAATTCCTCAACTGGATTGTGTACGAGCAGGCAGGCCAGGATTTCCTTGTGAACAAAGCGAGCATCATTCCGGCGTTCAAAAACATTACGCTTGAGCCTAAAGATTCGCTTGCCAAATCGATCAAAGCGTACAACAATGCCGGCAAGTCCATTCCTTTCGCAGGCAACTACGTGCCGGGCGACCACTGGAAAGTGCTTGGTGCTTCGATGCAAAAATATCTCGTGAACAAAGATGACCGGGCTGCTTTGGCGGCTGAAATCGCAGATTACTGGAAAAATGTGAAGTAAACATCCTTGTCGACGGACTGGACTTGTTCTTGCCCGTCGACTTTCAATTCATTTCGAAGTGGAGGAGATCCAGATGATCTCTGAAAAAAATGCATTCAAGAGAACGGGTCATCAGCTCTTTTTTACCGGCCCTACGCTGTTCGCGTTTTTGGCAGTCGTTGCCGTTCCATTTATTTATGGCATTTATTTGACTTTTTTCGCATGGGACGGTATAGCGACCGAGATGCCTTTTGTTGGCATCAACAACTATATCTCCGTCTTCCATGATTCCAAATTTTGGGTTTCCATCTGGCTGACGCTGAAATACGTCGCGATCACGGTCATTTTAGTCAATTCCATAGCGTTCTTATTAGCTTATTTCGTAACTTCCGGAGGCAAAGGGCAAAACTTTTTCCGCACCGTTTTTTTCGTTCCGAATTTGATCGGCGCGCTTGTGCTGGGCTTTATTTGGCAGTTTTTATTCAACAGCTTTTTTGTGACTATCGGTCAAAAATATGCTCTGGAAATATTCGCGACCTCATGGTTAGGCGATGAACATAAGGCTTTTTGGGCGCTTGTCCTTGTTACGGTTTGGCAAAATGTCGGCTATATGATGGTTATCCTCATTGCCGGTTTGATGAGCGTGCCGAAAGATATTTTGGAAGCGGCAACGATTGACGGAGCAGGAAGCTGGGTCCGGCTTACCCGCATGGTGCTGCCGCTGATGATGCCGGCATTTATCGTAACGATATTTCTGACGCTCAGAAACGGATTCATGATCTACGATTTGAATTTGGCGCTGACGAAAGGCGGGCCGTTCGGAAGCACGATCATGGCTTCCATGCACATTTACAACAAAGCGTTTCAGACGCACGATTACGGATTGGGACAGGCGGAAGCTTTTATTTTGTTTTTCCTCGTCGCAGGCGTAACCACCCTTCAAGTTTATTTCAGCAAAAAATTGGAGGTTGAAGCCTAATGAGAACAGGCCGTCTCATTCAACAAACGCTTATTTACATCATTTTATCGGCAGCGCTGATCGGATTCGGCTTCCCTTTTCTGCTCGTTTTGCTGAATTCGTTCAAAACGAATGCGCAAATCGTCGATTCGATCGTTTCTTTGCCGACTTCGATTCAATTTGCCAATTTCGCCATTGCCATGGATAAAATGCATTACTTGAGAAGCTTATGGAACACCATCTTGATCACGTTCCTGAGCGTATTCCTGATCTCGCTGTTTGCCTCCATGACGGCGCATTATTTTGTGCGGAATAATACGAAGATGAACAAGACGTTTTTTTTCGTGATGGTTTCCTCCATGATTATACCGTTCCAGTCGATAATGATTCCGCTTGTTTCCGTTTACGGTCAGAAGTTGGGGTGGATTCAAGCGCAGCCTCAGCTTACTTTAATTTTCATGTACCTCGGATTCGGCAGTTCGCTTTCGGTGTTTATTTACCACGGCTTTGTGAAAGGCATTCCCCTTGAACTGGAAGAAGCAACGCTGATCGACGGGTGCAATCGGAGGCAAACATTTTTCAAAATAGTGATGCCGATTTTAACGCCGACGACCGTCACGATCGGAATATTAAATATATTGTGGATTTGGAACGACTATTTGCTCCCCGTCCTGATTTTGCAAAATGCAGGTCAGGACAAGCTGACTTTGCTGCTCGCGGTAAAAGTGTTCAGTGATACCTACTCGACCAACTACGAGCAATTTTTGCCGGCGGTCTTGATGATCGTTCTTCCACTGTTTTTGGTTTACATGTTTGCCCAACGTTACATTATTCAAGGGGTTACGCAGGGAGCGATCAAATAAATTCAGTATAGAAAGCGCAGGTAATCAAGGTGGGACGAATAATGCAAAGCACGCATAAGGAAGCGATACAAAGGGCACACGCTTCGATCGAAGCGGCGCTGGCAAAAGAAGTAAAGGACCCACACCGACTGCTTTATCACGCCAGCCCGCCGGTCTATTGGATGAACGATCCGAACGGCCTCATTTTCTTTAACGGGGAATATCATTTGTTTTATCAGCATAATCCGTACGCTCCGACGTGGGGGAACATCCATTGGGCACATATGAAAAGCAAAGACCTAATTCATTGGGAACATCTCTCCATCGCTCTGGCCCCGAATGAGGAGTATGACATTGACGGCTGCTTCTCCGGCTGCGCAGTCGTGCATGAGGACCGGCTCTATTTATTTTACACCGCAAATATATTTACTTCGCCTCAAGGTTTGCCCGACGATTTGTTCCAGCAGCAATGCGTAGCGGTGTCGACGGACGGCATCGAATTTACGAAATCCGGCGAAAACCCGATGATTTCCGCCCCTCCGGCCGCGATCGGCCAAACGAATCATTTTCGTGACCCTAAAGTTTGGAAGCATGAGGGAACATGGTACATGGTGCTCGGCACGAAAAAAGACGAACGCGGCAAAGTGATCCTGTACCGGTCGGGCGATTTGACGCATTGGGATTTTGTAGGCGTCCTGACCGAAAGCAATGGCCAAATGGGATACATGCACGAATGTCCGGATCTGTTCGCTTTGGGCTCCAAACATATTTTGGCCTTTTCCCCTCAGGGTGTGGAAGACTGGGGAGCGCCGAACGTTTCCGGTTACTATGTCGGCGAGCTCGACTATGAGAGCGGAACCTACAAGCACGGGGCGTTCCGGCTTTTGGATCACGGGTTTAACTTTTACGCTCCACAGACGATGACGGATGACCGCGGTAGACGGATTTTGTTCGGTTGGATGCCGATGGAGGATGGAATCGATAAAACATGGGCCGGATGCATGACGATTCCGCGGGAACTTCAATGTTCTGAAGACGGGAGACTGCAAATTCAGCCGGTGGACGAAATGAAGCTGCTGCGGCATAACCCGATTCAAGTGCAGAACTATCGCGTTACGCCAAGCAATATGCATCAAATCCAGGGGATCGCGGGCGAATGTGCCGAGATNNGCCGAGATAATCGTTCAGATCGATTTGCAGCAAACGGATGCGAGCGGATTCGGCTTGCAAGTCCGGACATCGGCCGACGGCAAGGAAAAAACGGTCATCCGGTACGATGCGGCCGCGAAGCAAGTCATTTTCGACAGAACGAATTCCGGCGGAGGCGTCTCGGGGATTAAAACGTGCCAAATCGCGGAACGTGCCGACGGGCTGCTGACTTTTCATTTATTTTTAGATCGGTCGACGTTGGAGCTGTTCATTAACGAAGGCGATTATGTGATGTCCGGCTTTATTTTCCCGGAGCCGGCGAGCGTACAGGTCGGCTTTTTTGCAGAAAATGGCTCGGCGCATATCAGCTGCATTGATTTTTGGAAATTGGCTGTTTAAAGCATAATATAGATAACTATCAGATATGGAATGGTGTCAAATGAAAGATAAAGTAAAACACTATACAAGAGAAAACGCAGATACTTATATTGGGGAAAATAAACAAAACATTCGCTTAGACTATCGATTACAGTACCACTTGATGAGCGAATATGGGTGGATGAATGATCCCAATGGATTTGTTTTTTTTAAGGAAAACTTTCATTTATTTTATCAGCATTATCCGTATACGTCTTATTGGGGTCCGATGCACTGGGGTCATGCGATTAGTCGTGATTTGATTAAATGGACATACTTGCCTGTTGCGCTGGCACCCGATCAAAGCTATGACGAAAGCGGCTGCTTTTCGGGAAGTGCCATAGAAAAAGACGGGAAGCTGTTCCTGATGTATACAGGACACGTTGTCACAGGACCGGATAAGGATAACGATTACATTCAAACGCAAAATCTAGCTGTATCCGATGAGGGTGTGCGCTTTGAGAAAATACAGCAAAATCCGGTGATTCCTGTTTCGCTCATTCCAACTTCTGCCAGTCAGAAAGATTTCCGGGATCCGAAGGTATTCGAGAGAGATGGGAAGTACTATGCTGTAATTGGTTCCAATGACAATAGCAAAAATGGCATTATTCTGTTGTATCGTTCCGAAGATTTGCAGCATTGGACGTTCGTGAATGAAATCGCTAGAAGTGATGGTCATATGGGAGATAATTGGGAATGCCCCGATTTATTCCAACTGGATCATCAGGATGTTCTAGTGGTATCCCCGCAGCGCATGCCCTCTCAAGGTTATGATTATCACAATATACATTCAACGGTTTCGATGTTAGGGCGACTAGACACGGAACAAGGAAAATTCCATTACAACGACTACAAACCAATGGATTATGGCTTTGATTATTATGCACCCCAAACCTGTGAAGACAATCAGGGAAGACGCATTGTTATTGCCTGGATGGAAACATGGGAGATAGCAATACCGACGCAAGAGGGACATCATTGGGCAGGAGCGATGACGCTGCCTAGAGAAATGAGAATCGTGAATGATAAAATAGTATATAGGCCAGTTGAGGAAATAAAAACATATCGTTCCGAACTTTATGAGCTGAAGGACGTTCTTCTTAGCGGAGAACAGAGATTGGAATGCACGGGTGACAGCTATGAGCTTGATGTCGTATTCGATGCTTTTGAAGCGGAGGAGTTCGGCTTGAAGCTTCGGGTACATGAAAAGGAAGAAACACTTATTTCGTACCGTGTTGATGATAACTTATTGCGGTTTAACCGCGATCAGTCTGGTATTGGACCTAAAGGTGAACGTCTGACGAAGGTTCCTCTGAACAATAATCAGTTAGTCCTTCGCATATTTGTAGACCGCTCTTCTGTAGAAATCTTCATCCAAGATGGGGAAAAGGTAATGACAGGGCGCATTTATCCAGGGACAGAATCGCTGGGTATTCACGTCTTCTCGCAAGGAAAGTGCCGTATCGTTTCTTTAAACAAGTGGGATATTCTTTAAGGGGAGATTGGAAAGTGGCTACTGTATTTACGATTGGCGAGGCACTTATTGATTTTATACCGAATGAAACAGGAATTGAACTGAAAGATGTCAGCGGTTTTCAAAAAGCAGCGGGTGGCGCTCCAGCAAATGTAGCCTGTACGGTTGCAAAGCTGGGTGGAAAAAGTGCATTTATAGGAAAGCTGGGTCAAGATGCCTTCGGTGATTTTTTGATTGAAACGATGACATCCGTTGGTGTTGAGACAGGGTATGTATGCAGAACAGACAAAGCGAATACAGCGTTAGCTTTCGTCAGTCTCAAAGCTGATGGAAATAGGGATTTCTCCTTCTACCGAAAACCAAGCGCAGATATGCTGCTTGCCCAAGAAGATATCGAAGAGCAGTGGTTTCAGGCGGGAGATATTTTACACCTTTGTTCAGTTGATTTAATCGAAGCACCCGTAAAGTATGCGCACATGAAGGCGATTCAAGCGGTTCAAGAAAACGGAGGTATCGTTAGTTTTGATCCCAATGTGAGATTGCCACTCTGGAACAGTGAAGTGGAATGTCGAAGAACGATTCAACAATTTATTCCTTTTAGCCATATTCTCAAAATTAGTGAGGAAGAGTTGCTCTTTATTACAGGAATCGAGGATGTTGAAGAAGCGGTAACCTCTCTATTTACTGGCCATGTAGAGCACATCCTTTTCACAAAGGGGGCAGAGGGGGCCGTCTGGTATACCAAAACGGATCGTGTTTCCGTTGCTGGGTATCGAGTTCAGGCAGTTGATACAACAGGTGCCGGGGATTCCTTTATTGGAGCTGTATTATTTCAGCTAAGTAAGGAAAATTCTAAAATAGACGAAATAACCCATGAGCAGATTAAGAAGTTTTTATCTTTTGCCAACTCTGCGGCAGCAATTACAACTACTAGATATGGCGCTATCCCTTCTTTGCCTTCTATTGAAGAGGTGAGTCAATTTTTGTCTGATTAACTGTTGTAATGCGGGGGAGGAAGGACCCTTATCAATTGTGATTAAGCAGGGTGATTGATTATGAGACGAGGATAACTCCTTATTGAGAAATCGTTCCGCCGCCATTTCCGTGTCCAATATCCTTTTGGAGAAAGTTAGAAGTATAATGATTCAGCAGCGGTTTTGAATTGAGAAAACGGGTAGATACAAAGAAATACATTTAGCGCAATTGTCATTAGAAAGCACTTGTGATGATTGATTGATGTCACCTTCCCCTTGCACTCCCACCCTAACTGCGCTATAATTCATTACACGATCGTTGAGTGAAATGGAAAGTGAGATTGAGCCAATGAAACGCATTCCCAAAACATCCCGCGATTTTCAAGCGGCTGAGCGTAGGGAGCAAATTTTGCAGGGGGCCAAGGAGCTGTTCGCCCAGCACGGGTATCACGGCACGTCGATCCGAGCGATGCACAAGCATATCGGAATTACAGATGGGCTGCTGTATCATTACTTTCCGGGCGGCAAGCAGGAGATTTTGGAGACGATTGTCAAGGAGGCCCAAGCATCGCGGTTTCAGCAGATGGATGAGCTCATAAAGGGCATTCATCCCGGGCAACCGCTGGAAGACGCGCTGTATCAGTTTATTTCGGGCATGGTGACGAAGATGCTGAGTGACCGGGATTTTTTGAAAATCATGCTGCGGGACTCGGAGCAAATTGTATCCGGGGATAAACATTTCATGTCGGA
>NZ_RXHU01000037.1 GCF_003955665.1 Paenibacillus whitsoniae
GAGGAGCCGGTTTTTCCTTCTGTCGTCACATCTATGCCAATTACCTTTACCCTACGGCAGCGCGATCCACTCATACGGCGTTCTCGCCGCTCTCTCGCCTGCCTCCAGAATCGAGGCAATCGCAATCGTTTCCGCTGGCGGAACCGGCGACACACCGGACTCGAAAAACGCGATCAACTGATCAATAAACGCGCCGAAAAAATTCGACTCGATCTTCACGTATTGCGATGCGCCGTCCGCATAACTGAGCGCCATGCTGAACGGGCTTTCCCAGCCGTAAAGATTGATCGTGGCTTGCCGGCCATCGCTGAATCCGATCAGGAGCGACGGCGCCCCTGCCGTGCCCGTCCACATCACCTGCTTTGCCTCCGTCCCCATCAGCGCGATGATCGGCTCCACCTGGTGGATGGCGTAGTTCTCGAACTTGCCCGGTCCCAGGCTGCAGATCGCCTCGATCCCTTGTCGCTCCACCGGCGCATACTCCGCTGCAAAGCGCAGCGCCGACGTCGAATACATCGGCGTGCCGTGCTTGTCGGCCAGCTCCAGCATCCGGAGAGCGGCTGCGCGATCCGGTGCGAATGTTTTATCAATATACGTCGGCTTGCCGGACTGCAGCGCGATCCGGGAGAGCTCCTCGTGATACTGCGCATGATCCGGCGACAATACGATCAAGTAGTCGCTTTGCTCCACCACCTGCTCAATGGAAGCGAGCAGCTCAATTCCTTTTTTTGCACACCACTCGCGATTGCTCAATTTCCCCTCAAGATCCGCTTTCCCATACGCATAAGAGACGCCCATGCGCCCCTTCGACGCTTGCTCAATCCATGCCGGATATTTCTCCGCATGCCATTCGTCCAAGAAATAATCAATGAAACCGATCTTTTTCATGTCTACTCCGCTCCCTCTGAGAATTTAAAACCCCCACGGCATCGCCGCAGGGGCCAGTTCATCTTACTTCTTGTTCGCTGCGTACCACTCATTGGCCGCTTTCGTCATTTCGTCGCCGCCTTCGGATTTCCATTGTGCAACGAATTTATCGTAGTTCTCCAACGGCTCCGCGCCGGTGATGAACTTCAGGAACGTATCTTCCATCAGCTTTTGCAGCTTCAAGTTATATTTGCCAATCGCCTCAAGCGGAGGTGCAAAAGACAGCGGATCGATCACAATGTTGCCTTTGGCCGCTTCCTGGTTTTTCGTGAACGCATCGGTCAAAATCGGATCTTTGCGAACGCGGGCTTGCCAGTAGATCGGATAGTTCTTCTCATCCACACCGGTCAAGAAGGAAGACGCATTATTGTATTCGTCATTGAACTTCGGCAGAATCGGGAAGTAATTGCCGTTTTCGAATTTGTGATGAACACCCTCTTTACCGATAGCCGCTTCCTTGAAAATATCTTTATCCAGCTTGAGATCCAGATATTTAATAATGTCTTCCTTGTTGTCTGCCCATTTCGGAATGCCCACGTAGAAGGAGATGCCGGCGGTGCCCATGACCTGAACTTTGCCATCATCCCCTTTCAAGTAAGGGAACGCCGCGATTTTCGCGTTAGGCGTATTTTTCAGCAGAGCGTTTTGAACGGTTGGCGCATTGAAATATCCGTTTGAGATAATCGCCGCTTTACCGCTTGTAAAGTTTTCAATCACTTTGTTGGACTGATTCAGCGACCATTCCTGATCGATCAGCTTCTCGGTGTACAGCTTCTTCATGAACTCCAAATACTTCTTCATATTTGGATTTTCCACGGCATTCACCAGCTTGCCGTTCACATCCTGCCAGCCGGTTGTCGCTGTGCCCTGCACCATCGTGAGGCCGAATGTCGGCAAAATTTCCGGGACAAGCGGGCTTTTCCCGCCGGAGAGACCGATGACGTTTTTCTTTTCCTTAAGCGTTTTCAGCACGGTGTACAGCTCGTCGCGCGTTGTCGGGGCTTTGAGTCCCAGCTCATCCATCCAATCCTGGCGAACAATCAACGAGGTATTGACAACGGTGCCGGAGCCGGTTTGCGGGATGCCGTAAATTTTACCGTTCAGCTTCGCGCCATTCCATGATGTCTGCGAAATTACGTTTTTCATATTCGTGCCGTATTTGTTAACGAGCTCGTCAATCGGCTCTAGTGCACCGGAAGCGGCCAGCTTGGAATATTGCGTGGAGCTCAGCAGCATGAACGAATATTTTTCCTTGTTCGCCATGAGCAAGTTCAACTTGTCGTCCGGATTCTCGACCGGCAGCATATCGTAGGTTACTTTATAGCCGGTTTTCTCATTCAGGAATTTCGCCACGACCTCGGCATTCGGATCAAAACGCCCATACTGCAGCAAGGCTTTGAACTCGGGCTTCGGTTTGTTGGGATCGACCGATGCTGTAGGTGCAGCCGGTGTTGTTGGCGCTGTGGATGAGCCGGGTGTCGAGCTCGAATTGGAGCCGGAACTGCCGCAGGCCGAGATTGTCGCAGCCAAGGATGTAATTGTTAATAGCGTTAACATTTTTTTGACCATGGATGAGCCTCCCTTTTTTTCCTGGTGTGAATGTGAAACTGTTTCCATTTTCGTAAGAACCGCGATTATGTTAGCCGTTGTTGCTCTTGCTCACCACCACCTCTCAAGCTTGCCGGCAGCCGGATCAACCCTTGACCGAGCCGACCAGCACACCTTTTACGAAGTATTTTTGCAAAAACGGGTACACGACGATGATCGGAATCGTTGCCAAAATGATCGAAGCCGCTTGAATCGATTGCGGCGATACGTTCAGAGAGGCATCGACGTTCGTGCGCATAAACGTATCGGTCGATGTCACGAACAGCTCTTTCAAATACAGCTGAAGCGGCTTCAAATCCGCCGAATTAATATAGATGAGCGAAGTGAAATAGTCGTTCCAGAACGTCACGGCATAGAACAGCCCTATCGTAGCGAGCACAGGCATGGAGAGCGGCAGCATGATGCGGAACAGAATCGTCAGATTGCTGGCACCGTCCATTTTTGCCGATTCTTCCAAGCTTTCGGGCAGACTTTCAAAGTAGTTTTTGACAATCAGCATGTTGTAGACATTGATCAGAAAAGGCAGAATCAGCACCGGCATCGTATTAATCAAATGCAGCTTGTGCATAAGCAGATACGTAGGGATCAAGCCTCCGCTGAACAGCATCGTGAACAGATAGACCAGGATAAAAAACTTCCGCCCCCGCAGCCTAGGCTTGGACAGCGGATACGCCGCCAACGTCGTCATCGCAAGCGCCACCAGAGAACCAACCACCGTCACGGTGACGGAGACGAAGAACGCATGCAGAAACAGATCGTTGCTGGCCACATACTTGTACGTCCCGAATTGCATATCGATCGGATACACCGTCACCATGCCGGAGACGACTGCCGCCTCACTGCTGAGTGACTTGGCGATGAGATTAATAAAAGGAAAAATCGTCGACAACCCGAGCGCGATAAAAATCAAGTGATTAATAACCGAGAATACCTTCTCGCCGGTTGAGACCCGAATCACGCGTGACCTTCTAGCCCCCGGCGAACGAACTCCTTGTGAATGACTCATAGATGCCCCTCCTTCCCTCTCTATTTACCACAACCCTCGGCCGAAAAACTTCCTGGCCAGTCCGTTGCCCGTTAGAATCAAGATAAACGCGACCACAGATTCAAAAACGCCTACGGCCGTCGAAAAGCTGTAATCCTGCTCCCCAAGCCCGATCCGGTATACATAAGTACCGATAACGTCAGCGACGTTGTAAACACTCGGGTTGTACATAACGAGAATTTGTTCGGTGCCGGCCTCCAGCACATAACCTAAGCGAAGGATGAACATGAGCAGAATGATGGGAATGAGACCTGGCAGCGTAATATGTACAATTTGCTTCCATTTATTTGCGCCGTCGATTTTGGCCGCTTCGTACAGTCCTGGATCGATGCTGGCGAGCGCGGCAAGATAAATGATCGTATTCCAGCCGGTCTCCTTCCAGCCTGCCGTGGAAATCAACACGGACCGGAAGATGCTGCTGTCGAGGAAAAAACGGATCGGTTCGCCGCCGAGCGCGACAATGATTTTGTTGACGATCCCGCCGTTGGTCGAGAGCAGATCGATGAACAACCCGCTGACGATAACCCAGGAGAGAAAGTGAGGCAAGTACACGACCGTCTGCACGCTGCGCTTGAACGTTATATTTTTCAATTCGTTCAGCAGAATCGCAATGATGATGGGCAGCGGGAACAGGAAAATGATTTTATACACGGAGATGAACAAGGTGTTCTGAAATACTTGCAGGAAGCTGTCCGACGAAAAGAGCTTATCGAAATGCTTCATCCCGACCCACGGGCTGGCAGCCATCCCGTCAAAAATGTTAAAATCCTTGAACGCGATAATGATGCCGTACATCGGCGTGTACTTGAACAGCAGCAGAAAGGCGATGCCGGGAATAAGCGCCAGGTATAAATCCCAATCTTTCCTGACATCGATCCAGAGCTGCTTCACATATGTCTTTCGAACATTTTTACCGGGGGTGGGGATCGATTGTTCCAAAGGTGCCGTTTCTCTCAAGGTGCCTCCTCCTTCGTACTGTGTTTCTGAAATTAGTGTATCATCCGGCGTTTTTTTGCGAATTAGAGGAATATTACTTGTTTTGGTACTTTGATAACTTCTCAGGGAAAAACGGTAGTTCGCTGCTTCGAGATCCTCTCTCCGCTATGCAAAAAAGCCCGGCTATGAATAGCCGGACTTTCCTACAGTTGCCACAGAGGCTTAATGATGTGACCGAATCTAACTCCGTACCTCTCCCGGCGTCACACCCCAATATTTGCGAAACACCCGCGTAAAATAGCTGACGTCCCGGTACCCCACACAGGCCGCTGCATCCGTCACCCGCGAGCCCTCCTGCAAAATCGCTTTGGCGCGCTCCATCTTTCGCTCCAGCACATAAGTCGAGAACGCTTTGCCCGTCTCTTGCTTGAACAATCGGCTCAGATAGGACGAATTGACATACAGTCGATCCGCCACAGCGTGCAGCGTCATCTCTTGATCGATCTCCGCGTCGACGAGTGTGAGAATGGTTTTGATCATCCCGTGACTCGTCGATTTTCGCCGTTCGCCGGCATACGTCAAATAAGCTCTGATCAAGCGCTGCAGCCAGCTGTATATCTGCTCTTTGGACACCAGCTCGGTATGGTTAAAAAAGATCACATAATCGTCGCCTGCCACCTCGCGCACCGGCCACCCTTGCTTCTGAATAAGGCCGATCATGAGGGAAACCCAATACAAGATATGCTCGCGAATGTCCTCCACGGTATCTGCCAGCCCCATGCCCGCATCCCACATCGCTTTCAGCGTCTCCTCCGCCTTCTCGCGATCACCGGTTTCCAGCGCGATTTCCAGCGCTTTCTCGTGGTTCGGCTGGAGCGTCAGCGTTGGCGCGCTGCCCTGCTCCTCCCGGTACGGAATCGCCAGGTCGTGCCCGAGCACGATCCGGTTCTGAAGCGCCCGCTCAGCTTGCACATACAGCTTGTTCATCTCCGCCAAACCGCCGGTCATGCCGCTGATGCCCGCGCTGGCGGTCAGCTTAAGGCAGCTTTTGACCGTAAACAGCAGCTTCTCCGTCAAAGCATGGACCCGCTGCAAACCGATGTGCGCATCCGCTTCACCTGCGAGCTGGTAAATGACAACCGTGCTGCCCGTATCCGGGGTCGCTATCCAGCAAGGAACGCCGACAAGCGCTTCCCGGACGATACTGCTTAGCGAGAACTGGAGCAGCGACATATCGCCGGCCCGGAACCGCGTCTCTTCCTCCGGGATCGGATCCATATCCACGACAGCCACAGCATAGTTGGCATCTCCCGCCAGATCAAGCTGCAAATCGCGGCTCTTCTGTTCAATTTCCCAAAGCTCGAACCGGCCGTTCAACCAGCCTTGCAAAAATTCATTGACCAACTGCGGCAAATGCTGCTTCCATTTCATCCGCAGCTCGCCTTCGTTATGCCGCTGCTCCAGTTCGCTGTGCACGCGCGCTGCCGCATCCAGCACCGCCTCCAGAATGTCCGCGTCGCCGGCCGGCTTCAGCAAATATTTCATGACGCCGAGCGCCAGCGCCTCCTGTGCATACCGAAAATCATCGTGCCCGCTCAAAATAATCATTTTAAGCAGCGGATCGGACGCCCGAAGATGCTTGGCCAGCGTCAGGCCGTCCATTTCCGGCATTTGCAGATCAAGCAGCAGAATCTCGGGCTTTTTCAGGTCGATGAGACGAAGTGCTTCCGTCCCGCTGCCTGCTTGGCCGACGACCTCAATGCCGTGCTGCTCCCAGGGAATATTGTTTGCAATCGCGTTGCGCAGACGCACCTCATCCTCGACGATCAATAAATTCATGCTGCCACTCCTCCGCTTCGCGTTACTTCCGTAATTTCATTCGCGCATATTGCAAAAGCTGATACATACGCTCGGCACTGCTCCTTAATTGACTGTAAACGTCCGGAGGAAGGGCTGCCATCTCCGATTGTTCCTGAAGACAGGCCGTTAACGCAGCCGCACGGGCTTCCAGCTTAGCGACGTCCACCGCCCCCGATTCGGGCTCCAGACCGCCCAACATGTCATCGAGCAGTCGGCTCATTTCTTGTGCTGCGCCTGCGTGAATGCCATGACGGGGTTCGTAGATCTCCTCTATCTTTAGTTTTACATCTTGAACGATCGCTTGTACAGCCTGAAGCGGAAACAGACCGGTCGAAACAGCCGGCGTTCGCCATGGCCCCTGGCGCAAAGCACGGATCGCCTCATCGGTCGCCTGTCCAAGGGCGAACATCACCGTTCCCTCACTCTGTTCGTGCGCAGTCAGCACCTGCTCAATCGTCTCCGGGATGTCCAGCCCGACATACATGGGATATAAACCGCTGTATACCAGATTGCTTGAAGGCAGCAGCTTGCGGTACAGCTCAACCGTTTCGCGCACGCGATCCGAGCGGTTATGGTACGCCTGCGGAATGACAATGTCGACATGCTGCGACCAATTGGCGATAAGATCCGACTCAATGCCCGGTTCCGGTGCAGCAGAGACGACGAGTTCCGGCCGAATACGCTTCACCTCATCATACAAATTGGCAATACAATCGTCTTCCCTCCGCGCGATCCAAGTCGTCCAAGATTGCCATAAAGGCTCGCCTTCGTCCAGCCCAATCTGCAGCGGATCGGTCCCGTATTCCCGCTCAAAAGCGCTGCGCGCCGCATCGCTGTAACAGTAGCGATCTTCCGGATCGTCGGCGAGCGGCAGCCGCATAAAATCCAGATTAATCCCGGCAATCTGGTAATCCATTGCCATCTCCCGAATCACCGAGAGGACATGCTCGCTCACGTCGCCATTCGTCACATCCAGCCAAAAGAATCCCGTCTCCGGCTGAGGCTGAGGCGTGGCGGATCCAGCCTGCTTGCGCGTAAGCGCCGCCCATTCCGGATACGCGCGCAGGATAGGGCCTCCCGCTGGATCGACGCCTACCATGAACCCGTCCAGCCAGGCATGTACGGCAATGCCGCGCGCCCCTGCCTCCGCTACGAACGTTTCCAGCGGATCCCACCCTTGGAATGCGGGATGCTGAGGCTCAATGCCCCGAGCCGCCTGGACGGCGCTGGGGTAGATCGTGTACCCCCAGAACCAGGTCTCGAGATACAGCTCGTTGGCACCCATCGCTTGAACACGATCCAGCGTGCGGCTGACTTCCTCCCGGCTTTTCTCCACCGGACGATACCAGATTCCTCGGGCTTCCGCGACCCGACTGGGCACAGACATGAGATAGGCGTTCAGTGCATTGTCACCTGAGTGCTCAGGTGGCGGCCCCTTCTCTTGTTCAGACATCCTCAGACTCCCCCTATTTAACCGAGTAGTCCTGAACATATCACATGCGAACAGCTACGCCCAGAGGAGAACAATGACTTTCTTTTGGAGAATCATGACCAAAAAGATAGACGGCCTCATCTCTTTGCAAATAGCCAATGATTTCATAGCCAAATTTGGAAAAATCACGATTCTTCACTGGAATAAGCCATATTACCACTGCTTATTTTAGGAAATATTGTCCAATCCATCGATTTGTCGCTAAATAACCAATGGCATCGTTGGCTTTTCGGCCATAAATCGCAGCGTCCCATCATTTAGCCTATGTTTTTGGCTAAATTCCTACCTATCGTTCATCCATCAGCCTTAGCTCCAATAGCCTCGTACGCAGGCCGAAAACAAAGGCAGCGAAACAGATCAACCCCGGTATTTTGCTTTGAGATTGCAGATCTCGGTGTATTGGGTACCATTATACAAAAAAACCGCAGAGGCTGCGGTTTTCATCTTTAAGCAATTAATTTCAAACCCACGGCCGCCCCCAGCACCATCGCCATAAACATCAGCCGCTTCCAGTCACGGGATTCGCCGTAGAACAGCATTCCGACCAGCGCCCCGCCGACCGTACCGATCCCGGTCCAGATCGCGTAGGATGTGCCCATCGGCAAGCTTTTCATCGCTTGGCTCAGCAATCCGAAGCTCATCACAATCCCGACGATAAAGATGGCGAATGAACGCCAATTTTTCGCTTTATTAATCTGGTTCATGCCTACGACGCCGACCACCTCGAACATCCCTGCAAACATCAGAAATATCCAGCCCATTACGCAGCAGCTCCTTTCGGGCTCTTCTCTTTCGAAAGCACTTTCAAGCCGAACACGCCGGACAGAAGAAGCGCAATCAGCAGCATTTTCAGCAATGAAAACGACTCGCCGAATACCAGCATCTCCACCAGAACGGTCCCAGCCGTACCTAATCCCGTGAATACCGCGTACACCGTGCCCACCGGGAGCCTGGTCGACGCGCTGATGACGAGGTGGAACGATACGTACATCGCAATGACGGTTCCGACCCACGTGAGCGTACTGTCCGCATGCTTGAGTCCGCTCACCCACGCAACTTCAAAAATAGCTCCGATAAAAATAAACATCCAATTCCGATTCATGATGAAGACCTCCTGCTGTTTTTACTGCCTGATGCCCCGCCAATAGACGAGCCATGAGGCTTCCAATCTCTTCGTTGCACGCTCGGACCCGCCGAATAGCAGCTCCACAAATATACCGTCTAATACCGATAGGAAAGCAGCCGCAGCCGCTTCACTCCCCACACCAGCATGAATGCTGGCGGACGCTTTCGCTTGATCGAACACTGTCACAAGCAGCGCCTCAACCGTATCCAAGTAACGGTAGCCTTCTTTGACAATCTCCTCGTACAAGTGAGCCGGCGGAAAAAATGCCGTGCGCAAGTAAAACTTCGTATTATCGTTCGTTTCATAGCAAATCTGGTATTCGTTTAAAAAGCCGTACAGCAAAGCTTCAACCGAACGCGCCTTGTTACGGTCCAAATAACTGGTAACGAAGCTGAGCTCCTTGGCCAGCGCATCATACAGCAGCGCCAGAAACAGTTCATCTTTCCCTTTAAAATGCGTATAGATCGACTGCTTCTTGATGCCGACCTCCTCGGCAATATCCGCTAACGAAGCACCTTCATACCCATGATTGGCAAAATATTTAAGAGCAACTTCTTTGATCCGAGCTGCTGTCATATCTATCATCCTTCCGAACGTTCGTCAGGTAGAGTGTATCACAATCCGAGAAAGCTGGCAACTGCTCCGCACTTACATTTTTCCAGTTTTCTTTGCGCCCTTATCCAATGCGATTTGCTGTCCGCCACGCAAAAAACCGCGATTTCTCGCGGTTACCTCTTCAGTGGCTCCATGAACAGCGATGTCGATTGATTAACCCAATTCGTCCTGCTCGTACATCGACGCCTCGCGATCCCGAATGATGCGGCGCAGTTCCGCGGCTTGTCCGCGATCGATTTTACCCTGCTCGTACAAATTTTGCACCTCGTAGCGCTCGGCTTGAACCGCCAGCCAGTGGAGTTCCTTCCGCGTCTCGTCATACGCCGGCTCTTTGGTCTTGCGATGCATGGAAGTCTTCTTAATTCTGTTAACAACCTGCTGATAGTGTGCAACGACCCACTCTGTCGGATCATTCATTTTATCTTTCGTACAGAGCGGCCCCATTTGTTCAATGACGGCTTGTCCGCATTCAAGCTTCAACCCTCTGATCGCGTCGACGTCCTGATCAGTGAACGCCAACCGCCAGGAATTTGCTGATCCGGTCAATATTTCTTTCAATCGCCCTTTCATGCGTTTGAACAACATGACCCACAGATGAAGACGGTTTGCCAAAATTAACTCAAGCTGATCCAGCATCTTGTTATAGAATTCGGCATGCTTCTCTGTGATTGCTCCCTTCTCAAGGCGATCTTTCACGTAGTTTCTCTCAATCGCCAGCGCCTCAATGCGGATGGCCAGTTCTTCTTGATTTATTTTGCCCGTGTGCTTGTAGGGTACTCCTTTAATCTTGAGCTGCTGAATCATGCGCTGATACTCGCCAATGACCGAAGTGACAGCCGCTTCGTTTTCCTCATTTGTCTCCTGTTGAAGCTCGCGAATCGCAGCTTTCATCACCTGAATCTGCCACTCCTGCTCCGCTTTCGCCTTCTCGGCGCTGCCCTCCGGCACTCGCTTTTTCGCGATTAACGGCAGCACGATGCTGGCGGTTAGCAGCGACAACAGAATGACGCATGCCGCGAGAAAAATAATCAAATCCCGCTGCGGGAACAATTCCCCGCTTTGCAGGAATAGCGGGATGGAGAAAGCGCCCGCCAAGGTAACGGCGCCGCGGACGCCGGAGATCGTCGTCATGGCAAGCACCTTGAAGCTCGCGGCTTCTCTGGCCGAGGCGCCGAACACCCGCCAACCGCGCGTGAATAGCAAGGACCAGACGAAGCGAAGGACCAGCAGCAGCGCGAAGATGACAACGGCATAGCCCAAGACCACGACGTTGTTAAAGCCGGGATCTTCAAAAATAACGGACGTCACATCCGGAATTTGCGTCCCCAAGATGACAAAAACGAGTCCGTTTAAAATAAATAAAATGACCGACCACGTATTCGTCGACACCGACTTCAACTTCGGCATATCGCGTTCCAGCCGCTCGCTCTCGATCGCATGCACGATGCCGCCCGCAACAGCGGCCAAGATGCCCGAAACGCCGATTTCTTCGGCGATGAGGTACAGCAAGAAGGGTGTAAGCAGTTGAAGCAGCATATGCATCGTTTCGTCCTCCAGCCCTGCGCGGCGCAGCAGTTGACGAATGCCGATAATGATAAATGCGAGCAGCGCCCCGACGAGCAAACCGCCGATGGCAATGACGAAGAAGCTGAGCGCTGCCTTGTGCAGCGAGAACACGCCGGTCACCGCCGCCGCAATGGCGAATTTGAACGCGACCAGGCCCGACGCGTCGTTCATCAGCGCTTCGCCTTCCAGAAGGCGCATGAGGCTTTTCGGCAGATGAATCCGGCCGGCCAGCGCGCTCACGGCAACGGCGTCGGTTGGCGATAAAATCGCCGCAAGCCCGAATGCCGCGGGCAGCGTAATCGCGGGAATCATCCAATGAATCGTGTAGCCGACCACGAACACCGTCGCGAACACTAGCCCTACGGCCAGCACCAGAATCGGCGCACGGAGTCGCCACAGCTCCTCCCGCGGCGTATGCTTACCGTCGTTATACAGCAGCGGGGCGATGAACAGGATAAAGAACAATTCCGGCTCGAGCGGCAAATGGATCCCCATTGGAATCACGGTAATGCAAGCGCCGAGCACAATTTGAATGAGCGGCACCGGAACGAACGGCACGAAGCGGTAAATCACGTTCGAGACGCCGATCAGCACCAGCAGGACGAGGACGATAATGAATACTTCCAATTTGGCTTCCCCCAATACACACAACTACAGTGCGGATATTTTGTTAGATTTTCCATCATTTCAACCTTGCATTCCTATTTTCCTGCTTCATTGAAGCTTCTGCACAACTTCTTGCGGGTTTCCTCGTCAAAGATAAGGAACGTCTTTACAATCCATGAAAAAGGAGTAAGCGCTATGTGGAAAAAGGTTGCATTGCTGGCCCTGACCGCCGCGAGTATTCAACTCACCCTGTTGGCCTCGAATGGCCGGGCCTACGAATACGCCGATACGCCAACAGAGCCGGCTGACGGCGTGTTTATTCCGAAACAGCTGACACTGCTCGAGGATATTCCGTACTACGTCATCCCCAACGCCCTGTTGAATAAACCCCAAGGTTCCTTCGCTCCCCAAACCGTACAGGCCATCGAAGCGGAAGTCCACTGGGCTACGACAGGCAACTGGTGGAAAATCCACACGAATGTTGGCGACCGCTGGATCAAAACCGCGCCATGGCAAATTGAAGTCCCTCCGCCAACTACCATTCAATTGATGGAGGACACACCGCTATACGGGAAGGCGTCGGAGACAGGCGGATCAACCGGCGCATTATCCCCGCAGGAAGTAACAGTCGTAGATGCAGAGAAAAACTGGTTTCGGCAAACCGAGGATAGCTACAACCCCCAGCACTGGATCAAAATTCATACGACGTGGCTTGGCGATCAATGGATTCACTTGCGGCTTAGCCAAATCGGCCGTTTGCAGCCACTGGACCGCAATGTCTACTACCAGAGCACGTATTATAACGATTCGCCGAATGTCGATTATATCAACCTTCATTACGATGGGTACTTGTCCCAGCTTTTCGTGCATCAGACAGCACAATTCCGCTCCATCTTGACCAATATGTACCAATTTGAAACGGACACTGGGCCCAAATGGTCGTTTGCAGCCGGCATGCCGATCGAGGCGGACCATCGGATGCTAAAGCGTTCAGCGCCGAGTCCGTTATTTACGGAACCCGATGCAGGCACCGAGATTTCCACTGTGCTTCCCGCAGGAGATCTTCAAGTGTTTGAGAAAACCTTCAATGAGGTTGGCATCGGCGAAAAAGAAGAATGGTTCCATGTCCAAAACGGCCAAACCGCGGGCTGGTTCAGCCCGACTTATGCCGACCCCGAAGTTACAGCTGACGATACAGCTTCCATCCACTTGAATGGATCTTCTACCAGCATTTATCGCTTCCCGAATACGAGATTGCCGCTGAATAACGGTCAGATCGGTCCGCAGACGATCCACCCTCTTGCAGCTTGGACGGCGCCGAACGGTACGCGATGGTACAAAATCGATTCCTTTGTCGGCCAAGGCTGGATTCAGCTATTGCCTTATAATCATGACCGTATTGTGTTAAAGGGCCGCGACAACGATATGCAGATTCAGGCCGGTATGTCATATAAGGGCGTTTTCTATCAAAAAGATGCCGGTGATTTCCTTTACAATTCGGAACCAATCGGCAAGCTTATCAATAACGAACCTGCTTTCCGAACCGATTTTCTGGCAGATCGGTATGACTATGAGGTTTCCGGGCCGGATCCTAGTGGCTGGTGGACGTTTGAAAATCAGGACGGCTACGCTTTTAAGCTCAAAACCGGCGAACATGAAGCCTTGACGCTCTGGAAAGGCAAGCCGGCCAATCATATTCCATTGGAGACGGCACCGACCAATGACACTTCCGAGAAGCAAGCCCCGCCTCTGCTCAACCTGACATCGATGAGAACGCTGCTTGGGGCTGCAACGACGTATAACGCCAAAGTCGCTTACGGTGATGCTAATGTTGAGCTTGCCGCTCCAACCTATGACATTTCCGGTTTCACATTGCCGGACAAAGTCGACGGGAACGAGCTTCACCTCTCCGGTCTTCTCTACATGGACGCCTTCATGAGCGAGAATTTGCTAACAGAGAAGCTGGAAATTTCACTTGCGAATCGGGATAAAGAGGACGACGCGGCCGCTCCCCGGGTTGCGGATGTCAAGCGATTGTACAGTTTAGGCTACGGTGTCGACTTGCACGACATTTCCATGTCCTACCCGCTCAAACCGGGTGTGAACCACCTTCGCATCGCCTTCAAAGTCGGCGAACGCATTGTATTGCAGCGTGACTGGGACGTGACCGCTCCGCATACGGTGCAGCCTTAACTCGTCTCAGCATGTAGACAAATAACATTTGGAGACGTAAAGTTAATAGGATAAGGCTAGCACCAACGGCGGGGGGAAGACCATGAACAAGGAAGATCGGGTCATTATGCATTTCAGGGACTTATTTAACAAGATGGTTTGGCTCAATAAGTCGAAGATGGAAAAAAGTCTTAAGGGGCATACGCCTTCTGAAGTGCATTGCATGGAATACATTCAAAAACATGAAGATTCCAATGTGACCAAACTGGCGGAAGCCTTTTATATGACGAGAAGCGCCATCAGTAAAATAACGAAGAAGCTCATCGACAAAGGCTTGATCGAAAACTACCAGAAGCCGGATAATCTGAAAGAAATCTATTATCGGCTTACCGAGCAAGGGAAAATCATTTTCAATATCCATGAGGACTTGCACAGAGAGTTTCGAGAGCGGGATAAAGCCGTCTTCGAGCAGATAACCGAGGAACAGCTTGATCTTATGCTTACCTTCATGGATAGGTATAGTCGACACTTGGACGCAGAAATCAAGAAATTGGATGCAGATGGGCCGTCGTCGGAATAGATCGAAATTTGGACATGAATGAAAGGCAGCCGGGTTCTAATGAAGAATAGGCTGCCTTTTTTATCGCCTCTTTTTGTTGACCAGGAAACAAAATGGTGATACGATGATTATGTTTCCAAGGAATCAAAATCATCGTTTTTCGAGGAGAGATTATTCGTGTTCAAATCTAAATCGCACGTGGCACAAACCACAGAACGAACCATTGACATAAAGGCTTTGCTATTCGGCCTGATGTCAGTGTTTCTTTGCGGAATAGGCTTCAGCATCATCGCGCCAGTTGTCCCATTTTTCGTGCAGCCCTATATAAGCAATCAGGGAGACCAAGCGATTATGGTTACCTTGTTGACTTCTGTTTATGCCGTCTGCGTGTTTTTTGCGGCCCCCGTTCTCGGCGCTTTAAGCGACAAATATGGCCGTCGTCCATTGCTCTTGGTCTGCCTTCTGGGTTCTGCTATCGGGTACTTCGTCTTCGGTCATGGCGGGGCGCTATGGGTACTATTTGTCGGGCGCATCATCGAAGGGATAACCGGCGGGAGCATCAGCACGATCTTCGCGTATTTTGCAGACATCATTCCTCCGCAGCAGCGAACCAAATACTTTGGCTGGGTAAGCGCAGTTGTCGGCGCAGGCACTGTCATTGGCCCAACGCTGGGCGGACTGCTTGCCAAGTTTGGTTATGCGGCTCCCATGTACTTTGCAGCAATTATTACGTTATTGAACGTTGTTTTTGGCCTCTTCTATATGCCGGAAAGCCTTAGCAAGCATGCTCGGCTGAAAAAGATGACTGCTGGAAGACTGAATCCATTTGCCCAGCTTGCCAACATACTTTCGATGAAAAACCTTAATAGGCTGCTTATCTCCGCCTTCTTGCTCTGGATCCCCAACGGATCGCTGCAGGCCGTTTTCTCACAATTTACCCTGGACACTTTCAACTGGAAGCCTGCGCTTATCGGTCTTATGTTTTCAATTATGGGCGTCCAGGACATCCTTTCCCAAGGCCTCATCATGCCCAGGCTCTTGCAAAAATGGAGTGATAAGCAAATCGCCATTCTTGGCATGGCTTCGGAGAGTATCGGCTACGGTCTACTTGCGCTGTCCGCTCTGCTTACTTTCTACCCGCTTTTTATCGTCGGCATGTTCATCTTTGGCTTTGGCGATTCGATCTTTGGACCTTCCTTCAACGGGATGCTCTCCAAATCTGTCGATGCCAGTGAACAAGGACGGATTCAAGGCGGCAGCCAATCCATCCAGGCGCTAGCCAGAATGATTGGGCCTATCATTGGCGGTCAAATCTATGTATCCCTCAGTCACGCGGCACCCGCGATAATGGGGCTGATCCTTATAGCGGCGGCAATCGCCGTTCTTTATAGAGGGGTGCATACAACCAGGCAAACCACGCAAACTCCTTAGCTTCTCAGGCGGTCCCCATCTTCACACCGAGTTCAGCTAACCACTTGCGGTAAGCAATCGACAGCAGATCGGATTTGAGACTGAGCTCAGCTTGAAGATCTAGCGGAAGTTCTTCCGGCTTCTGATTTTCCAGAATCTGCACATCCTGCATCATCACCGCATCGTTCATCGCGATATAATCCGCTAACTTCCCAGGATCAAAATTTATCGCATGAACGGTATACGTTACCGATGTGTGCGCATCGATCGGACAGGAAACCATCAGAATGCACATGATACGTCCTGTGCCAAATGTCTTCGTTAAAAAAGCCGTCAACGGCCGATACGCCTCTTTTACATAAGTGACGGGAATAAATTCACGATGGGAAGCCTCCAAATTATATTCGTGCACGATCACTTCATCCGTGACAAGCCGACCTTCCTTGCGATGCACCTGATAATTCGCCATTTCGGAAAAGGCACGGTCGCTCAAATAGCCCTGATGCACCCACATGAGATGGGAGAAGTCGAGAAAGTTCTCGATGACGCGGGCTGCGCTGCTTTCCACGCGATACGGGCCAAAAGTATATGTCGAGAACGCAGGATCGCGATACGGCTCAAGATCAGGAATCGGTGCGGACGGTGTGCCCAAACATACCCAAATGAGTCCGTATTTCTCTTCGCTGTGATAGACCGTTGCTTTGGCTTTTGTTGGTATCGCTGCACTACGCGACTGAGCCGGAATGCAGACGCAATGACCTTCGCCGTCATACTGCCATCCATGATACGGACAGACAATCGTGTCATTTTCAACAGTTCCAATCGATAAGGCAGAGCCTCGGTGAATGCACAGATCTTTAAAAGCATGAACACCTTTACGCGTGCGAAAAACAACAACCCGCTGCCCCATGATTAAGACCTGCTTGGGTGAAGCTTCTAACTCCTCGCTTTTCAATACTGCGAACCATTCATTCGCTAAAACCTCGTCGATAACTGTCGCTGGTTTCATGTGGTAGCCTCCCTCTCCGCAAGCCGCCTGTCGCAATGAACAAAAAAACTATAGACCCAGGTCACTAGCAATACCCGGTTCCATAGTTAGGAAAGTTACATTTTCCCCGCAACCGCGC
>NZ_RXHU01000038.1 GCF_003955665.1 Paenibacillus whitsoniae
TTTGTTCGCTGCCTTGACCTCCGCGATGGTCCAAATTGCACAGCACGTTCAGTGCCTGCTTGACGATCGCATGCGATTTGATCCCCTTGATATTTGCCACGAAGCCAATCCCGCAAGCGTCGTGCTCATATCCCGGATCGTACAATCCTTGTTTGGGCGGTAATCCATTTCTCCTCATGTAGCGCAACCTTTCTCCCTCAGTTTGGTGAATCAGGCATACTTCCGCTACCTATGTACCTCCGCAAGCAAGTAGAGGAAATATTCGAAATATTTTATCTTATATTAACATCTGATATTCTATTCTTCAATGGTCTCATAGGATAGCATACCTTCTATACTTCATGTTATGATAACTATTACCGCCCGCACGAACTTACAACCAGATTTTACAGCGTAGGAGGATCTCTGTTTGAGTATTCAACACACCTTCGGGACCGGCAGGATCATGGAGCCGATCTATCAGTTTCAGACGGAGGCGCATCCGGTTGAAATGGACCTATTCCGCTCCAAGCCTGTGCGGCGCTTGCAATTCTTACATCATTTCGGAGCGGCTGCGCTTTGCACGCCCCTCACCCACTCGCGGTTAGAACATACCGTAGGCGTGTGGTCGCTTACAGCACATTTTTGCCCGGAAGACCTGCCTTTGAGAATCGCAGCGATTGTCCACGATATCGGACATTTGCCGTTCTCCCATGCTGTCGAGCGTACGCTCAGGTTTAACCATCATCGGCACACGGAGCAGTTCATTCTGCAAGGCGAGGTCGCGGAAATATTAACCAATTACGGATTTAAGCCGTCAAATATTGTAGATATCCTGAAAAAAGAAAGTCCGCTCAAGAACCCTACGTCGATTCTCGGGCTCGACCATCTGGATACGTATCTCCGTGATACGTACCGCGCCGGCAAACAGCTCCAGCCTCCATCCGAGCTGATTCGCAGACTTCATTTACGCGGCTATTTGCTGGAAGCTCAAGACGATGAGGCCGCGGCGGCGCTCGCCCACTATATCGTAGAAGGCCATCGCCTGCAGCTTGAACCGCAGCATGTCGCTATGGACGCTTTGCTTGCCAAAGCCGTCACGCATCACTGCGAAGCGCAGCCGGAGATGAAGCGGCATCTGCCTTTTCTAATGGATCATGAATTGTTGCATGCGCTCATGCACAGTCGAAACGGCATCGCGCAGGAAACGATTCGCGTGCTAATGTTCGAACCGCATCGCATCCAGATCGGCAGCCAGCCGGTGCCGGGAAGCATCGAGGCTTCCTTCGGCAGCGTGCCGAAGAAACAGCCCCTGCTGCGGGAAAAACCTGCCGCCGAGGCGAGCTTTCAAGTCGCGGTCAAGTTGGCTGAGCTGGAGAGCCTGGCGGGCACCTACTTTTTCAGCATCGCATAATGCACGTATATCCCGTATTCCCATCTGAGAGAGGACTGGCTTAGCTTGGCAAAATTGTATTTTCGATACGGCACGATGAACAGCGGGAAATCCATCGAGGTGCTGCGTGTCGCACATAATTATGAGGAGCAAGGCAAAAAAGTTCTCCTCCTCACCTCCGTCGTCGATGACCGTTTCGGCGTCGGGAAAGTGACGTCCCGCATTGGCATGGACAAAACGGCAATTGCCGTAGACGCCCAGCTCGATATGCGGGCACTTGCGGAGAGGGAACGGCCGAACTGCATTTTGGTGGACGAAGCGCAGTTTTTGAATAAAGAGCAGGTTGGGGTGCTCATCGACATTGTCGACGAGTTGGACATTCCTGTGATTGCTTACGGGCTTCGCGCGGATTTTATGGGACAGCTGTTTGAAGGCAGCAATGCCCTGCTGGCCGCAGCGGACACGATCGAGGAAATCAAAACCGTCTGCTGGTATTGCGACAAGAAGGCCATTATGAATATGCGCTGCAAGGATGGGGAACCGATTTTCCACGGGGAGCAGATTCAAATTGGCGGCAACGAAAGCTACGTCCCGGTGTGCCGCAAATGCTACGCCGCGAAGCGGAAAAACGCTGTACACGAATGAGTAAACGCGGCAGGTCCCACTGGCCCGCCAAGAAAGGTGAGTTCTTTGCGTAAAAAGAGGATTTTGATCTTATCCGAAGGCTTTGGAAAAGGGCATACACAAGCGGCCCATGCACTCGCCGCACAGCTTCGCCAGTCATCGCCCTATCTGATTACCCGCGTGCTGGAGTTAGGGGCTTTTTTGCACCCGACGCTCGCGCCCTGGGTCTTTTCCGCTTATCGCCGCACGGTGACGCTGCAGCCCAAGCTCTATGGCGTTCTGTATCGAAATCAGTATAAAAAATCGCTGAACAGCCTCGCCGGCCTGGTGCTGCACCGCATGTTCTACGCACGCTCCAAGGCAATTATCCAGCAGCTTCGGCCTGATCTGATCGTGTGCACGCATCCTTTTCCGAGCATTATCGTCTCCCGGTTAAAACGCGCGGGGCTCGATGTGCCGCTGTTTACCGTCATTACGGACTACGATGTGCATGGCACCTGGATCAATCCGGCCGTTGATAAATATTTAGTCTCCACTCCGCCTGTGCGGGACAATCTGCTGGATCGCGGCGTCGCCGAGTCTCGTATTGAAGTCACCGGCATTCCGGTTCATCCGGATTTTCGCCTGAACTACAGTAAAGAGCTGATTCGTCAAGAATTCGGCTTAAAAGCGATGCCTACGGTGATGGTTATGGGCGGCGGCTGGGGGATTTTCAAAAAAGAAGAGAAAGAAGAGCTTCTCACCCACCTCGCGAATTGGAGCAAAGACATTCAATTGTTGATCTGCTTGGGAACCAATGAAAAAGCACGAAGGCAGCTGCTCATGGAGGAAGCGTTCCGACAGCCGAATGTCCATCTGATCGGGTATACGCACGAGATCAGCAAGCTGATGGACATCTCCGACCTGCTGATCACCAAGCCCGGCGGCATGACGTGCACCGAGGCGATCGCCAAAGGGATCCCGATGCTGTTCTACAGCCCGATCCCCGGACAGGAAGAGAAAAACTGCGACTACTTCCAGGAGCTCGGCTTCGGACAGCGGATTACGTCCCTCGACATGATCGATCACTGGTTCAAGCTGCTGATGGAGCAATATCCCGAGCTGGCGGAACGCCGATCCAGCATCCGCAAGCAGCAAGCGCTGGACAGCAAAAGCTGCGCCGAAGCGATCAAGGAGTACCTCGCGTTGACAGACAAGCGTGCATATCTTCACGCATCTTCAAAAACACCGCTCATACACTGGTAGTAACCAGGTGTAAGGGCGGTGTTTTTTGATATGAATCCACTTCATCGTTTCGGAAAGCAGGCGATTTTCGTATATTTGCTCGTCTGGTTCATCGGCAGCCTCTGGATGATGGCCGTACTCGGCAGCAACGCGCCGCAAGGCAATTTTCTGGGGATCAATATGGCGCAATACCATGACTATGCTTGCTTCGGCTTTGCCGGTGCGCTCGGCGGCACGCTGTACGGACTGCGCATGTTCCATGAGCATTACGAAGCCTTGACCACGCAGTGGGTGTACTGGTACCTGATGCGGCCCGTGCTCTGCTTCGGCTCCGCCATCATCACGATCATCCTGTTCGAGAGCGGCATCATGCTGCTGCAGGTGGACGACTCCATGTCCGCGCGGATCTCCCTCGCGTTCCTGACCGGCTACGGTTATGGCAAGTTTATGGAGAAGCTCCGCGATTTGACCACGACGTTCTTCAACGGGAAATCGTCGGGGAATGGAACTGACGGGAATGGCAACGGCGGCGGCAATGGCAATGGTGGCGGGAATGAGAAAGCGTAGGTCGTAGCGTGGATCGTGTGGGAAAGCGTGTGGGAATGTAGAGAGTAGC
>NZ_RXHU01000039.1:0-4139 GCF_003955665.1 Paenibacillus whitsoniae
AACGGACATCCTACTCCCTTTTAAACGGTGGTATACTTTCCTTATTAAACAAACATTGGGGTAATTGTGATGAATATTGTTGTGTCGTTACTACATCGACGGTCTATCGGCTCATGTGGGGAACGTTTGTTTCGTTACACAATCATTATCATGCCGAAATAAAATTTTTTTCATAAATTTTCCGTTTTCCAAATCTGAGAAACGGACATCCTACTCCCTCAAACGGACATCCTACTCCGTAAACGGACATTCTACTCCCTCAAATAGCGGACATCTTACTCCTATTTACACCGAACATTTTTTTCCGCATATCCGTTTCGATGTTGATCCCCAGCATATGCCCCCAGTAAGTCACCACGAAATTCAGCAGCGTATTGATCCCATACACCGCAAGCAAGCCCGCGCATGCCCACAAAATCCACGTCCAGTTTCCGGCCGGAAGCAATTTATCAATCACCTGATTAACGGCCAGCGGGAACCCGAGCTCCAGCATACCGGCAATGACGGCACAGGTAAAATCCAGTAAAAACAGACGTTTATAAGGCCGGTAATACCTAAAAAAACGTTTTAACATACACCTTTCTCCACCTTTCTCTGCCTATTATACCGGATTGCTTACACAAATAGGCTTTTATCTGAGGACAGGTGTCCTTCATTTTCATATGCATACATCATATATCATTGTGGGGGAATGACACCATGTTCAGCAACTCGCTCGATACGCGAACAGCCATCCGACTGTCTGCCATGTGCAGTCAAAGCTACGCACAGCTTACCCAGGGTACGGAAAATGTGGTCCTCCCCTCCGCTTACCGGATCGTTGCCCCCTTCACCGCCTCCTCCTTCCTCAGCGGACGGGAGCTGTTCGGTTTCATCGCCGAATCCGACAGTCAGATCAACATCGTCTTTCGAGGCACCACGACCACGTCGGACTGGATCTCGGATGCGATCGCCCGGCAAACCGCGTATCCGTATGCCAAGGGCGGCGGGCTCGTGCACCAGGGCTTTCTGGATATTTACGAATCGGCACGCAAGCAAATTCTAACCGTCATGCGCAAGCTTTCCGCGCAAAAACAGTTGTACCTGACCGGCCACAGCCTCGGCGGCGCTCTTGCCGCTCTATGTGCGGCGGACCTTGCCACGAACACCAAATTCCGCTCCCCCGCCGTCTACACGTTCGGCTCTCCGCGTGTCGGCAATCCCGCGTTTGCCAAGCATTTTAACCTGACAACAGGCCCGCACTATCGCGTATACAATCGCAACGATATGGTGCCCGCCCTGCCGCCGCTCGTCTACAAGTCGCTGCGCACCGGTGACCTCTACCACTACATCCATGTAAAAAAAGCCGTCGAGCTCGACTTTCCCACAGGTTCTCTCTCCAGCAACCATGCGGTGAGTGAGTATTTTCAGGAGCTCGCGAAGCTTGATCCCAAATATGCGAAGCTCCTTTGCGGGAAAACGCCCGGTTTTTGCCCAAATTGAAAGAGACCTAGGGCGAAAGCTCCTCGTCTCTTTCTCCTGTTTATTCCCCTTTATCCTTCCACACCCAGCCGTCTCCTCACTGATCTACAACCTGCAAATTCTACAGTAGATTTGTCAAAAAAAAGCTGATATGCTATGTAGTTCTGCATTTTCTACAGCAAAATATCCCATGTCTGCAATTGTAAGCGGTCACAGCTGAGGATACGTCAAATTTTGCTGCATTTTTTGCAGGAACACGCGGGAATACGGCCTAAATCGTCAAATTAGCTGTACGTTATGCAGGATCTTATCGAATACGGTCGCAGCCCGCACGCCGATGCGGCAAACTGGGAGTCGAAGTAGTGGCAAGCAAACAGCCATGAACCGCTCCTTACGGGCTGACGCTCATGGCCTTATGCCTTACATCATCTGATCCGGATACAACGCGGACGATAAATACCGCTCCCCGGTGTCCGGCAAAAGAACAACGATCGTCTTGGCCTTGTTCTCCGGCCGTTTGGCCAACTGGGCTGCGGCGTACACCGCCGCGCCTGAAGAAATGCCGACGAGCAGCCCTTCCGTACGGGCCAGCTCACGGGCTGTGGTGATCGCGTTGTCGCTGCTCACGGTCATAATCTCATCGACAACCTCCCGTTGGAAGTTGTCGGGCACAAAGCCCGCACCGATCCCCTGGATCTGGTGGGCGCCGCGCTTGCCGCCGGACAGCACCGGCGAGTCGGTCGGCTCGACGGCAACGATCTGCACGTCGGAGTTGCGCTCTTTTAACAAGCTGCCTACGCCGCTAATCGTGCCGCCTGATCCGACGCCAGCGACAAAAATATCGACGTACCCGTTCGTATCCCGCCAGATTTCCTCCGCCGTTGTCGCGCGATGCACTTCCGGGTTTGCCGGGTTGCTGAACTGCTGCGGCACGTAGGCATTCGGGAGCTGCGCTGCGAGCTCCTCCGCTTTGGCAATCGCCCCCTTCATCCCCTCCGCCGCCGGGGTCAGGATGAGCTCCGCCCCCAGTGCGCCAAGCAGTTTGCGCCGCTCGACGCTGAACGACTCCGGCATGACGATGATCAGCTTATACCCCAAGGCCGCCGCTGCAAAAGCAAGCCCGATTCCCGTATTTCCGCTGGTCGGCTCGATGATGACTGTCTCTTTGGTGATTAACCCTTTCGCTTCTGCTTCCTTCAGCATCGCATACCCGATCCGATCTTTCACGCTGCCGGCAGGGTTGAAATATTCCAGCTTCGCCACGACTCTCGCGGACAGGCTGTGCTTCTTATGAAAATTCCACAGCTCCAAAAGCGGCGTATTGCCGATAAGTTCGGTTAAGTTGTTGTAGATTTTGGTCATGTGAGCAGCCTCCCCTTCCATCGCTATTCCGAGTTATTCAGTAGGATAAATAAAGTATAACGACTTCGCCGTCAGAAATGAAATCAATATTCCTGATAAACAAGCGGCACATGGGTTATATTTGGCCAGCTTGTACGCACAGGGCCCAGTCGACTATGGTACACTAGGGGAGGTTCGACATTTTAGATCGGTTGGGAGCGTTGTTGATTATGAAACTGGTGTCTTGGAACGTTAATGGGCTGCGGGCCTGTGTGAATAAAGGGTTTTTGGACTATTTCCGGGAAGTGGATGCGGATATCTTCTGCGTGCAGGAAACGAAACTGCAGGAGGGGCAGATTGAGCTCCCGTTAGGCGAAGAATACCGACAGTATTGGAACTACGCGGAGAAAAAAGGGTACTCGGGTACAGCCGTTTTTACCCGGCTTGCACCGATTTCGGTGCGGTACGGCATGGAAGAGGATCGCGAGCCCGAGGGCCGGATCGTGACGCTGGAGTTTGAGGATTTTTATCTGGTGACGGTGTATACGCCGAACGCGAAACGCGACCTGTCCCGGCTGGACTACCGGATGGAATGGGAAGATCGGTTCCGCTCCTATCTCAAAGA
Organism: Paenibacillus whitsoniae; assembly: GCF_003955665.1. Taxonomy (GTDB): domain Bacteria; phylum Bacillota; class Bacilli; order Paenibacillales; family NBRC-103111; genus Paenibacillus_E; species Paenibacillus_E whitsoniae. Next base: position 3,428 of record NZ_RXHU01000039.1, read on the forward strand.
ATTGGATGAGCGCAAGCCTGTCCTGGTATGTGGAGATCTGAATGTGGCACACCAGGAAATCGACATCAAGAACAGCAAGGGCAACCACGGCAACTCCGGCTTTACGGCGGAAGAGCGAGGCAAAATGACCGACCTGCTCGGCGCCGGCTTCCTCGACACGTTCCGTCATCTGTATCCCGACCGTGCCGATGTGTACTCGTGGTGGTCGAATATGCCGGGCGTCCGCGATCGGAATGTCGGGTGGCGGATCGACTATTTTCTCGCTTCCGAGCGGTTAGGTCCGTCGATTACGGAAGCTTCGATTGCCTGTGAAGTGCTAGGCAGCGACCATTGCCCGGTTGTACTGGAGCTCGATCTGCCGCAGACCACATAAGGTGGTTATCCTGCATAGCCTTGAAACGTTGGACGCTTGTCCGCCTCCCCTCCGCCTTCAGCCGTAGGCATAACCCGACTCAGGTCGCTTCTGGAAGGATTATCCTGACGCTATAATTCGGAGTAGATGAAACTTCTTGAAGCATCGCGAGGGAGGAATAACGGATGCAACGAAGAACCCGCAAAAGCCTGTGGATGTTTGGACTTTTAGCCTTATTTGCGGTGGGGGTCGGCTTGTACGCGCTGGCGGTATACGGCAACCCCGACCATATTCGGGAAAGCATGTTTGTGACAGAAAAAGGCCAGCTGCCCGAGCTGTGGTACAGCATGCACCCAGAGC
>NZ_RXHU01000039.1:4165-73993 GCF_003955665.1 Paenibacillus whitsoniae
GACCGGCTTCGCCATGCTGTCGCTTATGTGGCTGTACACGCTGTATCGCAGCCTGCAAAGCATGCTCGTGCGTCGCGATCCGCAAGCCCATGGCGCGTGGATGCTGCGCAACTATGCGCTGACGTGCGCGGCGATCACGCTCCGCATCTACACGCCGCTGGCGGCGGTGCTGTTCGGCCTGGGAACGAACGCGTCCTTCGTCGTCATCGCCTGGCTGGCATGGCTGCCGAATCTGCTGCTCGCGGAGCGTTGGATTCGCCGGAGCCGAAACCGAAATCTGATGCGCAGGCTGCAGCAGACGCGTTCAACAATGCGGGGGTAGGGCAGCGGCGCGCCTGCCCGAACCGCAGGAGCGCCGTTATGCGCGCAGCAGGCCTGACCGCCCATGCGTGAGCAGAGAAGCAAGGCAGATCAGCATACGCTACGCCCCATGCTCCTCATTGTGCATCGACAGCGCCTGCTCGATCCGCTTGTCCGGTACGAACCAGACGATCGCGACCAGCACGAAGAAGAAGCACGACACCCACGGCATTACGTACGCCATAATGATCGCCAGCAGATACAGAATTGGCGACAATTTGCCCTTGAGGTCTTTGCCCATAGCGGACACGATGACGGAGTCAGCCGGGTGTTGGCCAATGATGGCCCGCTGCAGGAACATATACGCCACAGCAGCCATCAGCAGCACGATGCCATACAACGCCGTCGGCGTCGGAGCAAAGTGGCTCTCCCCCATCCAAGCCGTCGTAAACGGCACCAACGATAAGCAAAAGAGCAACAGCATGTTCAACCACATCAATTTGCCGTTAATTCTCCGCACTGTGTGCAGCAGATGGTGGTGGTTGTTCCAGTAGATGCCCACATACACGAAGCTCACGATGTAGGACATAATTTTGGGAATCAGGCCTGTCAGTGAATGCCAGTCATGGCCTTCCGGCACTTTGAACTCCAGCACCATGATGGTAATGATGATGGCCAGCACGCCATCGCTGAAGGCTTCCATACGATTTGCTTTCATGATGCACCTCTTTTATTCGTTAATAGACTCACAAGAGCTATCCCCACTTTACCAGATCTTGCCCCGCCGGAGCTATCAGGATTTTGAAACCCCCAACGCCTCCAAACGTAGGAAATGACTGCACGCAATGAAGCTACGTAACGGAGGCCTACTCATGAACCCGAAACAGAAATTTCTATATCGCGCAGGACTCACCTTCATCATCGTCTCACTGACCCTATGGCTCACGCCGTTTACCGTTCCGTTCTTGCCACTTGACACCAAGACCAAGACTGGCGTGATCTCCGTCGCACTTGTGATCTCGGAAATTTGCTTCTGGATCGGCGTCCTCTTTGTCGGCAAGGAAGTCGCCAAGCGCATTCGCAGCTACCTCAACCCGAAGAATTGGCGGAAGGGGCAGCGTGCCGCCCAACATACAGACAAAGAGAGCCCTTAACCGAGCTCTCTCCCTTGAACGGCATAGCTTATGCCGTTTTTTTCTTTTTTCGCACGAGCATGAGCCACACCCCGACAGCCCCCGTCAGCCCCATCGTGATCCACCCATCCGGGCTAGGCATCACCACGGCCTGAAGCTTCGTTTCGATAGCAAGGTACTCCCCGGCAATTAACGGATTGACCAGCGCATTGCCCACTGTATGCATTATAACGGCCGGCCAGACACTGCCTATGCGCAGCCGAATCTCACCATAGACGATGGCCATCGCGACAACACCGAGAAGCATGCGCGGCAGGAAGGTTAGCATTCCTTCGGAAGTCGTTGTAAACAGAAACAGATACGGAATGTGCCATCCCCCCCAGACAAGACCGACCGTCACATGCGACCATAAGCGAGGAACGCCTATGCGATGCAGCGATGGCGCCAGGTAGCCCCGCCAGGCGAATTCTTCCGCGATGTTCTTGAAAAAGCTCGGGATCAGCGCGAATGCGCACGCTTCCGCATACGTCCGCAGCGAAATGCCGGTCCAGTTCAGCCAGCCGACGCAGATGCCCAGGCCAACCACCAGCAGCGTTAGCACCGGAAAAAAGAGCACGCTCCCAGCATAATACCGGCCATTCCCCCGAAGCCGCAGACGCAGCCCTGCGTCTTCCCAGCCATCGCCGGCCAGGCCTCGCAGCAGCAGCATCGTCAGGATTGGAGCCGCGATCCACAGCAGTTGGCCAAGACTTCCCGTCGCATCTCTGCCGACATAGGTGTCGAGCCATCGGCCAATCCAACCGCAGCTTAATGCCACAAGCGCAAATACCCCTACATGTATCCCCCGCTTGATAATCATCGACTTCTCCACCGTCAAATCACCCCCCGCTCATAAACACTATCTCCTTCATCATACTGTAGAAGTGTTCCAGAATGAAGACTGAATCTGACCGAGCGGGCCCGGAGCACGCTTGTTATCCTTTTGCCGCCACTGGAATCCAAATCTCGCTGCGGAACACCGGTGATGTAACATCCTTATCGGCGTTCCACAGAATCTCTGGCCCCGGTGCCAGTTCATAGCCGGAGGAAGGGAACCATTCCGAATAAATCCGGCCCCACACCCCCTGCAGCGTTTCCGGAAATGGACCTACCGCTTCAAAAACAGCCCACGTTGAGGCCGCCACTTCCAGCCCCGCCAGATTGTCCGGGCAGGCCTCCGTCGTCGCCACGCCAATGTAGTGGTCGAGTTCGCCCTTCTCCTCCATCCGGCCTTCGGAAAAGTTGGCCGAAGCGCTGAGTATGCCGGAAGGCTCGGTGTTTGAAAGACTTTTGAGCTGCTTGATCTTGGCTTCATCCAAGCTCTGCCACATTGCGGCAATTTCGGGGTTCACCCCCTCGAATTGAATAGGCACCCTTTTATACAAACCTACAATACGAAACGCGTCTTTCTGCACAACCCGATACTTCATCTCGTGTCCTCCTTGAATCGATAGTTGAAAGGTCATCGGCGGATACGCTTTGAGCTGGCGTCCTTCCTGTCTGGCTTCGGAGGGTGTGATGCCATGCATCCCCTGAAAAGCTCTCGTAAACGCGTCCGGGGAAGCATATCCGTATTTTACCGCAACATCGATCACCTTGGCCTGACTGCCCGCAAGCTCCAGCGCGGCCAGCGTCAGCCGCCTGCGGCGGATATGTTCAGACAGCGTCACCCCTGCAAGAAACGAGAACATCCTCGTAAAATGATACTCCGAACAGCACGCGCGCCGGGCTACTTCTTTCATATCGATGTCAGCGTCCAGATGCTCCTCGATATAGGCGAGTGCGCTATTCATTTGCTTCAGCGAATCCATAAGCCGACCTCCTTTCTATCCCTACTTTATCAAGATCCGCGTTCCGAAACCCGTCAATCCCTGCACCATCCGGCAGGATGCACTTGACGCCCACTCCCTAGGCGCATACCATACTCTTAAGATGGGTAAACCAAGATATACCAACCGGTCCCTGCTCAGGTTCAATACAGAAAGGGTTATTATTCCTATGCTGCGTCAAAAATGGGTCTGGCTCAAGTCCCTCTCCCCCGCGCAAGTTGTAAGCGGGTACTATGTAATGGCCGTTATCATTTCTATTATATTGTTCAGCTTGCCGGGCGTACATAAACCGGGGGCCGACGTCTCGTTCTTTCATACGGTTTTCATGTCGGTCAGCATCGTCAGCGATACCGGGCTCAGCATCTTCAACGTGGCGGATACGTACAGCGTGTTCGGTTATTTTGTGATTATGCTTGTTCTGCAATTCGGGGGCATCGGCATTATGGCGATCAGCACACTGTTCTGGCTGCTTCTCGGACGCAAAATCTCCCTGCGTGAACGCCGACTCATCATGGTGGACAACAATCAATTTGCGCTGGCAGGCCTCGTGAAGCTGGTGAAGGATGTTGTGAAAATATTCCTGATCACCGAACTGCTCGGCGCGCTCATCTTAGGCATTCGGTTTATTCAGTATTACCCGACCTGGCGGGAAGCGTTCCTCCATGGCCTGTTCGCCTCCGTCAGCGCCACGACGAATGCCGGGATGGACATTACCGGGGTATCGATGACGCCGTTCGCCGGCGATTATTTCGTACAGCTCGTCACGGTTGTGCTGATTATTTTCGGCGCGATCGGGTTTCCCGTTCTGCTTGAGGTTAAAGCTTTCCTTTCTCACGACAAAGGTCTGGGCAAGCTGCCGTATCGGTTTTCGCTTTTTACCAAACTCACCGTATCTACGTACGGTATTCTGCTTGCAGTCGGCACGCTGCTGATTCTGCTGTTCGAGCATAACAACTATTTTAGCGGCATGTCCTGGCACGAGCGCTTCTTCTATGCCTTTTTTCAAGCTGCAACCACGCGCAGCGCCGGTGTGACGACGCTGGATATTAACCAGCTCGCGCTGCCGACGCTCCTGTTAATGAGCGTATATATGTTCATCGGCGGCTCGCCAAACTCGGTAGGGGGCGGGATCCGGACGACGACTTTTGCGCTGAACATGCTGTTTCTCTACAACTTTGCCAAGGGGAAGCCGCAGATTAAGGTTTTTAATCGCGAAGTCCATCCGGACGACATTCTGAAATCGCTGGCCATCACGATGCTGGCCCTCGTGCTCTGCTGCGTCTCAGTGATCGCGATTTCGTTCACGGATCGCCAGCATTCGCCTGTCGCCATCTTTTTGGAAGTGTGCTCCGCGTTCGGCACGGTGGGCTTGTCGACCGGCATTACGCCGGATCTCAGCTCTTTTGCCCAATGTATTCTGATGGTCCTTATGTTCCTTGGAAGAATCGGTCTTACCTCCGTCTTGAATCTGATGGGCGGCAACAAAAAGAACCCTCTCTACCGCTATCCGGTCGAAAGGGTCATGACAGGCTAATTAATTCATTCGCGTCCGCATGTCGGCGAATCGTTTAGCCGGTAGCGGATCGGCGCACAGCCGTTAGGGACGCCCCGTATGATCCCGTCGAATAGAAGGGGTAAACCCCTCTTATTTTTGCTATTGGAGCGGATTGGCATGAAATAAAGGTGGCTAACCCCTCTTATTTGCTTCCAAACCCGCCATTTTCGGGCCAACGAGGGCAAATAGAAGGGCTTTACCCCTCTTATTTGGGCAATTCCTCCACCCTGGCGTGAAATAAGAGGGGTTGTATACGCTTACTTAAATTGTTTTAACTAACTCCTCTGCTAACTTTCCGTTCCTTATCCACTCGGCTTCCCTCACCCACCTCCCGCCAACTTCTGCTCCTTACACACTACTCCCCTCTCTCACCAATTTTCTCTCCTTGCACACTACTACCCTCTCTCCCCAACTTTCCGTTCCTTGCACCCACTTCTCTTCCACTAACTTTCCACTCCTTGCGCACTCCCGCCAACTTCCCGCTCCTTGCACACTACTTCTCTTTCCACCAATTTCCGCTCCTTGCACACTACTCTCTTCCACCACTTTCCGCTCCTTACACACTACTGGCTCTCCCCCAGGCTTCTTCTTTGACCGCTGCTTTTCTCGTCTAGCCCCTACCGTCAGAACGCACAATAAGGGCGGCGCTTCGTCTTCATATACTAAAAAGACTGCAACCCCGCCCCTCGGCGCCGGTTACAGCCTTTTCTATACGCTCAAGATTCCCGTAACTCATACAACTCCCGCACGCCGCACCCTACGGTATCGGCAATGGAGATTGCCACTTGCAGCGGCATGACCCGCTTATTCTCCATATAATCCGCCAGCCGCTCCGGCTTATAATGCAGAGCCCTAGCCAGCTCCTCGCGCGACACGCCACGTTCGTCCAATCGCTCTTGCAGCAGGCATTTGCCAAGCTCAACCTTCATCAGACCTTCTCCCTTCCCTGGTCACGTTTACTTTCATCGTAACCAGAGGGTCTGCGCCTTATTCGGGACGGCCGGAATCCATTTCAATTTCAGCCATCACAACGGCGGCTTCGTGGATAGCCAGCATGCTTCATTTTACGCGTCAGTAGCCGCGGCTACGACTCGACTGCTACTCCTCCGCCAATGACCGCATCCGCCGCAGCGACGGGAACAGATACATCCATAAGCCTGCCACAACGAGCGTGCCCACTCCTCCCACGAGTGCCGCAGGTGCCGCGCCAATGAACCCGGCCACGATGCCAGACTCAAACTCGCCCAGCTGATTCGACGTCCCGATAAAAAGCGAGTTAACCGCGTTCACTCGGCCCCGCATGTCGTCCGGCGTCTGGAGCTGTACTAACGATGACCGGATCACGACACTGACGACATCCGACGCGCCGACAAGGAACAGAGCAAACAGCGATACTGCGATATTGGTCGAAATGGCAAAGAGCATCGTGGCGAGCCCAAACACGCCGAGCGCAGCGAACAGCTTGAGGCCCACTGCCTTTTTCAGCGGGAAGTAGGCCAGGACGATGGACATTAGCAGCGCGCCAACCGCCGGTGCCGTACGCAGAAGCCCGAGGCCGACAGGCCCGGCATGCAGAATATCCTGTGCAAAAATCGGCAGCAGCGCCGTAGCCCCACCTAAAAGCACCGCAAACAAATCCAGCGAAATTGTACCCAGAATCATCGGGTGCCGATAAATGAACGACAGCCCCATGAATACGGAGCGCAGCGTCACTGGCTCGAACTTGCGCTCAATCGGCTCTGTCCGGATAAGAAACGTCAGGATCGCGGCGACGAGGAGCGCTACGGCTGCCGTACCGTATACGGAAACCGGCCCCAACGCGAAAAGCAGTCCGCCCAAGGACGGTCCCAAAATTTGCGTCGTCTGCCCGACCGACGTGCTCCAGGCAATTGCCTGCTGCAGCATCGACTTGGGAACGAGCTGCGGCAGCAAGGCCGACGAAGTCGGTCCTTCAAAAGCCCGGCAGGCGCCAAGTATCGCCGCCGCCGCAAAAATGCCCTCCTTGCCCAGCCAACCGTTCACATTGCCAAATAGGAGGAGGGCAGCGATCAGCGCCTCGATCCCTTGGCAGATGAACACAATCCGGCGTCGATCAAAACGGTCTGCAACCTGTCCGACCACAAACGTCAGCAGCACCATCGGGATAAACTGGGCCAGACCCACGAAACCGAGACTGAACGCATCGTGCGTCAGATCGTACATCTGCCAGCCAATCGCGACGGAGAGCATCTGGAACGAAGTCGAGGAGAACATCCGCGAGAGCCAGAACTTGTTAAACGACGGCTGCCGCAAAATGGAATCTTTATTTTTCAACAAACACGGTCACGCCCTTTACATCATGAAGTGAACATCACAAAGCGGTTGGGCTTGTCCCTTCCCTGCAAATGGATAATTTTTATTATACGACTGCCTTGCGGCGGATTGGAATGCTGAATTGTAAAAAAGTGCCCCACACTTCATTCAACTCGCCAAGCTCAGGCTTTACGCATCAGAACCTTGTACAAGATTTGCGTCCCTGTGCCGCAGACTCATGAACACCATGGCAATGCCGATAACGGCAAGCACCATCGCGAGCCTGCGAAACCCCGTAAAACTAAAGCTTCCTCCCATCATCAAGCCGGTCAACAAGGAGGAGAGAATCGTTCCCACATATCTCGACGTATTGAACAGCCCGGAGGCAACGCCGATCATCGATTTAGGAGCACTTTTGAATAGCGCCGATTGCAGCCCCACGGCATTCAGGCCGTTGCTGCACCCAAACGCCGCTAACGCGAAGCAGACGCTGATCACTGGTGACGATTCTTTCAATAGCGCCAGCCACACCGAACCGAGTGTCATCATGATCGCAGATACGATGAGCACAGGCCGAGGCCCGGCTCGATCCACCCAGCGTCCCGCAATTGGAGAAGCGATTAATGAACTGAGGCCCATGGCCAGCATCAGAAGTCCTGTATGGAATTCACTGACATGGCGAACCATCTGCAAATAAGAAGGCACTCCGAAGAACAGGGCGTAAAACAGCAAATTGACGAGCAAATATTGGACATTGACCCCTGTCAAGGCAGGGTGCTGAGCGAATGTGCGCAGCGGAATAAAGGGCGAAGCCGTCCTCAGCTCGCGCCGTACGAAAACCGCCAGCGCTGCGATTCCGAGCAAGCAGACGCTCCCACTCATCCATGAGAACTGACCGGCTGTTTTCGCCGACAGCAAGCCGACGAGCAGACTGATCAAACCGATCGTGAACATTAGAATGCCCGGCGCATCCATCCATTCCAGCCATGTCCGAAAGGACCGGGTGCCTGCTGCCGTAGCAGGTGCGTCCTTAGGAAGCACTCGCCAGCTGAGAATGAAGCTGGCAGCCGCGAAAGGCAGGCACACGATGAAAATCGCCGGCCAATCCCCCCACTGGAGCATAACGCCGCCAACAAACGGCCCGATGGCCGCTGCGCCGGACATGAACATGGACAACACGGACAAGGCCGCCGCTTGCTTTTCCTTCACCTCGATTCTGACAATCGCCATGCCTACGGCGACCATCATGCTCGTGCCGATCGACTGCACCGTGCGGGACACCAGCAGCCATCCAAAATTCGGGGACAACGGAGCGAGCAAGGAAGCAGCGAAGGAGACGATGAGACCGGTCAGAAATATTTTTCTGCGGCCGAACATGTCGCTGGCCTTGCCCATTACAGGCTGTGCGACCGCACTCGCCAGGTAGAAGCAGAAGACGATCCAGGATACTTTTGTAAAATCCAATTCATATACGTGCTGCAGCCTGGCGATTGCGACAGAAATCATTGATGAGCTTAGTGGATTTAGCAATATGCCTAAACCGACAGCGCTCATGAGCCATTGGTTGCGTACCCGATTCATGGGCAACTTCCTCCTCCAAAGATGTTGACCCTATCGTACTGGAAATCGTCCATTTACTCCAAGGCATTTCATGTTATGATTTCATTGATTATAAGGAATGATTGGAGGCTGCCCCATGGAACTGTTGCAATTGCATTATTTTCTCGCCGTCGCTCGCTTGGAACATATGACAGAAGCTGCGCGGAGTCTGCATGTCACTCAGTCCTCCTTAAGCAAAACGATCCAGCGGTTAGAGGAAGATCTCGGCGTTCCGCTGTTCGATCGAACGGGGAGGAAGCTCCGCTTGAACGAATTTGGCACCCGATTTCTTCGCCGAGCGGAAAAAGCGTTGTATGAGTTGGAGCAAGGGCGACAGGAGCTGCGGGATTTATCTAGTCCTGAGCACGGCACGCTTGAATTGGCGGTAACGACGGCAAGTCCGCTGCCCCAACTCCTGCGGGGTTTTCGGAAAAAGCGTCCCCACATACAATTCCACGTACAAATGATGAACGAGATGAGCCTGATTTCGCTCCTTCATAAAGGCGAGGTCGATTTCTGCCTATCGTCGCCTCCGATTCAGGAAGAAGGCATCGCCTGCCAAGTGGTGTGCATAGATCCCATCTTCGTGGCGGTTCCCAAGGGACACCCGCTGGCCCGGCGCAGCAATATATCCTTGGCTGAACTGCGAAACGAATCGTTTGTCGGCGTCCAAAAAGGGTACGGCGCCCGTAACTTCGTGGACGCTTTATGCCAGTCGGTCGGATTTTCACCTCACTATGTGTATGAAGGTGACGAACCTGCGAGGCTGGCTGCATTAGTAGAGGCCGAAATCGGCATCGCCTTCATCCCCGGCACAGCCAAAAATGCGAGAGAATCAATCCATTACCTGCAAATCGACAATCATACACTGGTACGAGAAATCGCGCTATTGTGGAATACGAGCCGATACATGTCGCAAGCTGCGCTGGAATTCCGCGAATTCGTCATCGACTACTTCGCCTCCCTGTCTGACGAGCGCCCGTAGGTTATTGGCGATTTTTAAGCTTGCTTGCCAGGTCGGAACACCATTTCATGTACAGCTTCTCATACTCAATTCCGAACTCCACGACAGACAGACTGGATAAGATAGGATCTTGGGGATTTGACGGATCCAACAGGCCGTTGAGCTCGCTTACCTTGTCCAGGTAGATCCGCAATTTCTCCTCGTGCTCCTTCTTCTTCTCCTCCAGCCTGAGCATCATGGTTTCGGGATCGGCCAGCCAGAGGTTATACGCCTTGAGCAGGAACTCGTCCCGAATGGTCTCCGGCTCCGCCCGCTCCATGGTCCATCGCTTCAATTCTTGCCTTCCGCTTTCGGTGATTGAATATACTTTGCGTGCCGGACGATAATCATGCTGCTGCACGACTTCAAGCTCGACCAGGCCTTCTTCCTCCATCTTGACCAGTTCGGGGTAAATTTGATTGCTACCCGCTTTCCAGAAAGGACCCATCCGACTGTTCATTTGCTGCTTCATATCATATCCGCTGAGCGGTTCCCGCGCCAACAAGGTTAGCATGGCATGTCGAAAAGAACTCATGCGCTTCACTCCTTTATCTTTTGTGTACTGAAATTACCGACTCGGATAGCTGTAGTATAGCACACCAAAACATAAGTTAAAAATAACCTATATCACTATTGACCGAGTAGAATTTTCGTGTTAATTTCTTTATAGGTTAAATTTAACCTATATTAAACTTGAGATAGGAGAATAACAAATGGCGAAAGGTTCATTACTGGTTGGTTGGGGCGAGATTATTCCGGGGCGCGAGAAAACTGCAAAAGCCACGCTCAACAATGCGATGCAATACTGTGTGCGACTGCAATTGGAGGGCAAGATCGAGAGCTTTGAGGTGGTGCTTCTTGAGCCGCACGGAAGTGATCTGAGCGGATTCGTCCTGATCACCGGGGATAAGGAAACGGTCGCTAAGCTGCGCGTAGAAGACGAGTTTGTCTCGATGATGGTTGCGGTTCAGCTGGTGCATCGCAACGTAAAAGTGGTTGGCGCCTACACAGGGGGAGCCTTGCACGCTTTGTTCGGCATGTGGGATGAGCAGGAGGAGAAGCTGCTGCTTGGTTAAGGGCATTGCGCGCCAAATAGCCCACATCCTTTTAGATATGAGCTGTTCTATTACCCCAGAGCGTGTTCAACCATCGTTATTTCGACGCATCCTTCAGCAAGCTTTTCTTATGCGTAATTTTATAATCCAAGACGCTCAAAATCTTCTGCAAGTGATCCACCTGGGTCTGAATCCTTTCCCTGTACATCAGCACTTTCTCATACAGTTCAGGGACGGACACAATATCTTCGACATAGGACAGCGAAGCAAATTCTTTAATATTTTTCAGCGGCACTCCCATCTTCTTTAAACAAATGATGAGCTCCATCAGCTGCATATCTTCCTCGTGATAGACGCGCCGCCCGTTCTCTTTTCTTTTTGCCGGGGGAAGCAGTCCGATCTTCTCGTAATAGCGGAGCGCATCCTCCGTTAATCCCGTCTTTTTGGATATTTGCTTAATGGAATACGCCGTGTCGCTCCCGCTCATCCGAAGACCTCCCTATTGTAGTGGAATTACGTTACCAAGGAAGAACGCCTTGTTCATTAAAGAAGCCTCCTGTGGGCCCGTCTTCCGCAAGTGTAGCATAACGGACGATGATTCGGGAACCTTGCTCCTCTGCTCGCTCCTGTAAGTAAAGGAACGTTGCGCTTGTGGTCACCGCAGAACCCATGTTACAACTTGGTGTACACACCAAGTCAAGCGCTTAAAAGTTATGCTATATTCAAGCATTTTTCATCTCGACCGCCATGACGTATACTGGTAATAAAATCAAACCAAGGTGTGATCCCATGTCCCCTCGTACAAAGAAACAGAACGAGCTTATTCGTGAGCAGCGCAAGCAAGAAATTTTGCAGGCGGCCATCCGTGTGTATGTTGAAAAAGGCTACGCTGCAGCCACTTTAGGCGATATCGCTATTCAGGCAGGTCTTGCGCATGGACTGGTGTATTATTACTTTAAAAACAAAAAACAGCTCTTCCGCGAGCTGTACGAATACATGACGGAGCAATCCCTCCGTTATACAACGACCTATTTTGAACAAGACATGCCGGTGCTTGCCCAATTCCAGAGCTACGCCAAACTCATCTGCGAGCGCGTCATCACCGATTCCCAGACCCAGCGATTTTATATGCGCATCAGTCTTGATCTGCATCATCTGTATGAGCCCGGAGAGTTGTCTCCCTTCGATTGGATGAAAAGTTTTATTCAGCCGATGGTGAGGGCGATCGACAAAGGCATTCAGCACGGCATGATCCGTCCGGGCGACGCAAGCTTAATGGCTATGCAGTTCTGGGGTGCCATCTCACAAGGCATGAATTACTTGGATCAGTTGGTTCAGGAGCTTACCGCTCAAGGTCTGACAGAGACAGAAGTGAACCACACAATGAGCGAAAAGTTCGATCAAATCGCCGAATCCGCCACTTCGTTTTTCAAGCCGGATTAGGCTTTTTCTTTTTTTTGGTTGACTGATAACTCAATCAAAAATATAATGAGCTCAAGGAGCGTGATTATTTTGGCAACGATTCGTAAGGACATTTGGATTGATGCTTCACCCGAGCAGGTATGGGACGCCGTCAGTGACGTCGGTGCTGTCCATGATCGACTGGTTCCCGGCTATACCGAAAACACCCTCATCAACGGTCACGAAAGGACGCTATTGCTGCCAAATGGCGGCATGACGCGCGAGTACATTGTGTCCATCGATGATCAGGAACGCAGAATGGCATATGCCGTCGTAGAAGGGCGCATGCCTCTGCTGCATCATCATGCATCGCTTCAAGTTTTCCCTCACGGCGACAGTGGCACTAACCTCGTCTGGATCACCGATTTTCTGCCGGAGCATCTCGCTCCAGAGATTCAAGCGCGTATCTATCGCGGCGCGGAGGTTATGAAAGCGACCATTGAGTTTGAAGCCAAAGGAGGCCGCAGATGAAAATTTTAGTCCTTGCAGCCCACCCGAATATCGAACAGTCGCGCGTCAACAAACGTTGGATAGCGGAACTTCGTAAGTACCCCGATGAAATCACCGTTCAAGAACTATACCCAACCTACCCCGACCATGTCATTGACGTGAAAAATGAACAGAACCTTCTCGCGCAGCATGAACGCGTCGTTTTGCAGTTTCCCATTCAGTGGTACAGCATGCCGGCTCTGTTAAAACAGTGGCTGGATGACGTCGTGACGACATCCTGGTTGTTTAGCACCGGCGGCAAGGCCGTCGCGGGGACCGAGCTCGCACTTGCCCTATCGATTGGCGGCGATGAAGCTTCCTACCAATCGGGCGGCCTCATTGGGTATACCATCAGCGAACTGGTCCGTCCCCTGCAAGTGTTTGCCAATCAGACCGGCATGATCTTCCTGCCTCATTATAAATTCTATGGCGCAATCAAAGCGACGGATGAGCAAATCGAGCATAGTGCCAGAGACTACCTGACGCACATTACCTCCCCCGATCTGAACCCGCAGGTCGTTCGTAAACGAATGCTGGACGCCATGATGAAGACGGGCTCGGCGCAGTAGCGCCGTTCACAAGCCCCGCGACTATTCTCGCGGAAATCCGCCATAAGAATAACACGATCTGCTTTGTAGCGAAACGATGACTTTCGTGCATGATACAGCGAATTTGGAAAATCCCGTTGACAACTTACGGAAAATCGTTTATTTATTAATTAATAAATAAACGTTGAGGAGCATCACGAAGTGGGCAAAGACGATCGTAAACAGCAAATTCTCGAGGCAGCCATCGCCGTCTTCGCCAAACAGGGCTACTACAAAACGACGACCGCGCATATAGCGCAAGCTGTGGGGGTTACGCAGCCTTATGTTTTTCATTTTTTCAAGTCCAAAGAGGCGTTGTATATTGCCGTGTTGGAGCAGTCCGTGCAGCGAATTGTCGGGATTTTCCGGGAGGTTGAAGCTCCATCGGAACAATTGATGATCCGCATGGGGGCAGTGTTCGGTGAACTGATTGCTTCACACCGGGACGAAACTCTACTTTCGATGCAATCGTTCACGATAGGAGAACCTGTGATTCGTGAAAAAGCAAGAGAAGGCTTCGCCCAGATTCACCGGGTCGTTCAAGAGCAATTCGAACGGGCTAACATTCCGCAGGCAAGCTTTCAGGCGTCCAGCTTCATCGGCCTAGGGATGATGACGATTCTATCGGAGGTTCTGGAGCTGCCGGAGCTTTCACCGTATTATTGTGAGAAGGATTAACTATGCCTTCTCTTCTTTTAACGGTTTTCATTTATTTATCAATAAATAAAACTTCAAAGGAGATGAAGCTCAATGGCAAAAGTAATGCCAGGAAGATACACAGCTCGCGTGGAAGGTGATTTCGTTGTATTCATCATTGGCATGCGTGTCAATAAGCTCTGGGCGGTGCATAAATGGCTGCCGGTGTTTATGGCGATGGGGCCGATGATTCGGGAGCTCTATATGAATCGCAAACTAGGATTTCGCGGTACGGAATTTATGTTTGGCTGGCGAACGGTGAATTTGCTTCAATACTGGGATTCTTACGAGCAGCTTGAGACTTATGCACGGGGCGGCCAACATTTGATTGCTTGGCGTAAGTTCAATAAGTCGATTGGCACAGACGGTACCGTGGGCATCTACCACGAAACCTACAAGATCAAGAGCGGCGATTATGAATGTATCTATGGCAATATGCCGAAATTTGGCCTAGGTAAAGTGGCTGAACATCTTCCGGCTGTTGGGCATTATGAAACCTCACGGAGGCGGATGGGCGGCACGAATGAGCCTGCTGTTCCTACGCCCCAGCATCGAGATGCGCAAAAATAGTCTCCCCTGTGATTTGGAACAATTCCCATAAAATTTCATCTCAAGCACAAAGAAAGAAGACCTTAACCTATTGAGTAGGCTAAGGTCTTCTCTTTATTAATTATTGCACGTCATCCGCAATCTTGTTCAACCAAGCTTCGCTTCCGTCCGCATTGCGGGTGGATTCATGTGAGACGCTTGCTTCCATGATATCCCCAAAGCCCCAATACGTTGAAGACACATCCGGGAATAACGGCGAGATGCCGGTCAATGGACCGCGGTACAACATCCGGTTGATCAATGTAA
Organism: Paenibacillus whitsoniae; assembly: GCF_003955665.1. Taxonomy (GTDB): domain Bacteria; phylum Bacillota; class Bacilli; order Paenibacillales; family NBRC-103111; genus Paenibacillus_E; species Paenibacillus_E whitsoniae. The sequence goes on from NZ_RXHU01000039.1 coordinate 19,059, forward strand.
CAGCTTCGACGCGGGTAATGTTCGCTGCCGGTTTGAATGTTCCGTCCGGATAGCCGGCAAGGAATTTTTCACGATACAATTCTTCAATCGACTGAGCTGCCCAATGACCCTGAACATCTGTGAAGTGGTAGTCACCGGTCACACCGACGTTCAGCTTCAAGAAGCGCACCATAACCGATGCCAGCTCAGCTCTTGTTACCGGCGCTTCCGGATGGAAGGTGCCGTCTTCAAACCCATTGAAGAAGCCATGTTTGGTTACGATCTTGATGTAGTTCGCTGCCCAGTGCGTTTCCGATACGTCACGGAAGGTCAATGGCGCTTCGATTTTCACATTTTCAGTTAATCTTGCAACAATGGCTGCGAGCTCCGCTCGTGTCAACGCGTTATTCGTTTTGAAGGTGCCATCCGGATACCCCAGAATATAATGTTGATGCTGCAAATGGTTGTAACGATCTGAGAATACTTTGACTCTCACGGTCGAACTCGCCTTCACTGCATTTACGCCGACCGTGAACTTGCCTTGCAAATCAAAATCAGCATCCTTTGTGGAGAGCTGCGGCCATTTCACAACAACGTGGTGGCTGCCAGCTTGTCCGACAGGCAAGTCCGTTATCGGCCATGTAATTGTGTTGCCGTCAACAGTACCGCCGTCAGCGTCTACAATTTTGGCGCCATCGGGCACGGTAACCGTAATCTTGCCATCCTTAATGGTTGTCGCAGTCGGATTCGTATAATCCACTGAAATTGTGGAATTTCCGCCCTCCTGCACGAGGTTCTTATCCACGGACAGGTTCAAGGTTACATTTGTTGGCGTCGGTACGCTTGGCGTTCCATTCGAAGGCGGGATCGGATCCAGGGTAAAGTCTTGTTTAACGATGTCTTTACCGACATGGATATTATCAATTGTTTTCGTGTTATAGCCTTCTTTGGAAACAACCAATTTATAGTCGGTATCCGGGAATACCATGTAGGCATAGTCACCTGACGCATCGGTGTATTGATCAGGGCTTGCATTGTTATTAGGCGCAAAGCCTGCAATGCCCGGTAACACAACGCCGGTCGTTGTGCCAGCGTAGTAGAGAACCACATGCGCGCCTGCGATCGGACTATTCGTAACAGCATCCGTTACCTTACCATAAGGGTCGATCAGCTCTTGCGTAATGTTCATTTCACCGTCAGCCGATACTTGCACCGTTCTGTGCGATAGCACGATTTCTTTGCCCGGTGATACCTCGTAGGCAAAATCCAGCGTGTAGGCCTCATTTACAGACAGTCCCTCGACATTGAAGACACCTTGGTTCGCAAGAGCGAATGACTTCGGATGACCGGGGCTATCCTCGATATAAGTGCCGTCCGTCTTTTTCACATAAACTTTCATACTATTCTTCAAATCCGAGCTAGGCAAGCTGGACTTGCCTTCTTCCGTACCGTCCTGCTGCTTGAACAGCACGATGCCCGTCGCTGTTTTCTCGGAATTGAAGCTCTCGTTACCTGCGCCGGTTACAATCCCTACATTGGCTGTCTGCTGGTAAGAAACCGGTGTAGCGACGCCACCAATATTCTCAGTACGGATAACTTCCAAATGGTACGGCTTATCCCCCCTCGGTACGGCAATGCTGTACTTGCCATCGCTATCCGTCACTGTCTCCGCCGAGAAATCGATGATGCCGTCCCCGTCAAAATCGGCCGTCAGCTTAATAGGAACGCCCGCAAGTACATTGCTGCCGGCATGGCCGTTAGTCGTATTCGTGACTTGTCCGACAACGGAGGCAGGCTCGAACGTAATCAGAATTTGCGCGGTATCGTGCAGCCCGTTTGCATCATCATTCACAGTAGCCGTTACCGGAACAAGTTGAGAAAGTATGCCTTCAATCTTCGCCGATTTGAACACGACCGAAGCAACGCCATTTGCATTGGTCACTGCTGTTGATCCACCAGGGAAAGTTCCGACCAGAGCGCCAAATACGACTTCGATGTTGGGAATCGGGTTCCCGTTGCGGTCGGTGATAACCGTCTTTAGCACCGACGTGGTGTTCCCATCACCGACGATGGCCGTAGGGGTTGCCGTCAGGCCGAGCCCGAAGTTGACCAGCAGGAAATCCTGCCTGACCTCTGTTTGACCCGTCGTTGTCGGCAAAGCGTTGAATACCCGTTTCTTCGATGTGTATCCTTGCTTGCCCACTTCAATTAAATAGTTCTTGGTGGCAATGTCCTCAAAGCTATAGCCGCCATTTGCATCCGTTGTCGTTTCGGCAACCTTATTCAAGCCGGTTGGATCGTACAGCGTTACTTTGGCGCCCGCAAGAGGAAGATTCGGACCTGCTTCTCCATCCCTTTGTACCGTACCTACCAAATTGATGTTCGTCACAACACTGAAGTGATTATCCGCCAAACGGTCGCTTGGCTCTGTCTGGAACGGATTGCCTTGCTTGTACGTCGCATAAGTAACGGTATAGAATCCTGTTACCGCTTTGTCGTTCAATCGATAGTTGACATTCGTCCACTGCGTGCCGACCAACGTTGTTCCCACTGGGTTCACCGCCAGGTCTACCGTATCGATTTGATCCACCAACATGTTGGCAGCATTTAGGATTTTGTACGTAATCGTTGCCTTTGCTGAAGTCGCAAAGATGGAACTGATTGCTGATAGTTTAAGCGGATCTCCCGCCCCAACAATAACCGGAGGATTCAAGACGCCGAGCCCGTTATTGCCAACCCATCCGTCCAGCGACTTCAAAATCGTAATCGCCACCGTTACCGGTTCGCTTTCCAGGCCATCTTCGTCCATCACCTTAAAGGTGAAGCTGTCTTCCCCCGCATAATCGGCCGTCGGCACATAAGTAAAAGCACCGCCTCCATATGTATCCATCGTCACAGTGCCATGCCCGGCCTGCGTGTCGATGTGGTAAGACAATGCATCCCCGTTCGGGTCAGTTCCCACGACCTGTTCAGTCAAACTCACATTCTCCGATGTTTCGAACGTGTTGCCCGAAGCCGTCGGACTGCCGTTCACCGTGAGGTTAACTACAGCTGGGTTACTTACTAAGCCGCCTTCATCCGTAATTGTAAATGTGAAGCTGTCCGGACCAATATAACCAGGCGCTGGCGTGTAAATCACTGCCCCGCTTGTACCCACTTGTGTCAACGTGCCGCCCTGCAACGTCGTACTAGGCACGTGATATACTACACCTGTCACGGAGGACAGATCATCCATCCCGATGAGCATGATCGGTTTGGCAACGTCTTTGTTTGTCTTTACATCCTGACCGACTGCCACAGGCGGTCCGTTCACGATAATCGTCACCGTGGCTTCGCTGCTAGACAAGTTCCCTTCATCGGTCACTTTGTACGTAAAACTGTCAGAACCTGTATACCCTGCGCTTGGCGTATACGTCCACTTGTTTTTATTCGTCGCGTCCTGCGTCAATGTTCCGTGCAACGGGGCTGTTGTCGCCGGCACGGTGTAGATGAGATTATTCACAGCGGTCAGATCGTCTGTGACTCCCAACGTGATGACCTTCGGCGTATCCTTAACTACTTGCACCGTCTGGTCTGCCGCTGTAGGTGCTCCGTTCACCGTGATCGTGATCGTAGCTTCGCTGCTCGACAAACCTCCCGCATCGGTCACTTTGTAGGTGAAACTGTCTGGGCCCGAGTATCCCGTAGTCGGCGTGTATGTCCATTTATTCTTGTCCACTGTGTCCTGTGACAATGTCCCATGTGCCGGCGCGGTTGTCGCCGGCACCGTGTAGATCAGATCATTCACGGCGGTCAGATCGTCCGTGACGCTCAAGGTGATGGCCTTCGCCGTATTTTGATTCACATCAACCGATTGCGCCGCTGCAGTTGGCGGTGCATTCACATTCGTTACGTCCGTTGTCACCGTATTGGATGCAAGATTGATACCCGAAATGACCGCAGCGCCACTGGTTATCTGTCCTGTCGTGCCTGGCGCGGTTGCATTGAAAGTCATCTCCTTACTGCCATTTGCGGGAACCGTAATACCTGATTGTGTTTGCCCTTCGCTGATGACGCTAAGACCTGTTTTGGGTGTATCTGTATAGTTATAAACCGTAACCGTATAATTGATAGTGCCGTTGAGCTGAGCAGTCGCTGGGCCAGCCTTAACAATCCCCATTTCCAAATCCAGCTTGCCGTTGTTGCCAAGTTTCATCGTCATTTTCCCACCGGACAATGACTCCTCGGTAACATAAGCCGCTCCGATGCCACCTGACTTGGAAACCGTCTGCGGGCTATTCAACGTTTGATAATACGGGCTGTCGGCGGGCGGAGTGAAGTAAGCCGCGGTTTTTGCCCCTCCGGCTGCGCTGCCGGAATTGAGATAGTAGGCAAGATTCAGTCCGCTGTCGTCAGGCAATGCTGCAAATGCAGGTTTAACTTTATAGTTGAGTGCAAAAGAACCATTTGTAGGCGCGGTATATTCTCCCGCCACCGGGCTAGTCCGGTTTGTAAAACGGTAAATGTGCGGCTGCATATCTGACGAATCGATGTACCAGGTGAGGCTGGTAACGCCATCAACCGTCTGAATGACAGCCTTGCTTCCATATCCGGCAAATTTATATGCCGTACCGCCGGTTATGCTCAGACTTGTGTCGACCGCCGCAACAGCGTCTCCAATTTTCAGCGTGGACGTATCGACGGTCAGACCCTGACCGATTTCGTCAACGAAGACGATGGCGCTCTTGATCTCGGCCGTTTCCGAGCTGCCTCCAAGCCCTCCGCCTGCAGGGATATCGAGCAGTGGAAGGATGGTCGTGGAAGCCTCTACGTCACTGGCCATCCCGTTGAAGGCTCCGCTGAGTAAATCATAGCTGGAGGCAAAGGTATAATAATTGCTGTAGACAAAAGTGTTGGCATAATCGATACCGCCCGGTCCAGAGACCGCAAAACCTGTCAGCTTATTATAGGTAGCTACCGCCGAACCATCTCTAAAGCTACTATTTGTTCTATTATCATAAAGTGTTTTTGGGTCAAGACCCGCCCAAGCATAAACTGGACTACTGCCACTGGGTCCGTTAATTGCCGCTGATGAACCCAAACCAACCGTATAAAATTTGGATTCCGTGGACTCTCCGTTGTAAGCTGTATACTTTTCTCCTATAAGCTTTTTCATATACGCACCGGTGAGCGTGGTCAGCGCAGCGATTTCATCCGTGCCCGTAGTTGTCGAGGCGGATCCGCTAGCAGGCACGTAATTATTATCAGAGGAGCTTGGCCGGTTATAATTTGCAATTGTAATTGCATCGGTTAACGCATTGTTATAATCAGACTCAAATGATTTGCCTTTGGGTGACGTATACCATGCTTTTTTGGCATTTACCGCCGCTCCGTCTGAAAGGATAAATACGTAAGGCTGGCGCCTAGGTCCGTCTTCCCTCGTTCCCAAATCCTTGATCGTCTTTGAAATTCCGTACATAATTCCGTCCTGGGTCGGTGTTCCCGCCCCCAACGATACCTGTGCAGCTGAAATAGAACTGCCATCTCTTCTTAGATTGCTGTTTGGAGTGATGGTATAATTCGAATACTTTAAATAATCTTCACTTTCATGGCCTGAAGTAAATTCATAATGACCCAAGTCCAACATCGTACCGAGGTGATTAGTCGTAGCGCCCCCTCCAAACCAATAGACTGCAACTCGGTTGTTCGGGTTTGCGTTCATAACGGTACGGATGGCTTCATTTGCCGCAAGTGCCATGGCTTGTACGCGGTAATAAGTGCCTCCACCTGGTTTCGCGATGTCATTGCCAGATGAGCCCATAGACAGACTCATGTCCAAAATAAACGTCACATCCGCCGCCGGCGTGTTGCCACTGCCGCCACCTACGCCAGGGTTCTGCGAGTTGACAGTCACATATTCCTGTGCCAATGTAGACAACTTGACACCGAAACTGCCGTCACTTTCCGCCGTTACGCTCTTGTCGGTCCATATGCGCCCGGCTGAACCTGTTGTGCCGAACCCGCTAGGTGAGCCGACAGGCGCCGCATCTGTCACCGGATCGGCCGTCAACTTGACTTGGAACTGCTTGTAGTTCGCTGTAGTCGACGTGGGCGCCGCCGCTGCCGCTACGCTGGCGGGGGAAAAGCCAATAGCCCCTACGACCAGGAGCAGAGCTAGCCCTGCTGAAATTAATCTTTTAATGCCGTTGTGTCTCATGCTTATTTCCCATTCCCTTCGCTCAAGACACTAACCGGAATGGCATCCGGCAGCCTTGGGCAATTTTTGGTATTCTCGCGTCACTTGACAGAAATTGACAAATAGCACGGTTTGCAAGTTTGATTCATGCGACCTTAGACCTAAATTCCTATTACAATAAGCACTATAACACACGATTCTGAACAATTTCTGAACAAAACAACCCGCGAGCATAGGATCTTTGACCTACAATATACCAAAACCTTTGAAATAATTCATTAGAAAATTCGACAATTTCATGCACATTTTTAACGGGAATTTATGGAATCGGCTAGATTTGCTGGGGGCACAGAAGGAGCAGGACTAGTGAACCAGGATAAGGGGCTATCTACAATTTTCCGGTGTCAGAATAATTTTACATTAAAAGTAAATCTTAGTTATATTGATCAGTCGACTATGATGAATGGAGAATCTACAATGGACAGTTTACAAGACGAACCCCCCTCGGCAACAGCATTAGAAGCTGATATCCTTACCTACGCCCAAGATGGTGACAAGCTCATGGTAAAGAACGGATGGATGGAAGAACCTCCCCAAGCCGAGGATCGATATCAATTAATAAGCCCTACTCAAATGTAATGTTATACGCTATGGAGAATCGGATCGAGAAGCTGCTATGGAGTATGGCCTTCCCAGGGCTTAGTCAACTTTTACATCGGAAATATTGGAAGGGGGTCCTCTTCATTGGCTTGGAATTTCTGGTCAATGTTCAATCCCACTTTAATGAGATCATTATGTCAAGTTTTCAAGGGGATATTCCAAAAGCGATTAGTCAAGCCAATTACCAATGGCTCATGTTTTATCCTTGCCTGTATTTTTTTGCTGCATGGGATACATACCGTGATGTGACAGGGGAAAAATCCCGATATTCTTACTTGCCATTTGTTTTATCTGCCTATTTAGTTACAGTGGGAGTCATGTACTCTCCTAGTTTTACAATTTTTGGATTATTGTTGGGACCGGTATGGTTGCCAATACTTTGCTGCTTTGTAGGAATAGGGCTAGGCTTGCCATTAAAATGGCTTTTGTTGAAGCTGATTCACGAAAGGGAAATGGATTGAATCAGCTCCTTCATCTTTTGCGCCGACCGCTGAAGCTGCTCTTGCTCCAACTCCGAGAGCTCTAGTTTGAGCACTTCGCGAACGCCGCTGCGATCCACGACGCAAGGGACGCCCAAATAGACATTCGATACCCCGTGATAATCCTGAAGCAGCGTCGAGACATTAAGCACAGCACCTTCGTCGCGAAGAATTGCGGTACAGATACGGTCGAGTGCGAGGGCGATCGCGTAGTAGGTAGCTCCCTTGGCCGAGATAATCTCATATGCCGCATCCCTCGTGTTCGTGAAAATTCTATCCTTCGTCTCCTCGTTGAATGGAATGCGGGTTCCGGCGATATTGGCCAGACTCCACACCGGGAGTTCGGAATCGCCATGCTCGCCGATGATATGCGCATGCACGCTGCGCGGATCGATGCCCAGCTCTTCTCCGATTAGGTAACGGAAACGCGAACTGTCGAGCAGCGTGCCCGAACCGATGATCCGCTGAACAGGCCACTGCGACTTCCGCCACGAAAAGTAGCTCATGATGTCCACAGGGTTGGAAGCGATCAGCAGAATGCCGTCCTGATTGTACTTGAGCACTTCCGTCATGATACTCTCGAAGATGCCGACATTCCTTTTTAACAGATCGACCCTCGTCTCGCCTGGCCTTTGGGCAGCTCCTGCTGTAATGATGATCACGCTGGCATCGCGGCAATCCTCGTATTCGCCCGCCCACACCTTCGTTTTTCCTAGGAAAGGGAGGCCGTGGTTCATATCGATCGCGTCGCCTTTCGCCTTGCCTTTGTTGGCGTCAATGAGCACCAGCTCATCCGCCCGCTCCCTCAGCAACAGTGTGTACGCCGTCGTCGCGCCGACAGCTCCTACGCCAATGATCACAATTTTCGTTTTATTCATCCAAATCGCCCTCCGTTAATGTAGTAGTCGAATTAAGATCTTCCAAATACGGTTTGTTCACATAGTGATACATCACGCCCATCAGCACTGCGCCGCCAATGATATTGCCCAGCGTGACGGGAATGAGATTATGAAACACCCCGCCGATGGATATCGTCCCAGGATGGTGCAGCACCAACGCGATCGCGAACGTGCACATATTGGCAATGCTATGTTCGTAGCCGGAGATAAAGAAGCAGAACACGAAGAGAACCATAGCGAACATCTTCGCTCCGTCTCCCTTGAGCGACAGAGGAACGAAGAAGGCCAGACAGACGAGCCAGTTACAGAGGATGGCCCGGAAGAACAGTTCCCCCATCGGCAGATTCATTTTTTTATCCACGACACTGAGCAGGAACTCGTTGACAGACGACTCCGCGAATAGTCCGGTCGTGTAGATTATGAGCGCGAAAAAGGCGGCACCGATGATGTTGCCTACGTAGGTATACAACCATAGCCGCAACACGGTACGCCACTTCATTTTCCGTCGCAGGGCCGTGTACGTGAAATAAAAGGTGTTACCCGTGAACAGGTCCCCTCCCCCGTAAGCGATCAGAATGATGGCCGCACCGAAAGTAATGGCTGCCATGGGGTACGTAAGCGGCGAATGTTCCCCATAAAAGAAGCTGCCCGTCTTGAACGCAACGATGACGCCGAACCCGATGAACATACTCGCGAGTGCGGAGCGCGCGATATACCTTAGACGGCTCATCTTGAATACTTTGAGCTTCTTCAAGGCAAGCTGTTCAACCTTCTCGAGAGCGGCAACTTCCATATGCACTCACCTCCGAACTTGATGGCATGCAGAGCAAAGATTTGATTGTATTTAGAGCAGTTAATATAGACGCCGGCAATGCTTCCTTAGAACAGATAGTAAATGAAAAGGTCAAATCTTGCTGTGATGTTTATCACATCCTAGTTCCGGCAAATTCCTGTGTGCAAACCTGTTTGCACACGAACAAAAGAGGGCTGCAACAGCCTGCCTCTCGACAACCTGTTACATCCCCCATTGCGCTCCTTCAAATTTTATGACACACTAGGGATATCCATATATTTACAGCCACGTGGCAAAGCATGCCCCGCTTCCTTTCCAGACCGGAAAGGACGGGGCTTTTTGTTTTTTGAAAAGCGAGGAGGACTGGGAATGGGATTTCAAATTGAACACGAGAAATGGATGATTAACCATCTAAAACGAAGAAAAGGGGAGCGACTCGATGCCCTGAAACGCGGTCATGGCTACGGAAATAGATTGTTCGTCGAAAAAGTTTGGTGGCCGCTTGTCGGTCATTTCCACGGGTTGCATCCAGAATATGAAGTGATGGATTGGCGAGGAAGATCCTACTTTATTGACTTCATGTGGAGGGTTGGTGCCTTGCAGATTGGATTGGAAATCATGGACTGTGGGTCCCACGGAAAGGACCGGACGAAATATCGCATGGATTTGAACCGGGGACTTTTTCTGCAGGCTCAAGACTGTGCGATCTACTACATCTCTTTGGATGAGCTAAAAGAAAATCCCTCGTTCATACTCTCCGCCTTGCGGAACATCTTGTCCCCTTATTTGACCGCGGTGCTAGGAGTTGCAAGAGCGGTTCCAAGACCCTTTTCAAAAATAGAACGAGACTTAATGCGAGCAGCCATTCGCCACAATCGTGTTCTTCGTCCAACTGCGGCAGCGCGAGAACTGGAACTTCATCCTATGACCGTCATAAAGTACTGTCGCATACTAGAGGAAAAAGGAAAGTTTCGATCGGTAGCCAGGGGCGCGTCTGGGCGGGTTATTTACTATGAATACGTGGGTTCCATCCAAAGTCCGGATTTAGTGTAACGTGTCCCTATAACCCTATGCTTCTGAAATGTATATGAAAAATCGTATAGAATTTACGTGAAAAAGGCAATTTTGACGATCCTGTATGAAAAATCATATAGAACCTGTCAATTTGCGCGTACTACAACAAATCGTATATGAAATATCATGCAGATTAACAGGCATTCAAATAGCGTGTGCGAGCAGTGACCCCTGCAAGTTACGGAAAAAAGGCGCAAAAGGGCCGCAGCAGCCCACCTCTCGGCAAACTGCCACAGCCCCCAGACCCGCGTCCGACGCGGCTCCAAACCTCTTACTCCTCACCCGTCGCAATCGGGTTCTCTTCCCACGAGATCCAATCGCTCCAGCTTCCGCTATAGAGCTTCACATTGTCGAAACCCGCTTCGTTCAGCGCGAGCACATTCGGGCACGCCGTCACGCCGGAACCGCAGTAGACGATGATTTCCTCAGCATCGCGCAGCGAAGCAAAATGCTGCTCCTGCTCCGCAGCCGTCTTCCAGGCGCCGTTCTCGCCGAGGACGCCTTTCCAGAAGAAGTTGCGCGCGCCCGGGATATGCCCCGCGGCCTTGTCGATCGGCTCCTCAAGCCCGAGGTAGCGCCGCTCTTCGCGCGAATCGACCAGCACAGTGCCCGGGCGGCCGAGCTTGTCCTTCACTTCGTCCATGGACGCCAGCATGCGGCGGTTCACCTTCGGCGAGAATGTGCGCGGGTAAGGCTGCGTCACTTCTGCCGTGACAGGGTATCCGGCCACTTTCCACGCCGCGTAGCCCTGATCCAACACATAGACCTCGGAATGCCCGAGGAACTTCAGCATCCACCATAAGCGCGAGGCCATCGCCCCGCCTTGGTCGTCGTACGCGACGACAGTTGTCGTGCCGTCGATGCCGAGGTTGCCGACCAGGATCGAGAACCCGCCGAGATCCGGCAGCGGATGACGCCCGCCGTGTGCCATGAGGGCGCCGGACATGTCTTTTTCCAGATCGACGTAGACGGCGCCCGGAATATGATCTTGTTCATACAGCGTGCGCCCCGAGTTCGGCTGTCCCAGCGCAAAGCGGCAATCCGCGATGACGATATTGGCGTCGCCCAATTGACCTAAGAGCCACGATTGACTTACGATATTTTCCACGGTTATGGCCACCTTCCCCACAAGTAATCGAGCAATCTTCCATCACCATCCATTTTAACGTAAAATGCCGAGGGACGAAAGTGACGATTGGGTTGGCAACGCTGCCGCTTAGGAGGGTCACCACTGCGGGTCTGCATGCCCCTTTTCCCGTATAATTACACGCCGAACCCAATGGAATACGAGCACGTTGAGCACATACACCGCGCAATACACAAAGAAGGAATAACCGATATGCCACCCTTTATAGGTGAACACATGCGCCAAAAGCGCCAACCACTCCAGACCCATGGTCAAAAGCGCGAAGAAGGCGATATACAGCACCCGGCGCATGCCTTTCAATCTCCACTTGTCGTACACGTTCAGCATAATGTAGACGACGGGAGGATAGGCAGCCACATACAGCAAGAAATCGAAGATCTCGTAATTCTCCGTATCATTCGCATCATAAAGATCAACAGGCGGAATCGCCAGCAAATAATCTCCTACCTTCCCCAAATAGAGATTGAATAAGACAAGAAAGATCGTCTGCACAGGCAACCACCGACGAGGCAGCATCCAACATATGGTGAGCACGACCACGGCGGCACCCATAATAAACCATTCATTGCTATCGAAATGCGCAGGCGGGTCGAGGATCATCGGCTTACCTGCTTTCTCCACATTGTGCGGAATCCATAAATAAAACAGACAGATAGCGTCAGTATAATTAACCAATCCAAGGAAGAATAGGCCATATTCCAATGATCAAACGTCAGTATGCCCCAAGCGTCCATCAGAAGCTCGCCGCCATAATTGCCGCATAGCCACGCTGCGATAAGCAACCCCTTGGCGAAAAAAGGCACAGCAGGAGAGAACAGACCGGCGATCAGCCACAACGTAACACAGGGGACGAGAATTAGAAGGTATAGGTTGATATACCAATACCCTGTAAACGTCGACGAATGGTTAAGCAGATCGAGATTTAGGGTGATCATGCCGTAGACTTCGATAATCAGGCTGCATAGGATCATAAAGGCAGCGGCAATTTCAACGGTTCGAAAGCTGTTTCGGAGAAACCGCAGGGAGTACAAGCCTGCAGCCGCTAGAGCACTCAATGCAATCAGAGGAAGTGTCATGGTCTGCACCTCGCCTCATTCGTATGGCCATATAATTTCCTCCAAAATTGGGCCTATACGCTTAGAGTTCCCTGCACCGTCAAGGAGCATGCGCGCTGCTATGGAAAAAACCTGAGGCTTCTGCCTCAGGTTCTTACGGGTTATACCTTTCGATTCTACTCGGGACTGCCGGCAGGATCGATGGAGTAGTCCTGCCAATCGCTGCGCTGGCCGCCCATTTTGTCGTAAAACGCCTGCGCGCGCGCGTTGTCCCGGGCCGTCACCCAGCTCATGTTCCCGTAGCCGTGCTTCGCCGAGTAGGCTTTGCACGCGAGAAACAGCTTGGCGGCCACATCTTTGCCCCGTTCGGACGCCACAACAAACAGATCGTTCATGACCGTCACCTGTGTCGCACGCAGCGTACTGTAGGTGAAATACAGCGTCGCAAAGCCGACAAGTCCGCCATCTTCCGCCACTGCGACGAACTGAATGCCGACAATCTGATCGAGCAGCTTATGGATCAGTGCGTTCAGCTTGTCCTCCTCCGGCGCCGGATATTGATAAAAATCAACAATATAAGCAAGCATTAATTCTCGCAATGCCGGAACATCATGGGGAACGGCTTCGCGAACGATGACTTGACTCATGTGCCCATGCCTCCTTAAATAGTAAGTATAAAAGAAATTGAAAGGAGCGCCCTCTATGTGCCGGCAGATCCCCTCGTTACCCTGGCGCCTCGTCCCGTTGACCGACACCCATTGTCAAGAGCTCTGCGCCTGGCGCTATCCCGAGCCGTACCATCAGTACAACTGGCCGGATTGGGCCGCCATGCTCGCGGAGCAGCGGGAGTTCGCCGACCCGGACATCCGCGCCGACCAGTACTGCGGCGCCGTCGATGAGGACGGCGGGTTGGTCGGATTCGCCCAGTTTTTTCCGATGGCGGGCGTCACGCGCCTCGGCCTCGGCCTGCGGCCGGACCTGTGCGGGCAGGGCCGCAGGGGCGGCGTGCGCGAGGCTGGCGGCGTCAGCAGACGCGATAAGGCCTGTACCGGCGAAAAAACCGCCGTCGAGGTCGCAGGCGATACGCCAAGCGATGGGCCGGATGACGGCGAAGCGCCGAGCTGTAGCCAGGACGCCGTCAACCTTGGGCGGCGCGCCGAACCGCACGAGCCCAGCGGCAATTGCGCCGTCCGTGACGGCCTTGGCACCGGCTTCGTGCGGCTGCTCGTCGCCGAAGCGCTGCGGCGTGCGCCCCATCCGTCGCACGAGGTCGACCTCGAAGTGTTCGTCTGGAACGAACGCGCGATTCGGGCTTATGAACGTGCCGGGTTTACGATCACCGACACGTACGACAAGTGGACGCCCGAGGGCGGCGAGCCCGTCCACTGCATGGTGTATACCGGACCGCGCCCACCGTCCGGCTAAGGCTGTGCCTGCTGCCGCTCGAACGCCGCGTCGAACTCGGCAGCGGTTGCCAAATCGAGCGGCGTCAGGCCGCCGGCGCTCCACGTCGTGAGCCGCAGCGTCACCATCCGATAATCGATCGCGATCATCGGATGGTGGTTCGCCGCCTCCGACAGCCGGGCGACCTCGTTCACGAACGCGATCGCGCCTAAGAACGCGCCGAACCGGTACTTGCGCGTGATCCATTTGTCGTCGCCTGCTTCCAGACTCCAGCCCGGCAACGCCAATAGCCCCGCTTCCACCTCAGCCTTGTCCAATTTCGCCATACGTCACGCTCCTCGCCAACAAGTTGTCGCGCCTCAACTGGACTTCCTCCAGTTTATTTCAAGCTATTTGTACATTTCCCGCCGATGAGCTGGAAAACCTCCAGTTCATTTTGGTAATTTCGCCGAATTTGTGCCTCAAAGCTGAAATGAGGTGGAGAAATTCCAGTTCAAGAGCCCGATTCCCCCGAAAATAGGAGAACGAACTGGAAGCATTCCAGTTCAACGCACAGGAGGCGAGAGGCGCTTGGGGTCACTACGGACGGAGGCTTCCACGAGGCACGCCCAAGCCCAATCTCCTGCTCCTGCTCAAGCCCTTCTACTCAAACCCAAAAGCCAGCTCGTCCGCGTCCACACCTGCATCGGCGCCCGCACCCGCGTCGCTCTCGCCTGCGTACGTGCGCAGCAGTTCCAGGAACGGCTGCCCGTAGTTGCGGAACTTGACCTCGCCGACACCCTTGATGCGCCGCATCGCGTCCTCCGTCGTCGGGCACTGCTCACTCATCTCGCGGAGCGTCGAGTCCGCGAAAATAATGTACGGCGGCACCTTCTCCCGCGCCGCCATCTCACGCCGCAGCAGCCGCAGCTGCTCGAACAGCGTGTTGTCCACCGCTGCCGCCGTGCGGACAGGCTGTCTGCGCACTTTCTGGTACACGGGCAGGCGACCTTGCAGCACCTCGGCCGCAGGCTGCAGCAGCCGCACTACCGGGTACTGCCCCTCGGACAGCTGCAGGAAGCCTTCCGAGATCAGCACGTTGATGAGCTCGGCGATCTCCTTTTCGGGCAGCTGGCTCATGATCCCGTGTGTCGGCAGGCGGTCGAACCGATAATCCATAATCTTTTTCGCGCGTGAGCCTTTCAGCACCGAAGCCACCATCGAGATGCCAAAACGCTCGTTCATGCGGCGAATGCAGGAGAAAATCTTTTGCGCCTCGACCGTTATGTCCACAGAGTCCCGATCATCCTTGCAGGACGAGCAGTTCCCACACGTATCCTTGACTTCCACTTCCCCGAAGTAGTGCAAAATAAAATTCCGCAAACAGCGCGGAGAGTAGCAGTAGTCGATCATCGTTTGCAGCTTTTTGTACTCGTTCGCCTTGCGCTCCGGCGTGAGCTGGTTCTGCTCGATAAGGAACTTCTGCGTCATAATGTCCTGCGCGCTGAATAACAAAATGCATTCACTCGGCTCCCCGTCACGACCGGCGCGCCCCGCTTCCTGGTAATACGCCTCCATGTTTTTCGGCATATTGTAGTGGATGACGTAGCGCACGTTGGACTTGTCGATGCCCATGCCGAACGCGTTCGTCGCGATCATGACGCGAATGTCGTCGTACAGGAACGCCTCCTGCATATAGGAGCGCTCGTCGTCCGTCAGCCCGGCGTGGTATTTGCCGGCGGCGAACCCTTTTTTGCGCAGGAGCTCGTACAGCTCTTCCACATCCTTGCGCGTCGCCGCATAAATAATGCCCGGCTGATGCGTGTGCCCGGCCACATACTTACCAATATAGTCGCGCTTGTTCTCACCCCGCAAAATCGTCAGCTCCAGATTGTCCCGGGAGAAGCCGTTGACGAAAATACCGGCGCCATCCAGCTCCAGCAGTCTTGCAATATCAGCCGTAACCTCTTCCGTCGCCGTCGCCGTAAAAGCAGCCACAATCGGCCGCTCCGGCAGGGAGCGGATAAACGGCGCGATCCCGACGTAACTCGGGCGGAAGTCGTGGCCCCACTGCGACACGCAGTGCGCCTCGTCGATTGCCACGAGCGGCAGCTTGAGCGCCGCCATGCGTGCGCGAAACCGCTCGGACTCCAGCCGCTCCGGCGCGATGTAGAGCAGCTTATACTTGCCCTGCATCGCCCCCTGCATCCGCTGCTCCACCTCACGCGCTTCCAGCGTCGAGTTGATGTACGTCGCAGGCACGCCGAGCGCCCCCAGCGCGTCCACTTGATCCTTCATTAACGAGATCAGCGGCGAAATGACGAGCGTCACCCCGTCCATCAGCAGCGCCGGTACCTGGTAGCAGATGGATTTTCCGCCGCCTGTCGGCATAATCCCCAGCGTATCCCGGCCCTCGAGCAGATTGGTGATGATACTGACCTGCCCGGCGCGGAATTCGGGATAACCGTAGACCTGCTGTAAAACTTTTCTAGCTTGATCGAGCATCTCCTCGCTCCCCTACCTTCTATACCAGATACACAATCGAGACCAGCTTCTCGCCGTCATGCACTTTCAGCACGTGGTTGGCCGCATCGTGGCGCACACTCCCCGCTCCCACCTGCATCACCGGCGCACTCCCCAAGCCGTAGAAAATATCGTCCGCCAGCGTACGCAAGCACTGTTCCTGCTCCTCCGGCTCCATCGCGCTCCAGTCTTCCGCTTCCATGTCGAGCAGCTCGTAAAAGCCGTTCACCATCTCGATGCCCTTCACAAAATCTGTGACAATATCCTTATATTCTCTGCCATATTTGATACCCATGCGTCTGACAGCTCCCTTCGCTTTGCAAAGCCTGTTGATATAGTTTCACTTTATCATATTATGGAGGAGAATGCAGGGTTAACGCCGCCCGTTACAATTTAATGAGGAAATAAATGGTCATCTGCTATTTTAAAAAAATCCCGTTTGGCATACACTAAGGAAATGGGCAATTTCGGAAAAAACTGTTACTATGGGAGTAGGAATGAACCGTTCGGAGGGTAGGAGCGCACACATGCTGAAACTGCAGATTCCCAAAAATCGAATGAACTACCTGATCAAACAGATCCCGCTTCATTTCGACGCCGCCCGTCTGGAGCAAGGGTGGGAGGCTTTTCATAAAGGCCGTGTGGCCGAAGTCGACCTCCAAGGTCTTAGCGTGGTCGCCACCGTCGCCGATCAGGCGATGCAAACCGCGGAGCTGAATTTGGAAAATTACGCGGAGAGCACGTGCACGTGCGAGGCCGGTGCGAACTGCCCCCATATCGGGGCGGTCTTTTTCTCCCTGTTCGTCCCCTATGGACGACCGGAGCTTCTGCTCCAACAGCTCAAGCAGCAGATTCATACCCGGCGCAAAACGACGCGCAGCGCAGCCCCCGTCCCGGAGCGCAAGCCCGCTCCTGCGGCCAATGTGCCGCAGGAGCATGCACTGCCCGTCGATTGGCACCGTTTTTTTGAAGGGAAGTTTCACGGCTTCTCCATTTCGCATCAGCATTCCATCGAGACGTTTTACGACTCGGCCTTGGAATCGCTGCCCCCTTTTGCGGCGAATTGGAAGCAGGACCTGCGCGAGCTCTACCAGTTTCATATCGTGCTGTTCATGATGCGCAAGATTGAGCAGTTTTATCAGGAGACGAAAAGCTCCTATTTGTCGTATTATCACGAAAACGGATGCCGGATCACCGCTAAACATTGTGAAGATAAGCTTGTCGAATGCGTAGAAAGCATGGACCTGAACCGAGCTTACAGCGCCGAACCGAAGCATTGGCACGCGACGATGCGGATGCTCGGTGAATCCGCCCTACAAGGCAAAGACAGCCCGATTGACTGGCTTTTCGTCTACCGCATCGTCTGGTGGAAGCTGACCAAGCAGGTGCAGGCGCAGCAGGAGGAAGTTTCGCGTCTGGAAACGCTGCTCGCCAAGAAGGAGATGCTGCCGAAGAAACGGGACGTATTGCTGGCTGCCAGGGCGCATTTTCATATTATGCAGGGCGAAACGGACCGGGCGTTCGCGCGCTTGGAGCAGCTC
Source organism: Paenibacillus whitsoniae (assembly GCF_003955665.1). Taxonomy (GTDB): domain Bacteria; phylum Bacillota; class Bacilli; order Paenibacillales; family NBRC-103111; genus Paenibacillus_E; species Paenibacillus_E whitsoniae. The sequence goes on from NZ_RXHU01000039.1 coordinate 36,767, forward strand.
ACGCATCCGCATGCGAAGGAATTCTTTTTATACGTGAACGCTTACTATCATGAAGGCCAATGGGAGCAAGTACTCGTGTGGCTGCGCTGGCTGTTCAACTCGATTGCGGCGGCGGGGCAGGACGATTTTCGCACCTTTTGCCAATATTGGCTGGATACGACGAAGCATCTCGCTTCCGACAGCGAATGGGTCGGGGTGATGGAGGCCCTCTTGCCGCGTTCCTACTATTACTATACCGCCTACCTCCTGCAAACGAACCGCTATCGGCAATGGGTGGATTTGCAGCTGGCCAACCGGATTTCGCCACTGAACTTGTATGGACTTGAGCTCAAAGCGATCGAGGATCACGACCCCGCGCTGCTCCTGCCGCTCTACCATCAAGCCGCGGAGCGTGCCGTATTGGAGAAAAACCGTGCTTCCTACAAAACCGCTGTCCGCCTGCTGAAAAAGCTGCACAGCATCTATAAATCGATTGGCCAGGACGACCGCTGGGAGCACTATATTTATCGCTTGGCGGATAAATTCTCCCGCTTGCGTGCTTTTCAAGAAGAGCTGAAGAAAGGAAAATGGATTCGATGATCGAGACCAGCGCGCTGACCGTCCATGCCGGCTCTTTGCCGAATGGCCATCTGTTCCTGTGGGGCTCCCGCGCAAACGGCGGCATATGGGACGCTCTTGATTTGAAAAATATGCTGTTCGCCTGGCATCGCGAATCGTTCTTCGGCACCTTCTTCGAGCCGAGCGAATGGCAGAACCGGGAAGGCATCGAGCTGCTGCCTCTGGAAGCGCTTGATTATTTTAGCTCACCGGAGCCCGTGCAGCATCTCAAGCTGATCTGGGATCCGACGTGTCAGGACCTGTTGAAGCTGGCCCCTGCGCTGCGCGAGGCGCTCGCCACCGGCAGCTTCATGCCCGATTATGAAAAATGGAAAGCCGGCGAAATCGGCTGGAAGCTTCGGCTCTCGGAAGAGCTGCAAGCGTTGGAGTCGCCAACGATGCTCCGCTGGATTCACGCGCTCGTGCCAGAATGGGTCGACCGCGACGGCGTCATGAAGGATACCCTGCGCAAGCTGGAAGCGGCGCACCCGCTCATGAGCCGCGGCGAGCTCGACAGCTCGTTGTGGCTCGACGAGGAGGACTGGCTCGTCGCGATCGGCTGGCGCCAGGACCGCACGCCGATGCGTACGTGCCTGCAGCTCGCTGAGCCGGACCTGGCGCACGGCGCAGGCTGGCGGCTGCGCGTGCTGCTGCAGGACCGGCTGGCGCCGGAGGTGCTGCGCACCGTCACGACCGACGGCGAGCCGGTCGCGGGTGAACAGCCACTGCCGGAGGCGTGGCTGGAGGAAGTGGGCCGCGTCTCCCGGGACGCGGCGAAATGGGTGCGCATCCTGCCATGGCTGGATGCGGGAGACGGCACCCTCCGTCAGACCCTGACGGAGGAGGAGGCTTGGCGCTTCCTCGCCGAGGGAAGCGTCCGATTGGTTGAGGCCGGCACGAGCGTGTTCCTCCCGGCCTGGTGGGAGCGCATCCGCAAGCAGCGGCCCAAGCTGCGCGCGAAGATCAAATCGTCCGTGGGCTCCGCCCGCGAAACGATGTTCGGGCTCACCCAGCTCATGCAGTTCGACTGGAAGCTGGCGGTTGGCGATCTCGAACTCACAGAGGAAGAGTTCTATCAGTTGCTGGAAGAGAAGCGCAAACTCGTGCAGATTCGCGGCAACTGGATTCAGCTCGATCCGCGCTTCATGGCGCAGGTCGAGCTGATCATGAAGAAGGTGCAGAAGAAGCAGGGCCTGTCGTTTCGCGATGTATTGGAGCTGCATTTTGCCGGGGAGGCTGGAGATTTACTGCCGGTTGATGACGATCCCGATGCGCAGCGCTACCTCGACATGGAGGTGGAGCTGAACGAGCAGCTCACCCAGATGATCGAACAGTTGACGCAGACCGCGTCCATCCCGAAAGCCGAGCCTCCGCCGAGCTTCCATGGCTCGCTGCGGCATTACCAGGTTGACGGCATTTCGTGGCTGCTCTTCCTGCGCCGCTTCGGGCTTGGCGGCTGTCTGGCCGACGACATGGGCCTCGGCAAAACGATCCAATGGATCACTTATTTGCTGACGGTCAAAGAGTCGGAGGCACCGGCGACGCCTTCCCTGCTGATCTGTCCAACGTCCGTGTTGGGCAACTGGCAGATGGAGCTCAAGCGCTTCGCCCCTTCCCTGAAGGTGCACCTGCACTACGGGCCGGGCCGGTTGAAAGGCGCAGCCTTCAAAGAAAAGCTGGTGGGCGGCTGCGACCTCGTGCTGACCTCTTATACGTTGTCTCATTTGGATGAAAGCGAGCTCGGCGACATCGTCTGGAACTCGATCTGTCTCGATGAGGCGCAAAACATCAAAAACGCCTACACCAAGCAAGCCTCCGCGATCCGCCGGCTGAACGGATATCATCGCATTGCGCTGACCGGGACGCCGATCGAGAATCGGCTGACGGAGCTGTGGTCGATTTTTGACTTCGCGAATCCCGGCTATCTAGGGACGGTGCGCGAGTTCACGCATCGCTATGTGAATGCGATTGAGCGAACGCAGGACAGCGAGACGATCGGCAAGGTGCAAAAGCTGATCCGGCCGTTCCTGCTGCGGCGGGAGAAGAAGGACCCGGCGATTCAACTCGATTTGCCGGAAAAGAACGAATCCAAAACATTTATCTCGTTGACGGCCGAGCAGGGCTCGCTGTACGAGAATTATATTCAAGACATGTTCGAGCGGCTGGATAAGCTCTCGACGATGGAGCGGCGCGGCCTCATTCTCGCCGCATTGACGAAGCTCAAGCAGGTGTGCAACCACCCTTCGCTTCTTTTAAAGGAAGGGCTTGGCGCCCCGTGGAGCGGACGCTCCAACAAGCTCGAGCGCCTGCTCGAGATGGTGCTCGAGCTGCGCCAGGAAGGCGACAAATGCTTGATTTTCACGCAATTTGTCGAGACGGGTACCCTGCTGCAGCATGTGCTTCAGCAGGAGCTCGGCGAGCCCGTGCTGTTCCTGCACGGGGGCACCCCCAAGGCGTCGCGCGACGAGATGATCGCGACGTTCCAGGATGCGGATCGCCCGGCGGGAGCGCAGCGCAATGTGTTTGTGCTTTCGCTGAAGGCCGGGGGCATCGGTCTGAACCTGACGGCGGCGAACCATGTGTTCCACTACGATCGCTGGTGGAATCCCGCCGTCGAGAATCAGGCGACCGACCGCGCCTTCCGGATCGGGCAGACGCGGCACGTGCAGGTGCACAAGTTCGTGACCCTCGGCACGCTCGAGGAGCGCATCGACGAGATGATCGAGCGGAAGCTCGGCCTGAGCCAGCAGATCGTCGGCTCCGGCGAGAACTGGATCACCGAGCTGTCGACCGACGAGCTGCGGGATCTGTTCTCGCTGCGTCGCGAGTGGGTGGAGGCTTAGCGCGGAGAAAAGTAGTGCCGGGCGCGGCAGCTTGACTACGCATGGCCGGGTTCACTGGTAAGGTCTGTACTCCACGCTGCGATGGTACCCGTGCTATTGTGAAGACCTGTACGCTTGCTGCGCTGGTACCCGTGCTGCTGTGGAGGCTTGTGTCCGTTTAAAGCTGGTTGCTTGTTGGTTCTGGTGCTACGGCCCCCGCCCCTCGAAACAACCGCTGCTGGTGGCAGCCTTTGCTCATTCTGGCACTACTCCACCACGCGCACACTGCCCACCTGCATTTTGTACAGCAAATTCACGCAATTGGCTCTAATCCGACGGGAGAACCTGCATTTTGTACATGTAAATTCGGCCATTCCCCCTTCGAAAGGGGGAAAACGGCCGGTGGGCAGCATATTACCTGTAGAATTTGCAGGTTTTTCTTCTTTTTAAGCCAATTTGGGCGAAAAAGATGTAGGTTTTACAGTAAACTGCCGCCAAGAGGAGCCGAAGCTGGGCACAGGTCCTATAGCGGGATCTTTGGAGCAGTCCGAACGTCGATTGCCAGACTCCTACGAGCCAGGCGAGCATCCTCCCTCCCATCGTGCCGCGAAGCCTGCACGCCAGCAGCAGAACAAAAGAGGTTATCCCAAGCTCCCGCCTGAGATAACCTCTTTTGTTCTCGGTACGCCTGCTAAGACGTTGACGCTATCGTGCTATCGCACCACTGCTTGGCACCGCATCGACTTCACATCAACAAATCCAAGAACAAGTAATACCCTTCGCTCAGCGCACAAGAGTACGTTCGGATCTGCTGCGACGTGTCCAGATCGGTATATGGCTGCGATAGAATCCCTTGCTTTTGCATGTCCATCATCAGAATGTTCGAGATAAAGTAAGGCCTCCACGTCCAGTTCGCCCCACGGTAGCTTTCATCCTTGCCCCACCCTTCCTCACGGCGGGTATAATTCGACGAGGTTTGATAACCGTCCTCTCGGCAGATATAGATGCGGATGCACTGCTCCGACACATTGCGGATCGCCTGTTCGATCAGCGCGTCCGCATCTCCCGCCGAAGTGATAACATACGAGGCATGCACCAGCTCGTCCAAACTCTGCGGAACGGTCAATAGACTGTTGTAGCGCTCGAACTCCTGCCGGCCGAACAGCTTCATTTCTTCTTTAAGCATCAGCTTGAACGTATCCTTTGGCAGCAGATCCGGCTCCGCCTTGGCGAACAAATAGCCCTGCACGTACCGGGCTCCGACTTGCAGCGCGCTTTGCAGCTCCTTCTTTGTCTCGACGCCTTCGACCAGCAATGAAGCTCCCATCTGCCCCGCCAAGATCGAAAACGACTGCATCAAAGCTTTGTAACCGTCATGGAAAAGACTTTTTTTCAAAATGTTTAGATCCATTTTCAAAATCTTCGGCTGCAGACTCGCAATCCGGTCAAAATTGCTAAATCCGCTCCCCACATCGTCAATCGCAATCGTACAGCCGAATTCGCGATACTGTTCAACAATCCAGGTCAGCTCCTGCAAGCCGCCGGTAAACTCTTCCTCCGTAATCTCAATGACAATGCGGGAGGAATCGACACCGTACTTTTTGAGAAGTTCAATCGTCGGCAGTTTGCCCGTTCGCTTAAACGTCCGATAAATCCACGAAGGCTTAAGATTAATGAACAGCATACCGTCATTCGCCGTGGACGCCAAGCGCTGGATGGCCTGTTCCCTGAGATGCCGATCAATCATAAGGTGCATCTCTTCCGGGATGTCAGGGTTATGGAAGAAAGCCCCTAAACTTTCCACACCGCTCTCCCGAACATGCCGGCCCAGCGTTTCGTACCCAATGATTTCTTGGCTTTGCAAGGAAAGTATAGGCTGAAAAAACGGTTTTACCTCATGCCGTGGCGGAATCCTGATGTTTTTCACCTGCACCGTGCGCCTCCTGTTGCGTTCAAATCCATGAGAACATGGTTATCGGACGATGTATTTGACCATATTGTAAACGACATTCCCACTTCTTGCAATCTATTATGTCAGAATACATAACATTACCGCGTTTTGCAGGATTTTGTAACCCTTTGTCGAAATTTTTGCAAGGATACTACCGCCATTTTATAAAGAATTCAGGTGAGCTTTCTAATGAAATCCTTCACAAAATCACGCATCTCCATGCTGTACGTCGTACTTATCGTCATATTGCTGGCCTTGGTCAGCGTTTCCAGCTTTATCGCATCCCGCAATATGGAAAATGAAAGCGATGCGATCGTTGGCGATGTCCTGCCGTTGCTGACGACGACAAACAGCTTGCTCACGAATCTGATTAATCAGGAAACGGGCATCCGAGGCTTCGAAATCTCCGGCAATGAACAATTCCTCGAACCGTACAACAGCGGCAAGAGCCAGATCGCGCAGGATCTGGAGACGATGTCAAGCTTCGACGCCAAATACCCGACCCTGCAAATCATCCTGGATACGCAGGCGAAGCCCGCGATTACGAACTTGCAGCGCTACTACGACTCCCAGCTGGAGCTGATCCGAGCGGGCAAGCTGGACGAAGCTAACGCGCGCATCGGCACCGGCAAAACGATGATGGACCGCTATCGGGTCATCCACGCTTCTATGGAAAAAACGATTAATCAGCTTACGACCAACGCTTACGATGCCACTCACAAGGCAGGGCGCACGTCCCGCATCATTACACTTGTCGGCGGTCTAATCGCGTTGATGGCCGGCGGCATGTCGATTGTCGTCTTTTATCGCGCCTTCCAGGCGGAGCTGGAGCTGCGCAAGAGTGAAGAGACGTACCGCTACATGGCGGAGAGTCTCGAGATCCAGAATGAAGAAATCATCGCTCAACAGGAAGAGCAGCAAGCCACATTGGCCAAGCTGTCCGAGCGCGAGCGCGAGTTAGAGCTTCTCTCTTCTTATCAAGAGAAACTGACAGGATATGTCAAGTTATCGGAGTTTTTGAAAAATACGCTGCCTGCGCTTCTCAATTCACTCTCGCAGGATGCCGCGCTCGTTGTGCTGGAGCACCGCGGCAAACCGGGTTCCGAGGACGTGCACTATGAAGTTGTGCATGCGATGGGCTACCCGAAAGGGCAGGTGCAGCCTGTCGTGCAGGAATTGTACGGCCCGGCGAAGCGCGTTTTTGAAGAGGGCGTACCGCTGGTACACACGCGCGAAGTGACGGAGCGCGAGCAGGGCGTCCATCGCGGGATGGCCCGCGCCGTCGAGCAATACATCCCGCTCATGGACGATACGCAGACGGTCATCGGTTTTCTGCTCCTGACGAGTTACCAAAGCTCGTTCTCCCAGGAAGACAACCAGCGGCTGGCCAAAGGCCTCGTGCGCCAGTTCGGACTGGCATTTTACGCGCAGGTAATGAATGACCAGAAACTGCAGCAAGCGGTCGATCTGGCCGAACTGAACGAGCAGCTTATCCTGGAGAAGCAGCTGCTGGAGGGACAACGGGATCTGATTCAAAATATTTTGGAATCCGCCCATGAAGGCATGATGATGTGCGATGCACAGGGCACGATCCTGTTCTCCAATCAGCGGATGAACATGTATTTCGGGCTCCACGAGCGCATCGGTGAGAATTTGGTCGCCTGCGCGCACGAGATCGGCGTGGAGGTGACCAGCTTCTATGGCGTCGCCGCCTCGATCGAGGCGCTGATCGACCGCTCGCTGCCGCACCTGACGCAGCGCTTCAGCTTTATGCAGGGCGAGCACATGCAGCATGCCGAGCTGTACGCCACCCTTGTGAGCGAGGGCACCGAGCAGCAAGGCTATCTGTTCGTTTTCCGTGACCGGACGGAAGAGGAGCGCATCGATGAAATCAAGAATGAGTTCATCTCCATCGTCTCCCACGAGCTGCGGACGCCGCTGGCGAGCGTGCTCGGGTTTATCGAGATCCTGCTGCACCGCGAGCTGCCGAAGGACAAACAGAAGAAATACATGGAAACCATTTACAGCGAGGCACAGCGCCTGTCCAATCTGATCAACGATTTCCTGGATCTCCAGCGGATGGAGTCGGGCCGACAGTCGTATCATTTTGCCCCGGTGCATTTGCCGGATATGCTGAGAGACATCGCCGAACAGTGGCAGGATAAGCAACGGCATCGCGTGAACATCCACCACGAGACCGGGAAAGAGCTGTGGGTGCGTGCGGACGTCGACCGGATTCGCCAGGTGTTTGATAACCTGATCAGCAACGCCATCAAGTATTCGCCGGGCGCGGATCACATCGATATTTATTTATCTGCCGACCAAGGCCGCGTAACCATCGCCATCCAGGACTACGGACTCGGCATTCCGGAGGAAGCCCGCGGGAACATGTTCTCCAAATTTTTCCGGGTGGACAACTCGGATCGCCGGCAGATCGGTGGCACCGGCCTCGGCCTCGCCATCGTGAAAGAGATTATCGAAGGCCATCACGGCCTGATCACCTATACATCCGAAATGGGTCACGGCACGACGTTCCAGCTCGAACTCGCACAGTTTGAAATTGCGGATATGGACGGCCGCATCGTCATTCTGGAGGATGACGACAATCTCGCCAAATTGATTCAGATTGCGCTGAACAAGCTGGCGCTGCCCTCCATCCAGCTGCGCTCCGCCGAGGAAGGCCTGATTGCGCTGGAACGCTGCCGCAGTGAGGGACCGATCCTGTTCATCGTGGATATTTTGCTGGAGGGCGAAAAATCCGGCTGGGACTTCATCGCGGGCCTTTACAAGCATCCGCTGCACGCGCAGACGCCGGTGATTGTTTCCACCGCGCTTGACCCGCCGCATGATTACCATGAGAAGGAAATCGAGAAGTATTTGAAAAAGCCGTTCACCATGGAACGCCTTGTCCAAGTCGCCAAACGCCTCATCGAGGGCGGCCGCAGCCACGCCTACGTGTTCCCGGCGCAAGACAAGGAAGCGTTGACCGACGAGCTGCAGCGCAACGGCATCGAAGTGTTGGGCGTCCAGGAGAATCAGGACATGATCGAAGTGAATATCAAGAAGCCGCAGTCGGAGTAGCGGCGTATGTAAAAAATCCCCCGCTTCCGGATGGAGGCGGGGGATTTTTGTGCGGGCAGGGCCTGTCTATTCCAGCAAATTGCCATCAACCGCAATGCGGTTTGAACCGCTTGATTTGGCGAGATACATCGATTCATCGACAAGACGGATAAGTTCCATCTCGGTCATGCCCGACGACCACACGGTGCAGCCGACGCTTGTCGACATGGCCAGCGAATATGCCTTGCACTGCATAGGCGTTTCCATCCGAGCGATAATGCCACGGGCGATGCCGAGCAGGCTTTCCCTGCCCTGCGGCAGCCAGGCCGCCAGGACAAACTCATCTCCGCCCACGCGAGCGGCGAGGTCATGCTCTGACACCGCTTGCTTCAAGCGGTGAGCGAATTCTTTTAACACCAGATCTCCAATCTCATGACCGTACGTGTCGTTGCATTGCTTGAATTTGTTGAGGTCGAGATAAAACACGCCAAACTGGCCGTCCCCCTCGCCCACACGCTGCATCCACTGCTGAAGCCGTACGCTGAAGCCCCTCCGATTGAGCAGCCCCGTGAGGACATCACGCTCAGTCAGTTGAACCAATTCATGTTCCAAGGCTTCTCGCCGCTTAATCTCCAGCCGCAATTGCGCTAGCAATTCTTCATATTCTTTGAGGAGGCGAACCTTCTCCTCGTAGTTCATTTGCTTTGAGAGCTCCGCGCCCAGTGCGATCGACAAGAGCTGCATCGTTTCAATATCCCGAGGGGAGAACGCGTCGGGCTCACTGTCAATCACTTTTAGAACCCCAACCGCCCTGCTCGCCTTGAACAAGGGCACACACACCATGCTGCGAGCCCCAACACGCTGACAAGCTTCTCGATCAACCCGTTCGTCGCACGTTGTGTCCGCAGCGTACAGAATCTTCTTCTCCGCTACACATTTGCCCGACAAACTCGTAAACCTGCTCAACCTGATGCCTAAATAAGGGGACAACGTTCCGCTGACTGCAGCGTAGACCATATCGTCCTCGTCCAAAATTTCAATTGTGGAGCCGTGCGCAGGTGTGAGCATGCACATCCGGTCACAAACTAATTGCATAAAAGACTTCAAATCAAAGTCCGACACCATCATTTGCTGCTGGACTTCCATAATAATTCTTAGCCGTTGATCCTTTGCCGTCATGAATACGTATCCCCTCAAATGGTATAAACAGGCACTCCTGTGCCGTAGAAAACCCGCGAAAATTCTGCTTTAACTATACCGTTTTAAGGTGCTGCTCGTAAACGGGGATTGAAAAATTATTCTCCACCCACTTCAAATAAACCTGCCCCTCCTGTCTTATGTTTTTCTTGTAAACAAGAGGGATTTCCCCTCCGCATCGCCAATATAGTAAGGATAAGAGGCTTCCACTTCAGAAAGGGCGTGACCCGATTGGCAAAGCTAGAAACCGCTTCCACGAAGCTGCAAGGGCGCAGCGTGTGGGCCCTGTTTTTTTCCATACCGATTTTCTCCTGGGCGATGTACGACTTTGCGAATACGATTTTTTCGTCGAACATCGTGACCGTGTTTTATCCCTTTTATTTAAAAGAAGTGCTCGGCAGCAGCGAAGAAATGAATCAGATCGCCAGCACGTTCATCACGTATTCCAATGCGGTTTCCAGCCTATTTCTCGTGCTGCTGTCGCCGCTCTTCGGCGTCTGGATCGACCGGACAGGCAAAAAGAAAGCTTACCTCGTCCCTTTCACCCTCGTGGCTATTGCTGCGACGCTGCTCATGGGGCTGTCCGCGCTTTGGCGGACGGATTCCGCCTGGCTTGGGCTGAATCTGTCGATCCTCGGGGTGCTGTTCTTCTTCATGATCGCGAAATTTTTCTATAATTCCAGCCTGATCTTCTACGATTCGATGATTTCCGATCTCGGGAACGAGCGTGAAATTCCGCTGATTTCCGGCTTCGGGGTGGCCGTCGGGTATATCGGGACGTTGGTCGGTCTGGTCGTATACCCGCTGGTCACAGGCAACCATTTTGAAAATACGTTCATTCCAAGCGCCGCCATGTTCCTGCTGTTCTCACTGCCGATCATGTTTCTGTTCAAAGAAAAGCCGGCCAAAACCGCCGACCGCAGCATATCGCTCCTCAGCGGCTATAAAGAAATTTGGGCCACCTTCAAGGAGGCGCGCCACTATCAGGCGGCTTTTACGTTCATGATCGCCTACTTCTTCTTCAACGACGCGATTGCCACGGCCATTGCCGTCATGGCCGTCTATGCGAACACGGTGATGGGCTTCTCGACCGGTCAATTCATTCTGCTCTATCTCGTCTCCACCATCTCGAGCATCATCGGTTCATTCCTCTTCGGCTACGTCACGCGCAGCCTCGGCGCCAAGCGCGCCGTCACCCTCGTCGCCTGCGTCCTCATCGTCGCGATCGCGCTGGCTTCCCTGGCGACGCAGCAAAGCATGTTCTGGGCGGCCGGCAGCCTCTACGGCGTATCCATGGGCGCGATGTGGGTGACGTCGCGCACGCTGATTGTGCAGCTGACGCCGGAGGAGAAGCGCGGGCAATTTTTCGGGCTGTTCGCCTTTTCCGGGAAGGTTTCCTCCATCGTCGGGCCAGCCCTGTACGGTACGATCACCTTAGCGTTCGCCTCGCATGGCAATCTGGCTAGCCGCCTCGCACTCGGCTCCCTGCTCGTGTTGGTTGTGATCGGACTCCTCGTCCATGTGCGGGTACCGAAGAAATTGCCAAGCGCTTCCTGATTCATGTACAATAAGGGCGAACACAGTCACAAGAAAGGTGTGAAGCCCATGAAGCTATGTATGATCTGGATGAATGACACCTGGGCTTCCCCTTTTTCTTATACGGAACACTAGGGCCTATTCGAGGCTTTAGTGTTTTTTTGTGTCTTGTAGGCAATTACGAATCAGAGAGGGAGCGAGGATCATGGCATTGCGGTATAAACGGGTTCTCATCAAATTAAGCGGGGGTGCGGTCGCGGGAAGCAGTTCCTTCGGCTTCGATCCCCTGCAGCTCGATCATATTGCGAATGAGATAATGACCGTCGTCAGTCTGGGCGTCGAGGTGTGTCTGGTGATTGGCGGGGGCAACATTTTCCGGGGAAACATGGGCGAAAGCTGGGGGATTGAAAAAGCCGAAGCCGACAACATCGGCACCCTGGCCACCGTCATCAACAGCCTTATGCTCCGCGGCGTGCTGAAAGCCAAAACCGACGCAGAGGTGCGCGTCATGACCGCGATTCCGATCGCGTCGGTGGCGGAGCCTTTTATCCGGCTGAGGGCCATCCATCACCTCGAAAAAGGCTACATCGTCATCTTCGCCGGCGGCAACGGGCAGCCGTTCGTCACGACGGACTACCCTTCCGTGCAGCGGGCGATTGAGGTGAATTGCGACGCCATTCTCGTCGCGAAGCAGGGCGTGGACGGCGTGTATGACCGCGATCCGAAGCTGCATACGGATGCGCAGCAGTATAAGTCGCTTCACTACAACGACGTGATTCACCACAACCTCAAGGTGATGGATCAGTCGGCGTTCATTCTTGCGCGGGATTATCACATCCCGATTCATGTGTTCAATTTCGACAAACCGGGGTCGATGAAAGAGATTTGCGTCGGGCAGAACACGGGGACGATTATTAGCGGGGCGTCGGAGTTGGTGTACCACTAGCATGAAACTGGGCACACGTGACTAACCTGCGAGAACTATCGACAGCCGCCATCCGAGGAACTTCATTGTCAAGGAGGCGGCTGTTCACCTATTTTCATCAACGTGATCCTAAGCGTTTATAGATGTCGGAGGGAATGTGGCGATTTCCAAATCCTTTTACCTTAAGAGGACTGCTTTGAGTGTTCTGAAATACAATACGCAAATCTGCCCGCTGCCCCTGAACACGTCTACTTTGAAAATGGTAAGAATCCCACCCGCTATAGTTGCGCTCTAATTGCGAGGCTTCAACTTTATTAACCACAAGCTGTCCAATCGCTCTTACAACCTGGCTCATGGCAAGCACAAATTCCTCTTCTTTCTTATAGACAAAAGCCATCAGCAGGACATCATCGGCAAGCGCCGTCGGATCCATCTGAATCCCCTGAAGGCTCGCTACACGGTCAATCCATTCTAAAATCAGATCATTGCTGATTGCCATCCAGCAGCCCTCTCAGAAGCTCCTGGCGCTCCAGAAAGCTTTGCTTCGCCTTTCTAGCAAGTTCTTCGCCGCTCTCCCAGTTTTCCATCCCTTCCCGTGCTTTCAGCAACATTTCCACCTGCGCCGATTCCAATTCTTCTTCGATTTCGTCAATATAAGTCAAAACGGCCCGAAACGCTTCTGGTGTAAGCACAATGGCCGCCGTCTGATTACGGTCAAGTATTTGAAGCATGGAGAATTTAGCCAAACTGCCTTTCCACGCCGTCGATCTGGCTAACTGGGTGACCGGAATTTGACTGTCCAACTGAAAACCGCCGCGCACTTTTTCTACTGTTGCAAGTGTTTCCTTTGACATTGCGATTCTCCCCTTTGCCTTCATTTGGTAACACCTCCATTATAGCATAATAAGTATTTAGTTTTATACTTAAATATGTATTCAATTATGTACTTAATCGTGTATTTAAATACAAAAAGACCTCACATTCCGCGGCATAGCAACAACATGCCCCGAAACGTGAAGTCCAATTCTAAATCCCTACCCGACCATCCACACATAATAATCGTTCGCGCTCGTCGTTCGAAACCCGCACGACTCGTACAAACCCAGGGCGCCCTCGTTTTCGACGGACACCTCGAGCTTCACGTGCGCCATCTGCTCACGCTCCTTGAGCAGCGCAATCGTGGCGCCGAGAATCCGGCGCCCGTAGCCCTGGCCCCGGAACGGCGGCGCTACGCAGAAGCCGTAGATGAAGCCCCTCCGCTCGGCCGGGTCGAGCATGGCGCCGATTTTGCCGATCGGCGTCCGCGCCTCGCCGAGCTCGGCGATCCAGGTGCGCTCGCGGTCGCCCTCGAGCGTCTGCGCGACATACTCGCGCGCATCCGCTTCCGGCATGCCGAAGCCGGCCGCATTCAGCGCGACCAGCAGCTCCGCGTCGGCCTGCACGGCCGGGCGCAGCGCAATCGTGGCATCTGCCGGCGCAGCAGCGTCAGATGCTGCTTGTACGTCATCGCGCAGCTCCATGACGTACTCCGAGTACGCGTACGCTGCGCCCAGCTGCGTGAGAAACGCTTTGCCCGAGGCGGAGCCCCGCTCATTGATCCAGATGAGCTTCGGCACATGCCGCCGCCGGCACTCCGCCACAGCCGCCTGCGCCAGCGCGCTGAAAATCCCCATCCGGCGCGCCGCCGGATGCACCATGCCGCTGATCTCCACCTCCGTGGAGAGGAAGCTGTAGATGGCGAGGAAGCCGACGATCACATCATTTTCGTAATAGAGAAAATCGTTCGTAATGCCGGGAGGTCGACTGCTTAGAGTCCCCCAGTTTAATTTAATATCAATCCCATCGTGGTGATTGCACGTTTCCCATAACGTTCGGACGCCTTCCAGCTCTTGCGAAGATAAACCTGCTCTAGGGTGTATGCCTTGTTTCATCGTTCAACCTCCTGATGACGAACTTGTCCATGCGTATTCATCATACTGCGCGGGCGCATGCGGGGGTAGAGACTTTATCTTTTTAACTAATCTTTCTTCGCATACGCTTCCGGCGTCTGACCCACAATCGACTTAAAGTCTTTGATAAAATGCGCCTGATCATGGTAGCCCAGATCCATCGACAGCTTCGACCAGTCATGCGCCCGGCTCAGGTCTACCGTTTCGGCAGCATGCTGGATGCGGGCAATACGGATCGCCCACTTAGGACTTACTCCGACATACTGGTCAAAAAGCCGCTGCAGCGACCGAATATGAATCCCGTAGCGCTCGCACAGCATTTCCACCTTCGTGATCTCGTGATCCTCGCCGATTCGTTCGACCATTTCGTTCACCAGCGCAACCTGGTCATCCTTCGCCGGCAGCTTCTCCCGGATCATCTGCTCCACAATCGCGATCTGCGCTTCCGTATCCGTAGCCGCCCATATTTCGCGCTCCAGCTCCCTAACGTCGAAGGGAAACACTTCATCTATGCCAATAGGCCGCTCCAATACAGTGGATACCGGCTGCTTTACGAACGGGTAAAAACCGCCGGGCTTAAACTTCACGCCAAACACCCAGCCCTTGCCTTCGAGGTATTGGCCGAATTTTTCCCGACCTGGGCCATAGATCGCCGATTTGCCGGGCTCGACCACCAGATTGACGCACGGATTCGGGATCACATGCTGCGTATAGGGAGCTTGTCCCGTTAGATCCCACGACACAAGCCAATAATGGCGAATAAAAAAAGCCAAATCCTCGGAAGGCGCGTGCCGGGACAGTTGAAACTTGCGTTCGCCTTGCTGTTTTTTCATGATGCCTAGACTGGGTGTAGGAACATTTGTACTCATTTTCATCACCCTTTGTCGCTTTTTTACAATACAATGATCAGGCTGTAAGCTAATCTAAAAAAGCAGAACCACAAACCAAGGAGGAACGATGACATGGAAGCCTTAAAATATGTGATTTACATCGGCGCAAGCGAGCAAGTGGTATGGGACATTCTCACGAAACCGGAAGGAACGCGTCAAATTTTGTTCGGCAGCGTCCTCGTATCCACGTTTGAAGTCGGCTCCGAGTACAAGTACATCGGCCCTGGCAATGATGGCGACGAAACCGTTCACGTCTACGGCACCGTGTTGGCTTATGAGGAAGGCAAAATGTTGAGCTGCACCGAGCACGCCGGCCCTTCCTACCGCGAGAATCACGCGGAGTTCGAGTCGCGGATGACGTTCACGCTGGAAACAGTCGGCAACTGCACCAAGTTTACGCTAGTGAACGACAACTGGACGCCGAATAACCCTAGCTACGAGTCTACCCAAGCAAGCTGGCCGATGATTTTGAGCAATATCAAGACGTTGGCAGAGACGGGCAAGACGCTGGATTTTGGATGGTAAAAAAGGGCACGAGCGCCCCGATCGTTCGCTGCGAATGATCGTCTAGTTCAGTGCTAGTCGAAGCCCCTAGCAGCGTGTTGCTCGAAATAGAGGTGGTAGACCACTTCTATTCCGGCATATCGCGCCTTATGCGGAGAAATAAGGGGGCTTAACCACTGCTATTGGGCGCACTGTGGCGGAAATCAACCTTTATTTTTGAAAATAGAGGTGGTTTGCCACTCTTATTTTCACCTGTGTACCGAATCCCCCAGCAATAAGCGCGGTTTACCACTCTTATTGAGGACCCGCTTGGCTCATTCATTCGCAAAGTACTATCCCTATATTTAGAAAAGCAGGCGTGATGCGCCTGCTTTTTTTGCTGTTGCCGCCTGCTCCGCGCCACGCCTCGGCTGTAAAACCCAGGGCAGGCGCGGTCGGACGGCGCTCGCATTACGAGCGGCTTCAGGCGCTGCGGTGTCGCGCGTCTCCTTGCCCATCCCGGATGAGCTCAGCGGAGAGCTGACAAAGCTATACTAGCTTCAGCGATATCATGTGGCACAAACAAACTTCACATACGCCAGGCGAGCCTTGCGGAGGGCTGACAAAGCTGCACTAGCTTCAGCGCTACAGTCTGGCACAACAACCTCGCATACGCCAGGCATGCCTAGCGGAGGACTGACAAAGGCTGTACTAGCTTAAGCGCTACAGTGTGATCCACACCTCGCATACTTCAGGCAAGCTCAACGGGACGGCCGCCACAACTACAGCGGCTTCAGCGCCACCGTCTCCCGCGCCTCCAGCCCCGCGACCATCGCTTCCCACGCCTCGGGCTTATTCGCAAGCACCGCATAATAGCGGCGCAGGAACGCGGCCACCAACTGCGCGGAGATCTCTTCCGCGTCCTCGTCCGTCGGCAGGAAGCACAGATCCAGCTCCTCGACGGCTTCCCCGTTGTTTTCCCAAGATGGGTGTACATACGGGAAGTCGATCCGCTTGTAACCCAAGTGCGATAGCACTTCGCGCCGCACATATGGATCCATCGGCTTCACGCCGCCAAAAGCATGATCCTCGATACGATACGGATCATAAATTTCGGCGAACATGCCGATCATCGGCCTGCCCGTGCTGGCCGCCAGCTCCTCAAGATCCTTCCAACGTCGGCGTGCCAGAAAACGGCCGATGCCAAGCCCCGCTTGCCCGATGATCGTAAAATCCGTCATCGCTACCTGAAAATCTTCATAATAACGATACTCCGTCGTGCCGACCACCTTGCCTTCGTGCACAGCAACGAATACACGAATACCCGGATCTTCCAACGGCTCCTTCCACAGTGAATACTCCAGCACTTCCTCCGGCGGAAAAACCTCTTTCATCAAGTTATGCATATCCCGGAATAACGGGTTGTCGATCGATGTAATGCGAATGTAGTCCATGTGTTTATGCCTCCTATAGTTCGTGTGAAGAAGCGCGGAACGGATTGCGCCACTCCATGAGCAGCGCGTGATTCCGCGACTCTTCATCTTCCAAGTAATTCGCAACGACCTCAACGGGAGTCCGGCCGCAGCGCAGCAGGAATGTGATAACGGGGTCTTTCAGCTCCCCGGCCAGGACCGCCGCCACGTATGCCTCCGCCGTCATCGTATCGGCATGCTTGCCGTAGCCCGGCATACGGCCGCCGCCCAGCAGCCGCGCAAGCCCAAGCTGCACGACGACCTCGTACATCGACTGCATCAGCCATTTGCCGAGTCCGTATGCGCGGTACGAGGGCCTGATGCAGATGTCGACGATGTACAGTGTGTCGCCTTCGGGCTCGTGACTACGGATATACCCGTTATCCGTAATCGCAGCCCAGCTGTGGTCGCCGCTCGCCGCCATGGCCGCGCTGTCCACGAGCAGCCCCGTGATCGAGCCGACGATCCGGCCCTCGACTTCCACGCAAAGCGCCCCCTGCGGGAATCGGGTCACATGCTCACCGAGCTGCTCCTTGTTCCACCACAGCTCCGAAGGGAACGGCGGCGGAAAGCTTCCCTGCTGCACCTCGATCAGTGCATCAAAATCCGCCGTCCCATACGTCCGGATCACCGCCGCCTTCGGCTGGCTGCCGTCGAAGACGTAGAGCTTTTTCATGTAAAAGGTGATGGCTATCCCTTCCTTTCATGCTGAAACGCTTCCCTTCTACCTTGTGCATTGACGAACGTCAAGCTCGTCAACACTCCCTCAAGACCAGTCCGTGTACAGATCCGTCCGGCGATCCCGCCACGTCGTCACCGAGCCGCGCTCCCGCACCACGTTCAGCAGCTCCAGATCGAGATCCGCCGTCACAACCATGTCGTTATTGATTTCGCCTTCGACAAGAATGCCTTTCGGCGGGAACGGCACGTCATTCGGCGTAATCACCGCCGCCTGCCCGAAATTCGCCCGCATGAAATCCACTGTCGGCAGCGCCCCAACCGTCCCAGTGGTCACGACGTAGATCTGGTTCTCAATCGTGCGCGCATGGCACGTATACCTCACGCGATGGAAGCCATGGCGGTCATCGGTGCAAGATGGCGCAAACAGCACATCCGCTCCGCGAGCCCGGGCCATCCGCACGATCTCCGGAAACTCGACGTCGTAGCAGACGAGGATGGCGATGCGTCCCTTATCCGTATCGAACACTTGCAGCGAATCTCCGGCACCCATACTCCACTCTTTCACTTCCGTCGGCGTAATGTGCAGCTTTTTCTGCTCGCCGACGCGGCCGTCCGGATAGAACAGAAACGCCGTGTTGTACAGCTTTCCGCCCTCCTCGACGATATGTGTGCCGCCGATGATATGCATACCGGTATCCTTGGCCAGTCCCTGAAAAAGCGCCTTATACGCCTCCGTATACCGAGGCAGCGCTTCAATCGGCAGCGCCTTGCCGTTCTCGTCCCCAATCGACATCAGTTGCGTTGTAAACAGCTCCGGAAACAGCACAAAATCCGCCTCAAACTCCTGCCCCACCTTCACATAATGCGTCACCTGCGCCGCAAATTCCTCGAAACTGCCAATTGTATGTAAATGGTATTGAACCACGGATACCCGCATTTTCATGTTGTGCTCCTCCTTGTTCTTGTGAATCCCCCGTGACCTTCTCTACCCCGTGCTGCTTGTAGAGGGCAGTGACCAATTGCACGTTCACTCATGTCTCGTGCCGCACCAACACGCGGCCGCGCACCTTGCCGGCCAGCACTTCCTTCGCGGCATCGGCCACGCCGGCCAGCGAGACCTCGCGGTACACGGTCTCCTCCAGCCGCTGCGGCTTCAGCTCTCCCGCGAGCCGCTCCCAGAGCTGCTTGCGGAGCGCAGACGGGCAGTAGACCGAGTCGATGCCGAGTACGTTCACCCCGCGCAAAATAAACGGATACACCGTCGCGGCCACCTCCGCGCCGCCGGTGAGGCCGCTCAGCGCGACGGAGCCGCCGTAGCGCAGGCGGCTGAGCACGTAGGCAAGTCCCTCGCCGCCTACGGGATCGACCGCGCCGGCCCAGTGCTCCGGGCCGAGCGGCTTCGGCGCCGCGGGCGTCAGCTCCTCGCGCGGCACAATGCGCTTCGCGCCGAGCTCGCGCAGGTACGCGTGGTCGGCGCTTTTGCCCGTGCTCGCGTCGACCTCGTAGCCGAGCGCGGCCAGCATCGACACGGCGGCGCTGCCGACGCCGCCGGTGGCGCCCCGCACGAGCACGGGTCCCTGCTCGGGCGCAAGCCCATTGCTCTCCAACCTGTGGATGGAGAGCGCCGCCGTGAACCCTGCCGTGCCGAGCGCCATCGCTTCGCGATGCGTGAGGCCCTGAGGCAGGGGGACGACCCAGTCGGCGGGGACGCGGGCGTAAGCCGCGAACCCGCCGTAGTGGCCGGTGCCCAGCTCGTAACTGGTCACCAGGACCTCGTCGCCGGCCCGGTACCTCGGGTCGGCGGAAGCTGTGACGGTGCCCGCGAGGTCAATGCCGGGCACCATCGGGTACTTGCGCACGACGCGCCCCGCCGGGCTGCAGGCGAGCGCGTCTTTATAGTTAATGCCGGAGTACCGGACACGAATCGTGACCTCCCCCTCCGGCAAATCTTCCAGGCGAAGCTCCTGTAGGGCGAGCTTGAACTCATTTTGCGTCCGGTCCACCATCAACGCTTGAAAAGTTTCCATAGACACACTCCTTCTTCATCGGCTGGTTGGGTCATTTTTATATTTTACTAAATTATGGAGTGCGTGGCTATCTTGACCGATGGTCAACCATCTTAGGATTGACAAAAACTACTTCCCCATGTAGGGTAAAAGCAACTGTAAAGCATTTCCACTAGGGGCGCCTAATCGGTGGCTGAGACGGGAACCATCCCCGGACCCTTATAACCTGATCTGGATCATACCAGCGTAGGAAAGTGGAGCCGGCATTTGTCCGATACGCCTTGGCCGTACGTTCGCCTAAGCTGATCATCGCCGCTCCATGATGGGGCGGCTTTTCATTTTATCTTAGGAGGCGTAGAAGATGAGCTTTACGAAAGAACTGCGTGAGGCGGCAGACCCGATTTTTGAGGCGATTTACCAGCATCCGTTCGTGCAAGGCATTGCGAGAGGAGCGCTGGGCAAAGAGCAGTTAATCCATTATGTGAAGCAGGATTTTGAGTACTTGAACGCGTACATGCGCGTCTACGGGCTCGGCATCAGCAAATGCAGAACGCGCGAGGAAATCGCGAAGTTCCATGAGAAGATCGGCTATATCCTGCATAGTGAGGTGCATCCGCACAATAATTTCTGCCATGCGGCGGGCGTCACCTACGAGGAGCTGCAGGGCTACCCGCTGGCACCGACAGCGCAGCACTACACGCGCCACATGCTGACCGTAGCGGCGCAAGGGACGCTTGGCGAGATTTATGCCGTGCTGCTGCCGTGCCCATGGACATACATGGAAGCGGCGCAGCGCATCCTGCAGGATTACCAGCCGCAGCCAGACCATCCGTTCTACGAATGGATCACGTTCTATGGCTCACCTGAGGCCGAGCCCCGCATGATGGCGTTCTGCGCGCAGTTGGATGCGTGGGCCGTAACGGCGTCCGAGGAGGAAAAGCGTCGGATGCGGGAGCATTTTATGATTAGCTGCCAGCTGGAGTATATGTTCTTCGATATGGCGTACCGCGTGGAGGATTGGCCTGTGCCAGAGAGGGTATTGGTGTAGGTTCGGCCCCCACATAAATAGTAGCAGCAGGTCTGTCGGGTTCATTCCCGCATGGCCTGCTGTTGTAAGTCATATCACCGTAATGCCCCACTCCTTAAATAACCTATGAAGCTCCTCGGATGTGTAAGAAATAAAAGTCCGCACTTTCTCTTCTTCAAAATAAATCGGCGTGATCCCAGGTTCGTTGCTCGCATTAAGCAGCCATTCGATTTTTGCGTTGGAATAAGCCTCGATTTCATCGGCTTCAATCAGTGGCGGCATCGCAAATGCTTCTACTTCTTGTAGCTTGGCGATAACGCGCTCCGTCCACGCTTCAGATCTCATCAGGTTGAATTCGATCTGACTAACCTCCCGATTATATGTGCTTCTCATCGAAGCCGTGTCTTCGCGATAGCTGCTTTCAAATTCTGCATAAAGGGTTTCCGTCCATCTCAAGTCTGCATACACATGCGAAATATAGCCTTGTACGAACGCTTTCCATTCCGCTGAATTGTTTCTACTCCAGTAATGAACCGCATGGTGACCGATTTGGGCAACGGTAGGCATAACCGCATTTTCCATGAAGTGTGTTCTGCCCTTATCTTCGCGCGTAGTTCCCACTCTCGCATGTATGGCATCCGGAGCAATACTGCCAATTAGAGCATATGGACATGGATCTCCCCTCCACACGTTATCCGCTATTGCAAAATGTACCATGGGCCAAGGCATCGGTTGCTCCCCCTCTGGGTATTATTGGATTTCACCTATAATTCTGACGAATGAAGGCAGTGCGAAGTTCGTCTCTGCGATAAGACATAAAAAACTGGTGATGCGCGGGAAATTTCACAGCTCGACCAGTTTGTTTATGTGCCAAGGGTACCCCCTAGGTGCATCGCCTGTTGCATGTGTACACTTCGAGCAAATAAGTAAACGTGGTTTGCTTATTTCCTCCTAACGGTACATTTCGGGATCAATAAGACAACCGCGTTGTCTTATTCTGGCTGCACAGTCCCAAAACAAGCCCACTCCAAGCAAATAAGTAAACGTGGTTTGCTTATTTCCTCCTAACGGGGTTTTGCCGGTGGAATAAGATAACCACGTTGACTTATTCCACCGGCACGACGCCCGGGCTCACCCAAACCACGGTGCGAAGCCCCCCTTCCGCCGAGTGCACAAAAAAACGCTGAAAGCCGCCCACAAACGAGAGTTCTCTCCCGTTTGCACGCAACCTTCAGCGTCACAATTCAAGCGAATGAGCTCCCGCCCATCCGCATCCTGCGTTTACCCCTGCGGCGCGAACCCCGCCGCCGCCAAAAACCGTCCGAACGCCGCCTGCCCGGCGTCGTCTCTTTTGAAGACGCCTGCGTCGAGCAGGACGTCCATGAACTTGCTGCCGACCTCGGTCTGCAGCAGAGCTTGCGCCGCGTCGGCGCTCAGCGACGTGCCATGCTGCGCCAGCAGCGTCCCGATCCACGCCGCGTGCTTGTGCAGCGGGTGGCTCGCTTCCTCCAGCTCGCGCCCCGCGCGGGCTTCGCCCGTCAGGAGCTTGCGGATGTCCGCCAGCTCGTCCTGCAGGCGGCCCGGCAGCACCGCCAGCCCCATGACCTCAATCAAGCCGATATTCTCCTTCTTGATGTGGTGCAAGTGCTGATGCGGATGGAAAATCCCATCCGGATGCTCCGCGGAGGTGCGGTTGTTCCGCAGCACCAGATCGAGCTCGTACTCGCCCCGCGCATTATTGCGGGCGATCGGCGTGATCGTGTTGTGCGGCACGCGCGCACCGTCTTTTTCACTGAACGCGAGCACTTCCGCCTCGCTGTCGCTGTAAGCGCGCCAGTCGTCAAGCAGCTTGCTCGCGAGCTGATAAATCAGCTGCTTGTTATGCGAGCTGAGACGAATGACGGACATCGGCCATTTGACGATCGCCGCTTTCACGCCAGGGAAGTCCGCATGCGAGAACACCTGCTCGCTCGGCGCCTTTTCCATCGGGAACTTGTGGCGCCCGCCCTGGAAGTGGTCATGGCTCAGAATGGAACCGCCCACGATCGGCAGATCCGCATTCGACCCGATGAAGTAGTGCGGAAATTGATCGACAAAGTCAAGCAAGCGATAAAACGTATTCGCCGTCGTTTTCATCGGGATATGTTTTTCATGAAAAATAATGCTGTGCTCGTTATAGTACACATAAGGCGAGTACTGGAAGTACCACTTCTCGTTGTCCAGCTCCAGTGGAATGACGCGCAGATTTTGCCGCGCCGGGTGATTCACACGGCCTGCATAACCCAGATTGTCCACACAGAGGAGACAGGCCGGGTAGCTGCTTTGGGGCAGCGTTTTGAGCAGGGCAATTTCTTTCGGATCTTTCTCCGGCTTGGAGAGGTTGATCGTGATTTCCAGATCGCCGTAAGCGGTATCCGTCAGCCAGTAAGCGTTCTTCGCGATGCGGTCCATGCGGATGTAGTTCGAATCGATCGACTGCTTATAAAAATACTGCGTCGCCGCCTCCACACCCTGCGTTCTCGCGAGCGTCCAGAACTGGTGTACGACTTCGGAAGGCCGCGGCATCAGGAGCCCCATAATGCGCGCATCGAGCAGATCGCGGTAGGTCATTGTATTTTCTTCGAGCAAGCCGCCTTCGTAAGCCGCGTCCAGCAGCTCTTCCAGCAGCGGCACCGGCGAGTTGAGCTGCTCTTCCGGCACATCGCCTTGATACGGCTCTGCCAAGCCGAACAAATCCAGCAGCGCATTCCGCGCAGCAACCGTATCCAGCGGCTCCAGCAAGCCGTTTTGACCGCCAAATCGCAAAAGCCGTTCAATCGCAAGCCCAGCCGTCTGCGGTGTTTGTAATGTACGTTCCATTCTTAGTCACTTCCCTTTCTGCCAAAAAGCCCTATCCGCCAAACAGAACCGGCCGCCGCCCTAATAATCTGACGACAGCTCGGTTACTCCTGCGTTTCTCTATTTGCTGTATCCGTACGGATGATTCTGATGCCAGTTCCAAGCGCTCGCGATGATCTCTTCGAGGGAGTCGTGCGATGGCTTCCAGCCCAGCTCCGCTCTAGCTCGCTCGGAGGAGGCGATCAGCGCTGCCGGATCGCCTGCGCGGCGCGGCTCGATGACCGCCGGGATCGCATGGCCGGTCACTTTACGGGCGATGTCAATGACTTGTTTGACCGAGAAGCCTGTGCCGTTGCCCAGGTTGTAGATGTTGCTGTCCGCACCCGCACGCAGCTTCTCAACCGCCAGTACATGCGCGCTGGCCAAATCGCTGACGTGGATGTAATCGCGAACACACGTGCCGTCTTCCGTCGCGTAGTCGTCGCCGAAGACCGAAATATGCGCACGCTGACCCAGCGCAACTTGCAAAATTATCGGGATCAGATGCGTTTCCGGGCTGTGATCCTCGCCAATTTTGCCGCCTGCATGCGCGCCGGCCGCGTTGAAGTAGCGCAGCGATACGTATTTGATGCCATGGGCCGTGTCGAACCATTTCATCATTTTCTCCATCGCCAGCTTCGTTTCGCCATACGTATTCGTCGGCAGCGTGCGGTCGCTCTCGAGGATCGGAACGTTCTCAGGCTCGCCGTACGTTGCAGCCGTGGAGGAGAAGACGATTTTTTTGACGCCGTATTCGTTCATTTTTTCCAGCAGGCACAGGGTGCCGTACACGTTGTTGTGGTAGTACTTGGCCGGGTTCGTCATGCTTTCGCCCACCAGGGAATTCGCCGCAAAATGAATGATCGCATCGATCTCATTTTCTTTGAACACCGTATCCATGAAAGCCGCATCGCGCAAATCGCCTGCGTACAGCTTGCCGCCAAGCAGTGCCTCGCGGTGACCTTGCTGGAGGTTGTCGACGATGACGACCTCTTCGCCTTTTTCCAGCAGCGCCGCAACCGTATGTGAGCCGATATAGCCGGCTCCGCCTGTAACTAGAATCGCCATATTAGAGCGCCTCCCCGACTTGTTCTACACCATTGCCGATATCGCAGACATAAAAGCTAGGTGTTAGACCTGTTTTTTCCGTGTACTCTTTGCCGACTTGCTCGATGAACTGAGGCACGCTGTCTTCATGCACCAGGGACACCGTACAGCCGCCGAAGCCTGCGCCCGTCATGCGGGAGCCGAGTACGCCAGGCACTTTCAATGCTGCTGCGACCATGCTGTCGAGCTCAAAGCCTGTCACTTCATACAGATCGCGCAAGGAATCATGGGAACCGATCATCAGCTTGCCGAAGGACTCGAGATCGTTCGCTTCCAGCACCTTGATGGATTGGAGCACGCGGTCGATTTCTTCCACAACGTGCTGCGCTCTGCGGCGAACGGTTTCGTCCGGGATCAGGTGCTTGTACTCATTAAACTGCGCCAGGTTGAGCTGACCGAGCAAAGTGAGGGATGGGAACTGCGCTTGCAGATCCTTCACTGCCTGCTCACACTGCGCTCTGCGCTCGTTATAAGCGGAGTCGACAAGGCCTCTGCGTTTGTTCGTGTTGCCGATGACCAGCTTGTAGCTGCCGCTTTGGAATGGCACATGGCGGTACTCGAGCGTGTCGCACATGAGCAGGATCGCGTTGTCTTTCTTACCGTTCGCTACAGCGAACTGGTCCATGATGCCGCAGTTCACGCCGACGAACTGATTCTCGGTTTTTTGTGCGAGCAGCGCGATTTTGACCGTATCTGTCGGGTATTTCTCCATCGTTTGGAGGCCGTACGCCGTCACAACTTCGATGGAAGCCGAGGAGGAAAGGCCCGCGCCGTTCGGGATTTCACCGTGGAAGAGCAGGTCGTAGCCATGCTGTACCGGGAAGCCTTCTTTCGCCAAGTGGACAACGATGCCTTTCGGATAGTTCATCCAGTCGTCTTCTTCGTTGTAGACCATATCGTCTATGGAAATTTGTTTGCGAAGCGGCATGTTTGTGGAAGCAAAACCGATCGTGCGATCCGCTCTTGGACGAATCAACAGCGTCGTGCCGAAAGTGAGTGCAGCCGGGAATACATAGCCGCCGTTGTAGTCCGTGTGCTCGCCGATGAGGTTTACGCGGCCTGGCGCGTGGAAGGCTGAGATGTTCGCGGAGGATTCTCCATAAATTTCGATAAACGTCTTCTTCAAGCTTTGCAAATCTGCCATGTGGGCACCGCCTTTGGTTATATGGAATGGTTGTATTGGTTGCGTGTTTGTATCTTTAGTATAAAAGAAGCGCGAAGCGTTGGCTATGGAGTCATGTTATTTCCACATGGATAAATGTGATTTTGAGGGTTTTTCAGGAGAGCTCCCTATGCTAAAATGATAGCAACCTCTTTGGAATCGGAGATGAACACACATCATGGTGAAAACGCCCAGTTACTTTGTCGTTTCCAACCCGCTCCCGGCCGGCCCGGCCGCCCTTACCGTGCTCTTCGCCGGCGAAAGCCAGACGAAGCCCGAGCACCGGCTCGGCCCGAAAGTTTATGACTATTACCTCATCCATTATGTCATCTCGGGTCGCGGCCTATTCTCCTCGCACGGCGAGGAATACGCGCTCGGCGCCGGCGACAGCTTCGTCATCGAGCCGGAGCAGCTCATCAGCTATGTGTCGGATGCGGACGACCCGTGGCATTACTGCTGGATCGCCTTCACCGGCGAGCAGGCGGCGGCGCTGCTGGCTTCGACCGGCTTTGATCCGCTTGCGCCGGTCGTGCATACCACCCGGAATCGGCACATTCCGGTGCTGTTCCGCCACATACAGCGCGCGCTGAAGCTGCGGAGGCCGAACGCGCAGCTTCAAGCCACCGGCTATTTGACGCTGCTGCTAGGGGAATACTGCGAGTCGCTGTCCTCGCAGACGACGGCCCGGGCCGCCCTCGATGCGGAGGGCGACGCGATTGTGCAGCAGGCCATCCACTACTTATCGACGCAATATGCGGAGCCGATTACGATTGAGATGATGGCCGACAGCCTCGGCTACAACCGCGCGTACTTGTCGCGGTTGTTCAAGAAGCATACGAAGGTCACGCCGGTGACCTTCCTGCTGCGCCTGCGCATCGACAAGGCGCGGCTGCTGCTGCGGGAACGGACGGAGCTCACGATCGAGCAGATCGCGTCGTCCGTCGGTTTTTACGACCCGCTGTACTTTTCGAAGCAGTTTCGGCGGTGGTATGGCGTTTCGCCGACGGAGTATCGGAGGGAGATGGAGGCGCTGTAGCGCGGCAGCGGGGGGATATGGACTCGAACGCGTCCCCCTTTTTACGAGCGGCTCCCGACAGCTACATTCTCTGGGACTGCGGAACTCAATCCGTTGGCGCTTTATGCCGCAGCTACAGGGAATGAGTTGCAGCGCAAACCGCCTACCGCCCCTCCCACAGCTCAACTGGAATTTATCCATCTCATTTCAGTCATTTTGCCGATTTCGTCACCTTCAACTGGAAAAACTCCCGTTCATCTGGAGCATTTCCCGGTTTCCGCACAGTTTCACAGAAATAAGCTGGAGGTTTTCCAGTTCACGTAAGGTTTCGCGCAAAAAAACGCCAACTCAACTGGAATCATTCCAGTTGATTGTGCTTGGACACGACTTCCCTCTCCCCCTCGCCCGTTGATATCAAGCTCGGCCTGCCGCACCACGCTCCACACAAACTCCACTGTGCTCCATCGAGTCCCGCACACATCAAATTGCCGTCCTTAACAAGACGGGGATTTACTGTGGACATCAGGCTACTTCGAGGGTATACATTCAACGATGCGCAAAAAGCCGGACAAGCATCCTATATGCTTGTCCGGCCCCCAGGTCCGGCTCGCGGCAGGTTGTCACGCTGTCCTTCGCTTCCCCCAGTACCCGCTACTCCGCGCCCAAATACGCCTCAATCTCCCGCTTCACCTGCGCCAACCTCCACTCTGCGTCCGCAAGCAGCGGCTCGAGCACATCTAGCACTTCCGCCCTTGGTGCATCCTGCCCCCGCGCTTCACCGTGCCTCGCCCCAGGCACTTCCGCGTTCCGTGCCCCGCCCTCAGGCCCACTCACTCCCGGCTCATCCACCCCTCGCGCCTCGACACCATACCGCAGCGCCGCCTGCAGCCCGTCCGCCGCAGCGCTCAGCGGCTCTGCGCCGAGATTCGCCGCCACGCCCTTAAGCGTGTGCGCGAGGAGCAGCGCCCGCTCCACGTCGCCAGCCTGCACGGCGGCGCGAATCTCCGCCACCGCCTGGAGGTGGCCCTCCATGAATTTGCGCAGCACCTGCGCATACAGGCTCTTCCGCTGGCCAAGCCGCACCAGGGCGCCTTCCGTATCAAGCGCCGGCACATCCTCAGGCGCCGCTTCTGCAGCCGCTGCGACTTGGCCTGCGGCGGCTCCCTCCAAGGCAGCCACCTGCTTCGCATGCTGCATCATCCGCTGCAGCACGCTGTACAGCTGAATGGCCTCAAACGGCTTCGTGATGTACGCATCCATTCCCGCTTCCAGTACCTGCCCTTTCACACCCTGCATGGCATCGGCGGTCATGGCGATAATCGGCGTCGTGATGCCACCACTGCGAAGACGGCGTGTGGTTTCAATCCCGTCCATCAGCGGCATTTGCAGATCCATCAGAATCGCGTCGTACCGCTTCGCCTCGACCCGTTCCAGCGCCTCAACGCCGTTGCCCGCCACATCGACCTGGACGCCCATCTCCTGCAAAATCTCTTGTGCCACCTGCTGATTAATCTCGTTATCTTCCACGAGCAGCACCTCGGCGTGACGAAGCAGACTGAGCTTCTTCCCGTCGGACTCGTCCTGGGCGCCGATTTTTTTGACTTTTAGCTGCTCCTGGAACAGATCGACAATATGATTGTACAGATGCGATTGGGAAATCGGATAATACAGCACCTTGCGCACATACGACGTCGGCAGCTTGGTCTGCACATCCGCCTCATGGTACGCACTGATCAGTACGATTACGTGAGGCGGATGCTCATAGCCCAGCTTGACCTTTTCCGCAAAAGCATGCGCATTCTCCCCCTGAAGCATCCAGTCCACAATGACCAGATCATAGCGGTCACTGGCATCCATATGCGCGAATGCGCTGGCAGCGGAATCCTGCGTGCTCACGACAAACTGGAACTGCTCCAGCTGGCGTCCCAGCACAAGCCGCATGTCCTCGTCTTCGCACACGACCAGCACGCGCAGAAATTGCAGATGCGGCGCAATCGGCGCGCTGAACACATGGCTGAAGCCCCGCTCGAAGTTCACGGTAAAGTAAAAGCAGCTGCCTCGGCCAAGCTCGCTCTCCACGCCCATTTCGCCGCCCATCAGCTCGACAAGGTTTTTGGAAATAACCAGCCCTAGTCCAGTACCACCGTACTTCCTCGTCGTCGACATATCGGCCTGGGAGAACCCGCGGAATAACTTGCCAAGCTGCTCCGGCGTCATGCCGATACCCGTATCGCGAACCTCGACACGCAGTTGCACGTCATTGTCCATTTTCGCGACGACCCGCACGGATACGGAAATTTCCCCTTCCTCCGTAAACTTCAGCGCGTTATTGACGAGATTGAGCAGCACCTGATTGAACCGGAACGGATCGCCTTTCAGCAATTGAGGCACCTCATGATCGATGGCAAAATGCAGCCGCAATCCCTTCTCATACAGCGAAAAGCCGATCATATCCGAAATATTGCTCATCACTTCGTACAGATCGAAATCAATGCGTTCCAGCGAGATTTTTTTCGCTTCAATTTTCGAAAAGTCCAAAATATCGCTGATGATCGTCAGCAAGCTTTTAGCGGAAATCGCGGTTTTGCCGACATAATCCTTTTGTTGATCGGTCAGCGCCGTCTGCTGCAAAAGATGATTGAGCCCGATAATCGCATTCATCGGCGTCCGAATCTCATGGCTCATATTCGCCAAAAACTCGCTCTTCGCCCGATTCGCCGCTTCCGCCAACTCCTTGGCATCAGCCAGCAGCACGTTCTTGCTCGCCAGCTCCGCCGTCCGTACCTCCACCAATTCTTCCAGGTGATCCCTGTATTGATGCAGCATTTCTTCTTCCTGCCGGCGCTCTGTAATGTCCGCCCCAGCCAGAAGGAGGCCGATAATCTCGCCCTCTTCGTCTCTCAGCAGGGTATTGTTCCAACCAATCAGCCGTTCTTCGCCACATCCATTCAAAATAATACTTTCATAATAATCCGGCCGCTCGCCGCCGCTCATCACCTGCTGAAACCGCTCGCGCCGCCTCTCAAGCAGATGTTCCGGCACACATACCTCCAGCCAGTTTTTCCCTACAATCTCCGCTTCTGCATAACCGAGCATGCTGCATCCTCTCCGATTGAGCAGTTCAATGCGACAGGAACGATCCAACACCACAATGATCACATCGACAAGATCGAGGTAGCTTTGGGCCTTCTCTTTCTCCTTGAGCAGTTTCTGCTCGCCTTTCCGTCGAACATCCCGCGTCTGGAGTACCAATCCTACACCCACAACAATCGCCATCACCGTAAAAATAAAACCCAGCCACAGCGCCGTTCCGCGTTGACGGGATGTACGGTCGACATCCCTTTGGGTTCCCGTCAAATTGTAATCAACCCAGCGCTGCAGTTCCTCATCAGCGAGCTGCCTAGTAACCCCAAGCCTGTCCAGCAGCAGTTTGGCAAACTTTTCGTCGCCAGACTGCACGGCGTCGATGATCAGCTGCCCCTTTAGCAGGAAATCCAGCGATTTCTCGTACACTCTCTCATAAATATCCTTCTCCTCCTGAGAATTGAGGAAAGGCTCGTAAGCCTCGTACTGCTCATTGAGCAGTTTTCGTGTATTCTGATAATCGGTAATGAGCGTATGGAGACGCTCGTTTTCCGTTTCAAGCACAATTTTATGCAGAAGAATCCGCTCTTTCGTAAAATTCTCCTCTATCTTGAAAATCCTGGCCACACTGGGCATCCAATTCGTTTTGACCACATCAACGGTCTCTTTCAGCGCGAACATTTGATAGAAGTTCGTCCCGATCACCGCTATTAGTAGCAAGCTAATAATGAATACCCATAACGATCTCGCCCTAGTAATCGCTTTCAAAGTATCCCGCCTCTCTATCGCTATTATAGCATAGGAACTTTCGCTAGACAGGAGCTGTCGGCAGATGAGAGGTTCAAAAAGCAAAAAAACACCGCCGGGATCCACGCCCAGCGGTGCATATTTATCTTTTACCCGGATCGTACGGCTCACCCAGCGCGGAAGGCGCTTTGGAGCGGCCGACGGCGCCGGCCAGCACGAGAATCGTGAGCACATACGGCAGCATGTACAGGAACTCCTGCGGAATGTGCTTCGAGAATTCGAACAACCGTAGGAAGTTGTTGAGCGCCTGCGCCATCCCGAAGAACATCGCAGCCCCGAACGCACCAAACGGATGCCATTTGCCAAAAATCATCGCCGCCATGGCGATGAAGCCCTGGCCGGAGATCGTGTTGTGCGAGAACGCGCTCGTCGTGGTGAGCGTAATCGTCGCGCCGCCCAGCCCGGCGAACAAGCCGCTGAGCATCACCGCGATATAGCGGATGCGCTTCACCTTGATCCCGTTCGTATCCGCGGCGCTCGGATGCTCGCCGACGGCGCGCAGGCGCAGGCCGAACGGGGTTTTGAACAAGACGTAGTACGTCACGCCGACAAGGATGAGCGCAATGTACGTCGTCGGGTAAGCGGTAAAGATCGCATTCCCCAGATAAGGGATGTCCGCCAGAAGCGGAATCCGCCACTTGGAGAAGACATCGTTCAACGTGTCGGTTTGACCTGCGCCGTTGAACAGCATTTTGACCAGATAGATCGTCACGCCTGCCGCCAGGAAGTTGATCACGACGCCGCTGACAACTTGATTCGCCTTGAACGTAATCGTCGCGACTGCGTGAATCAAAGCAAAAATCAGCGCAAACACCATCGCGCAAATGAGCCCGACCCACGGCGACAGTGCGCCCATATCGGCCTGCTCCGCATAATAGGAACCGACGGCTGAGGCGAACGCGCCCGAGACCATCAGCCCCTCAATCCCGATATTGACGACGCCGGAACGTTCCGAGTAAATCCCGCCCAGCGCGCCGAAAATGAGCGCCGTCGAATACACGAGCGTAATATTAATCAATTCACTGAATTTCGTAAAAAACGCATCCAGCATATCCATCTACGACACCCTTTCTTTCTTGCGCCGGCCATAGAGCGGCAGCAGGATCCAGCGGACGATGCCTTGCGTCGCCACGAAGAAGATCACTGAGCCGATGACGATGCGGATAATCTCCGGCGGCACGTCAGCCCCGAAGCTCATGCCCGCGGAGCCGTAGGACAGCCCGCCGAACAGCATCGCGCCCAGTACAATCCCGATCGGGTTGTTCGCGCCCAGCAGCGACACGGCGATGCCGTCGAAGCCGTAGCCCGGCGATGCCGCAGCCACGACTTGATAGTGGAACACGCCCAGCACTTCAAACACGCCGGCCAGCCCGGCAAAAATCCCCGAAATAAACATCGCCTTTACGATGCTGCGATTCACGTTCATCCCGGCATACTTCGCCGCGTCCAAGTTATGGCCGACCGCACGAAGCTCGTACCCCTGCTTTGTCCGCCACAGAATCAGATAGAACACCAATGCGCCAAGCAGAGCAATCACGGTGCCCCAATGCACCCGCGCATGATTCATCAGATCCGACAGCCAGCCGATACTAAGCGAAGCGGAGTCCTGAATCATGTAAGAGCGCTGCTGCTTCGGCTCCAGCAGGAACCGGTTCACGATGTAGTTCGAGAGAAACAACGCGATCCAGTTCAGCATAATCGTCGTGATCACTTCGTTGACGCCGCGCTTCGCCTTCAGGTAGCCGGCAATGGCGCCCCAGAGGCCGCCGAGCAGTGCGCCCGCGATGACCGCCAGCGGCGCATGGATGATCCACGGCAGACCGTGGATTTTGACCCCGATGATCGTCGCCCCTGTCATGCCCATGACGAATTGGCCTTCGGCGCCGATGTTGAAGAGGCCCGTACGGAACGCAAACGCCACCGACAGCCCCGTCAGAATAAGCGGAGTAATCGCCCGAATCGCTTCGCCGATGTCGTAGGAGCTGCCGAAGATCCGCTTAAACAGCGCGATGTACGCGTCAATCGGATTATACCCTCCGGCCAGCATGACGAGCGCCCCGAACAGCAGCCCCAGGATAATCGCAACGATGGGATTCACCGCAGATTCACTTGTAAACACGCGTACAACCTTATTCATGAGGCGCCCCCTTCTCCCCAGGCTGACTGCCCGCCATCAGCAGACCGATCTCCTGATCGTTCGTATCCTTCGGCAGCACCTCGCCCACAATCTGTCCTTCATAGATCACCGCGATGCGATCCGAAACGTTCATAATTTCATCGAGTTCAAAAGAAATCAGCAGCACGGCCTTGCCCTTATTCCGCTGTTCGATCAGTTGGCGGTGCACGAATTCAATCGCGCCCACATCCAGCCCCCGCGTCGGCTGCGCCGCGATGAGGAGGTGCGGATTTTTGAAAATCTCCCGCGCAATAATCGCCTTCTGCTGGTTGCCGCCGGACAACGACCGCGCTTTGTTGTAGATGCTCGGCGTGCGCACGTCGAACTGCTTGATCAGCGCCTCCGCGTGCTTGTCGATCGCGTCATAGTTGAGGAAGCCGCCTTTGTTGTACGCCGGGTGGAAATACGTCTCCAGCACCATGTTCTCGCTCATCGTAAAATCGAGCACCAGCCCGTGCTTATGCCGGTCCTCCGGGATGTGCGACAGGCCCGCTTCTGAGATTTGCCTCGGCGTATGATGCGTGATGTCGCCGCCCATGAGGCGCACTTCGCCGCCGTCCACGGAACGCAGCCCCGTCAGCGCTTCGATCAGTTCGCTTTGGCCATTGCCGTCCACCCCGGCGATGCCGAGGATTTCACCGGCTTTGACCTCGAAGCTGAGCCCTTTCAAGGCCGGAAGCCCCTGCGCGCTGCGCACGACGAGGTCCTTCACCTGCAAGACAGGCTCGCCGGCCTTCACGTCCTCCTTCGTCACCTTGAACGAAACGTCGCGCCCGACCATTTTCTCCGCCAGAATGCGGGGGTTCGCCCCTGAGATTGGCAGCGAGTCGATCACCTTGCCCCGGCGAATAATGGTCACCGTATCGGCGATCTCCATAATTTCTTTTAGCTTATGGGTAATGAGAATAATGGACTTGCCCTCTTGTACAAGATTGCGCATGATGACCATTAATTCACTGATTTCTTGCGGAGTCAGCACAGCTGTCGGCTCGTCGAAAATGAGAATTTCCGCGCCCCGGTACAGCGTTTTCAAGATCTCGACCCGCTGCTGCATCCCAACCGAAATATCCTCGACACGGGCTTTGGGATCGACGCGCAGACCGTACTGTTCAGAAATTTGCTTCACTTTCTCCTGGGCAGCTCGGTAATCGATATTGACGCCTTTCTTGGGCTCCATGCCCAAGATAATGTTTTCCGTTACCGTGAACGGCTGGACCAGCTTAAAATGCTGATGTACCATCCCGATGCCGAGCTCAATCGCCCGGTTCGGACTGTCAATGGCTACTTCCTTGCCTTGTACGAGAATGTGGCCTTCATCCGGCTGATATAAGCCGAACACAATATTCATCAGCGTCGATTTCCCCGCCCCGTTCTCGCCGAGCAGCGCGTGAATCTCGCCTTTACGCAGCTTGAGGGAGATGGCGTCGTTGGCGACAATGCCCGGAAAACGCTTCGTAATGCCCCTCAGCTCAACTACAGGAACTGCTTCGCTCATCGGATCACCCTAAGGATCAAAATTTGAACTGCTTCTAAAACCAACAACAAGGCTAGTTAGATAACTAGCCTTGTTGGGTATGCATGCTGATACTGGCTGTGTGCCAACCGCTTACGGCGTTTCAGGTACTTTCACTTCGCCGGAGATGATTTTCGCTTTGTACTCGTCCACTTTTTTCAAGATGTCGGCGGATACGTTTTTCTTTGACGTTTCCGGCAAGCCTACGCCGTCGTCTTTGAGACCGAGAACAACTGTTTTACCACCGGTAAATTTACCCGCAATCAAATCCTTGGAGACGCGCACAACCGCTTGGTCAACGCGTTTCAACATCGATGTCAGCGTCACGTCGTCGCCGAATTCCAGCGATTGGTCTTTATCGACGCCGATGACCCAAACTTTCTTGCCGTTCTTCGCACGATCTTTCGCTTCGTTGAACACACCATTGCCTGTAGAGCCCGCTGCGTGGAAAATGATGTCCGCGCCATCGTTATAAATCGTCGCCGCAGCCGCTTTGCCCAGGTCAGGCTTGTCGAATGCGCCGGTGTAGTTGATTTTGACCGTTGCGCTAGGATTAACCGCTTTGACACCAGCGACGAAGCCCGCTTCAAAGCGCTTGATGACCGGAATGTCGATGCCGCCGACGAAGCCGATTTTGTTCGTTTTCGTTGTCATGCCTGCAACGACCCCAACGAGGAATGCACCCTCTTGCTCCGAAAACGTAACGGACTCCACGTTCGGCGCATCCACTACGTTATCGATGATTGCCAACTTCGTGTTCGGGTTTTGCGTAGCCACGGTTTTCACCGCGTCGCCCATCAGGAAGCCGATCCCCCATGTGAGGTTATAGCCGTCTTTGACGAATTGGTTCAGGTTCGTTGTGTAGTCGGCGTCGCTCTTGCTCTCCAGATTCTTGACGGAAGCCGACGTTTCTTTCTTAAGCAGCGTCAGACCTTCCCATGCGCTTTGGTTGAACGATTTATCATTGACGCCGCCAATATCGGTAACCATGCCGATTTTAAAGTCTTTGCCGCTGTTGTCGCTAGCAGGTGCCGCCGACGCAGCCGCCGTGCCTGCCGGTGTCGCCGAAGCGCCTGTATTGGATTCTTCTTTTTTCCCGCAGCCCGAAAGGACCAGTGCGGAGACCGTTACAGCCATGACGGCTGTCGTGAACATTTTTTTCATGGATCTAACCCCCATCGTATCGTTATTCAAAACAGGAAGCCTCTCCTAAGTAGGTTGACCATTCCCAGTTAAAATATGTAAGTGGCTCCCCAACAAGTGTAACAACTCGATGGACAGAAGAAAAGTAATGAACTTACATTTTATAACGTCACACAAATTAACATGAACTTTTTGTTTTCCCCTACAAATGAGAACAGAAGCCCCGATTTTTGATTATACAACCATTGGTCAATAAAATCTATATGGTGTTACGTCATATTTTTGAACAAAGGGGAAGCGCCTTCAATCCGTGGGCGCTGATCGATGGAGGGGGACAACAACTCGTCGGGCCGTTTCCGCCGAAATAAGACATCCTCGTTATCTTATTTCCTCAAATCCGGTGGAGGCTGGTAGAATAAGACAACGGCAAGCGCTTATTTGCTGCACATCACCTTGCACCGGGCCTCTTCCCCTGAAATAAGACATCCCAGTTGTCTTATTTCCCCAAATCCGGCGAGTGCCAGCAAAATAAGACAACGGCGAGCGCTTATTTGCTGCACATCACCGCTCACCTGGCAGCTTGCCACTCAGACTGGATCTCTGTCAAGATAGTAGACACTACTTAAGTGAGCGGTCATGCAGCTCTTTTAAATTGCGCAGCAAATTGAACCGGCGATACGTATCCGATTGAGCTGTGAATTCGTTTACGATTGTAGAAGAACTCAATGTAACTAAAAATCGCATCATACGCCTGCTGCTTGGTCTTAAATTTGGTGCAGTAAATCAGTTCCTTCTTTAGAATGCTGTGAAAGGACTCGATGCAGGCATTGTCATAGCAAT
Source organism: Paenibacillus whitsoniae (assembly GCF_003955665.1). Lineage (GTDB taxonomy): Bacteria > Bacillota > Bacilli > Paenibacillales > NBRC-103111 > Paenibacillus_E > Paenibacillus_E whitsoniae. The sequence goes on from NZ_RXHU01000039.1 coordinate 73,087, forward strand.
TGCCTTTGCGGCTCATGCTCATTCGCATGCCATAGGTTTTCAACTTATCACGGTACTCGTGAGAGGCGTACTGCGAGCCGCGATCAGAATGATGGATCAGCTTCTTCTTCTTTGGTTTCTTGGCCTTGTAGGCGGCTTCCAGTGCGTCAATAACTAACTCCTTCGTCATCCGGTCGTAGAGCTTCCAGCCGACGATCTCGCGGGTGCACAAGTCCATCACGCTAGCCAGGTATAAACGCCCTTCACGGCAAGGGATGTACGTAATGTCTGCTACCCATACCTTGTTAGGCTGTAACACCTTAAATTGCTGGTTAAGGAGATTCGGCGCGATCGGCAAATCATGGTTCGAATCCGTTGTCTGAACCTTGAATTTGCGGGACGTACATGAACGCAGACCCAGTTCTTTCATGTACTTAAACACGGTACGTTCCGAGATTTGGATGTCTTCTTTCCACAGCATCTGCGTGATTTTAGGGCTGCCATAGCGCTGATCCGTATCATGAAAATGGTATAAAATCCGCTCCACGACCTTCGCTTTGCGCCGCTCCTGCTCACTAGGCAGAGACGTTTGCCATTTGTAAAAGCCGCTCGGAGATACATTCATGACTTTGCACATCTTCTCCACTCGAAATTCGGAGCGATGATCGGAGGGTAAATTGGAACCTTAGTTCTTTTCTTTGCTGAAGATGTGCAGCGCCTTTTTTAAAATCGCGAGTTCCTCCATGAGATCCTGCTTCTCCCGCTCGGAGGCCAGAAGACTTGCCTCCAATTGACGGATTTTTTCAGGGTTACCCACAGGCTCATTTTCAAAAGAACGGTAAAGCCTCATCCAATTCTGGAGCGTACCCGTAGGAATATTTAACTCTTCCGCAATTTCAGGTAAGGTCTTTGTTTGCTCCTGTACGTA
>NZ_RXHU01000004.1 GCF_003955665.1 Paenibacillus whitsoniae
ATGCTTGGGTTCAAGAGCCGAACGCACTCGCACAGGCGGTACGGCGACTTCAAGGACGAGGGCGGCATGCTTGGGCATTCGGGTTCAGGAGCCGACCGGCAGCACCGCGATGCCGCTGCTTGCGAGCAGCGCGCGGATATCGCGCGCGAACTCCACTGCGTGCGCCCCGTCGCCGTGCAAGCAAATCGTGTCCGCATGAAGCGGAAGGTCCTCTCCATCCAGGGAGCGGACCTTCCCCTCGCGGACGAGGCGCACCAACTGCGCCGCCGCATCCGCGGCGCTCTCGATCAGTGCCCCGGCTTCACCGCGGGGCGTCAACACGCCGTCCCGCCGGTAGGTGCGGTCCGCGAACGCTTCGCTCGCGGTCCGCAGCCCCGCGGCGGCGCCCGCCCGCAGCAGCTCGCTGCCGGGCGGGCCGTACAGCGTCAGCTCCGCGCTGACGCTGGCAGTTGCAGCCGCAATCGCGGCCGCAAGCTCATGGCGCTTCGCCGCCATGTGGTAGAGCGCGCCATGCGGCTTCACGTGCTGCAGGCGTCCGCCTTCGGCGTGGACGAACGCCTGCAGCGCCCCGAGCTGATACAGCGTCAGCTCGTAAGCCTCGTTCGGCGTGATGGCCATCTCACGCCGGCCGAAGCCGTTCAGATCGGGAAGGCCCGGATGGGCCCCGATCGCAACGCCCTTGCGCACGCACAGCTGCACGGTCGTGCGCATCGTGGCGGGATCGCCGGCGTGGAACCCGCAGGCGATGTTGGCAGAGCTGACATAGTCGAGCAGCTCCGCGTCGCGGCCAAGGCGATAGGCGCCGAAGCCTTCGCCCATATCGCAGTTTAAGTCAATGCGCGACATATGGCTTCCTCTTTCCATCGTTTATTGTTAAGATCGAGCTTCTTCCCACTCAGGCGATGAAGAAAGTCGTCAAGCATAAGTTGGTTGAACTGGAATTCCTCCAGCTGATTTCGACCATTTCCAAGTAAACTAACAGCTGAACTGGAATTTCTCCATTTCATTTACCCCAAGAGGCCGATTTTGCGCAAAATGGCCCATATTCAACTGTAGGTTTTCCAGTTCATCGCGGCAAACTGGCGTTCATCACCACAATGAACAGGAGAAATTCCAGTTGAGCCCTTACCTGCAGTAGCGCTGTAAATTGCGGGTTAATACTTTTGCGAGCAGAAGTCATGTGTACTCAATTCCCGGCGCGGCGAGCTGATTTGACAAAGATAAGCACTTCGTGTGCTTAATTTCCGAAATCGGGCGCTCGACGGCTCAATAAGCCCACCGCATGTGCTTATTGACTCGACTCCTGATGGGCCGATTCGACAGAGATACTTTTTGACGAGTGCTTACTCCGGCGCGACACCTACACCCCCGCGTCCTTCCGCCACGAGCGGACGCCCGCGGCCAGGTGCCGCAGCTCAAGCTGCTGCACCAGCAGCGCTTCCTGCGCCTCCTGCAGCGTAACTTCTGCGAAGCGCGCTTGCCGCCTGGCCGCACCTGCGCGGCGAGCGGGAGATCGGCCGTGATGACGTGGCCGATGCGCGGGTAGCCGCCGGTCGTCTGGCAGTCCGCCAGAAGCAGCAGCGGCTGCCCGCTTGGCGGCACCTGCAGCGTGCCGGCGGCAACGGCCTCCGAGATCTGCTCGGTCTGGACGCCGTCCACTCGCTCCAACGCTGCTTCGCCTTCCAGCCGAAAGCCCATGCGGTCCGACTGCGGCGTCACGGCGTACGCTTGCTCCAAGAGCTGCGCCCAGCTCGCCTCGCGGAACAGCCGCTGCTCCCGGCCGCGCACGATGCGCAGGGTCGGCTCGTCCGCATACGGCGGTCTGCACCGCGTGCTGACGGCTCGCGTCTGTCGCACATAGCGCTGCATGGCTTCAGGCTCCCAAGTCGGCTCGTGGACAACGAGCCGGTCGCCCGCCTGCAGCCCCCTGCCGGCCAAGCCGCCGATGCCGGCGCGCAAGAACGTGCTGCGGCTCCCGAGCGCTTCGTCAGCGCGGAAGCCCCCGCCGACAGCGAGATAGGCCCGACAGCCTTGTACAGCGCGCTTCAGTTCCAGCGTGCTCCCGGCTCTAATCACCAAAGGCCGCCAAAGCTGAACCGGCTCGCCGTCCACACGTGCGTCCAGGTCCCCGCCGCATATCGCAAGCAGCATGTCCGAGCGAGCGATGAGCAGCGGGCCGTTCCATGTCATTTCCAGCGTCGCAGCTCCCGTCGGATTGCCGACGAGCACATTCGCGGTCCGATGCGCAAAAGCGTCCATTGGACCGGATACTATCACACCATGCTTGCGATGCCCGAAACGGCCTTCATCCTGCAGCGTGGATAACAGGCCGGGTTTGATCACGTCAAAAACCATGTCCCGCTAGTTCCTTTCACAAGCAGTTTCGTACTCATCCGGCGCAATTGGCACGAAGCGGACAACATCCCCCGCTTGCAGCAGGGAGGGCGGATCCGCGTCCGGCCGAAACAAAGCGAGCGGCGTTCGGCCGATCACGTGCCAGCCACCCGGCGTCATCAGCGGATAAATGCCAGTCTGCGCGCCGCCAATGGCGACTGATCCGGCCGGAATCTGAGTCCGCGGCACCGATCTGCGCGGCGTTGCCAGCCGCTCGTCCAACCCGCCCAAATATGGGAAGCCGGGAGCAAAGCCTATCATATACACGGGGTAATCCCGCGAGGTATGTAAGTCAATCACTTCGGCTTCCGATAGTCTTCGACAGGCTGCCAGTTCCCCGAGATCAGGCCCATATTCGCCTCCGTAACAAACGGGAATACGTACAATCCGATTCACAGCGGATGGCTCAACCTTGCGAGCTGCCGACGATTCGTAAACGTCCAATAAATGCTGCACCATTTGTGCAACCTGATCATAGGGGGACGGCACGGCGGCGGACATGAGCGTATACCCAATGGCATTCGCATTTGCATTTGCATTTGCATTTGCACCTGCACCTGCACCTGCACCTGCACCTGCACCTGCACTCGCACTCGCACCGACACTTGCTCTTGAACTTGCTCTCGCACTTGCACTGGCACTTGCTCTCGCACTTGCTCTCGCACTTGCACTAGCACCGGCACTTGCTCTCGCATTTACCCCAGCCGCATGCTCCGCCACGCCCAAGACATCATAATAGATCGTAATCGTCGTATACGCCGGAACCAGCTCGATAAACCCCGGAAAACGGTGCCGCTCCAAAAAGTCCGCCAACGTCCGAATCACCGGGAGCAGCGCAGGCTCAATCGTTTCGCCGAGCTTCACGACGATGGCCGAATCCCCCAGCGGATAACAGGTATAAGCGCGGACCATTAGACAAATTGCTGCTTGCGGAGCCAGTTCGCACAGACCTCAGGCCAGACATAGGCTTCCGAATGATTGGCCGCAATGCCGATGCCATGTACGCCCGATTCAAAAACATGCAAATCAAACGGCACCTTGTGACGGCTCAGCGCCGCCGCGAACATCAGGCTGTTTTCCACGGGTACCGCGGCATCGTCTGCCGTATGCCAGAGGAATGTCGGCGGCGTATCGGAAGTTACTTGCTGCTCGTTGCTCAAGAGTTGAATTAACTCTTCTCCCGCGTCTTCGCCGATGAGGTTGTTTTTGGAACCTTGATGTCCGAGCGCCATCATTGAAATGACCGGGTAGCAGAGAACCATCAAGTCAGGACGACTGCTTTGACGGTCGATCGGGTCTTCCGCTTCCGGATTGCCCGCGTCGTAATGTGTGCCTGCCGTTGAAGCCAGATGTCCCCCAGCCGAAAAGCCCAAAATCCCCACGCGCTGCGGATCGATTCCCCAGGCTTCGGCATGATGGCGTACGGTGCGGATAGCACGCTGAGCATCCTGCAAAGGAATCGGATGGCGATAAGGCGCCACGCGATAATTTAATACAAAAGCGGAAATGCCCAACCCGTTCAACCAGCACGCAATCGGCTCGCCTTCATGTGCGGCGCGCCCGCCATACCCACCGCCGGGACATACGATAACGGCGCCATACGGCTCCTCCCGTCCCTCTGCCAAATACAGTGTCAGGCTCGGACAGCCTTCATTTTTCTCCCCAATCGTGCCCTCTGTCGCACCTGGCCATAGCTCAATCGTTTGATTTTCCTGCAACTCTGAAACCCCCTTCATAAATTGGCGTACTACTCTTTATAATAACGAATCCCTTCAGGGGTGGAAAGCATCTATTTGATAGTAAAAGGAGCGAAAGCAGATGATCGTCGTCACAACGGAAAATATTCCTGGTTATGAAGTTACGGAAGTGCTTGGCAGTACATTCGGGGTCGTCGTTCGGGCAAGAGGCATCGGGGGCGACATTCTGGCTTCCCTCAAAGGGCTCGTCGGCGGAGAGGTCACGCAGTATACGCAAATGGTGGAGGACGGACGCAGACAGGCGATGGATCGACTGGTGAAAAATGCAGCTGCGATGGGCGGAGACGCCATCGTTATGATGCGCTTTGACAGCGGCGACATCGGTCAGAACATGACCGAAATCGTCGCCTACGGCACCGCGGTTAGGACGCGTCGTCTATGAGCGGGTGGGCCCCGGTCCTTATCTCTTATTATGCGTTCTGGTTTATCGGACTTATTGTTCTTTTTCTTCTCGGTTATCTTGTTTATGACAAACGGTATAAAAGCAGAGGCGCGCAAACGCCGGACACGCCGCCAAATGGCTACCTGCATACCTCCGAAGTGTTCATCGATCCTAAAGACGGCTACACCTATCGGGTATATTACAATCCTCGAACAGGCGACCGCGCCTATATACGTGAGCGCTAGAAGCACCGCGCACTCGTCTAACGGCCTGCCGGCACAACAAAAAGACGCCCATTCCACTTCCTCAGTGGCGATGTAGGCGTCTTTGCTTTTTACTCCCAAATAACTTTCCAGTTCCCGTTCACCGTAGCCTCAATCGTGCCGCGCTCCATAATGTAGCCTGCGAGCAATTCGGCAACGTCCGTCGGAATGTCTTTGACAACCGGCTTGTCCTGGAACATGGCGTAATTGCCGCCTCCCGCCGCGCGGTAGTTGTTCATGACCACGTCGAACTCCCCATCGGGATCGATCGGCACCCCATCATACAGCAGTTCCACGACACGTGAACCGAGCGGCCGGGTAATATTGAGCGTGTAGGTGATCCCTTCCCACATGTCATAGTTGTAATGCTGCGGCTTCGGCTCGCGGAATGATGCACTGATGCCGACTTCTCCATCCGGCGACAACTCGAAGTAACCCGCAGACTGCTCCAGCGCCGACCGAATATCCGCCCCGGATATCCGGATCACTTTCAACGTGTTCGGGTAAATATAGTTCGATACAATATCCCGCATCGTGATATCGGAAGGAAAGCCGGGCGAAATATTATCGAACAAAGCCGTATTCGAAATGCGCGCACCCGAAAGCTCCATCTGCACTTTATTGATAAACTCAATCAGGGCATTATCGCGAAGACGGGTCTGCATCGGGTCTTTCACAAGCATGTCGCCGGACAGCTTGCCGATTGGCTGATCCAACCAGACTTGGGCTGCCGATTCATACGGCGAGACCATCTCAACCAGCTTCGCGTCAGCCTCTACGTCTTGCACGGAGAGCAGCTCCGAGCTTTTAGAAGCTACGTGCCATTTGCCTGCCTCCTGCGTCAGCGTCAGGCTTACTTTGCCGAGCACCGCTCCCGCTACGCCCGGCTGCACGATTAGCACGCCGTTCACCTCGATACCGGCCAAGCTGCGATGCTGATGTCCCGTCAGCAGAACGTCGATGCCGGGAACCTCCATGCAGAGGCGGTAGCCTTGATTTTCGCCGGTCAGCGGTTCAGTCGGCTCGCCGGTCGCGAGATCCCGTTCAAACCCGCCATGATAGGAGACGACGATCACGTCGGCTTGCTCTTCCTCTTTTAACACACGAACCCACTGATGGGCCGCTTCCACCGCATCAATAAACCGCAGGCCCGCAATGTTCTTTGGCTCTTCCCAATTCGGTATGTATGGCGTCGTCAAACCGAGCACCCCAACGCGAACGCCTTCCGGCAGCTCACGAACGAGATAAGGTTTGCCGAGAAACGGCTCCCCGCTCTTCTCGTCCACAATGTTGGCGCACAGCCATGGAAACGCCGATTCCCCCACGGCTTTGCGAAGCGTATCCAATCCGTAGTTGAATTCGTGGTTGCCGACGACGCCTGCGTCAAACCCTGCATAATTAAGTGCAAGCACCATGGGATTCACCGGCTGACGATTCAGCTTGGCATGGTGATAAGCGAGCGGCGTTCCCTGAATCAGGTCCCCGTTGTCGATGACCACAACGTTCTGAGCAGCTGCGCGCTCAGCGGCGATGAGCGAGGCGATTGTGGCGATCCCGACCTGGTTCGGCTTGTTATTGGCATAATGAATCGGCAAAAAATTTCCGTGCAAATCGCTCGTTTCCAGGATCGTTAGCTGGCACTGAGGCCTTTTGTCCGCATGCAGCATGAGGCAGTATCCCCTCTATTCCAAAATTTGTATTTGACCACATAAAGGCTGTCATTTTTACAAATACTAAACACTATCTTCCATATCTCTTATGTTAATGTTATAGTACATCATAGATTATATGAAAATATTTAAACGGAGGTCAAATGAAATGAAAAAACTTACTGTCCTGGGCTTGTCCATGGTCGTGGCGGCAACAACGCTTGTCGGCTGCGCAAAAAAAGAAGAAACCAAACCATCCGCTTCTGCCGCTGCAACAACTGCAGCTTCCGCAGCGCCAGCAGGTGGAACTTTCGTCCCTAAAGAGCTTAAAGTGCAATTCGTTCCTTCCCAAAACGCTGAAACGCTCGAAGCGAAAGCGAAACCGCTGGAGAAGCTGCTTGGCGACAAATTGGGCATCCCTGTGAAAGTATCCGTATCTACCGACTACAACGTCGTTATCGAAGCGATGGCTTCCAAGCAAGTTGACGTAGGCTTCCTGCCTCCGAGCAACTACGTTGTTGCGCACGATACACGTAAAGCCGCTGATCTGCTCGTGCAAGCGACTCGTTTGGGCGTTGACGATGCAACTGGCCAATCCACGAAGGATCTGGTTGACTTCTATAAAGCTGAAATTCTGGTGAAAGCTGATTCCCCGATCAAATCCGTTGCTGACCTGAAAGGCAAGAAAATGGGCTGGCAAGGGGTTACTTCCGCAGCAGGTTACGTATACCCTGGTTATGTTCTGAAAAAAGCCGGCGTTGACCCTGTGAAAGACGTAACGGGCGTTCAATTCCAAGGTCACGATAAAGCGGTTATCGCGCTGCTGAACGGTCAAGTTGACGCTGTCGGCGTCTTCCAAGACATCCGTGCCAACATGACGAAGGACTATCCGGACGTATTCAAACAAACAAAAATCCTTGCGTTCTCCGATAAAATCCCGAATGACACCGTAGCGGTTCGTTCCGACATGGATCCAACTTGGAAGAAAAAGCTGACTGACGCATTCATCGCAATCGGCAACGATCCGGAAGGTCAAAAAGTTATTTTCGACGTATACTCCCACAAAGGGTATGTAGCTACAGACGATTCGAAATTCGACATCGTGCGCAGTGTCAACAAAGAAATGGGCTTGAAATAATAAAACTCCGCTCGATAGCGAATGCCTCATCCCGGTTGATCCAAGCCTGGTGAGGCTTTTTACATTCTATTCCTTTCTTTCCTTGCATATGATGAATGTGGCGTGCCGGATGGTCGTTTCATAACTCTGAGTGGGGTGAATGTTAGAATGTTTGAAAGGCTTATTCGCAGTAAACAACGCGTGAAAATCCGGTGTGGCAACGACGAGATCGACGGGGTGATTTCGCATTTTTATGCAGAATTCGGCCTGCTGCGCGTTGGCAAGCTGATGATCCCGATCGCCTGTATCGAGCAGATGGAGGAAGTGGAACCCGAACAGCAAGATCAGCTTCCTGTCCGAACAAAGCGCGAACCCTTTCTCCGTCTCGTATCGGACGGCAGACACACCCATTAGCGCCTGCTGGGCGCTTATATAAGCAGAAAAGGCTGTCTTCCTGTCCGTCTGAAACGGACGCGGAGACAGCCTTTTCTGCTTGTCTAGACGATACGCTTGCGCAGCGTACCTGAAATATAGTCGATGATCGAGACGGTTATGATGATCCCGATGAGAATGATGCCGACGCGCGGCCACTGTCTCGCGTTCAAGGCGAAGATCAGCGGCGTCCCGATGCCGCCGGCGCCGATAATGCCGAGCAGCGTCGCGGAGCGGACGTTGATCTCAAAGCGATACAGCGTGTACGAGATGAAATCCGGAATAACTTGCGGAATGACGGCGAACGACATCCGCTGCCAGAAGTTCGCGCCCACGGCGGTCATCGCCTCGGTCGGGCCCATGTCCATATTTTCGATGGCCTCCGCATACAGCTTCCCGAGCATCCCCACGGAATGCAGGCCAAGTGCCATAACCCCGGCGTAAGCGTTCGGGCCGACCGCTTTGATGAAGATGAGCGCCATGATGATTTCCGGGATCGTCCGAATGACGCTCAGGAAGAACTTCCCGGTGCCCGATACGGCGCGGAACCGGCTCATGTTCGCTGCAGCCCAGAAGGCAAACGGCAAGCACACAATCGCGGATACGAAGTTGCCGAGATACGAGATCGACAGCGTTTCGAGCAAGGTACGGAGCAAATCCTCGCCGTCCGCATTATAGATATAGCCCCAGTCCGGATGAAACAGGCCGGTGAACATCGCTTTGGTCAGCTGCCAGGTCGTCGGCTGGAAGCCGGTAAGCTCGAGACCGGTCAGCGCCCAAACGATTAGCGCGACGACAGCGAGAATGCCGATGATACGGTACGTGCGGGCACGGGATTCGGACAACGGCTTTTTGCTGCCTTTAAGCAGGTACGTACGGAAACGCGTGCTCACCAGGTCAATGATGACGACGACGAGCAGCGTATAGATCACGATTGCGCAGGACTGGTCGTAGCGGAACAGGTCCAGCGTGTTTTTGAGCAGCAAGCCGATACCGCCGGCGCCGACCAGACCGAGAATCGCGGATGCCCGGATGCTGACTTCGAACGTGTACAGGAAGTGCGCCAGATACGTCGGCGCCACCTGCGGCAGCACCCCGAAGCGAATCAGCTTCAGCTTGCTGGCGCCGACCGCGGTCATGGCCTCCAACGGGCCGGGATCGATCGCTTCGGTGGACTCATAAGCAAGTTTCGATAAAATGCCGAAGGTAAAGAAGATAAGGGCAAGTGTACCTGCCGTCGGCCCAAAGCCGACCAGGACGGCGAACAGCGCCGCGTACAGTAAATCCGGGATCGTCCGGATCAGGTTCATGAACAGGCGTGCCGGATAGAACAGCCATGACGAGCTCGTGACGTTGCGCGCCGCCAGCAAAGCCATCGGGTAGGCGAAGAGCGCGCCGATCACAGTGCCGAGGATGGACATTTGCAGCGTCTGCGCCATCGGCTTCCAGATGTCGCCGAAGAACGCCCAGTCCGGCGGGAACATTTCGCCGATGAATTTGAAAATCTCAGGCGTGCCTGAAGCGAGCTGCGTCAAGGTAGCGCCGGTTTGATAAATACTGCCAACCAGGAACAGCACCATCAGCAGCAGCGTCATGTAAAAGCGGGTACGTGGCGGCCTTTTGGCTGCGGTAGCACTCATCACGCCTGGCCTCCCAGCAGCTCGTCTTTCTTGATCGCGCGGCCGTAAATGCCGGAGAACACCTCATCCGTCGCTTCCGCAACCGGACCGTCGAACACGACTTTGCCGGCGCGAAGTCCGATAATCCGGGTCGCATATTCGCGCGCCAGATCGAGGAAGTGCAGATTGACGATCGTCGTAATGCCCAGATCGCGGTTGATGCGCTTCAGGTCGTCCATCACCTGACGTGTCGTCAACGGGTCAAGCGAAGCGACAGGCTCGTCCGCCAGAATGATTTTCGCTTCCTGCGCCAACGCGCGCGCGATCGATACGCGCTGCTGTTGACCGCCGGACAATTCATCTGCGCGCGCATACGCTTTTTCACGGATATTCACACGTTCCAGCGCTTTCAGCGCCAGCTCGGTATCCGCTTTCGGGAACAAGCCGAATATCATCCGGAGCGTCGAATGGTAAGCTACGCGGCCGGAGAGAACGTTGCGCAGTACTGTGGATCTTTTGACCAAATTAAATGTCTGGAAAATCATGCCGATGTCTCTGCGCATCCGGCGAAGTCCCGCGCCATTCGCCTTGGTAATCGACTGGCCGTCAATCAAAATTTCCCCGCTCGTCGTTTCATGCAGCCGGTTAATCGAACGCAGCAGCGTCGACTTGCCCGCGCCGGACAACCCGACAATGACAACGAACTCGCCGGGATGAATCGTGAGGTTAATATCATCCAGCCCGACAGTCCCGTTCGGGTACACTTTCGAAATATGTTTGAATTCAATCATTCAGCATCCTACTTTCCTACCACAGTCTAATGTACCTATATAGTATACGACAAAATACTTTCAACGAGCGACAATAAAATCCTTTTTTCTAGGATAACCTTTAGAAAAAATTCATATCCCGTTGTTCAACGTGACAAAAGATGAGACGAAACAACCCCGGTTCGCTGCCGCGAAGCCGGGGCTGTCTACGTTACGAAGGGGTTTTCGCGCCCCATCGCTCTTCAATCTTCATGCCTTTCCAGACTGCCACGGAGACGATCCACGCCACGATGAACAACGCAACAAGGATAAAACCGAGAATGCCGAAATCGATGTCCTGCAGCCACGTCCAGAAGCCGCCCTCCATGCTGAACTCTTCCGACAGCACCTGTCCCAGCTCAATGACGCCGATGATCAGCGCCGCGACGACCGCCAGCGCCGTAACCGTCAAGTTGTAATAGAGCTTGCGCACCGGAGTATGGAATGCCCAGCGGTACGCTTTGGTCATAAACATGCCGTCCGCCGTGTCGAACAAGCTCATCCCCGCCGCGAACAGCAGCGGCAGCGAAATGATGCCGAAAAACGGAATCGCGTCTTTGGCGGCATGCGCCGAAATCGCGAGCAGCGCAATTTCGCTGGCCGTGTCAAAACCGAGTCCGAACAGGAAGCCGAGCGGGTAGACGTGCCAGCTTTTGCCGATGAAACGGAAGAACGGCTTGATCAGACGCGCGATGAGACCGCGGGATTCCAGCAGCTCCTCGAATTCCTCCTCATTTTGCTTGCCGCTGCGGAATTTGCGAAACATTTTATAGAGAGAAATCAAGATGACAAGGTTGAGCACCCCGATGATGACTAGGAACAAGCCGGACACCGACGCCCCGATGATGCCGCCCATACTCTGCATCCAAGGCAATTCCCGCTCCGCCCACTGCACGGAGAATGCTGTGATGAGCGCCATCACGAACACGACCGAGGAATGGCCGAGGGAGAAATAAAAACCGACGCCGAGCGGGTTGCGCTTCTGCTGCACCAATTTGCGAACGGTATTGTCAATCGCCGCGATATGGTCGACGTCGAACGCATGCCGCATGCCGAGTGTATACGCCAATAGGCCGATGCCCCAGAAAGCCGGCGACGATTGGGCGACGGTAAAGAGGCCGATAATGCCGAGCACGTGCAGGAGAAGGATGAAGAGGACGTATCCTCCCCAGCTTTTACGCTGCGCAAAGATCGATTTCCACATGAGTATGTATCCACACCTTTCATTTCGTGTTACGATTCAGATCATATGTAACACACTTCTGAGATCAGTTTAGCACACGTGTGCATAGAAGAAAAGCATTTGTTTTAGGCAGGAAATCCAGCTTGCTGGTTGGAATCTGTTATAATGAGTAACGGTTCTTGGGAGAACCGCAATTTGGAGCAAAGGAGTCGATTCCGGCCTATGTCCCTTGGCAGATACAAGTGGTTCACGATTCTCGCACCCGTGCTGATTATCGGCGGGTTTGAATATATTCGGCACGCCTTTCTGCTGCGCTATTTGACGATGGAGGCGGGCAACTTTGTCATTACGGTCATTACGCTTCTGCTCTCTTTTCTTTTTGCCTCGTGGATGTTCGGCCGCATCGAGCGCAGCAACGAGCTGATGCTGCTCGGCGAGGCCCGCAGAGCCGTCTACGAAGAGCGCGAGCGGTTGGCGCAGGAGCTGCATGACGATCTCGCGCAGACGCTGTTCTTTTTGAATGTGAAGCTGAAGCAAGGCGATCTCGAGGAAGCGAAGGCCGCGGTATCGGAGATCGATCAATCGCTGCGGCAGGCGATTTTTAATTTGCGCACCGCTCCGGAGGAGGGGACGTCGTTCGGCCAGCGCATCCACAAGTTCGCGGCGAACTGGTCGTTGATTTCGGGCATTGAGCTGACGCCTGATCTGGCGCTTGCGCCCGGCAGCTTCACTTCGGGCGAAGAGGTGCAGCTGTTCGGGATCGTCCAGGAGGCGCTGACGAACATCCGCAAGCACTCGATGGCGTCCAACGCCACACTGAAGCTTACAGCGGACGAGGCGGGCTGGCGCCTCGAAATTACGGACAACGGCTGCGGGCTTCAACCTACAGCGAAGCGGTCCGGCAAGACGTACGGTCTGGATCTGATACGGAAGCGTGCGAAGGAGCTCGGCGCCACGCTCAGCTTTACAAGCTTGGGAGCAGCGGATGTGGATGGCGGCGGTACAGATCCAAAAACGGGCGCCTCCGCCGGAGGAAGTGCGGTTGCAGCCGTCTCCGCGACCGGCACGCGGCTCGTTGTAGTGTGCGAAAGGAGTGAAAGTTAGTGACACCGATCGTCCCTTTTCGAATCGTCATTGTCGACGATCATCCCTTGGCCCGCAGAGCGATTCGCAGCATGCTGGAGCCGGCCTCGGATTTTGAAATCGTCGGCGAAGCGGATTCCGGCGAAGCCGCGATTCGCCTGTGCCAGGACGTCGCGCCTGACGTCGTCCTCATGGACATTCACATGTCCCCGATGAACGGGCTGGAAGCTACGCGGCACATTAAACAAACCTATGCCGCCATTCGGATTGTGATGCTGACGGTATCCGACGATGTCGCCGATCTGTTCACGGCGTTGCAATTCGGCGCGCAGGGCTACCTGCTCAAAAACATGGACCCCGACGAGTGGCTGACGTATTTGCGTGCCTTGCTCGACGATAATTCCGAGGTTGCCCGCGGCATGGCGGACAAGTTGTTCGCCCGCTTCCGAGCGCCGGTGAATGCCGCCCCACCCGGGCCTGTGCCCGGTATGCTGACCGTGCGCGAGCAGGAAATCACGGCATATGTGGCGCAGGGCGACAATAACCGGCAGATCGCCGAGAAGCTGCTCATTTCCGAGCATACCGTGAAAAACCACATGAAAAACATCCTCGTCAAGCTCGGCCTCGAAAATCGTGTCCAGCTGACAGCGTTTGCCATTAAGCATGGCATGACACGAAAATGACATATTCAGTCGGAAAAATAGCCCACTCGAGTCATATGCGGTAGCTTGTCTTTGGGGTAAGATGGACAACGTGATACAGAGTTCAAATCTGAAAGGGGTCTATGCTTCATGTTTAAAAAGTTGCTCATTAACATCAGCTTGCTGATGATCGTGTCCATGCTGGTTGCCGGACTTGCCAGCGCCCACGTTGTGGTGTATCCGAAAGAAACGACGCAAGGCACTTATGAAGTGTTTACTGTGCGTGTACCTACCGAAAAAGATGTCCCAACTACAAAAGTCGAAGTCAAATTTCCTGCCGAGGTAGCCGTTTCCCGCTTCGAACCGAAAACTGGTTGGAAGTATGACATTGCGAAGGATTCCGCCGGCAAAATTACTGGCGTCACATGGACAGCCACTGGTGAAGGCCTATCTAGCACAGAGTTCGGTGATTTCAACTTCCAGGGCAAGGTAGGCGACACAGCGACGCAAATCGTGTGGAAAGCATACCAAACGTACAAAGACGGCAGCGTCGTGGAATGGGTTGGCGCCAACGGCTCCGACAAGCCTGCTTCGGTGACAACCGTGAAAGCGAAAGCAGGCGCAACGACAGACAGCCATGGCATGACAACCGGTGCAGCCGACGCAGAGAAATCCGAGTCCAATGCTCCGCTGATCTTGTCCATTGTAGCGGTTGTGCTTGGTGCCCTGGCGGTAGTTGTCGCGTTTGTAAGAAAGCGCAGCTAAGCTTGGCCCTTCCCTCAATTTGGTGCCTTCCAGTCTAGCCTCCAACGCGGGGCTGCCGAAGGGCACGCTACTAAAAAAAAGAGCCTCATCCCCGAAAATCGGCGGATGCAGGCTCTTTTCACTCACTACGCTTCGTTGCGCTCATAAATGCGGAAGGCGTAGTCGTACGGGTTCTTCTCATCGCGGACGCCCTGCTCGCTGGACACAAGCGTCCAGCCGGACAGGTCGAGCTCGCTCATAAACGTATCCGCTACGAACTCATGCTCGATGAACGTGATGTACATCTTGCTCACGCTCCCGCTGAATAGGCGGAAAATTTCCGCGCCGCCGATGACGAACAGCTCCTGGTCGCGGAACGCTTCGACCACTTCCTCCACGCTGTGCATGACGTCGCAGCCGTCTGCGGCATACGTGGCATTTTGCGTTAAAATGACGTTGCGTCTGCCCGGGAGAGGCTTGCCGATCGACTCGTACGTCTTGCGGCCCATCAGGATTGGATGCCCCATCGTAACCGCTTTGAAAAACTTGAGGTCAGCCGGTAAATGCCACGGCAGCTTATTGTTCACACCGATGGCACGGTTCCGATCCATGGCAAAAATAAAGGAAATGCTCATCCATCTCTTCTCCTTTAGCGATAATTATTTGACTGGAATGATAAAGGACACTGTCGTGCCTTCGCCGGGACGGCTGACAATGGACAAGCCCTGCCCGTAGTGCCGGATCAGTTTTCGGTTCGTATTGGCGAGGCCGATGCCTCCTTTTTCCCGGAAAGCAGGGTTCAGCAGTTCAGCTGCTTTATCAGGCGGCAAGCCGGGACCGTTGTCTCTGACTTCGACTTCAACGCCGGCGGCTTCGCGCACGACCTTCAACTGGACAGTTCCTCCGGTAACGCGGCCCATAGCGCCATGCCGCACGGCGTTTTCCACCAAGGGCTGAATGGACAGCGGCGGCAGAAATAGGTGCAGCTCCGGATCGATATTCAGTATGACGTCCAGCTTGTCTTGGAAACGCTCCTTCTCAATATACAAATAAGCTTCCACCAGCTCAAGCTCACGAGCCAAATCGACAAGCTCCCCCGAATTCAAATAATCGAAGGAGACCCGTAAAAAGGACGTAAATGCCTCGCCGAGGTTCCGCATTTTCTCCTGATCGATCTCGCTAAGCACCATGAGCGAATTAAGCGTATTAAACAGAAAATGCGGCTGAATCTGCGCCTGCAAATAGGAGGCCTCGATTTTCAGCCGATCATACATCGACTGCTTCAAGGAAATCAGCGCTCGAATTCTATAGCGCAATTCAACAGCATCCGCCGGCTTAACCACGTAATCGTTCGCCCCCGACAAAAATCCCGTGTAGATGTCCTCAGGCTGGCTGCGCGCCGTAAGCAGCAAAATCGGCAGTTCCGATATGGTGTATCGTTCCCGCACACGCTGGGTCAACTCGTACCCTGACATCCCCGGCATCATGACGTCGGCGATCAGCAGGTCCCAACTCTGCGTTGTCAACAAGTTCAGCGCCGCTTCTCCCGTCCGGGCCGTCACCACATGATAAGAATCGGCAGAGAGAATGCCCGTCAGCACGTTCAAGTTACTCACATCGTCATCCACAGCTAAAATATGAACGGGAGCATCCTTCAACAGATTAGGCAGCTTATTCGGGACAGGAGAATGCTGGGTGACGATTTCGTCCGAGTTGCGCAAATATTTTTTGAACCAGTACAGGGAAAAAGCGGAGACGGCAATCAGGAGGTCGATGGGATAAAAGACGCTCGTGATATCCATAATAGTTTCCAGTATACTCCAAGCTAGGCTGGAAATGATGCTGATTCCCGTTATCAGCAAATAAGGAACATCCGGCTCGCGCTTCTCCCGGAGCGACATTTTCGCCACCGTCCAGATAAACCACGCACACGTAAATAGATAAAGACCAGGAAATATGAACCAATCATAAATGACGTTCACATAAGAGACGGGTCCCACCAGGATCACGCCGGTAAGCGCGGATAGCCGCATCGTCTGCAGGATACTTGAGAACATGCCCAACAACAGCAGACATAATAGAAAGTAGCGATACTGGCTTACCAATCGCCTGCCTCCACTCATGCGTGAGCTCCTCCCGCAACTTTCCACTGTCTGTACCAATCCGAGATTTCTTCGCTCAGCGGAAGCTCCAATTCCCGCTCCATTCTTTCTTTGAGCAGCCAGTACTGCTCCTCAACGCCGGCCTGATGATGAAGCGAATGATACAATTTCATAAGGGCAAAATAGCTGTCTTCCTCATCCGGGCACATCTTCTGAATCGTTCTGAACACCTCGATCGCCTTGTCTGCATGGTCATTTCTCTCGTAAAACTCGCCCAGCATCTTCATATGATGGCGCCACAGGAGCCGCAGCCGTTCGCGCTCATGTTCCGCCCAAAGATAAGCATAGTTTCCCATGTAGTCTTCCGAATAGCCTTCAAGCGCACTCTCGTAGCGACTCACCGTTCCCTTATCTAGCACGCCGAGCCCTCTCATCTCCTCTTCCCAAACGTCTACGTCCACGCGTGTATTGCCGAGATCCAGCCGATACCCTGTCTCCAAATCGCCAATGCGGATCGAAATCGTTTCTGCCAGACCGCAGGTTTTCAAGGTTTGGCGGATATGATAAATCGTTGTGTACAAGTGCGAAGCCGCCTTCGCCTCGTCGACATCCGGCCACAACAGCTCAAGCAGCAAGCTGCGATAAACCATTTGACTTCGGTGATGGAGCAAATAAGCGAACAGCTCCTGCGCTTTGCTTGTCCGCCACTTGGGCACGACCGGTTCCGAACCCGGAAGCTGAAACCGAATCGGTCCGAAGCAGCGAATCACCGGGACGTTCGCGTCTGGCGCTGCTCTCAACATTTTTTTCATCTGCAGCTTTTCCTGCACTCGCTGTATGGTTTGCCGCAGGCGCTGGCTTTGTATGGGCTTCATGATGTAGTCTAGCGCATAGAGCTGAAAGGCCCGCACAGCGTAGTGATCGTAGCTGGTCACGAAAATAATTTCAATCCCCGGCACAGCCGCCTGGAGCTGCCAGCCGAGCCTCAAGCCATCGACTTCAGGCATGTGAATATCGAGAAATACCGCATCGGGGCGATGCAGCAGGGCCCCTGCGATCACTTCTTTCGGATTGGTAAACGAAGCCGCGATCTCGATGTCGCGCGCTTCACGTTCAAGTGCTCTTTGAAGTCCAATTAACGCTAACGGTTCATCGTCGACCAACATGACTTTCACAACTTACGCCTCCTGCATTTCTTCTACACGTTTCCTGGAAGTTCTCTTTCTTCATGTTGCTGACCATATCTCTTTATTAACTGCCCGGGAAATCCCGCGGAGCTCCGCTCCAAGCTTGTGTTTTTCAAGCCTCTCTCCTTCGAAGTGTAAAGCACGTTACGGGCAAAATCAATAAGCGCACCCACTAACTGGACTGCCGTGCCAGCGCGTGTGACGGTTCCTCCTTAGGGAAAGCGTGAAGTACAAGCCGCGTATCGTCGGTTTCATTGCTGCACGTCACCAGCGTAAGAAGGCGGTCGGGGTTGTGAGGGAAAGGCGGCGCTGGAAACAACGATTTCTCGCGATAGCTGAGCGCGGCCTGAAGCAGCCCTTGTTCATTTGCGTAAGCCACATCGACTCGATCTTTCTGTGCATTAATCGTATAGACCGAGAAAATTTCCCACTCCGTCTGTTGAGACGGGGTCTCTAGCGTAATCACCCGATGCTCGTTGAAAAAGGCCCGGCTTTTATATCTTTGTAAACTGCCGAACATGGAGCCGTCGAGCATGTTATGCCCGTAAATGACGATATTTTGCTGTGATCGTTCGAAATCGGAACGGTAGTCCATGAAAATACTGCCGTACATCGATTGTCTGCCTGCCGCATCGACATTCAGGTAGTAATCGTTATCCGCATGCTGCAGGATCGGATAATCGACTTCGGTGCCATCGACATGCAGCCAGCCGACCACTTCTTGATTTATCGTACGCAGGCGTTCCCAGCGTTCCGGCTGCGCTGCTTCGGAGGAAACTGCGCGTTCTGACGGCGCTGGATCGCCTGCAGGGATTGGCGTAGTTAATGAAGAGACAGCCGCAGGCGAATCTGCTGCCGCCGCATGGACTTGCAACAGTTCTTTTTTTAACTGTGCGGCTTGTTTTCTTTCTGTATGCTGCTTATGGGTATCCACCGTAATAAGTGCGATGCCGCCCGCTAACAGCAGCACGGCCAGCCAATACAAGCGTGTATAACGTTTATCGGTTACAAACAAACTTCTATGCAAGGTCATCCCTCCCGGGCGTGATCTGAAAAGAAGCAGGGACACCCTCAAGTGCCCCTGCTTGTCTTATTTCTCTCGGCGTGAGCGCCAATAGGTCGTGCCCACCACGGCTAGACTTGCGAAAATCATCGCTAAGCCTGCCAGATAAGCTTTGCTGTAAGGCGCTTGTCCTGTTTTTGGTACAAGCGAGGCAACCGGCTTGGCTGCTACGGCTTGCCCGTTTTTCGGATTGACGCTGACAGCTACGCCTTGATATTCTTTGCTGCCGTCCCCATTGCCAACCGCAACGGTAAACGAATCATCGCCTGTAAATCCTTCGTTCGGGGTATACACCCAGTTGCCGTCTTCCGTAAGCTGAACGGTGCCGTTCTCAGGCTGCTTCTCAACCGTGAAGGTCGGAGGAACTTCTCCCACTTCCTTCTTCGGATCGGTTGGAATCGAGCCTTGAACAGGCGTATCCTCATCTGTTGTTACAGCTTTCGGCGGTGTCACTGGCGGTTCTACCGGAGGTGTCACAGGTGGTTGCACTGGCGGCGTTACCGGTGGTGTTACCGGTGGTATCACCGGCGGTGTTACCGGTGGTTTCACCGGCGGTGTTACCGGTGGATCTACCGGCGGTTTCACCGGCGGCGTGCCTCCGTCGTCGTCATAAACATAAATCCCGGCATCAATCGTGCGATTGTCGTCACCGGACTGCAGAACAATACTGTCCGTACGACCGGATGCGTTCGCATTCGAATCGACCGCCATGTCGGAACCTTTGTTCTTGTAGGTAAGAGCATAGCCACTCGGCGTGATGAACTGAACAACGTAAGATCCCGGGACCAACTGATTGAACAAATAATTGCCGTTCGTATCTGTTGTCGTCGAAGCCAGCGGTGTCAATAAGTCATCTGCTGCGAACAGCTTAACCGTTACGTTCTGTACGCCGGCCTCCGCCAGGTCCTGAATGCCGTTCATATTGGCATCGAGAAAAACCTTGTCCCCTAGTTGCGCCGGGATGTAGAAACCGGCATCCACCGTCAGGTCATTCACGACAGTTAACAAAGATACCGTGTGGCTGAATCCTGTAGTGAGATCACGGTCGGAATCCACGCTGTCATCCGAGCCGACGTTAGCACGGCTTCCTTTATAGCCGGAAGGCACAAGGAATTTTACCTTATAGTTGCCAGTAAGCAAGAGGTTGGTAAAGAGATAATGCCCGTCGACGTCAGTCGCCGTGGTTTTCAGCAGCGCATCGGTGTCGGCGTCATACAGTTCAACCGTTGCATTCGACATGCCCGGTTCTCCGGCGTCTTGAACGCCATTGCCGTTTCGGTCGTGCCAGACGAGATCACCGATCTTGCCAAGATAGAAGCCGGCATCGATCGTATTGTTCGTTTCGTCTGAACGCAGAACTACCGTATCGCTAAACCCGGTGATTGCATCCCCATCCGAGTCTCCGGAAGGTTCCCCTTGGTTTTTCACCGTTGGCTTGTACCCCACAGGTTTGATGAATTTCACCTTATAAGTGCCGGGCACCAGGTTCGTGAAGCTGTAGTTCCCATTCACGTCTGTTGTCGTACTTGCAAGCGGTGAGATCAGATCAGCCGCAGCATACAGTTCGACTGTAACACCGCTTATGCCGGATTCACTAACATCCTGCCGACCGTCTGCATTATCATCAAGAAACACCTTATCGCCCAGTTGTGCCAGCTTGTAGAAGCCCGCATCCACCGTCAAGTCATTGACGACAGTCAGCAAAGATACTGTGTGACTGAATCCCGTTGTGAGATCGCGGTCGGAATCCACGCTGTCATCCGCACCGGCATTCGCCGGGCTTTCCTTGAAGCCGGCAGGCTTCAGGAATTTCACCTTGTAGTGAGCGGAGAGCAGCAGATTGGTGAAGAGGTAGTGGCCTCCTGCATCCGTCGTCATTGTGTTCAACAGCGCATCCGTATCAGCGTCATACAGCTCAACCGTTACGCCCGATAGCCCAGGCTCACCGGCATCCTGAATTCCGTTGGCATTGAGATCATGCCATACGATGTCACCCAGCGTACCATTCGTGAGCAGGAACAGCCCGGCATCCACTGTCGTATTGTTATCCTTCGACAACAATGTGATGGTGCTCGTACGACCTGTTACCAGATCCGCGTCCGAGTCTAGCGTATCGTCTCCGCCTTGATCCTTCGAGGTCATGCCATATCCGTCAGGCGGCGCAAATTCTACGATATAACTGCCGGGATCCAGATTTGTAAACTGGTACAGCCCTGCCGGATCCGTGGTCGTTGATGCGATCGCGACGGCAGGCGCCGAAGCGTTATAGAGCTTCACCGCTACATCCGGCACACCGGGTTCACCCGGATCTTGAATGCCGTTCTTGTTCACGTCAAGGAACACTTTGTCTCCCAGACTTGCTGGACCATATACGCCTGCGTCGAAGGAATAGTCCCTGCCGCCGTCAACCAGCGTAATGCCGCTAACGACGGCCTCGCTATCCGTGCGCACGGTAAAGACGGCATCGCTGTCTTTGGTATCATCGGCGCCTTGATTGCTTGGCGAGAAGTACGCGTATCCCGCAGGACGTGTAAATTTGACGACGTAGTTGCCCGGCATTAATCTCGTAAATTTGTAGTTGCCGCTGGCATCGGTCGTAGTCGTTTTAATAACCGTGTTCAGATCTCCCGCATCGTACAGTTTCACGGTTGCCCCGGCAATGCCCGGCT
Organism: Paenibacillus whitsoniae; assembly: GCF_003955665.1. Taxonomy (GTDB): domain Bacteria; phylum Bacillota; class Bacilli; order Paenibacillales; family NBRC-103111; genus Paenibacillus_E; species Paenibacillus_E whitsoniae. Next base: position 21,095 of record NZ_RXHU01000004.1, read on the forward strand.
CGCCGGCATCCTGTACGCCATTCCCGTTGCGGTCATGCCAGACCCGATCGCCGATCTCGCCGAGATAGAAGCCGGCATCGATGGAGTTGTCCGTTTGGCCCGAGGTAAGCGTGACGGTATGACTGAAGCCCGTTGTCTCATCCCGATCGGAATCCTTGGCATCGTCTCCGCCTTGATCCTTGAGCGTCGGCTTGTACCCCGTAGGGTTAAGGAATTTTACTTTATAATTGCCAGGGTCTAAATTCGTAAAGCTGTATTTGCCGCTGGCATCGGTCGTCGTCGTCCCACCTGGAAGCGGCGTCGTTAGATTCGCTGCATCGTAGAGTTCGACCGTTACACCGCTAATGCCCGGTTCCCCGGCATCCTGTATGCCGTTCGCATTAAGATCTTCCCACACAAAATCGCCAATGGAGCCTTTCGTATAAATGCCGGCATCCAGCGTCATGTCCGTTTCTCCGCTACCAAGCGTTTTGTTCACGCGATAGGTACGAGTAGCGGTGTCATACAACGTAAAATCGCTGTCCTTGGTGTCATCTCCCTGATCGTTCGGTGAGAGATAATAGCCGCTAGGCATCACGAATTCCACTGTGTAATCGTCCGGAGGCAGGTTCGGGAACTCATAATAGCCCGGCTTGCCAGAGATATGATCGTTGAACGTGCGCGTATACGAATAAGGGGTCGAGAGATCGACGCCTTTATACAGGTTAACCAGAACGCCGTTAAGACCGTTCTCCCCTGCCTCCTGAATGCCGTTCGCGTTCGTATCAAGCCAGATAAAATCGCCTAGATTGCCGGTTCCAGCCGGATCCGTATTTTGAACGAGGAAGCCGACTTTAATCGGTTCCGACGGGAGGAATGCTTGCGGACCGCCTTCATCCGGATACGTCGCACCGTAGCCGAAGGAGTTCCACGCAATCTTGTTTCTCGGCGCGTTCACCGGCGCACGCATATCCCATTCCAGCGTGACCGATTCGCCTTGATTCAAGGTAATATTGCCAAAATCAAACTTAAGTGCCGTCACCGTTGTAATATCCGCCGGCACCGTTGTCGTCCAGTTGCTGTGGTGTGTCCGGTGCAATGGATCGGTAAGGTCGCCTAGATCTGGCGTATTCGATGTAGAGTAGTACACCTTGATCTGTGGATCAAGTGCCGCTCCGCCCGGTCCCGTTACCTTATTCACCAGATACGGCCGCCAGTCAGAGTTTCGCGGGTTGGTGTCTATAACGCCGATATCGCTAATGCGCGGCAGCTTATCGATAATGACAATGTTGGAAATCGGCCCATTGGAGTCGGTGTTGCTCACCACTAACTGGTACATCGCTTTCCCGCCGGGCAGCGTCACGCCGTTCGCCGGGTATTTCGTGAACACGCCGTCCAGCTCCCCTTTTACCCACTTGACCGATTCAAGGGAACCAGAGAACTTCACGTAGACATTTGCCGTGGATGTCACAAACTTATGCGTAGCCGCATTGTTGTCCCGATCATCGGTCGTGTCGTCAATCGTCGTCCCTTTGTAATCATCCGTAACCGCCGTCGTGGCAAACATCGTGTTGCCGAAGCTGCCGTTCGGCGCTCCATGCTTCACTGTGCCTTTAACGGTCACGTCGATGTACTCGCCAGGGAGGAGCACCGCACTTGCAAACGTCCACAGCTTCGCTTTATACGTCGTCGAACCGATGGCCTTATCGTATTGCGTAGCTACAGGAGCCATATCCTTTGTGGTGACATGCGTCTGATCGACGCTGACTACCGAGTAGTTGTCCAGCTTATCCTCCGGGAAAAAATCCAGAATCTCCGGCGCCGTCAGATTGCCTGTCGCGAACGGATGATTTTGCACTCTCAGCTTGTACGTGACTGTATCGCCTTCCCGCACCGATGCCGAGCCGACAACCGATTTCTCGGCAACGACCCATGGCTTAGGATCGACAACCTTGATTACCACGCTGTCATTGCTGGTCAGGGGAGTCGCCCCATACGCTGCGTTCAGAGTAGCCGTGTTCGTAATCATGCTGCCCACCGGCACCGCCGCACTTGCATGGTCGACGCTAAGCAGCGTCCCGTTCACGCCAATGTCTGAAGCGATGCGGAATCCGACCGGCACCGCGCCGAACACCCAGCGCACTTTGGATACGTACTGTCCGCCCCCCAGGCCGAGCGCAGACACATCCAGCGTCTGATTGCTGCTCGTGCTAAGGCTTGTCCCTCCAGCCCAGTCATACCAAGTATTCACCTCGTTAAGCTGGTATTGCACTGTGACGTTAACGTTCGTGTTATTGGTATAAGAGCCTGTCGATACACTCGTCAAATCGATCTGTTTCGGAATCGCATCTTCAACCGCAATCGTGTCCAGATCGACGTTCCCTTGGTTGCCAAAACCGTTGATCTTGTACTGCACGGTTTGTCCCAGTGCGTACTCGTCGTTGTTTTGACGGGAATCCTTGTTGATTCCGTAAATGCCCGGTGTCGCCGCGGCAAGCTGGTGAGTGGCTGTGGCCGTATTCGTCACCAAGGCTGTGCCGGTAAGCGATGTCCCTGTAGCATAAACGGAGTTGGTGACCGTATCACCGACATGAAAGGTCGTACTCGGATAGCTCAGTACTACGTTGTACGAGACGTTCTGTCCTGCATTCAATACCGGCAAATCCCAATAGACGCTGCCGTATACGGAATTGTACACCCCGCCAGCGGAAGCCGAGACGAAAGCAGCGCCAACAGGCAAGGTGTCAAACACGCGAACATTCTGAATGTTCGTTCCGCCCAGCGCGCTGTTTCCCTGCAGGTTCACCTGATACGTGACATTGCTGTCCAGAATTGGATCAACGACAGGAGACACTTTGCTTTTGGAAATCGACCAGTCAGCCCCATTCACCTGAGCCGTAACGATCGGCGCCGTCGAAGATACCAGCGTACTGTTATCCGCTTTAGCCGTAGCCGTATTCTGAGCCGTATCTCCTTGCTGCGTCGTGCCTGATTTGAACTTCGTTTTTAGCTTGAGTACACCTGTCTTCCCGGCAGCAAGCGGCGTTACCATTACAAACTTAACCGTACCCGGTGTACTGGTATCGACGCTGGCCACATCGGGTGTCGTATCCACGCCTACATAATCCAGCGCAGCAGGCAAAACATCCGTGATCACCATGTTGACCGCATCGTCCGTTGTGCTCGGATTCGCATACTTGATCGTATACGTAATCGTTTCACCCGGCAATGCCGTCGTCTTGTCGACTGTTTTCTCAAGCGTCAGAGAAACTGCCCCTGCAGCCGAAACAATGAAGTTGTAATAGGGCAAGACAGAGAGCGATATGGCCAGCATCAGGAACAGCACTCTTTTACCAATCGATAAAAGGTTGCGTCTGCTGCTCGGCGATCGCCGCATTCTTCTCATACATTGCTCCCCCAAATCTGTCGACATGAGCCGGCCATGTATGTTCTTTGCAAAAATAGTCCACACTCATGCCTTACCATAAAATAGATCAACCATTCTTCTTATGGCACCAGGTAAACCCTCTATCGCCAACACATCGGCAACTTTTTTCGACAAATCCCCCCCGCACAAAAGTGTTTACCTTGTAAAATTTTGTCATAAAAAGAACCTTTTCTAGCATATCATAGGGACCTAGACAGAACCTATACAACTAAAAACTCCCTGTTCCGCAAATGGAAAGGGAGCTTGATCTTCTTCTATGCGTTCTCAATATGGATAGGTAAAACGATAAGTACCGGAACCAATCGAAACACAAACGCCATTAACTGTTTCTTTATGGGGCAATGCTCCAGAAATTGCAGTCAATCCGATACCGCTCTCTCTGACTGAATTCATGTTTGCCCCAGGCAGTGTTATCTCTGCCGTCGTATTGACCGGAATACTTACCTGAACCTCAGCTACGCCGCTTGTAATGTTCCACTGGGATTCAATTTTCCCATATGGAGACTCAAACGATGCATTCGCTGAAGTCAATGCCCCTTCAAAATGAGGTTGAATCCGAATGCGCTTATAGGCCGCTGCTGTTTCATCCATTTCCAAGCCAGCGATATATCGATACATCCATTCTCCAATCGCGCCATAGGCATAATGATTGTACGAATTCATATCGTCGCTCCAAAAGGAGCCGTCAGGCTTAATGCCATCCCAATGCTCCCAAATCGTTGTGGCTCCTTTGGATATAGCGTACAGCCAGGAAGGATACGTCTCCTGAAGGAGGAGCTTAACAGCTGTTTCATGGTATCCGTTTTCCGACAACGCTAAGCAAAGATAAGGAGTGCCAACAAAGCCAGTGTTCAAGTGATAGCCGCTGCCTATAACCAACATGTTTAGGTCACTAGCGATAAGCCTACGTTCCTCTTCCCTTACCAATCCGAATACAAGCGGCAAAATTTGTGCAGTCTGGGTCTGTGCCTTCATTCGTCCTTCCGAAGTAAGGAACGTTTCGCGGAAATTCGCGATGATCCCGTCCAATAAATTACTGTATTCGCGCGCATCCTCTTGCTTGCCCAGCACCTTTGCCGTATCACGAAGAATGCGAGTCGACAGCGCATAATAGGAAGTTGCTACCAAATCAACCGGCGTAGCTCCGAAGTAGCTGCCTTCATGCGCATCCAGCGCCAGCCAATCTCCGAAGTGGAAGCCTGTGTTCCACAAGTGTTCACTTTCTCCTTGACTCCGAATAAATTCAACCCATGCCTTCATACTGCTATACTGCTCCGCCAGTAGTCGCTCGTCTCCATAAACAAGATAGACCGTCCACGGGCAAACAGTCGCCGCATCGCCCCATGCCGAAGAGGTATACGTCTTATCTCCCCACATTGAAGAGATATAATCTTCAAGCGCATTTGGAATGACAAATGGAACGCTGCCGCTTTGCCGTTGATCAGCCTTCAAGTCGCGAAGCCACTTGGTAAAGAAAGGCCCTACGTGGTAATTGAAGGCTGCCGTCCGGATGAATACCTGGGCATCGCCCGTCCAACCGAGCCTTTCATCGCGCTGCGGACAGTCCGTTGGCACATCCAGGAAGTTGCCGCGCTGCCCCCACACGATATTTCGCTGAAGCTGATTCACCATGGGATCGGAGCATTCAAAATGACCCGACCGCTCCATGTCGGAATGGATCACCTCTGCCGTGAAGCTATCAAACAGACACTGATCCTCTACGTCCGGGAAACCTTCTACTTTTACATAGCGGAATCCTTGAAACGTAAAGTATGGCGCATACGATTCAGTTCCTTCGCCTTTAGCAACATATTCAATCGTTGCTTTGGCTTTACGGAGATTGGCGGTGTAGAAATTACCTTCCCTATCCAACACTTCCGCATGCTGCAAGCGAATCCGGGTACCGGCAGGCGCCTCCACGGTAATGCGAATCCGCCCTACCAGATTTTGTCCCATATCGAGCACCAGCTCTCCCATAGGAGTGCGGATGACTTTCACGGGATGAATCGTTTCGGTGACGCGGCAGGGCCAATTTTCTTGCGCAACCAATTGGGTTAGAGGCAACTCTGCAAGCGTAACGGGCTTCCAATCCGCATCTGGATAATCCGCTTCGCTCCATCCTTCCTTCTCCAATCGGGCGTCATAAATTTCTCCTGCATATAATTCGGATAGAAGGATCGGGCCTGTTGAACACTTCCAACTCGAATCGGAAACGACCCATTGCTGCGAGCCGTCTTCGTACTGAATGTGCAGCTGCAAGAGCGCCGCCCTGCGGTCGCCGTAAATGTTCCTTTTGCTGAGCCAAGTCAGCTCTCCCTTGTACCAGCCATCACCGAGTAAAACACCTATTCCGTTCGCTCCGCTTTGAAGCTGTGCAGTGACATCGTAGGTTTGATACTGATGGCGAGTAGTATAGCTAGTCCAACCCGGAGCCAGCAGCTCGTCACCAACACGGTGTCCGTTCATATACAGCTCGTAGACCCCAGCGGCTGTCGCATAAATACGGGCCGAACGAATCCCCTTTCCCGCCTCGAACCGATTGCGCAGCATAAAGACCTCTTTGGCATGCGGATCGAGATCATTCGAATCCGGAGTAATCCACTGGGCTTTCCATTCGCCCGCCTCGAGTAACCCGGTTTCCCACCAAGTCGGTTCGCTCCATGCAGACTCCCGATCGAAGCCGTCCCATACCTTTACCCGGTAATGGTAACGTGTGCAAGAATGCGTCTCCGGGCCGGCATACGCCACCTGAATGGACTGCTCCGTATCGATGCGTCCGGAATCCCACCACAAGGATTCAAAATCGGCATTCGGACCGGCAACCTGAATCTGATAAGCCTGTTGAACCGTACCGCGGCGTTCTGAGATGATTTTCCATCCTAATCGCGGTGCTTTCAAATCCGTCCCAAGCAGATTGGCTCTATATTCACATGTCAATGATCCCACTCGTAATTCTGTCATTTGTACAGTACCTCCGTTAATTTTAGTTCCGGCACCACATGCTTGCTAAACCTATCTTACTCCCACACGGAGTACATTAACTTTAGCGGTTCTGGTATACTATCTTTAGATGTTTGGAGGCAGGAGGACGATCGATGCTTTTTCGCACCATTAGAACCAAGCTGTTTTTTGTATTTTTGGCCATCTCGGTCATTCCTGTGTTTATTATCACGTACATCTCCTACAATTCGTATACAAAACTAGTTGGCAAACAGGTCTCGCTCGTCGCCTCGAATACGGTCAGCAATACGGTCGAACGGATCGATAATATCTTTCAAAATATTGACCGCATTACACTCAGCTTTCAACAGTTCTCTACCCAGCCTGGTGCCATCACGGTATCGCAGGAACTGAATAAATTGATCAATAAGCCGAATATCGATCAATATGATTTCTTTCTGGCTCGGACAAGAATGCTCTTCTTTTTTAATAATCTGGTTCTGAGCAACAGTTACCTAAATGGGATTTATATATTTCTTCCGAGCGGGAATGCGATCAGCTACGGCAACGGGACCGATCTCGCGATCAATTATCAGCCGATTGAAGATGAATGGTATAAGCAAACCCTGCAAAAAGGCGGCGGACTGTATATCAGCGATACCGATACCAAGCCTTTTATCATCAATGCCAAGCCTTCCATTACATTTTCACGTGCACTTTACGATCCGGATACTCGGCAGCTCCTGGGTGTACTCATGCTGGATTGCGATCTGAACATTTTTAAAGGGATCGATAAAGACATTGTTCCGAATATCACGAACATGTTCCTTGCAAACGGGAAAGGCAAAATCCTGTACGATAATTCGAAAAGCCGAATCGGTCAAATGATTCCCGATGACCTCAAGGCATTGATGACGGAGAACCCCGATGGAACGGTTGAGCAAACCCGCGGCGGTACGTTATCCGTCATCAAGCCGTTTCCAGACAACGACTGGCGGATCATCGCCTCCCTGTCCTTGAACGAGCTCTATAAACAATACGGCGTTTCACAACGGTTGATTATTTATATCGCGCTCTCGTGCGCCGTTATTTTTCTTCTGCTGTCCGTCGTTCTGTCAGGACTGATTACGAAGCCGATTATCGAACTAAGCAGGCTCATGCGAAAAAATAAATCCCTGCATTTTGTAACAACCAAAAAGCATCTGGAACGTGACGACGAGATTGGGATTCTATACATGGAATATAACAAGATGATCAAAGATATTGATCTTTACATTAAAGAAAGCTATCAAAACAAGCTGATCACCTTGGATTCCCAGATGAAGGCTTTGGAAGCGCAAATCAACTCGCATTTTTTGTATAATACCTTGGAGGCCATTAACAGCATCGCCGAAATCGAAGAGGTCGAGAGCATCTCGATCATGACCAAAGCGCTCGGGGATATGTTCCGTTACAGCATTAAGACAGAGAGCGAGCTTGTCGCGGTTGAGGACGAGTTGGCGCATGTGAACAACTACTTATCCATTCAAAAGATTCGTTTCGAGCACAAGATCGACTTTCACTTCTACATCCAAAGCGATTTATATGCTATGCGCATTCTGAAGCTTATACTGCAGCCTGTGATTGAGAACGCGTTATATCATGGACTGGAGAAAACGAGGAACAAAGGTACGATCGCCATAACCGGTTATACCTCCAACGCGCACATTATTTTTGAAGTCACCGATAACGGGGTTGGGATGTCGGAGGAACAATTGAGTGAACTCCAAAAGCTGTTAAGCGAACCTCCCGAATTCCATGAGCTTGGTCAAAGAAACAAGCGCAGTATCGGACTCAAGAACGTACATTCCCGAATTGTTCTTTATTATGGAGTCGGCTATGGATTAACTTTGGAAAGTGAAAAAGATAAAGGAACTAAAGTCACCATTACTGTTCCGAATATTTTTCAGGAGTGAGCCTATGTATACATTTATTATCGTTGACGATGAAGCGCTGATCCGGCGCGGGATGCTGAAAAAAATACAAGCGGTCCTTCCGGAGGAGACATTGACGTTTGTCGGGGAAGCCGATAATGGCGAATCCGGACTTGAATTGATCAAGCAGGCAGATCCGGACATCGTCATAACCGATATGAGAATGCCGGAAATGGACGGGAAATCTTTTCTCAAGCTGCTGCAGCAGGAATACCCTGATAAAAAAATCATCGTTGTGAGCGGCTACTCGGATTTTGAGTATATGAAAGAAGCGATCTCCGCTAAGGTGGTCGGCTATTTGTTAAAACCGTTCAGCAAAGAAGAAATCAGCGAAACGCTCAAGAAGGCCGTTCAAATCATCGAAGCTGAGCGTTCAACACAGCGAAGAATGGCATACAGCGAAATTGAGAAAGAAGAGATCAGCTATCATGCTGATCTTCAGACGTTAAGCCATTGGATCATGGGCCTTCAGCATAAGGATAAAGCTCCTGTCCTACGCTCGATTAAGCTGCAAGCGCTGTCCGAGGCAGATCAATATGTGCTGCTGACCCTTTATACGTCTGAAAAAACAGTTCTGAAGCCCGACTTGCTTCAACAATGCGATGGCGTGAACGTTCCCAGTACGCAAAATGATCAAATCAGCTTCCTACTTTTGTATCGCTTAGATCGAGACCGCGATCTACAGAAGCTGGCCCTGAGCACCGCAAATCTCATACTGAAAAACACCTCACCATCCTGCGCGTGCATCGGAATCAGCAGTGGGAAGGCATCCTTAACGCAGCTGTCCGAGGCTTTCGAAGAAACCGTAGGGACAATGAACGAAAGAACTATCGCGTTCGACAGCCCCCGAATCGCCGTCTATCAAGGCGACCTTCAGCCAGCTCCTACTTTCACATGGGACAAGCTGGACGAGCTGCTGTTTTTCCTGGAGTCGGGGAACGCATCTAAAGTCATCGAATGGACAGAGAAGTTGTTCGATCATTTCTATTCGGATCCCGGTACTACGCTCGGACAAGTAAAGAGTACCTGCAAGCATCTGATCCATGAGGTAAGAGATATTTTGAACCGCTACTATGACAACGGCAGCAGCCCAACGTCCTCATCCAGCTTTGAAGCCGTTTTGGCCGCATCCTTCGACGTCCAGTCCATTCGAACATACTTGCTCCAAGTGCTTCCGAATCTGGCTGATATGCTCGATGAGCGCAGTGTATACACGGCGGAACACGTGGTCGAGAATATAAAGCTCTATATTGAAAATCACTTCAACAAGGAATTAACACTTGAAAAGATCTCCTCCCTCTTCTTTATGAATCCAAGCTACTGCAGCTACTTATTTAAAGAGAAGACCGGCATCAACTTTATCGACTATGTTAATAAAACCCGGATTGAGAAAGCGAAAGCGATGCTCAAGGGCAGCGATGCCAAAGTGTACAAGATTGCCAAGGATCTGGGATATGACAATGCCAAATATTTTTTCCGTGTATTTAAAAAAGTAACAGGGCAAACGCCGGAGGAATATCGGCAATCGATCCTGGAATAGAAAAACGACTAACTTTCCCAAGTGGCATGGGGGTTAGTCGTTTTCATTTGGACCATTATTCCAGGAAATATTTCCGAATAAAGTAGGTGGGCGTGCAGCTCCAAGCATGGCAATAGCTGTTGATCAGGTTGCTGCCGTATGGGGAAAGCCGTTTATCCGAAGGGTTGTACAGTTCCCAGAAACAATCCGCTCCATCCTTGACCATCTCGCCCCAGTAGGCCCTCATCTGCTCCAAAGCCATATCTTTCAGGCCGCTCAAGATCAATGCTTCAATGAGATGATGGTACATGTAAGGTGTGGTCATCCCGATGGCCGGAGGGTTACGGAATAAACTCCGAAGCAGCTCTGCATGACTTGCCGTATCCAGTACTTCAGCTAACACCATCCAGACCTGTGAAGCCCAGGAAACTTGTCGTTCCGCACCGCTAATGAATACTTTTTGCTCTGCATCCCACAGATGAGTAACAGCTGCTGCCGATGCCAGCTTGATCGTCACATCGATCCAAGCTGCTACTTCGTCTTGTTGCAGCTTCCTGGCCAGCCTCTCACCGCGCTTCAGCGCATAGATCAGAACTGCTTGTGCTGACGCTTGCTTATTGAGATCGTCATGCCAGTCGATAAAGCACCACCACGTCGTATCATCTCTCACGATTCCCCGTTCATCCAGCCGATCAGCGGCTAGCTTGAGTTGGTCCAAGGCAATCTGCCATAAGTCCTTAAGGGTATCCCAATCCCCCGTTGCTTCAAAGTAATCGTACAACGTAGCAACGAAGAATAGCGAATAGTCATATAAAAGCGTATCGTCAGCAAGCGGATGCGGCTTCTCGAACACGCAAGCACTGACCTCGCCGTTCTTAAGCGTCATCCCGCCGAACAGATACAAGCATCGTTTGACCAAATCTGCGTTTTGGAACGTCAGATAGTTCGCCTGCGCTTGCAGCCTCAGGTCCCCGATCCACAGCCGGCGGTCCCTCTTGGGACCATCCTCGAACACAGTCTGCATGCAGTCCTGCAGCGTCTTGATCGCGATGTTGTCCATGACCCGCAAATCCTCAGCAAGACAGGCCGGAAGCGGCTTAATGACGGAGGCATCCCCTGAAGTCACCGCAGTCACATGAATATCCGGGAAGGCAATGCTATATTTTCTCGACGTATCGAGCACTTCAATTTTCAAGTATCGAAAGCAATACCGCCGCGGAAGACGGATTTGTGCTGGCAGCACATCGACATTGATGATTTCGTCCTGTAGCCAGGAACGGCTGAGCCATCCTTGATAATCGTCGAAGGACTCTCCGATTTCACAAGGCATTTCGCCGAAAGTCAGTTTCAAACGCAACGGCGCATCCGGCGGGCTGCCTACCGGCATCAACGACAGATTCAAATACCCGACTTGATGATCGCCAAAATCGAGAACAAAGCTGTCATTCTTGACAAAAGTCCGATGCAGCAAGTTTTCTACGGTGTCTACCGTCTTCACGCTCCAACCCTGAAAGGCATCTTGCTCCGGAACCATCTCCACAAGCTGTACGGGGTAAACCTTGGTAGTGCTTAATTCCGGTGTTAATGTTTGTGCGATTTCAATTAGCTTCAAATTATTCGGCATCTCGATCACCCTTTAACTGCACCAACAGTCATACCGCCGATGAAGAACTTTTGTAAGAACGCAAAGATAACAAGCAGAGGGAGTGCGCACAAGAAACAAGCAGCGAACAGTACGTTCCACGCCGTAGGATTCGTCTGATCCCCCATGAAGCCCAGCATTGCCAGCGGCAGAGGTGACTGCGCGGCCTTCGAGATAAAGATCATATTGAAGAAATAGTCGTTCCAGATCCACACGCCTTGCGTGATGATAACGGACACTGTGACTGGAAGCAGCAGCGGGAATACAATTTGCCAGAAGCGGCGCAGCAGCCCCGCTCCATCGATGAGTGCAGATTCCTCTACCTCGACCGGTACGCTGGATTTGATGAACCCCGTGTACAAGAAGGAGGAGAACGGTATACTGCACGTAATAAACATGAGGATTGGCGTGTACTGCGAGCTTGGAATATGAAGCCCTTGAATCGTTTGTACAATTGGAATAATGACCATTTGACTCGGGATGACAAGACCGGACAAAAAGAAAATATAAAGAAATTTGCTGATTCGGTTATTCATACGAGCAACTGGATAGGCAGCCATAGCCGTAAAAATAACAACAATGATAACGGAAGTCGCTGTTAATACCAAGCTGTTCGTTAGCGCCTGCATAAAGTGCATTTTCGTGAAAGCCGCCTTGTAGCTCTCCAGTGTAAACTCATTGAAGAGCAGCAGCGGGTTGGTCATATTCTTGATCGAACGGAACGAGCTCGACAAGGCAATAATCAATGGCAGCAGGTTGATAATTAGAAGCGCGGAGACCAGCACATGAGTGACGGATTGCTTGGCCAGTTTCATGCCGATACCTCCCTCTTATTGAGCTTAAGGACAAAGTAAGTCGTGATCATGATAATGACGGCGAAGGAAATGACGGCAAGCGCCGATGCTTTGCCGAATTGCTGCTCTTTGAATGCGATATTGAAAATATCGACAAGCAGCGTCGTCGTTGCCCGTCCCGGACCGCCATTGGTCATAATGAACGGGTAGTCGAAGGCTTTGAGGCCGTTGATGATGCTTAACGTGAAATTAATCGTAATCGCGGTAGCCAGCATCGGCAGGCGAATCAATCTCGTAATTTGCCAGGAGCTCGCGCCATCCATTTTGCCTGCTTCAATCATATCTTGCGGAACTGTCTGAAGCCCGGCCAAGAAGATCACAGTACTCGTACCGATATGTTTCCAAATCTCTACGGTCGTAATGGCGTATAAAGCGGAGTTATAGGATCCAAGCAAATTCAAATCGCTGCCGTTAAGGTGGAACCAGTTCAGAACGGTGGCTAACAAGCCGCTTTCCGGCATGTAAACGTAGCTCCAGATGAAGCCTACAACAATCGCGCTAAATAAAGTTGGAATATATGCTGCTGTACGATAAAAGCCAGTGGCTCGTATTTTCATATTTAGAAGAAACGCTAGACCAAGGGATACCAGGTTGCTGAAAATAACGAATACGACGGTATAAATCAAGGTATTGGCTAACGAAGACCCCGCTATGCCATCTTTAAACAGCTGCTTGAAATTATCAAATCCGATGTAGGTATAGCTTTGAACAAATCCGTTATAATCCGTAACGCTATACTGGAAGAGCTTGAGGATCGGGACGATCCAGAATACCAGGTAAAAAGCCAACGCGGGGACAACGAACCAATACATCGTTTTCTTCATGACGGCTGAGTTCATGTGGGTGATTCCTTTCTCACTAATAATTAGGGGGAATCTGATTGGCGATTCCCCCTGGGCAAGATTTACTTTTTCCAAAGCTCGTTAAACTTGTCTTGCATCGCCTTCGTCACATCTTCTGGCGTCGTATTTCTTCCGCCGATGATCTCGCCAAATTTGGACTGCAGCACATCAGCTACACCATTCGGCCACATCACGTTAGCAAAGTAGATGGAATTGCCTGTTTTCTGATAATCCGTATAGGAATCTTTATAGAGGTCATTCGTCAAAGGCACACCGTTGAAGGCGCTAATCGAAGGGTTGTTCTTCACCCAAGCATCGAACAGATCGGATTTTGTATCAAACCAGTAGTTCAACACTTGCTTCACAGCATCCATGTTTTTGGTCTTCGCGTTAACAGCCCAGCCTGCTGCAGTGGAAACAGCTTGCCATGTTGGTTGACCCTTCTCATTTCCCGGCAGTGGGAAGAAACCGCGTTGGAAATCTACCGCACCTTTCGCCGTCATCGTTGGGAAATCCCAAGTGCCGTCGAACGCCATAGCCGCTTTGCCGTCAACGAACATTTGTGTTGCTTGCGCTCCCCCGAGACCAAGCGTGTTTTTTGCGATATAGCCTTTGGCATAGAGCTCTTTATACATCGAAACGGCTTTCACCCATTTCGGATCTGTCAACTGTTTTTCACCGGCTTGCAGCTTCGTATCAAAATCCTTCTCACCCGAGTACACCGTATTCGCAGCCAATTGGTACATACCAAATTGAATCCACCACGGGTCCTTGTCGCCCATTACAATTGGCGTGATTCCCGCATCTTTCAGCTTCTGACAATCGGCCAGGAAGGTATCCCAGTCCCTTGGAACTTCTGTGATGCCGGCTTTCGCGAACAAATCTTTGTTGTAGTAAGTACCCAAAATATCGATACCTTTGGCCACGCCGTAGATTTTGCCGTTAGCAGACATATCTTCCTTTGCACCGGTGCTGATGTTGCTCATGAACGGCAGGTCAGACAGATCCGCCAGATAACCTGCTTTGGCTAGATCGATCACCGCTGCAGCCGAGCCCATTCTAGGCCAAACGCGGAAAAAGTCAGGCGCTTCGCCGGCTGCAAGCTTGGTTTTAATCGATGTTTTATATTGATCGTCAGGGAGTTTCTGCACTTCGAGCGTGATGTTCGGGAACTTCTCATGCACCATCTTAGGCAGAATGTCCAGCTCGAAATCCTGGCCGTCCGCCGCTTTATTCCCCGATACAACCATCGTCAAAGTAACGTTCGAACCGGATTTCGCATCCTTGCCGCCAGCGCTAGCTGATGTGTTGGACGCATTGTTTGAAGCGCTGCCGCAGCCGCTGAGCAAGACGAGAACCGAAGTTATTGCTGCCGTACCGGTTAGAATTGTCTTTATTTTCTTCAAATGAACCATTCCCCTTTTGTTAAAATGATGATCTTTCTTGTCTCTAATCATAATGGGGTTATGAGTATATTTACTTTAGCAATTAAAGTGCACTATTTTTAGATTAAGATACTTTATTTCTTATAAAAAGATAAAAAAGACAGCCTCGACTTTTGTCGAAGCTGCCTTTCTTTCGTACAGATCCTAGATCGCAATCGGCGCTTTAATCCCCGGGTGATAGGTGTATCCTTCAAACACGAAGTCTTCAAATTGATAATCGAAAATCGAGTCCGGCTTGCGCTGAATCGTCAACTTCGGCAGCGGGTAAGGCTCTCTGGTCAACTGCAGCTCCACTTGCTCCAGGTGGTTCAGATAAATATGCACGTCGCCGCCTGTCCAGATCAGATCGCCGACTTCGAGATCGCACTGCTGCGCCACCATATGTGTGAGCAGCGCATAGGAGGCGAGGTTGAAAGGGAGCCCCAGGAATGTGTCCACGGACCTCATCTGAAACATACAGCTCAGCTTGCCGTCCGCCACATAGAACTGAAAAGCATAATGGCAAGGCGGCAACGCCATGTTATCTACTTCAGCCGGGTTCCAGGCGCTGACAAGATGACGGCGGGAATCCGGATTTCGCTTGATCTGCTCGATCAATTTCGCGATCTGGTCAATGACCTCGCCGTTCGGACCTTGCCAAGTCCGCCATTGGGCGCCATATACCCGGCCGAGGTTGCCTTCTTCGTCCGCCCACTCATCCCAGATCGTCACGCCGTTGTCGAGCAAATATTTCACGTTCGTGCTTCCGCTGATGAACCACAGCAGCTCGTGTACGATGGATTTGATGTGCAGTCTTTTGGTTGTCAGCAGCGGAAAGCCTTCTTGCAGGTTGATCCGCATTTGCCGGCCGAAAACAGAAGTTGTGCCTGTGCCGGTCCGGTCTTCTTTACGAACTCCATGATCCATTACGTCACGGAGAAGATCTAGGTACGCTTTCATGGTTCACCTCATACATTTTTTCGCCGCGGGGCCTATCTCTGCATTATATAACGAATCTCTTATTTTCACTATGATTTCATGGGTATTGCCATAAAAAACAAGCAGGAGCCGCTTAATCCTCGGCTCCTGTTTCATTCTTCACGGATGCTTTGCGGGGACTGCTTTCCGGTAAGTTAACAACTCGGATACAGTAACGAACCGATAGCCTCTCTTCTCCAATTCGGGCAAAATCCGCTTCAACGCCTCGATCGTTTGAGTACGCCCCTCCACATAATCGTGGAACAATACGATGTCGCCGTTTCTCGAATTGTTTAAAACTTTATTGACAATTTTATCGACCCCTGGCGTGCTCCAATCCTTCGTATCCAAATGCCAAGACCACATAATCATCTTGTAACCTTCTTGTTTGACAATACTGACTAAGCTTTCGTTATAAAATCCGCCAGGCGGCCGAAATAATTGACATCGAATCCCCGCTACGTTGTAGATGACGTCTTCGGCTTTTTTAATTTCCGTTTTCATATTCGTTCGTTTGGAAAGGTAAGCATGGCTATATGTATGATTGGCGATCTCATGTCCTTCGCTTACTTCTCGTTTCAGCACGTCAGGATACAGGTTGATCTTATTCCCCACTACAAAAAAAGTCGCTTTCGCATGATATTGCTTGAGCAAATCCAGGATCTCGGGGGTATACCTTGGGTGTGGGCCATCATCGAAAGTTAAGGCGATCACTTTCTCATCAGTACTGATTTCCCATACGACCTCCCCGCGTGTTTCATAATAAGATCTGTCCTTGGGAGAAGCGGCATAACCAACGGACTGAAAGAGTAAAAAGAGTAAAGAAAAGGTGACTATCTTGCGCATTGTTGCCTCCTAATGTCAGTACTTTTGTAAACCTTAGGATGCACCAATTCATGGATTTAACTCATACTTTAGAAAGTGTTCACACTTGTGGAAGATTCGACAATACCTCCCCTTTTCCACCCGTAGACAAGCCACCAGGGAAAATTCATAATGATAGATGAATGTCCACTTATTCCCAAGGAGTGATTGTCTGCCATGTCCAAAAAGATCCTGCTTCTAACCGGCGATGCTGCCGAAGTGCTGGAAATCTATTACCCTTACTTCCGTGTATTAGAGGAAGGGTACGATGCGGTCATTGCTTCACCTACGAAAAAAGTGCTTCGCACCGTCGTTCACGATTTCGTGGAGGACTGGGAAACGTATACGGAAAAACCGGCGCACCAGCTCCCTTCGCATATCGCGTTTGCGGATGTGGACCCGAGCGAGTATACGGGTCTGATCATTCCCGGCGGCCGCGCGCCGGAATACATTCGCGGAAGCGAAGATGTGCCGCGCATTCTTCGCCATTTCATTGAGGCAGACAAGCCGATCGGCGCGATCTGCCACGGGGCGCAGGTCTTTGCCGCGCTCAAAGACAGCCGCGTCTTCGAAGGCCGCACGATGACGGCCTACAACGCATGCCGCCTGGACGTCGAGTCCCTCGGCGCAACTTACACAACGGACACGCTGCACGTGGACGGCAAGCTTGTGAGCGGACACGCATGGCCGGATCTGCCGGGCTTCATGCGTGAGTTTTTGAAGCTGCTGGCGTAGAAGACGCCGGCAGAACGGACGAAAGGCTGCCCCGAGAGGCAGCCTTCTTCATTGATAAATGTGCAGCAAATCCTCTTCCGTTTCCTGCAAATGGCGCGCCATCGCTTCCCTCGCATCCGCTTCAACCTGATTTCGGATTGCCTGCAAAATCGCGTAATGCGCGCGCATCACCCGCTCCATATTCTCCATCCCGCGAAAAGAAAGCACTCGACTCTCGTACAGGTAGTCCGACAGCGAGTTCAACACCATCTCAAGCGCCGGCTGCTTCGCTGCGGCCACAATCGCCCTGTGAAAGTCGACATCCGCGTTCGCGTAGCCTTTCTCTTCACTGTAGTGTTTCTCCATAATTGTCAGGCATTCCTGCATGCGGGCGAGATCCGCCTCGGTAGCCCGCTTCGCCGCAAGCCCGGCGGCTTCAACCTCGAGCAGCTTGCGCACCTCATGCACATCGAAGACAGAGATATGGTTTCTTTTAAAAGCAATCATCACCGACTCCGCCATTTTGTCATGGGACGGCGGGCGAATCGTAATGCGTTTGCCGTGCTGAACGTCCAAAATGCCGCGGGAAACCAGAATTTGCGTCGCTTCGCGAATGACCGTGCGGCTGACGCCGAACGACTCGCTCAGCTGGTTTTGCGATGGAAACGGCTCCTCGGGACTGATTTTGCCTTCCAAAATCGCATCCATAATATATTGCGCCGTCGTTTCCGATAGCGAGGCGGAAGTGAGACGCGTCGCGTTCACTTTGGAGCCGTCAAACGCTTTTGTCATACGCGCCCTCCTCTACTGATCCTCAAGCTCGGCCACAACCTGGCATGGCCCACTGTCGACGCCCGCCACAAGCAAAGGTAGCGCTGTCACCTTGCGCAGCCGGTCAGCCGCAACCCCATCAAACGTCAAATCTTCGATGATGACCATCGGAACCTTCCGTTCAGGATTCAGAAGCTGCAAATGCGCTCGATGCCCCTCTTCCTTCAGCATGTAGCAGGACAGCGACAGCCAGTCCAGAGCAACGCCCTTTAGCTTAGGGCATTCCTCGGCCAAGTAGCGGCAGGCTTCCTCGCTCACACCCGGTCCGCGTTCCGAATAACCTTGCGGATCGACCGTGCGCTTCTCTGAGAAGCCGCTGCGAATCAGCAAAAGATCGGCCTGCTTGAGCTCCGTTTCGTAAGCGCGCAGTTCATCGGCAGTCACGAGCTCGCCGTAGGATTTGGGGATGTCCAAGAGCAGCGGGCGATCGTAGACGAAGGCGTCAATGGCCATGTCCGATAGGGTAAGACCATTATCATAGACATGCTTTTGGGAATCCATATGGGAGCCGAAGTGGTTAAACAGCGTGATGCGATACTCGTTGCAGATATCCCCCTTCGGAATGGAGGAGTATTGTGAAAACTCTACTTTCGGATTGCCGGGCCAAACCGGGTCCTTCGCATCGAGCAAATAGGACAAACGTTGATAGACTGGCATGACAGCACCTCTTTTTTAGGATATATGGTTATCATATATAATCTTATATTACATGTAAATCCCTGGAAGGGTGTCGGCCACATTCTTGCTCTCTTTCTCGTAATCGGAAGCATTCACAGACTTCTCACGTGTGGAAGGGCTGCCCCGCAGGGCAGCCCTCTTTACGTAACGCTTACTCCGCCACCATGCGGTTCGTCAGCGTGCCGAGCTTTTCAATTTCAACGGTGACGACGTCTCCATCCTTCAAATACACCTGCTTCTCCGGCGGATAGCCAAGCACAACGCCTTCCGGCGTCCCCGTCAGGACGATGTCCCCCGGCTCCAGCGTCATGTGCTGTGACAGGTACGAGATGATCTCATCACAGTGGAAAATCATATCCGACGTGTTCGATTTTTGCCGCTCTTCGCCGTTGACCAGTGTCCGAATCGTCAAATCGTTCGGATTGCCTACCTCATCTGCCGTTACGAGATACGGCCCGATCGGCGCGAACTTGTCGCAGGTTTTGCCAAGCAGCCACTGCGACGTGCGCATTTGCAGATCGCGCGCTGACAAATCGTTCGCGTTGCAGTAGCCGAACACGTAGTCCAGCGCTTCCTGGCGGCTGACGTACTTCGCCTTGCGGCCGATGACGATGGCGAGCTCCGCTTCGTAATCGACCTTCTCCGACGTGCGCGGCAGCGGCACGTCTTCGCCATGCGCAGCAAGTGCGTTGCTGAACTTGTTGAACAGAATCGGCGATTGCGGGATCGGCGCATTCGTCTCTTCCGCGTGGCGGCGGTAGTTCAAGCCGACGCAAATGATTTTGCCCGGCGCCGTGACGCAGGGGCCGAGGGTGAGCTGCGCTTCCTCCAGCAGATAGGAAGCGTGGTCTTGCCCCGGCGCCAGCGCACGGTCGGCGAGCGCCTGCAAAGCGAGGAGCGCGGGAGCGCCGCCCTCCAAAAGCTGCTGCACCGTAACCGGCGTCGCCGGATCGGCCGCTATCTTCGCGAACGCTGCTAGCACGTCGATGATACCTTGCTCTTTTGCCACACCCAGCCGGTACGTTCCTTGCCATTCAAACGTTACAATTTTCATGTGCGGTTCCACTCCTGTTCCTATTTCACGATAAGTTCCTTCAGCACACTCTCAATGATGTCCAGCGTGTTCTCTATGTCCGCATCCGTATGGCTGTACGAGATATGATTGCGTTTAATATTCATCGGCATCTTGAAAATCCCTTTATCGATCAACTTTCTCCGATACGCCACATACAGCTCGGCATCGTTCTGCTGCAGCTCCGCATAATGCTTCGGTTCCGTCTCCATAAAATACGTCGTCCACACCGAGCCGAAGCCCGCGACGTAGGCTTTGATGCCAAGCCGCTCGTGGATCGTACGGATGCCGGAACGCATTTTCTCCCCTAAGCGGAAAATGTGCTCATGCACCGGCTCGTTCTCCATCAGCTCGAGCGTCGCAATCGAGGCGGCCGTGCCGACCGCATGCCCGTTGTACGTGCCGGCGAACCAGACATCGCCGCCCGGATACGTATTGAAGCGCTGCATATATTCGCGCTTGCCCGCCACCGCGGCGATCGGGTAGCCGTTCGCCATCGCTTTGCCCATCGTGGTCAGGTCCGGCGTCACGCCGGCGACTTTTTGGAATCCGCCGATGCTGTGACGGAAGCCGGTAATCACCTCATCGAAGATGAGCAGGGCACCGTACTTCGTGCACAGCTCGCGCAGCCCTTCGAGGAAGCCCGGCTGCGGCATAATGCAGCCAATGTTGTGCGGGATCGGCTCCACGATCAATGACGCGATCTGCCCCGGATTCTCCTTGAACGTCCGTTCCACGTCGTCCAAGTCGTTATAGGTGCAGATCAAGGTATTGTCGATCGCTTCGTCCATCATGCCCGCGGAGCCCGGATCGCGCTTGCCGATCATATCCCAGGCGCTCAGCATGTTGCGGGCGACGTAGTCGTGCCAGCCGTGGTAGCAGCCCTGGAACTTGATCAGCTTCGCACGGCCGGTGATCGCGCGTGTTAATCGGATCGCGTGGTACGTCGCCTCCGAGCCGGAGTTACAGAACAGCACCTGCTCCGCCGAGGGGACGTGCTGACAGATTTTGCGGGAAAGCTCCACTTCCAGATCGGTACAGCCGACGCCGTACAAATCCGTCCGCTCGATCGCTTCAATGACCTTGCGGTTCACATAGGGATGGCTGTGTCCTAGAATAATAGGGCCGAATGCGGCCTGATAGTCGATGTATTTTTTACCTTCGGCATCGTAAATGTAGGCGCCTTCCCCTTTCGTAAACACCTTCATTGGGTTCACGTTGCGGATTGACGTATGCACGCCGCCCGGCGCGTATCGTTTGGACTCTTCGTAGAGCTCTATGTTTTTAGACATGGAAATACCTCCTTAGGATTCACAATGTTAGGTTAACCCGAGAATGTCCGGCGTGTTGCGGTGAATAATGTCTTCAATGATGTGCTCGGGAATGCGCGGCAAATTTGTGCCTTCCACCAAATGATTGATGTTCCGGGTCGCGTCAATCATCCCCTGCGTGGTGAAGAACGGGAAGTCGGAGCCGAACAGGATTTTATGCGTAACACCGTACTCCATCGCCGACACAAGCGCATTGTAAAACTGCCACGGCCGCGAGCCGAGCGCGGATAAATCCATGTACATGTTGACGTTTTTGCGGACGACGGAAATGCATTCATCCACCCAGGGATGGCCCATGTGGGCGATAATCATTTTGAGCTGCGGAAACGCCCGTGCAATCGGATCTAGATTAGCCGGACGCGAGGCGTCGAGGTAGCCTTCCGGCACGAACGATGTCCCTTGATGCCACAGAATCGGCAGGTTCAGCTCCGCGGCTTTGGCGTATAGTTCGAAATGCTGTTGGTCGGTCGGGTAAAAGTTTTGATAGATCGGGCCCAGCTTCAAGCCTTGCAGCCCATATTCCTTGATCGCTTCCTCCAGCAGCCGCGCGGCGTTCGGGCGATTCGGGTCGACGCTGGCGAAGCCGAACAATCTGCCCGGCGCGGTGGCGACATACTCGGCGACCGTTTGGTTCGGGACGGCGATACCGGTCGCCGGCGCATCGAAGGCGAGCACGATCGCCCCGTCGAACGGGCGAATATTCGCCTCGTGCTGTGCCTCCGTTGCGATAATGTCCATGTGCTCGCCCCAACTGCGCTTCACGGCTGCACGGAACGGCCCGCTCGTCTGACCGGGCAGAAATAAATGCGTATGGCAGTCAAAAATCATCGTAGGTCCCGCCTTTCATGGAGTGTCATGCCGTTTACAGGCATGGGGAAAGAACCCCTTGCTGATCGCGATTTACTGAGGAATCGCGGTCGCGCGAGGCTGATGCTTGTTGTATGCGTCATTGTGCAGATAATTGAGTTTTCTCATACACAGCAAGGTGGCGGCGTAGTCGAGGCATTGGTTTGACCACCGCCATGAATTGCGAAGCAACGTGCTTCCTACGATTCGCTCTCGCTGGGAAAGGGCTGATTGGTCGCAGCTGAGCTTCTAGAGTTGGGATCGAGGGTCAAAGCCTGCAAAAAAGCAGGAATTCCCCTCTTCCCCCGCATGATTTTAAGAAATTCCTGCGATTTGGCAGGCATTTCCGGCGAAAACTCGGATCTGGAGCCGATCCGGCCCAAAAAGCTGCGTTTTCGCAGGCATTTTGCTGAAAACGGCAATTTGGCGGGAAATTCCTGCATTTTTGCAGGAATCGTCCTGCTGACGTCGATGATGGGGACGCGTGCTACAAGCGTTGGCTTGAAGCCTGAGCACATGGCTTGAGTGCGGGCAGCAGTTTGCACTGCCCGCGTTGGCTTGGCCCGAGGCTAGGGCAGTCCTTGTAAGTTTGCGATTCTCCATCTCCACGTCAACCGCCGCTACATCGTCTCCACAACCGGCCGCTTCTCAATCTGCGCGCACAGCGCTTCTTCCGTCTCCAGGCCGGCCCAGTACATCTTTAGCTCCTGGTTGATGTCAGCCAGCTCGCTGGCGCCAATCGCCAGGTCGGTGAAGTAGCGGAAGCCCGGAATCGTCTCGCGGAACAGCGAGAACCGGGACGGCCGGTAGCGTTTCTCGTCGCCGACCCATTCCGCCGCCGCTTTGCGGGCAGGCAGCGTATACGTGTGCTGACGCACAAACAGCTGCGCCTGATAACCGGTCAAAAACTCCACCAGCTTGACCGCTGCGTCTTTCACCTGCGACTGCCGGTTCACGGCAAGTCCGGTGTTCAGCAGCATCGTAATCGGCGTCCCCAAGTGGGGCACCGGCGCAATATCGAACGACAGCCGTTCGCCAAGCAAATAATTTAAATAGAAGTAACTCGTCATGATGATCGAGGCTTTGCCTTTAGCCAGCAGCAGCTCCGACTCGCCGGTTGTGACCCCTTCCAGCAAAGACGGGATACTGTGCCGCATTTCGCCGCAGTAGCGCAGCGCATCCATCATCGCCGTGCCTTCCAGCTTCAGGCGGCCGTCCTCGTAGCGCTCGAACTTTTTTCCCGTTTGCAGCAGCAAGAGCGGCCAGCGGTTCGAGGAGTACAAGTCACAGTGGAAACCCAGGCGTTCACCCGGAATCGCCAGCTTCGACGAGTAGTCGATAAGGTCCTTCCACTGCCAGGAGCTGTCCGGCTCCGGCAGATCCGCTTCCCGAAAATGCTCCCGATTGTAGCACAGAATGAGCGGAGAGAAAATGAACGGCTGCACAAGCTGCTTCCCTTCTGCCGCAAAACCGTCCGACAAGAAGGCGTAAATCTCCTTATTGCGCTCCAGCGGCTCAAGCATGCCGGTATCGCCGGCTTCCACGCATTCCTGAAAGTTCGTGAAGTTCATCATCACGACATCCAGAATGCCGCTGGACAAATATTCGCTGATGTAGCTGTATTTCGTCGAGGAGGTCGGCACCGCCTGTACGCGGATATGCGGGTTTTCCTTCTGAAACGTCGCCAATAGCCGGTGAATGTCCGCCTCATTCGTCACGGAGCTGTGAAAGCCCAGCTTCACGGTCACGAAAGCGCCTTCGGAAGCGCCGACAACCTTCGTGCCGACACGCGGGATTTTCTCAATCAGCCCCTCGGCGACCAGAATGTCCAGCCCTTTGCGCACCGACTGATTGCTTAAATTGTAGTCCGTGGCGAACGTTTTCTCGGAAGGCAAATAGTCGCCGACAGGCCGCTTCCCGGTTAAAATATCTTCCCGCAGCGTGCTGACAAGCTCGCTTAACCGTGTGCGGGACGAACTGCGCGTTGTCCTTTTCTCCATTTGCTAACCTCTCTTCGTTCCGATACATTGACTTTATTGTCCATTATAGCAACCATCCACCAGCCCATGTCAATGTACCCAGGAGGCCGTGTCAACATGAAATTTCCGCGACCGGATCAAGGCAGCAGCAGATTGCCTTCCACATGCTTCACCGTAACGGATTCCGCCGGCAGCATCGAGCGGTTCACGCCTTCTTCTACGCAGGACGCCATGTAGAAATACGCAGCTCCACCAAACGCAACTTCCACACCGTACTTCCCGCCTGCAAAATGAGAACCGACCGCCTTCAGCTTATGCACCCCGCCCTGCAGCCCAAAATGCATCATATTCGCATCCGGGGCCGTGCTCGTGCAGTTGCCGAATTTCCAGGTGATCACATTCCCGGGATCGACGCTTTTCAAATAAGCTCCCTGCGGATTCGCCCCGCTGAAGACAGCCCCGCCATCGATCGTTACCCATTGATCTGGCTTGCCTTGCGCATTGTTGACATCGCCGACTTTATCCCAAGCGCCCGTGAACAACAAGCAGCAGTCGACGAGGCCGCCGCCCAGCATCACGACTTCGCGCGTGCCGACCTTGACCGTGCCGCCGACGCCGGGAACGCCTTTGAACCACGTATTCACCAGCGTCAGCTTGTTGATACTCCCCAGGTTCACATCCTCCACGCCCGTAAACTCGCTATTCACGATGGTAAGCTCGCCGTTGCTCGGCGTATAGCCGACCTGCGTCGTCCCTGACCGAATGGGTCGAGCCAGCTCGTAACCTGCCAGCATGCCGAACGAGCAGCTGTCGATGATGTTTTTCCTTTTGCCCCGGGAGGAGCCTTTGGAAATCGTAATCATCTCCTGCGCCGTACAGCCTCGCATCTGAAGGCCGTCCATATTGACCCAGATGGAGCCGGAGTTCGCCATTTTCACGCCAGGCTTCGTGTACGTCACCACCGCATGGCAATCTTCCAGCGTCAGATCAGTCAGCCGCTTGTTGGCGACAATGCGCGAAGCGATATGCTTTTTCACGGTGATCCGTTTGGCGCTGTCCCCCCACGTCGTCCCACTGTTCGCAAACGAAAGCAAACCAGAGTTATTGATATAGGTCAAATCATGCTCAAACTGCCCATGCGTCACAAACGGACCATACTCGTCGCCATCCCCGTGGCAGTTCTCCACCATACAATAAGCTGCACATGTAAAATCGTTCAAATGCCGCGCATTGCTCGTATTGCAGTCGCGGATATGCCCGTACAGCACATTGATCTGCTGCGTCATATAGCCGGTGCCACCCCAGTCGCGCTCTTCCGGATTCATAAGCTGGCAGCGCTCCGTCACATAGTGCGTGTTATAGCGCCGCATGACGACCGGCCAGAATACCTTGGTCGCCTTGATGCCGGAAGCATCGCATTCCACGGCAAATTCATACGCGACCGGGTTCGAGCCGATTTGATCCCACGTCGGAAAAGGCCGTGTGCTCGTGCCGTTCGGCGGCACCGGGATGCCCACAAAATTCATATTACGCACGTTGCAGCGAAAAGCGGGATTCACGCGGGTATACGTGATGGAGCGCCCTTTGGCGAGCAGCCAGCCGGATTTATAATTCAGCCTTATATGTGTCGCATCGAACACTTCCGTGACCTTCACGAGATAATCCAGCTCCCGCTGCGCGCTGCCGGCGGCATTGTTTTTGATCTGCGCGTGCCACCAGCTGTCCACCTCGAACATCGACGAATTGGCCACTTCGTAAATATCCGAATACTCGGGAATATCCTCGCTCAGCGTCACGGTTTGCGTCACGCCAGGATTTTTCACGCCTTGGAAAAACATCACCGCACCGAACGGGTTATCCAGCGTGTTCAACTCAATCCCCTCGGTCGTCACCGTGAAGTTATGAAAATCAACCTCAATATCACTGCGGTGATACACGTGACGTCGCACAAAGTTCAGGTTGGAATGCCCCTCCACGCGATAAAAAGCAGGATCGCCTACAAGCGCGTCGAGCGCGTCATCCGCATTGACGTTCGGCCCAAAAACGCCGAACCACCGCAAGTCGCCGACGCCGCTGTGAACGACCTCGAACGCGCCGTCGCCCCGATCGGGCTTACGGCCCTTGTCGTCGGCCTTGTCGCGCGGCCGGCCGTTCTTTATCGGCTTGTGCACGGTGCCGCCGTTCTCGGCTTTTACACTGCCGGCCACGTAGCGAACCAGCTTGGCTCCGCCATCCCCGGCAGCGTTGTGGCCGGCGACAAAGACATACAGACCGTCGTACAGCTGGCCGAGTGGGATCGCTTTCAGTTCGGCAACGCTGCTCACACTTTGCACCGGATCTTCGTTGTCACCACTGCCCTTGCCGGCATCGCTGTCCGCCGAAGCCACGTGCGGCGCAATCGCGTTGCCCGCCAGCATCGCGCCGGTCGCGCCGAGGGCGGCGAGCATTTTACGGCGGCTCATTTTCGTATTAGCTTGGCTATCTTTCTCTTCACTCGGGAAGAACATCGTGTCACAGCTCCTTTATCGTCTTAGGGATAAGTGCAGTCTGTCTTCACTTGGTGGTTCGCAGCTCGGGTGGCAGCAGAAAATCAAAGTCGCAGCCTTCGTCCGCCTGAAGCACCCGCTCCAGGAACAGCAGGCCATAGCCGCGATCGTACGCCGGAGGCGGCGCCTGCCACTGCGCGCTCCGCTCCCGGAGCGTCGCTTCGTCGACGTGCAGCTCCAGCTTGCGGCCGTCGATGTCGAGCTCGATGAGGTCGCCGTCGCGCACGAGGCCGAGCGGGCCGCCGATCGCCGCTTCCGGCGCGACGTGCACGATCAGCGTGCCGTACGACGTGCCGCTGATGCGGGCGTCAGAGATGCGCACCATGTCGCGCACCCCGCGCAGCAACAGCTTCTTCGGAATCGGAATCTGGCCGATTTCCGGCATCGCCGGCGCGCCCTTCGGACCTGCGTTCTGGAGGACGAGCACGCTGTTCTCGTCCACGTCCAGGTCCGGATCGTCGATGCGCGCGTTCAGATCGGCCGGTGAGGTGAACACGACGGCGCGCCCGGTATGCTTGCGCAGATGCGGCGACACCGCCGTCTGCTTGATCAGTGCGCCGTTCGGGGACAAGTTCCCCCGAAGCACAGCGATGCCGCCTTGCGGCGCGATCGGCGCCGCAAGCGGGTAGATGAGCTCGCGGTCCGGCACGAGCACGCCCTGCAAGTTGTCGGTCACGGTGCCGCCCGTGACCGTCAGGCAGCCGCCATGCAGCAGCGGCTCGATTTCCTTCATCAGCGAGGGCACGCCCCCCGCTTCAAAAAACTCCTCCATCTGGTACTTACCCGATGGACGCACATTCACAATAAACGGCGTGGTCGCGCTGATCTCGTCGAAGCGCTCCAGCGGCAGCCGGTAGCCGAGCCGCCCGGCAATCGCCACAAGATGGATGATCGCATTGGTGGAGCCTGCGCACGCCATCGTCACCCGAATCGCGTTGTCGATCGATTCGGGCGTAATGATGTCCCTCGGCCGAATGTCCCGGTGGACGAGTTGGACGATCTGCTTGCCGGTCAGCTCCGCCATATGCCGGCGTCTGGAATCCGGCGCCGGGATGGCGGCGCAGCCAGGCAAAGCCATGCCGAGCGCCTCGGCGATCGCCGCCATCGTGGAGGCCGTGCCCATCACCATGCAGTGGCCGTCGCTGCGGCAGATCGCATTTTCCGCGACCGTCAGCTGCTCATCGGTGATGTTGCCCGCTTTATGCTCCAGGGTGAACTGGTAGCAGTCCGTGCAAGCCCCCAGCGTCCGGCCGTTCAGCTTGCCGTTCAGCATCGGCCCGCCGGTCAGCACAATCGCCGGAATGTTGGCGGAGACGGCCGCCATGAGCTGGGCCGGCACCGTTTTGTCGCAGCCGCCGATGAGGACGACGCCGTCGATCTGATGCGCTTTGATCATTTCCTCGGTGTCCATCGCCATCAGGTTGCGCAGCAGCATCGTCGTCGGCTTCACATAAGGCTCACCAATGGAAATAGTTGGAAATTCCATCGGCAGCCCGCCGGCCTGCCACACCCCCCGCTTGACGTACTCCGTCAGTTCCCGAAAGTGCGAATGGCATTTATTCAGCTCGCTGAACGTGTTGCAGATGCCGATCACCGGCTTTTTCAAATCGTCGTCCGTGTAGCCCATCGACTTCGTAAACGAGCGGTGAATAAACCCCCACAGCCCGGTATCGTTAAAAAAAGCTTCCCCCCGGCGCTGTCCTCCCCGCTCCGAGCGATCATCTTGCTCTGACATGGCTGCAAGTCCTCCTCTGGATGTGTCCTGTTCCTCTACAAATCGCACGCATTCGCCAGATGGCCGCCGTCGACGACCAATGTCGTGCCAGTAATATAAGAAGCTTCGTCGGATGCCAAAAACAAGAACGCATTCGCGACCTCCTGAATGCTCCCCAGCCTGCCCATCGGCGTGCGCGCCGTCAACTGCAGCGTCCCCGTCGCCTGCTCTTTCAGCTCGCGATCGAGCGGCGTGTCGATGAATCCCGGCGCCACCGCATTGACGCGGATGCCGTGCGGGGCAAGATCGACCGCCATCGACTGCGTCAGCAGCACAACGCCGCCCTTCGAGGCGTTGTAATGCGCAAGGACGGCGCTGCCGGCAAGGCCATTCTTCGACGCCATATTGACGATGGCGCCAGGAATGCCCTCGGCGATCATGCCTCTCGCCATCCATTGGCTAAGCTGAAATGTCGCATTCAGGTTGACGTCAATGATTTTCTCCCAGCGCGCCAGCGGGATGTCGACGAATGCCTCACGCTGGGCGATACCGGCGTTGTTCACGAGCAGGTCGATGCCGCCCCAAGTGCGCCATACCGCTTCCGCCGCCTGCTCCACCTGCGCCGGCACGCTGAGATCGCAGACAACAGTCGCGACCTCCACGTCGCTCCCCCGCTCGCGGGCAGCCTCCCGCAGCCGTTCCGCTGTCTGTACCAGTTCATCCGCCCGATAATCGAGCAGGGCGACATAGGCGCCCTCCTGCAGGAACGTTTCGGCGATGCCTAGGCCAATCCCGCGGGCGCTGCCGGTGATGCACGCTCTTTTTCCTCGCAATCGCACGTCAACAACCTCCTTAGTGACCGAAAAAAGGGATAGCGAAACCGTCAGACCGGCGGGCGAGAGGAGCCTGCCAGCCTGACTTGGTTTTCCTGCCCTAGGCTTTGGAACGATCGCCTAGTTGTCGGATTTGAACTTGATCGTTTTGCCTTTCGCTGCGGTTGCCAGCTCGGCGTAGTTGTCAAAAATCGCTTTGCCGCCGAATTTCGTCATAATTTCTTGACGGTATTGCGGCCAGCCCGATGCATCCTTGTCTTTGAACAAGATTTGTACGTGAAGCTCGTTCATCCGCTTGCGCATCGCCGCCAAATCCATGCCTTCTTTCACCGTCAGCGCCGTGCCGACGGAAGGGAGGATTTTATAAGAATTGATTTTCTCAATGATCTTCTTGTCACGCTCTGTAATGTTAGGGTCGATCACGTTCAGGCCATACACTTCCGGTTTGCGCGGTGTAAACCAGCCGTACACTTCCAGAAAGTTGTTGTTGTCGACCACATCTTTCTTATAAGCCTCTTGATTCACTTCAATGTTCTTGCCGTTGCGCTTATAGTCCACGCCTTCTTTGCCGTAGCGCGTCAACAGGAACCCTTCTTCGCCGGCGAGCCAGTCTAGAATTTCGATGGAACGCTGAACTTTAGCGTCAGAAGATTTGGAGGAGATCATGAACGGGTTGCCCGGGATCGTTTCGACCCATGTGCCCGTTTTCTCCCACGGATGGAACGGCTCCCAATCGGCCGTCGTTTGGCCCGCTTGCTTGGACTTCATTTGCAGGCCTGCCGGATTGTTGTCGAACGCGAGGTCGCGCCCTTGGCCGATGACGATACCCGCTTTGCCCTGCGCCGCCTTATCAAAATGCTGGCCGTATTTATTCAGGAACCAGTCCGGATCGACGACCTTCAGATCGAGCAGCTTTTTAATATCGTCCAGCACACCTTGCATGCGAATGTCGGTACGCACATCGATAAATTGATCATTGCTGTCCACATACGTATCGCCGACAAAACCATTCTTCAGGAATTCAGGAAAATCCATCGACACGCTCGTGCCGCCGCCCGCTGCCGTGAAACCGTACGTATCGTTCTTGCCGTTGCCGTCCGGATCGTTGAACGTGAAGGCCTTCATCACATTGACAAGCTCATCGTAATTCGTCGGCATTTTCAGATTCAGCTTATCCAGCCAATCCTTCCGAATATAGAACGTACGGTAGTAGTTCGTTTCGTAAGGCACCGGTGCGCGCTTGAATGCGCCCTGCACTTGATACGTTTTGAGATTGGCCTCGGTCACCCAATATTTGAAATAGTTCGGCATTTTCGCCGGCGTCACGATCCCGGTCAGATCACGGGCCACACCGTCGCGAATATAGTTATTGGAAGAAATTCCGTCCGCATAAAAGACATCGGGAATATCGCCGGACGCGATCATGGTATTGAGCTTGGTCGTGTAATCCTGCCCGTTCGGCAAGTACGTCCAATTCAGTTTGACATTGAACTTCTCTTCAATGACACTTTTTACAAAATCCTTGTCCGCCGCAGGAAGCTGGGCGCTGGCATCGGCGATAACCATCCATTTCAGATCAAGCTTTTCCTTCTTCGCGTCCGAGCTGGCGGATGTCGCCGCAGAATTAGCCGGAGCTGTCGACGACTTCGACTCCTTCTTCGAATCCGAACATGCGCTGAGCATGAGCGAGGACGCCACCAGTGAGATAGCTACTTTTGATAACGTTTTCATATAAAAGACCTCCCTGTTCGTTGTGCTGAATAAGTATGATCATGAAACATTACATCGCGTACACTTGCCTCTGTCTGAATCGGATTACAGCGTCGGTCTGCCTTTATGCGAAACCTTCCAGCCCGTCACCTCCCTGGATAAAATAAGCGGATCAGCTTTCCCCTGCCGAACCGGGGCCGCTAAAGGTCATCCCTTCACGGCGCCGAGCAGCATGCCTTTGACAAAATATTTTTGCAAGAACGGGTACACCACCAGCACCGGAACGATTGCAACAACGACAGTCGCCATTTTGATCGTTTCCGGCGGGAGCGTGTTCAGTGCGGATTGCGGAACCGCAAGCTCTTGCGAGACGGCCGGTGAGACGATCATATTGCGAAGCACCACCTGCAGCGGATACAGCGAGCGGTCATTCAAGTACATAACCCCGCCAAAGTACGCGTTCCAGTGATTCACGCCGTAGAATAAGCCGAGCGTCGCCATAATCGGAAGCGAAAGCGGAAGCACGATGCGAAGCAGGGTGGCGATGTCCCCGCAGCCGTCAACTTTAGCGGCCTCTTCCACCTCATGCGGCAATCCTTCAAAGAATGTCTTCATAATGAGGATATTAAAGGAAGACACAAGTCCTGGAATGATCAGCGCCCAAATAGAGTTCATCAACCCGGTTGCTTTGACCGTTAAGTAGGTCGGGATAATCCCACCGGAGAACAGCATCGTAAACACAATGCCCATCAGGACGACATTGCGTCCGGGGAGGAACTTTTTAGATAGCGGATACGCGAGCATCGTCGTTACCGCCAAGTTGCAGGCTGTCCCGACGACGGCGAGAAAGACCGTCACTTGAAGCGCCTTGGGCACCGTGTTGCTGGAGAAAATCGTTTTAAACGCTTCGAACGTCACGGAATGCGGAACGATAACGAAGCCGCCGTTCTTAAGTACTTCCGTATACGGCGTGACCGACATGATGAACACGAAGTAAATCGGAAATAAGGTCGCCAGGCAGAACAGCCCGAGCACGGTATACAGAACGGCATCTACGATGCGGTCGGATTTTGTTTTTTTGAGTACGAATGCCATGTCGATGCCTCCTTTACCAGATGCCGGATCCGCCGACTTTTTTGGCCAGCTTATTGGCCCCAACCACAAGCACGAGACCGATGACGGATTTAAAAACACCCATCGCCGCCGGCACGCTGAATTCCATCTGCTCAATGCCTCGCCGGAAAATCCACGTATCGAGAATGTCGCCGACATCGTAAACGCGGGCATTCAGAAAGATGTATACCTGTTCGAAGCCGGCGTCCATAATATGACCGATCCGCAGAATCAGCAGCAAAATAAACACTTCACGGATACCCGGGAGGGTAATGTGCCACATTTGCCGCCAGCGCCCCGCCCCGTCCACAACCGCCGCCTCATACAGCTCATTGTTGATGGAGGCCAGCGCAGCCAAGTAGATGATGGCGCCGAAGCCTGTGCTTTTCCAAATATCCGAGGATACCAGCAGCGTTCGGAAATACTCCGAATTCTGCAAAATATCGAGATTACCCCAACCCATATCACGGAACAGCGTTGTCACCAGTCCGGCGCCAGGCGCAAAGAATGAGAAGACAAGTCCGTAGACGATAATCCAGGATAAAAAATGAGGACCATACGTAATCGTTTGGACAACTCTTTTGAACCAGGGCGAGCGAATTTCATTTAAAATCAACGCCAGCATCACATCCGGCAGCATATTAAAAAGGATGCGGTACAAAGAGATTAGGAGCGTGTTGCGCACCAGACTGGGAAATTCCGGCGAAGAAAAGATCACCCGGAAATTATCGAATCCGACCCAATCGCTGCCCCACATGCCTTTCATGAGGTTGTATTTCTTAAAAGCAATGATCAGCCCGAGCATGGGCACGTATTGATACACAATGTAGTAAACAATGCCCGGCAGCATAAGCAGGTACAGCCATTTGTAGCGAAGCAGCGTTTTCCATACGCGTGTTGCTAAAGGTTTCTTGGCGAACGTATCGCCGGTCAGCGGTTTAGCGCTGGCTCCCATGATCCTTTCCCCCCTTTATCGTGTGCCAAAGGATGCGTGCTGTGTAAGCTGAGCGGGTTCAGGTTGTTGATAGCGAACGACGATTCCCATCGAGGCTTGCGGTGTGTCAAAACACTGCTTATACATCGAAGGCAAATCATCGATCATGCATTCATTCGTAATCAAGGAACTGATGTCGAGGCGCTTCTCTGCCACCAATCGGATGAACTCGCTCATGTTGCGGCCTTCCGTCCATCTGACATAGCCGATCGGATAGTCGACGCCTTGCTGTTCATACGTATCCTCGTACCGGCCGGGGCCGCCCGCCCTTGAAATATGTACACTCGCTTCCTTCATAAAAAGCAAATCCCGATCGAAGTCCGTGCCGGTATCGCCGACAATAACGACGCGTCCGCGGTCCCGCAGCCAACCTATGGCATCATCCATCATACTAAACTTTCGGTTGCTCGCACATAGGAGAACGGCATCAGCCCCTTTGCAGTCCGGATCGGCTTCAATCGCCCGTCTCAATTCTTCGGGCGTGCGGCACGCTTTGGCGCCGATCTGTTCGAGGATGCGGCAACGCTCTTCCATCAGCTCGAGGCCGATGACTTTGTAAGAGGCCGCATGGGCGATGCGGGCGATGACCTGCCCCAGTATGCCTAGCCCCGCGATAATCACCGTCTCGCCAAAACTCAGATTTGCCTGGCGCAGCGCGTGGATCGCAATCGCGCCGATGCCGACAAAAGCGGCCTCAGGTTGGGAGACATCGTCAGGCACCGGCACGACCAAGTGCTTCGGTACGAGCAGCACCTCCCGGTGCGCGGGAACGCCGTAGCAAGCTACGCGTTGTCCAGGCACCACACGCGTAACACCCTCGCCAACCTCTTCCACGATACCGCTGGCGCTGTACCCCAGATTCGCATCTCCGCTATTGGATATCATCATTAACTCTGTCCCGACGCTCACGACAGAGAACTGGGTTCTTACCTTCACGAATTGCGAAATCATGCTCGGGTCGGGAAGCTCCAATAATTGCGCTGAGCCGTTGATGCCTTTGACTGCCTTCATAACCCTACCTCTTTTCTGATTTACATCTGATTTGTAATTTAAACCACAATTGTGCATGTTTTTTGTTTTGTGATTTGTTTCTGATGTTTTTCATTATAAAGAGGCCGGGGTAGGCTGTCAACGATTTTTTATTTTTGGAATCGTTTTCAATGTTATGTTATATGACTTTAAATAGAGAGTAATTAAATGAATTGAAATAATTGTTATATTATATGACATATATATGACGCAGAATAGGTTGCCATTTGGGATATTTCTAACCCTGAGGCAACCTGATATAGTGACATTGCATAGAATCTGGTTAGTTTCTGGAGTAATTTGTAACAGGTAAGGTTTCCGGTTGAATTGCTCGGATGAATGGGAGTGGGATGGGATTGGTGAGGCGTTATTGCGCCTCTGTCACCTACCTAATAAATATTTGTATAAATTATCCATTTAAAGTGCAAAATGCTCATATATCTAACAAAACAGCATTTTCGCGGAGGTTAGAAGGATGACTCAAAACGAAATGGAATCTATGCAATCTCAATTAAATAGTTTGAATACAAGTCATTGGTACAACCATGAATTATTCACTTCAAATTGGTGGATCATTTTACTTTTTAACTTTGTTTTATTTGGGTTATTAATCTTACTTGCAGATCGGAGAAGAACCTCAACCATCGCAGTTGCTTTTTTAATTGCTTTGGCAATTGTTGGAACGTTTGATGAAGCAGGTACTTATATGGGTAGGTGGTTTTACCCCTACGAATTCTTACCGTTCAGCGCTAGACTCAATGCCGTAAATTTTTTGGCCATTCCAAGCATAATCGCATTACTGTACCAGTGGTTCACACGATGGAGTTATTTTTTATTGGCGACCGTAATTTATTCAGTTATAAACTCCTACATTGGTGAACCGATTTTCGTCCACTTGGGTATTTATAAATTAACGAATTGGACATATACCGGGTCATTTTTAGTAATGCTTTTAATACCTATAGTTGTTAAGTACCTTACGGATGTCATATCACAAAATAGAGCAAGTAATAAGAATGACCTTGATTTAAACATTAACTGGTTAAGCCGGAAAGAAAAAATACATTAGGTTTGTACCTATTAGCCCCCACTTCTAAAATGGGGGTCTTAGTTATGATCCTCAGTCGGTGTTCCAAATTTACCGCACCAACATCTCCCTATTTCGGAGCCTTCACGTTTACAACTATCCACCGAGCGCGCATTTTCTTTCAGAACCTCAGCATCTTCTGCAGCAACTCTTTTATCTCTGTCATGCGCAGCTGCCACACTTTCCAATGAAGCCCAACAAATACTTATCGCCGGTTCTTTTATCGAGAACCCGAAGGCGATTAAGATTTCGATAATAACCCTCAGTCATAACCATCGTTATGCCTCCCATGTCCTTGGCTATTCAGTCGCCTTCTCTTTCTCCAGCATCTGCCTTGACTGTATGTTTCTTTTGCATCACAATACGAAGAAAATAATATGATGCGAGGGAATGATTATGTCATGGATTGTCTATATTGGGATTCTGGTGCTTGTAATGACGTTCATCTTAAATCTACGAACAAAGAAAAATAGTGAAAAAATTAAGAAGTGCAAGGTAGTTAAACTTAGTTCGAATCGTAGTAAGTCAAAGTATCAGGCCTGTACTTATTGTCGTAAAAAATTCAATCGACTTTCTTTTTATTCTGATGAGCAAGGAAAGGTCATTGGTCTTTGTGACTCATGTAAACTACAAGCAGAAAAAAGGCAACTATTTCAATTATGATGAAACCTCGATGTCTGATCGATGTTCTTCAATATTCATTATGTTACTTTTCTAGACTGCGACTTTTTGGGGTGCGATGATGCTGCTGTAAGTAGTAAGTAGTAGACTGCTACTGTTGCCGAGTCCCCTTCCCCCATCCAGCTAACTATTCTCCTGCTTCTCTGCTTCTGCTCCTGCTCCTGGTTCTGCTCCCACGGGAAATTCCTGCGAATTTGCAGGCATTCCCCCAAACCGAAGGACTTTAAAGAAAAAACCTGCGATTAAGCAGCTTTTTGGGCACGTTTGCCCCAAATGAGGCCATTCTGCCAAAAATACCTGCTGAATCGCAGGCATTTCCCAAAATCGAGCGCGATTTGGGAAAATTCCTGCTTTTTTGCATCTTTGTAGCGAGATAGCCCGGGCCTGGCCACAAGTGACGTATCTGCTGGTCTGCCCCGCTTCGGCCATTATCCCCTTTACTCAGGAGTTTGGTTTACTCCCCCGGAACGGCTACCGATTATTCAGAAGTTTTGCCTCCCCGCCTGAAGCGGCTACCAGTTACTTAGAAGTTTAGCCACTCCGTCTGGAGCCGCTACCGTTTACTCAAGAGTTTAGCCACCACATCTGGAGCCGCTACCGTTTACTCAGAAGTTTGACCACTCCACCTGGAGCGGCCCCGTTGGAGCCTACTCCAGCAGCAAATTCCCTGCCGTGTGCCGCACCGTCTCGCATTCAGCCGGCAGTGCAGAGCGGTCGACGCCTTCTTCCACGCACGACGTCATAAACAGATACGAGCCGTGCTCCAGCGCGCCCGGCTCCACGTCGAACCGGCCGCCTGCGAAGCCGGCGCCGACCACGCGCATGCGGTTGCGTCCCGCCCGCAGGCGAAAGTGCGCCGTATCGGCGCCTGCCGCTTCGCTCGTGCAGGCGCCGATGCGCCACGCCACAAGGCGGCCCGCACCGCCGCCTTGCAGCAGCGCCTTCTCCGCGTTCGTGCCGCGGAGAACGGCGCCGCCGTCCACCACCAGCGTCTGCTCCGCCGCTGGTGCACCCCCCTCGCGGAAATCGCAGAGCGCGATTCCGCTGTTATCCAGTCCGCCGCCGAGCAGGCGGACTTCCGCGCAGCCCGCCTGCAGCGGCCGCGCCGCAGGCGAAGCCCCATACAGCCACGTGTTGACGAACACGAGGCTGCGAATGCTGCCGATCACGTTGCCGTCGAGGCCCGTGATCTTGCAGTTTTGCACCGTGACGTCGCTCGTCACGGGCCCAAACCCAGGCAGCGCGCTGCCTGGCAGGCGCGCCAGCTCAGCGCCGGGCTGTATGACGAACGCGCAGCCGTCCAGCACGTTCGCCCGCTTCGAGCGCGCCGAGCTTTGCGAGAGCGTCAGCATCGTCTCGGCCGTGCAGCCGCGCATGTGCAAGCCGTCCGTGTTCGCCCAGATCGTGCCAGCGTCCACGAGCCCCTCCTGCCAGATCGCATGCACATCCTCCAGCGTCAGGTCGGTGATGCACTTGTGGGCGACGACGCGGGACGCCACATGCTTTTTCACGGTAATCCGCTTCGCGCTGTTCCCCCAGGTCGTTCCGCTGTTCGCAAACGACAGCAGGCCCGAGTTCCCGACAAACGTCAGGTCGTGCTCAAATTGACCATGGGTCACGAACGTCCCGTGCTCGTCCCCGTCGCCATGACAGTTCTCAACCATCGCATACGCCGCACACGTAAAATCATTTAAATGCCGAGCATTGCTCGTATGGCAATCCCGCACATGAGCATACAACACGTTGAGTTGCTGCGTAAGATAGCCCGTTCCGCCCCAGATGACCTCCTCCGGATTCGTCAATCGACACCGCTCCGTTACGTAATGCGTACAGTAGCGCCGCTCCACGACCGGCCAAAACACCTTCGTCGCTTCCACGTCACTGACATCACAGGACACCGCAAACTCATAAGCAATCGGATGCGAGCCGATGCCGTCCCAGTCCTCCGTCGGCCGTACGGTCGTCGAGCCATTACCCGGCACAGACACGCCGACAAAACGCATATTGCGCACATGGCTGCGGAACACGGGGCGCATTCTTTTGTAGGCGATTTCACGCCCCGCCGCCAGCGGCCATCCCAGCTTGTAATTCACCCGCACATGCCGCGCATCCACGATCTCCGTCACCTGCAGCAAATAGTCCAGCTCGCGCTGCGCTCCGCCCTCGGGACGGTTTCCGATCCGGGCAATCCACCACTCCTCCACGGCAAAAGCTCCCGCATCCGCCACCTCCAACACATCCGTGTGCTCCGGCAGCTCCTCCGTCAGAACAACCGTCTGGGTCTCCCCCGTCGCCTGCCCCTGAAAAAACAGCACAGCCCCGAACGGATTGTCCTTCGTATTCAGTTCAATCCCTTCCGTCGTCACCGTATGGCCGCCAAAATCAAGCACAATCCCGCTGCGATGAAACCGATGCCTCCGAGCAAAATTCAAGTCGGTTCGCGCCTCCACCCGGTGGATGGCGGGATCGTTCACCAGCGCCTCCAAAGCATCGTCGGCATCGCGTTCCGGCCCTAACACCCCGAACCAACGAAAATCCCCCACACCCTGATGCACGGTCTCCCAGCGCCCGACGCCATCATGACGAACTGCGTGAACTGTCCCACCGTTATCGACTCTCATGCTTTCCGCCTGCCAGCGGACAAGCTTGCCGCCGCCATCGCCACGCCGCGCATACCCGTCCACATAGACGAGCTGCCCGTCGCCGCCCGGCTGCAGCTCCAGAAGTTCCGCTACATTAGCAACGTGCCTGAGTAATTCAGCCTCATGTCCAGCACTACTTGCACTTCCAGCACTTCCGGCACTTCCAGCACTTCTTGCACTTCCTGCACTTCCTGCACTTCTTGCACTTCCGTCACTTCCTGCACTTCCAGCACTCCCTGCACTTCCTGCACTCTCCATCATCATACGAAATTCAGCCCCCCTGCATGTGGAAAAGGTACCGGAAACAGCGTCCGCAGCTCCCCCTCAACTGAGGTCGGCGCCTGTACCTCAGATTGCGGATCCCACCACAGCTGCATCAGCTCATCCCCGGTTAACGTCAACTGTTCTTCACCGTCCAAAAGCACACTTGCGCCGCCGTCAGCCACAGCAACAAACGAGATACGCTCCGCCGCCTCGGGCGCTTTCGAAGCCAAATACGGATGCAGCTCGCTGTACAAACGCCCCGCATCCAATATCAGCGCCGTGCCGTGATTTCGCCCGGCTTGCTGCGGGTACCCGGCCAGCGCGTCCTGTAACTCAGTTTCGTACCAGCCCGCCTGCACCTCCAGCTCGACGAGTCCGAGATCCTCCGCTGCATGGCGCAGCAGCGCAACATCAACTTCAGCCTCCCCGCTTCGCTCCACGACAAAAGGAGGCTGTTCATGCAAGCTTCCGCCGTGCGGCGGCGCCGCGATCACGGCGAACCCCCGCATCCGATCGCCCTCGAACGCCGCGTACACGGTATGCCGCATCCTGTAGCACGAGGCGATCGCTTCGCACTTGATGAGCGTGGCGAGCTCGAGCACGCTTTGCTCATACCGAACCTCGCGCTGCGCCGCGAGTCCATGCAACCGAAACAGATCGTCCAGGGACGACGTGCGCACCACAACCGCTGGGTGACTGATTGGCAAGCTCCGCAGTTCCTGGGCCTTAAGTCGGAACTTCGTCACCCTGCCAAAGTACCGGCAGCCGTGCCGCATATACAGCGGCCCGTCGCCCGAAACGAGCAGCAGGCTTGCTCCTGCGCGCTTCCCTGCAGCGACGACCTCTTGCAGCATGGCAGAGGCGATTTTGCGCCCGCGATATTCAGGATGCGTACACACGGAGCCTAGCGACAGCACGCTCACCCTAGCCTGGCCGATTGCAACAACGGACGGAACCAGCCCCATAAACGCAACGAGACGTTCGCCGTCGAACGCCCCAATCGACTGTCCCAGACGCGCATCAAACGCCGACAGAAACGCTTCCAACATCGAAGGCTGCCCAGCTGTCCGAAACGTCGTGTCGGAGAGCCGCACCGCCTGCTCCATTTCATTTTCGCTGACTGGACGAATTTCCACTAACCCAACCTCCTCGCAGCGCAGCAATTGTTTTACAACTATCGCGCTAATTTAATTGTGGTTTACTTTTTCGAAATTATTTTTATCTGGTTTACATCAGGTTCACTTTTTCACCAATATCATTCCGCAAAATATTCCGCTTGTCAATCCTTTTTTACCAAACTGTCTTCCAACTGCCCCTCGGCCAGCAAGAACTCAATCTTTTTATGATCGTGCCAGCGACGCTGCCAAACGCAAACACAGCCTCTGCGAAAGCAGAGACTGGATTAAAATTATTAAATAAACTTGTCTAGATCGCACAGGCTTTTCTTCTGATAATCAACTTTGACAAGGTATTGATGAATTCAACCCCTACCCCGCGCTTCCATAAACCGTATAACCTCGTCATGCACCGGCAGCGCCGGGATCGCGCCGTGGCGAGTCGTCGTTAACGCGGCAGCGGCATTCGCAAACGCGAGCATCCGTACCATCTGCTCCTCCGGCAACCGCAGCAGGTCTCCCGCTTCCCGGCTGAACTGGAACAGTAGCGCTCCGATAAAGGAATCGCCGGCTCCCGTCGTGTCCACTGCTTTCACCTCATATCCCGGCACGGACACGCTGCTTGCGCCGCCAGCTGTAAACCAGGTAGCGCCGCACGGGCCGCGCGTCAACAGCACACTCGCCACATCGCCGACGAATAAGGAGGCGATCGCCTCGGCCTCATCGGCGATTCCGGTGATGAAGACCAACTCTTCGTCGCTAATTTTGATAGAGTGACTGCGCGGAATGAAAGCGAGAATCGTTTGCCGGCAAGCCTCGGCGCTTTCCCAGAGCGGAAGCCTCACGTTCGGATCAAAGCTGATAAAGCCCCCTGCATGCTTGACTGCGTCGATGGCGCGAATATGCGCGTATTTAACCGGCGCGTCGATCAGATCCACGGAACCGTAGTGCAGCACATCGCCTGCCCCAAACCGGCACGCTTCAATATCTGCCTCATTCAGGAGCATATCGGCACTCGGCTTGCGGTAAAATGCAAAATCGCGGCTCCCGTCGGCTTGCAGACTAACGAACGCCAGCGCCGTATTTGCCTCTGACGTGCGGGATACGTAACGGGTGTCTACCCCCGCCTTTTCCAGCGTCTCAACCAGGAAATCGCCGAAGGAATCGACCCCCAGCTTGCCGATAAAGGCACTCCGCCCTCCCAGCTTCGCAACGGTACATGCGGCATTGGCCGGCGCACCGCCAGCCGCCTTGCTGAACGCGCTCACTTCTTTCAGCGCCACCCCAGTCTCCGCAGGGATAAAGTCGATTAAGGCTTCTCCAATCGTATATACGGTTCTCATGTTCCCTCCTATGATCTCGTCAATCATTTGACAGATGCATCAAATATTGATTCCTCCGGTACTCGTCCGGTGTCATCCCGAACCTGCTTTTAAATACACGGTAAAAATACTTGTCGTCCTTAAAGCCGACCTTGGAAGCGATCTCGTACACTTTCATTTCGCTGTTTTGCAGCAATTCAATTCCTTTTTGGATTCGGACTTGGGATAAATATTTGCTGAACGTGACGCCCAAATGGTTTTTCAGCATAATGCTCACAGAACTGGGGCTGAAAAATAAATGCGCCGCCACTGTATCCAAAGATAAATCTTCCATATAGTGTGTGTCGATATATTGAATGCAAGCTTCAACAACCGATTCACGCTTCTTGGATCGGCTCATGATCAACAGTTCCGACCACTGCAACAAAACTTCCTGAAACCGCCCCCTGCACACCGGAAAACTCGGACTTTCGGCAAGATGGGTTTCCGTGTCCGACAGCATTTGCTTGTAGACCTCATCGGTGACGAAGTCTTTGACGACACCCGCCACGGCTGAAATCATCCGAAGTACTGCCTGCTGCCATTGTTCGGGATAAGGAAACCCGTCCGCCACAATCCTATCCAACCATTCGTCCGTTTGTCTCAGGATGAGCTCATTTCTATTTTGACGAATCGCCTCTTTGAACTGCGCCTCTTCTCTTGCATAATCATAGTGCAAGGGCTGGATGCGGGCCCGGACTTCGGAATACGGAATAACAGCGCAATCCGGCAAAAAATACCGAAAAGGAGCCGCAGTCAGCGCCTCTTTGAAGGAGTATCTTGCTTCATGCCCTATATCTTCGCGCCATTCCCCGATGCCAATTGTCAGCTCGATGCCAAACTGCTCCGACGCTGTCAGGACACACGCTTCCATCTCCCGTGCAAGAGTTTGGTGATCCACCTCATATGAGCGGGGAGAAGTCGCCACGGCAATCAGCAATCTTTTATCCTCGCGCGAGAAAAAGGAGACAGAAGGCCCGATTAGCCCCGCCTTCATCTCCAAACTGCTAAGCAATGCGTTTTTTACACGGCTCTCCTTTTCCATAGGTTTCATGTGAAAACGGTTAGAACCGATTCTGGCAATCACTACGATTCCGGTTTCCTCCAAAGCGAACTGATCCCGCAGCTCCGCATATTGCAATGGGGAGACACCCTCAGTCACCCAATCGGTGAGCAGATTCTCATAGTAAGCGGTTTGCGTCCGATCCAACTGCTGCCTGATTTGCTCATGGGCTAGCACGTGCATGGTTTCTTGCTGAATACTGTGATCAACCTTATCCAGTACAGCGCAAATGCTCTCTTCTTTGACCGGCTTGACCAAATAATCGAAAGCCCCTAACTGAATGGCCTTTTGCGCATATTCAAAATATCGATAGCCGCTAAGGATAATCACTCTAATCTTGTGAGGCGAGGCATTCATCTTCTCAATGAAAGCTAGTCCGTCCAAAACGGGCATCTTAATATCGGTGAAAACAATATCGATGCGGCCATCGCGGATGACATCCAGAGCTTCTTGTCCGTTCTTGGCTTCCAGAACGCTGCAGCCGGGTCTTGCGTCCCTGATCATCTTGGCGAGCACTCTTCGTTGTATGACTTCATCATCCACGACCAGAATGTTAGACATGTCAGCCTCCCTTGCCTGAAAAAGCCTATGCGAATAATGAGGAAATGCGCAGAGATGTCAACTTAACGGTACCATGCTTCGCATAAACCGCCAAGCCTGATTGTTCTTCTGCCGGGAACAGCAGATCGGTTATGACTGCCTCGCCCTCGCCGGCGAACACTTCAACGGAGCAGCTGTCCACCCAGATGCGAAGCGTCAAAGAGCCATTCAGCGCTTCCGCTTTCACCGCATGACTCCCGGAAAAGTCGGCGTGAAAGTCAGTATTACCCGAACGCGAGCGATCCACGAAAAGCTCCTGCGTCTCCGCGATATAACCGACCACCGTTTCATAAGCATCGGATGCTCGGACCTTGAACCCAAACTCCGCCGCCGTCTGAAG
Organism: Paenibacillus whitsoniae; assembly: GCF_003955665.1. Lineage (GTDB taxonomy): Bacteria > Bacillota > Bacilli > Paenibacillales > NBRC-103111 > Paenibacillus_E > Paenibacillus_E whitsoniae. The sequence goes on from NZ_RXHU01000004.1 coordinate 64,101, forward strand.
CTCGAACTCCGCCTCAAGCATAAAGCTGGTTAGCGCAAGCTCCGATAATGGATTGGCTCCCGGTTCAACGAGCAAATCCTGCCATTGCCGTGTGTCCTTCTTCCATTGATCCAGTTCCCGGACAGGAAGCTGCGCAAGCAGCGTGCGGCCTTCCCGACTCCGCAAGGCTAGTGTCCGTGGCAGCGTCATGGCGCTGCGCCAGCTTTCCGTCGGCGTCACCTGGGCATATTTCCAGTTGCTCATCCACCCGATATAGATACGGCGTCCGTCTGCAGCCGGAATATCCGACCAACTCACCCCGGCGTAATTATCCCGCCCGCCATCGAGCCACTTCACCGACTCCGGTGCGCTCTCGTTCTGAAACACTGAACCGTCGAATTGTCCGATAAAATATTGCGTGCGAGAGCCCTCCGGATACTCCGGCGCATTCCCGATGCTCACCAGCATCACCCATTTGGTATGGGAAGGATCACCGTCAACGGGAAGCTCGAACAAATCCGGACATTCCCATACGCCAATATGCGCGCCCTCCCCCTCCCCGAACTGACTCGCGAAGGTCCACTCTTTCAGGTTCGGAGAGTGGTAGATGCTCACCGTCTGCCCCGAAGCCAATACCATAATCCACCGCTCTGACGCCGCATGCCAGAATACTTTCGGGTCACGAAAGTCCGGGAAGCGATCATCAGCCAGCACGGGATTCCCGCTGTATTTGATCCAGGTTCTTCCGGCATCGGAACTGTACGCCAAGCTTTGGCGTTCCCTGACTGCACCGTTCTCCCCTGCATTCTTATGATGGGTAAAAATCGCAACCAATCCCGCTTCGCCGCCAAAGAAGCCAGAAGTATCATGCCAATCCACGACGGCGCTGCCGGAGAAAATATAGCCGTGCTCGTCAGGCTCCAAAGCGATCGGCATGTGCTCCCACGACGTCAAATCCTTGGAAATGGCATGCCCCCAATGCATAGGCCCCCATGTCGTTCCATTTGGGTAATACTGGTAAAACAGATGGTACTCGCCTTGGAAATACACGAGACCGTTCGGATCGTTCATCCACTGCTGTTCTGGCGTAAAATGATACTTCGGTCTATAACAATCGTTACTCATCAGGATTCCTCATTTCTTGAACATGTATTCCCGCATCATGTCAACCTTGGGGCTGCAGACTTACCCTTTGATCCCCGTGCTTGTAATGCCTTGAACATAGTATTTTTGAAGGAGCAGGAAGATCACCACAATAGGCAAGGTCGTGAACGTGAGCGTCGCCATAATTTGGCCGTAGAAGATCGGCGGCAGGGTAAAAAAGGTTTGAATCCCGAGCTGAATATTCCGCAGCGATTCACCGGTCGTTACGAGAATCGGCCACATGAAATCGCCCCAGTGCGAAATGAAATCCAGAATAAATACCGTCGTAAAGACAGGCCCCGACAACGGCACCACAATTTTCAGAAACGTTGAGATCGGAGACGATCCGTCGATCGCCGCAGATTCGAGCAGCTCGTTCGGAATGTCCATGAAGAACTGGCGGAACATGAAAATACTGAAGCAGTTCGCAATGAAAGGAACGATCAGCGCATACCACGTGTTCACCCAGCTCAAACTGTTGACGACAAAATACAGCGGCATCACGATACTTTCAAAAGGGACGATCATGAGGGCAATGATGGCGGTCAGAATGACGCTTTTGCCTTTAAAATCAAGCTTCGCCAGGGCATAGCCGCAGATCGAATTGACGCCGAGTCCGCTAATGCCAATAATCGAAACGTAGAACAAGCTGTTGAACAAATATTTCATCATCGGAATGCGGTCGAAAGCTTTTATATAATTATCAAACGTAATATTCGTAGGGAGTAAAGACTTGAGCGAGCCTAAATCCGCAAAAATCTGATTTTCCGGTTTGAGCGAAGAAACGACCATCCATAAAAGTGGGATAATAAAGAGCACCGTCATGACAATGTTGGAGGCATAGATGAATATTTTTGTTTTGCGGTCAGCCACGTGTCCCTCTCCTTCCTATCATCTGTCTTTGAAAAACTTTTTCATGGAAAATGAAATGGCAACGACGATCAGGAAAAAAATAACGGATACGGCCGAAGCATATCCGGCATTTCTGAATTGAAAACCTTGCTGGTAAATCAGCAGCGCAAGTGTCCGCGTCGAATTCTCCGGTCCGCCGTTCGTCATGACATACGGTTGCGTAAACAACTTCACAGCTTGAATCGTCGTAATCGTTAAAACGAAAACAATGACATTGTATAAGCTTGGAATTGTAATAAAACGAAGCTGCTGCACTTTATTCGCCCCGTCCATCGCAGACGCTTCATACAAATCCTTGGGAATACTCTGCAACCCGGCCAAAAAAATCATCATCTGATAGCCCGCTGCTTGCCAGACGGACATGAAAATAATGGAGTTCATCGCCTGATCCGCGCTGCGCAGGAACGGCTGCTTCGGAATGCCGAAAACCTGCAAGGCCGAGTTAATCAACCCTTCATTCGGATTGTATAGCGAAATCCAGAGAATCGCGATAACCGTCATCGAGGTAATTACCGGGCTGAAGTACGCGATCCGAAACACATTTCTAAGCTTCAATTGATTGTTGACCAGCAGTGCAAGCATAAGCGCTACCGCCGATTGGATCGGCACGACAAGAATGGTGAAATAAAGCGTATTGTACAGAGATTTATAAAAAAGCTTATCTTTGAACAAAATCAAGTAATTGTCCAAGCCGATAAATTTGATTTGATCCGGCCGCAACAGGTTAAACTTCGTAAAACCGAACACTACGGCCAGTACGAAAGGCAGCAGCAGAAACAAGATGAGCAGCAGGACCGCAGGCAGAATGAAGGAATACCCCGTTATCGCTTCTCTCCGCTTCTGAAGCCCGATCGACGACAGCCTGATCTTCTTGCTGCCCTGAACTTGAGCATGTGAACTAACATTTTGCATGGGATCACCCTCACTCCTTTCCAAATAAAATCTGATCATGTGCGGCAAGCGTCACGCGGCACCGTTTCCTGAACATCGGATAACTCGATGCCGCCGTGCCGCCGCTTGCTTTCTAGACGCGCTATTTAAAGTTCCGCTTGTACTCCTCATCATAAGCGGACGCCACTTGATCGAGCGATTTCTTCACGTCTGCTCCCATCAGGATGTCTGTCAACGCTTCCGCAAACTTCTGCGTTAGTACCGGATAGGCAGGTGTCACGGGTCTAGCATGAGAAACCGTTGTCACTTGATCTTTGATCACTCTCAGCGGCAGATCGTTATATTCAGGCAAATTGTCGTACGCCGATTTCCGACTGGCCGGCATGCTTGTCGCTTTGGCAAGCTGGGAGGAACTGTCCTTGTTCGTCATCCACTTCACAACTTCAGCCGCTTCCTTCGGATGCTTGCTGTCCGCCGTTACGCCGATCGCCCAACTGCCGGATGGTGAACTCAGGCTGCCGCCCGCTTTCTTAGGGAAGTACGTAATACCCCACTCCAGATCCGGGTAGTTCTTGAATCCTGGAATATTCCAAGGCCCTCCGAGCTTCGTTGCGGCTTTGCCCTCTTCAAACTCCGTCGGTTTCGGGTCAATATTGAACAGCTTCTCGTTCGCCAATTTCTGCAGAAATTTCGCCGCATCCAAGCCTTTATCGCTGTTGACCCAGCCATTCGTGGTATTGCCTTCCTTATTGACAATGTCTGTCCCGGCAGAAATCCATAGCTGTTCGAAGGCGTAGGTCATCCACTCGCCTTTGTCATTGATCATATTGGTGCCGAACACATCTTTGGAGGCTGTCTTTTTCATGACATCGTACCATTGATCCCATGTCCAGGCGTCCTCGATTTTAGTCGGCGGTTCAATGCCGAACTGTTTCATGATTTTTTTATTGTAGAACAGAACGACAGAGGATTCGGCCAACCCCGCTGCATAAAACTTGCCTTGATAGGTGCCCTGCTGAACAATGGACGGCACGAAATCGTTCAAATCTTCTTTGGCAAAATAGTTGTCCAACGGAACGATGATATTGGATGCCGCATAATTGGCCACATTCGGGCCATCCATGGACACAACATCCGGCAGCGTATGGGAAGCGACGGCCGCATTGATTTTATCCTCATAAGCGAAGGAGTTGCCTCGCGTAATCGGCTCCATTTTCAGCTTGATCTTCCCCTGGTACGCCTTATTGAATTCTTCGACTCTTCTTACGTAAAAGTCATCCTCCGGGCCGCTGGCTTGCGGTCTCCAATAGGAAATTTCGATTTCCTTCTGACCTGTCTGGGAGCTGTCGCCGCTCGAGCCGGCACTCCCTGTGGAACCGCTTGTTGAGCATCCGGCAAGGAAAGAAATGGCAATTAACCCCGTTACCGTCTTTATCTTCTTGTTCATGCTTACCCCTCCTAAAGCGTTTTCTTGTTTACGCTTTCATCATATCGTGACCCCGCCGTCGATCCTACTCTAAAAATCGTGAAATGGTGGACTTTTGCAGCGAAAACAGTTTCACGTCCACTCTGTATGGAAAAAACCTCTAGCTCAGCCGCTATGAAACGAACGGCCGCGCTAGAGGCAAGTTAGTTAGGCAAAGGCAAGGTAATTGTCACTTTCGTACCTGCCTGCAGCCGGGATTCAATCGTTATGCCATATGGCTCCCCGTAAATCAGCTTGACCCGTTTATGCACATTCTCGATCCCGACCGATTTGCTGCTGCCGTGCCCCGCAGCTTCCGAAAGAGCGAGAATACGGGATATCGCCGATGCTTCCATTCCCTTCCCGTTGTCTTCTATCGTGAAAATCCGCAGATGCTCCGCAATGTGACCCGACACACGGATCAAGCCGCCTTCCTCGCAATCTTCCAGCCCATGAATAATGGCATTTTCAATGAAAGGCTGCAAGAAAAACTTAGGCACCGTGTAGCGGTAAAGATCAGGGTCAATGTCATACTCGATTCGAAATTTATCTTCAAAACGCTGCTTCATGATGTAATCATAGCTTTTCAAATAGCTCACATCTTCTCTGAAGGAGACCTCGCCCGATTTCTTGGCGGTATATTCCAGCATTTCCGACAGCTCCACCAGCATCTTGCTGATGACCGTTTGCTTGTTTTCAATCGCCAAATAATTGATAATGTTGAGCGTATTGTACAGAAAATGCGGGTTGAATTGAAAATTCAGCGCTTTGAGCTCAGCCTCGATCTCCTTCAAGCTCGTCTCATAGTTTTCTTTAATCAAAATCTGAATTTTATCGTTCATTTGGTTAAAGCGATGAATAATGAGGTTGACTTCGCTCGCCCCTTGCGTATCGATTCTTGTGTTAAAATTCCCCTCCCCGCTCTGTTTAATCCCCCATAGCAGTTTTTTGAGCGGCATCGTGATCCGGCTGGAGAAGAAGGATGCCAAAAAAATGGATAGCACCAGAATCAGCACGGTGGAATAGAGCGTGTAGCTGAACATATTCGGCACCGTTTTCAGCAAATTGTCATAAGGAATGAGCACTGCCGAGGTCCAGCCCGTCGTGGCAATCTGATCGAAGCAGACGACCATTTTTTCACCGTTGACCTTCAGATAGCGCGTCCCGCTTTTATCCGTAAGCAGGCTGCGCATCCATTCTTGCTGTAAAGACGGCGCGTTCGAGCGGTCTGAGGTAGAGATGATTTTCATATCCTTCGTAAATACATAATAGTAGGACCCCTGCACAACCAGGCTTTCCTGGAATGCCTTGGTAATCATCGATTCTTGGAAATTAACGAGCAAAATTGGCCGTTCTGCCTGCGGGTCCATCGCTTTCAGCAGGTTGTTGGTGACCCGCGACAAATTGATCAGCCGCGTGGCGGTGAAAACAAACTGATCTTTGCTGCTTGTGGTCGCCGTAGAGGCGAAGTACTTTTCCAGCAAGTTATAGGTGGGAATCCATACCGTTCTGTCCACAGCCTGCAGGCCGGTTTGATAAATGTCGGAGGCGGAGAAATCTTTCTTCGGAATCCAGAAAAAGGGGTTGCCGCCGAACATGTAATCCTTCGTAGCCAAGTTCACCGAGTAGACGTCTTCCGATGTAGGAAAATATTTCTGCAAAATTCTCGTGATCTTGCGATCCGTTTCATAATTCAAATATCTCGCTTGCAAGTCCGTCGTATTAAAAAGTTCGAACAGGTCCTCATCCAGATGCATATTGACGGCACTTTGCTCGACGGTGGCAAATTTGGCATCCAAAGACTTGTTGCTCGTTTTCACCAAACCGAGATACGTGCCGCTGGCATTTTGGAGAATCACCTGCGAACTTTTCACATAATACCCTACCCCCAGCACTGTCATGGAAATAACGATCAGCACAATATAGGATAAGGTAAGCCGCACTCGTAAACTTAGCTTGCTGTACATATCCATCACCCCTCCCGCTCCACATTCAGCTTGCGCAAATACTGCTTCGGCGTACACCCGTTAAATCGTTTGAACAGCTCATAAAAATGCGCCATATTCTCAATCCCGACCGCTTCGGCTATCGCACCGATGCTGCGATGTTCTGTGACGAGCAGCCGCTCGGCCTTCGCAATCCGTTTGCGGTTCACGTAGTCGGTGAACGAGGCGCCCATTTTCTTTTTAAAAAAACGTGAAAAATACGTATAACTCATCCCCGCCATCCGACTGACCTCGCTCATCTCGATTTTTTCGGCCAAATGCCCGTCCACATACTGCACCAGCTCGCGAAGCACATCCGTGTCCCGGTCGACCGGGGATTCCACCGCCAGCTGCTCCCGTTCGTCAAAGCGCAGCAGGAGCAGCAGCATATGCTGAACATGCATGGAGACAGCGATTTCATATCCTTTGCGTTTACCCATCACCTCGTCATGGATGCGAACGATGAGTTCGGCGATCTCCTTTTTAGCCACCGCATTTTCCTGAAATATATAATTCAAATCGTCAAGCGGACGCAAAATCTCCATAAAATTGCGATAATAGTTCATCATCGCCGGATCAAAATACGGCTGCAGATCGACGTGCAGCACAATGTAGACGAGCTCTTCCTCGCCCGGCTTGCGCCCTCTGTGCAATTGCGACGCCCCGACCAACGCGATGTCGCCCGGTCCTAACCGATACACCTGATTCGGTGTATGGATCTCATGCGCACCTTGTTCAACAAGGACGAACTCGATCTCTTTATGATAATGCCAGAGGTCGGCTTCGTACTCGGCCCTGCCCGTCTGTGCAAATCTCCATACTTTCATACACAGCGACGGATTCTGATACGGAATCGGTTCCTGAAAAATTTCCATGACAGCATTCCCCTTATCACAGCAAGTGCAAATTTGGATACAAAAAACATAAATGCCCGCATATACGTCCGCGATCCGGCAGCCTATCATTAAGCTATGTTAGAAGCTATTATACCTTAAAGTTTTCAGGAGGGTGAATTGGCATGAAAGTAGCCGTAGTCGGTTGCGGTGGCATGGGGCGGATCCATGCCCACAGTTACGTTCAAATGCCGGACGTCGAGCTTGTCGGCGTATGCGATGTGGACAACGCGTTAGCGGAAGAGCTGGCGGCGGAGACAGGGGCGCGTGCGTTCACCTCGTTCGAGGCGATGCTGCGGGAAGCGGAGTTTGAGGCGGTTTCCTTAACACTGCCGAGTTTTTTGCATAAACCGTTTGCCATTCAAGCGGCGGAAGCCGGAAAGCATGTCATTTGCGAAAAGCCGCTCGCACTGGGGGCGGACGATTCCCTTGCGATGATCGCAGCTTGCGAGAAGCACAGCGTGCAGTTGTACGTCGGCCACGTAGTGCGTTTTTTCCCGGAGTATGTAGGGATGAAGCAGGCCATCGATGAGGGCAAATTGGGCCGTGTCGGCGTTGTCCATGCCAAACGGATTGGTTCACACCCCGGCGACGCCCGCCCTTGGTTCAAAGATGAGCAGAAAAGCGGCGGCGTTATTGCCGATTTGATGATTCACGATATCGACTTCTTCCGCTGGGCGCTGGGTGAAGTAAAGTCCGTTTACGCCTTGAACCGCGTCACGGAAGAGCTGGATTATGCGCTGGTGACGCTGCATTTTGAGAATGGCGCCATCGCCAACCTGGAGGCGTTCTGGGGCTATCAGGGCCCCTTCCAGACCGCAGTGGAAATCGCCGGCAGCAAAGGCATTCTCCGCAGCGACAGTCAAAAGAGCAGCTCGCTGCACATCGTGAAGGCGCCACATCCCGGTGAAGAGCGGCGCTTCGCGGAAGTGCCTCAAAGCCCGGGCTACCACTCGCCGTATGACATCGAGCTGGCGCATTTTATCGACTGCCTCCGTCACGGGAAGGCGCCGGTCGTTACCGCGCATGATGCGTATCAGGCGCTGGAGATTGTGCTTGCCGCGCGCGAGTCCGTGCGTACCGGCAAGGCTGTTTATTTGAACAAGCCGGAGGGAGGAGAATCCGCATGACAACGCTAAAAATCGGAATGATCAGCTTCGCGCATGGCCATGCTTTTTCGTATTTGGAGGCGCTGCGCGCGCTGCCCCATGTCGAGGTGCGCGGCATCGCCGACGAGATCGCGAGCCGCGTTGCGGCCGTGACGGCACAGTATGGCGTGCCTTACTATGAGCGGCATGCGGACCTCCTGGCCGCCGACATCGACGCTGTCGTGATCTGTGCGGAGAACGCCCGCCACGCGGAAATCACGATCGCCGCCGCCAAGGCCGGCAAGCACGTGATGTGCGAGAAACCGCTGGGCTTGTCCGTCAGCGAGATGGAAACGATGATCGCGGCGTGCCGCGAGAGCGGCGTCCAGTTGATGACGGCGTTCCCTTGCCGCTACCTGGCCGCCGTCGTCGCCGCAAAAAAAGCCGTCGATGCCGGAGAAATCGGCGACATCGTGGCCATCAAGGGCACGAACCGCGGGTCGCTTCCTTCCGGCTGGTTCGTCGACCCAAGCCTGTCCGGCGGCGGCGCTTTGCTCGATCATACGGTCCATGTCATGGACCTGATGAACTGGTTCACCGGCTCCGAGGTGAAGGAAGTGTTCGCGCATGCGGACACGCTGTTTCATGAGGGGCTGGAGGTTGACGATGCCGGGATGATTCACGTCAAGTTCGCCAACGGCGTGGTTGGCGTGCTCGACACGAGCTGGTCGCGGAACCCGGCGTTCCCGACGTGGGGCGATGTGACGATGACCATCGTCGGAACGAAGGGAACGATCGCCGTCGACAGCTTCGCGCAGAAGAACGAGCTGTACAGCATCGACAGCGGCAAAGGCGTCTGGTCGTTCTGGGGCGACAACATGGACGCACACATGATGCAAGCCTTTGTGCAAGCGCTGCTCGACGGCACCGAGGTGCCGATCACCGGTGAGGATGGACTGCGTTCCACGGCGGTCGCACTTGCCGGCTATCGCTCCGTGGCGTCAGGGCAGCCGGTCGTCTTGTAAGGTTTGCCAGCGACGGGAAGGTGCATTTTCCTGCTGAGTATGATACATTTTTTATGAAAATAGAAAGAGGTTTATAAGAGGTTCGCGAACTCCCTCTCTAAAAAACTATGAAATGAGGATTATCATGTCAGCAGGAAGAAGCCACGAAGATTTACAGCACATTTCGCTGCTCGGCAACCAGGGGACGAAGTACATTTTCAGCTACGACCCTACGCTGCTCGAGGCGTTTGACAACAAGCACCCGAATCGGGACTATTTTGTCAAATTCAATTTCCCGGAATTCACCTCCCTGTGTCCTGTGACGGGCCAGCCGGATTTTGCCACCTTGTACATTTCCTACATCCCTGAGATCAAAATGGTGGAGAGCAAGTCGCTCAAACTGTACCTGTTCAGCTTCCGCAACCACGGCGATTTTCACGAGGATTGCGTGAACATTATCATGAACGACCTGATCAAGCTCATGGATCCGCGCTACATCGAGGTGTGGGGCAAATTCACGCCGCGCGGCGGCATCTCCATCGACCCGTACTGCAACTACGGCCGTCCGGGGACGAAATATGAAGCGATGGCGGAGCACCGCTTGATGAATCACGATCTGTATCCGGAGAAGATTGATAACCGGTAGAATAGGAAGAGCCCGGCCGCCCTTTGGGCTGGTCGGGCTTTTTTGCGTAGATTTCTAGTGGCTGCCGAGATCCTTATTACTTGCTTTTCATAGCCAATGCGTTCAAAATAACCGTCACCGCTTCCGCTCTTGTGGTCGAAGCCGTAGGAGCGAACTCATTCGCATCATGCCCTTCAACAAGCTTTTGTTCCGCAAGCCACGCAACTGCTCCTTTCGCCCACGCCGGAACATCCTGATCGTCCGCAAAGCCGGTCGCAACATTCAATTCAACTTTCAGTTTCAATGCATTCGCGATCATCACCGCCATTTCGGCACGGGTGATTTCCACATCAGGACGGAAACTGCTATCCTCATATCCCGAAATAATCTGCGCCTGAACCGCTTGCGCAATTGCTTTCTGTGCCCAGGATGGGATGTTCGCCGAATCCTTAAAGGTCAGTTCCGCAAGTGCATCCCCATCTCCTTGCGGCTTCAAACCATGCATCAGCATCACCGCAAATTCAGCGCGCGTCACCGTGTGATTCGGCTTAAACGTGCCGTCCGGATAACCGCTGACAATCCCACTGCTGACCGCTTGTTTTAGACTAGCCTCTGCCCAATGTCCGGCAATATCACTGAAACTAGCTTCCTGCTTCCCATCCGTTGTCGGCTTCTCAGCAGTTTGGTCTACGGCAAATACCGCAAATTTTGTAAAGTGATTCACTTCCACGGAAATTCGATTTCCGCTCACCTTCCCACCCGGCACTTCTACCCAAACTTTCTTGGTTTCGTCATAGTAGAACACCGATGCTTTCTGATCAGCTTTCACAATTGACGGATCAAAGGTGAAGCTCAGCGTAACAGGCTTGCCAAAATTTTCCGAGATGTTTTTCAAAAGCTCATAGATCGAGCTGGCGAGAACTTCTTTTTGACCAGCTACAAGCTGTTGTTGTAAAGTGTCCGATACTTTCTCGATCGTCACAGTCAGCTCTTTGCCTGATGCATCTGCAGGAATCGTAACGATCATCTCTCTCCCTAAACTAACTTCTCCTGCCTTGCCGGCAGTAAGCGTCAGTTTCCCATCCGTCGAGGTCACTTTCGTGTCGCTCGAAGATGGAGGCGTGTAACCGCCGCTGCTGCCTTCATCGCTGTCAGATGCTCGCGTCACGGTCACAGAATACGTCTTTGTATCGCCATTCTCCGCGGTCACAACGATTGGGATCACGTTACTGCCCACATTCAAGTTGATGGCATTGCTGGCTTGACCTGATGCTGCCAATTTACCATTCACTGTTATCATGGCATGGCTATCATCTGCGCTTGGTGTTGCAGTTACACTCGAAACCGCATAAGGCACGCTCGATGTATAACTACCAATATCGGCCGCGAATGCAGGACTCAGCGTCCCGCTCGACAATGCTAACGAACTCAAATCTGCATTATCGGATGCCGTTGGACCGTGATAGACATCAATCGCCTTAAACTGAACGACCGTGTAGGGGATATAATTGACAGGACCGTTTGTGGCCGTTTGATCGTAGTTGCCGGCCTTAAAATAATAGCGATGGGTCGGTGGTACAACCTGATTAGGGCTGGCAGTTTGTCCGTTAAAGATCAGTTCGCCGTTCAAATATACAGACAACACACCATCATTCAGAGCTAACCGATAAGTGAAATACTGATTTAACGGAATTTGAATAGGCAAGTACTGATACCCAATTGAATTAATGCCGCTTGGTTCGTAAAGAATTCGAATATTGCCATTGGGACGCGCAGGGTCATAACCGTATTCCAGCTCGAGCAAAGTTGTCGTATCATTATCGAAAACTTGCCCAATCGTCGTCCAACCTACGCCGTTCAAGGTGCCGAGCTTAGTAACCGCCACGGTATTCGTCATCACGTTAGCCCCTGTTGGCAGCCAGAGCGCATTTTCGCCAGCAACAGGATCATACTCCCTTAGCTCGCTGCGAGGATGCGCCGATCCAGACGTCGTCCCACCCACTGCTGTGTCCATAAACACTTGACTCCCGTCAGCACCAATATAGAAGTAAGGATCCGCATATCCGGCTTGCAAAGCTTGGGAGGTTTGACCGGCCCCACCAGGAAGCGGCTCCTGCAACGTCCAATAGCGATAATCAATGTTCGCCGCAGGAGGATTGCCCGATACCGTAAGCATAAACGTTTGAGGATTTCCTTGATTAAAGGTAAAGGTAAAAGCGTGAGCGCCCCTACTAAGTGTATTTAAAAAAGTTGGATTAAAGGTAACCGTCGTGCCTGAAACCGTATAATTTGAAGCAGACAGCGTTGCTCCACCCTCGCTGATGCTTTCAAACCTGTTGCTGTTCAGGTTCATTGTCGTTGATATGACGGAAGGCGATGTCCCAATGTAAATAGCGCCTTGAGGCGAAAGCGATGAGTCAGCTGCTTCGACCACAGTAAGTGCATACGGAAGGGATGATGCCCCTTGACTCGAGGAAAAATGAAAGCTCAGTTGCTGATTTCCGCTAAGACCGTTTAAGTAAGTCGTTGAAAATGTAACAACGTTGTCCGCATCGATTGTATAGTCCGTACCTTGCACTAGTGTGTATAGACCATTCGTTATATCCGTGAAGCTTGTATTCGCGTCTAAACTAATTTGCGTGGATAATGGATTTTGCAAGGTTTTATAAAAAGTTCCTGAAGAAGAGGAGAGCGTAACCGGAGGGAGGATTTGCAAGAGTCCAATCCCCAGTTGTCCCGTAACCGAAGGCTTTAACGTGTAATTAACCAACAAATACCGCGCGGTGATAGGTTCGCTAAAAGTTAAGTTGGACGTATATTTCCCGTCTACCAGACTCCAGCTATACGTTGCATTGAACACCGTACCGGATTCAGCAGCCGTAGGCACAATCGCGGCACTGGTCCATCCGGCGGCAGTCGGCGAAAAAGTAATCGCGCTATTGGAAGGGGTGCTGGATAAGCTGCTCCACAACGAAGCATCGTTTGAATAACTTACTTCATACTGGGAGCTGCGAATTTTGGCATTTACGTCATCGGTCGAGGTGTTAAAGATCAGACCTTCTATTTTACTGGCTGAGCCAAGGTCAATGGCTGCCCATAAATTTGAGCCGGTTGGCGAGTAAACCGTGTTCGACCCTTGCGTCCAGGTGATGGCATCCCCGATATGCAGACCGGTTCTCGTGCTGTTTTGCGAACTGACCTTAATGTTGCCTCCTAATGTTAAGGAAGTAGGCAGCAAATTCGTTGCAGCTGCGTAAGCGACAGATGACGGCAAGGCCGGCACCATTGAACAAACAAGCGCAATGACAAGGAGAAGACCATAAATCGATTTTACATGTCGGTACCGTTTCATTTTCATCACGAAGCTCCTTATCTTTTTGGCGTTGAAAGCGGATACATACTAAAGATGCCCCCATCATACCTTCTTTCGTCCGGAATTTATTGTCATTTATTTAGGTCGTAGTTGGACAAACTTCAGATTTACACAAGGCTGCATCTTCCCCTGCACACAAAAAAGCCGATCCCGAGGGATCGACTGACGGTTCACGTTACTTAATACAGCGGCTGCGGATGAGGCATCGGCGGCTGGGGCTGCGGACAGTGCGGAAAAGGCAAAATATCTCGAACTTCATTGAACGTGTAGTGCTTGGTGGCAAATTGCGTGTGGTACAGGTACTCAATCACGTAGATTGAACCGCCGTGGACACTGCATAGAATGCCGGATACACCGGTGCCGTCCATCAGCGAAATGCCGACGGGGCGGCCCAGCATCATGTAAGCCTTTTGCTGGATAGACATGGGCCATCATCTCCTGCCACATCCTATGCCCCGTACACGCGAAGCGTTACTGCCCCGCAGCTTTTTCTACGTTCACACGCCCGGAGAAAAAGACGGCCCCGCCGCCCATATCCGCAACGCGGTCGGGGGTCAGCGCGTTGACGCGCGTTTTGCCGCCCGGCTGGTCCGCCCACAAGCCCTGGCTGACGACGACGCCGCGCATGACGTCTTGCCCTGTGACCACGATAAGCTCGCACTCCCCGCGCTCGTTCCATACCCGAGCAAGCTCGCCGCTTGCCAAGCCCAACGCCTCGGCATCGGCCTCATGCATATGCAGCTTCGGCGCTTTTTCCATGCGAGCATGCTTCTCGTTATGAGCAAACGTCGAATTGAGGAAGTTGTGATTCGGCGCCGGGATAAAGCGAAACGGCAGATCGCTGTCTTCCGGCAGCGGAATGTACGTAGGGAGCGGCGGGTAGCCTTTCAGCTCCATTTGCCGCGAATACAGCTCAATTTTGCCGCTCGGCGTCCGAAGTCTGCCCGGGAAGAGCGGCTTCACACCCGCTTTTATGAACGACTGCTCCAGCAGCGTCTCATAGGTGATGTCCGCCAGCGCCGGATTCCGCGGGTAGTCGATCGCTTGCCGAATGAGCGTCTCTTCGGTCTCGTACAGTGCTTCTTCCTCGTAGCCCATCGCCGCCGCTAACAAGCGGAACACCTCGACGTTTGACTTGCTTTCGCCGTATGCCGAAATGACCGGCAGCTGCAGCTGCACATAATGATGCCAGTAAGAACGGTAGAAATCCGTATTCTCCCAAGAGGACGTCGCCGGCAGCACAATATCCGCGTACTTGGCGGTCTCCGTCAGGAACAGGTCGTGCACGACTGTGAACAGATCATCACGCAGTAGTCCTTCTTTGACTTTGTTGGCTGACGGCGCGACAAGCGCCGGGTTGGAATTGTAGACATACATTGCGTAAATCGGCGGATCTAACTCCAGTAGCGCACTGCCAAGCAGATTCATGTTAACTTGCCGGGCATGCCCTTCCCGTAAATCAGGCCGCTGCAAGGCTGTCACATTATGCTCGAGGTAGGCGCCGTTGCCCTTGATGGCACCGCCGCCCGGGTACTGCCACTGCCCCGTCACTGCGGGCAAACAAGCGATCGTACGCACGCACATGCCGCCGTTGTCGTGATGCTGAATGCCATTGCCGATACGGATAAAAGCTGGCGTCGTCCCGCCGTACAATCGCGCCAAACGGTAAATGTCCGCTTCCGGCACGCCGGTAATCGCAGAAACTGTGGCCGGATCGTACTGCTGCACATGCGTGCGGAGCTCCTCATGACCGATGGTGTGCTCCTGCATGAACGCCTCATCGACGAGCCCCTCCGCGAACAGTATGTGCATCAGGCCTAGCGCGAGCGCCGCATCCGTTCCCGGCAGGATCGGGATGAACCAGTCCGCCCAGCGGCCGGTCTGGTTGCGGTGCGCGTCGATGACGACGATTTGCGCGCCGTTCTTGCGCGCCTGCTCCGCGAGCATGACCTGGTGCATGTTCGTGCTGACGGCGTTAATGCCCCACATAATGATCAGCTTCGCCTGTGGAGTCGTCTCCGGATCGGTGCCGAAGCTGCTGCCCATCGTATACGCGTAGCCTTCCGTACCAGCGGACTCGCAGATCGCGTATAACAGACGGCTCGCCCCCATCCGGTTGAAAAACCGGCGGTCCATCCCTTCCGTGCCAATCCGCCCCATATTGCCGTAAAAGCTGTAAGGCAAAATGCTTTCCGGCCCCTCCGATGCAATCAGGCTTTTCCAGCGATCCGTAATCGTCTTAATCGCTTCGTCCCAACTGATCCGTTCAAAGCGGCCTTCACCTTTAGCTCCGACACGCTTCAGCGGATAGGCCAATCGTTTCTCGTCATAAATGCGTGCCGTCATATTGCGCACTTTATTGCAAATCGCGCCCTGCGTGACAGGGTGATTCGGGTCTCCTTCAATTTTGACAATTTTTCCGTCCTGTTTATGCAGCAGCAGACCGCATTGATCAGGACAGTCCAGCGGACAGACCGAAGGGAAAACGCCATTCGGTTCGTCTCTCATGGTAGTCGTAAGCTTTGTGTGCATGACGCTCTTCCTTTCTCTATGCCATCTCTCTACTATACCTGAAATGGCTGGAAAGGGGAAAGTCTGAGTCACGGATTAATGTGCCGCTGCTCCCAGTACCATTATGATACACGTCAGTCCGGACGAGTGAACACCTTGGTAGATTAACCATACAAGTGAGTAACATTTGCAAAATGCACCAAGTGAAGTCCTTCAGCATCATGTTTTATTTTTGTAATCGAGCACTCTGGAACCAAGTTACTCTGTTCACTTACAAAGTCCGGGTATTTAAGATTCAGCTCATCTTCTGAAAACTCATTTAATAAGAAGTCTGTAATCAATCCACCGTGCGTCACGATGACCGTACATTCCTGAGGATATTGCGCTGATATTTCGAATAGGAATGAAGATAATCGCTCTCCAGCCCTTCTTGCCGAATCTCCAACAGGAGGCGAGAAGTCTCTTTCCTTGGTGCATCGATTCCACATATCAACAAATTCCTGAAAAGTTTGCCCTAGCATGTCTCCCCAATTAGCCCGCTCTCGTAAGCGAGTATCCTCAAATATAGGCATCCTTATTGCATTTCCGATAATTTGAGCGGTCTGTTTTGCTCTGTTAAGAGGACTACTGAATATTCTGGATATACGCCTTTCTTGAAAATGTCTTGCAGTCGCATGTGCTTGCTTTATACCATCGGCTGTAATGGAGACATCACCCATACTTTTTTCTTTTATGGCATGCCTGACAAGGTAAAAATCTGTGCCCATATCCACCACTTCTCTCAAGTAATTTTACAACCATCTAATTAAATATATATCTAATTAGATGATACAATAATTTAAAGTACTTAGAAAGAGGAATTAAACAAATCTGTCCAATACTGCAAGTGAAAGCTGCAAATAAGCAGGCATTCATTGAATCCGCTTCGCCCCCTCCAAACCCTCGTCCAATGCAAAAAGCCCGCTATCCTTACGGCCGCGAATCGACCGGGGAATAGCGAGCCTGGTAGCTCTCCGCCATGTTCCTAGCTTTGCTTCTTTCTGGCCAAATTCAGTTCCTTCATAATTTGCCGACCTGTCGGCGTCTGAGCCAAGCCGCCCTTGGCCGTTTCGCGGTGCTTCTCCGGCATCGCGGTACCGACCTCGTACATCACTTGGACGACTTCGTCCGAAGGGATGACGGAACGGACGCCGGCGAGCGCCATATCCGCCGCCGCCATCGCATTCACCGCACCGAAGCCGTTGCGCACGATGCAAGGAATCTCCACGAGCCCGCCGACGGGATCGCAGATGAGGCCGAGCGTGTTCTTGAGCGCAAGCCCGACGGCATGCATCGCTTGCTCCGGGGTTCCACCGCGCAGCTCCACGAGCGCGCCCGCCGCCATGCCGATGGCCGAGCCGACCTCGGCCTGGCAGCCTCCTTCGGCGCCAGAGACGAAGGAGTTGTTCGCGATGACGTAGCCAATCGCGCCGGCGGTGAGCAAGCCCCGGACGAGGTGGTCGTCGTCCCAGCCGAACCGCTCCTGCGAAGCGAAGAAAACGCCGGGTATAATCCCGCATGACCCTGCCGTCGGCGTCGCGATGATCCTTCCCATCGAGGCGTTTACTTCCGAGACGGCGAGTGCGTACGCCATCGCTTTGCAAGCCTCGTCCCCAAGGGAAGGCACATCCGATGAGAGATACGTCATCACCCGTTGGGCATCTTTGCCAGTGAGTCCGCTGCGCGAGGTCGTATCTTCCGTCAGACCTTTTTGCACCGCTTCCTTCATGATGCGGTAGTAGGCACGCATTTTGTCCATTACGTATTCAGGAGGTTTGCCGGATTCCTTGCTCTGGTCGGCAAGCATAATATCGGCAATGGATGCCCCTTCTGCTGCACAAAGCTCCGCCAAACCTTTTAGTGTTCGGAATCTCATGGCTTGTCGCCTCTTTCTGCGATATCGACAACTTGAATTTCTTGAATCATAGGAAGCCCCTTCAGTTCCTCCAATAAATCCTCCGATACCGGCGCATCGATCTCAATCACCGTCATGGCATCGCCGTCACGTCCTTTTCGGTCCAGATCCATGAAGCCGATATTGATACCGCTTCGCCCAAGCACGGTCGTGATACCGGCAATCATCCCCGGCCGATCCTGATGAGAAATGACGAGCGTCGGATAGTTTGCGGTAAATTTGACATCGAATTGATTCACGCTATGAATCTCTATATTGCCGCCTCCGATCGACGCTCCTCGCATGCTGACGGAGCCCTGTTGCGCGGTAAGCAAGAACCCGACTGTGTTGGGATGGTCCGCTTTTTCCTTACTGGTGCGAAAAGCAATCTCCACGCCTAGCGCCTCCGCCACCTCTGCCGCGCGAGGGATGCGAGGATCGTCCGTATCGAAGTCCAATAACCCGCCGATCAACGCCAAATCCGTACCATGCCCCATATACGTATCAGCAAAAGAACCGTACAGCGTCAGCTCCGCCTTGTCCGGTTGTTCGCCTAAAAGCTGCCTGGCAACCCGCGCCAACCGCACTGCACCCGCTGTGTGCGAGGAAGAAGGACCGATCATGGAGGGACCGATGATGGAAAACACATCTTTAAATCGCATGGCAACGCGCCCCTGTTCATCCAATTTTCTCTTATATTCTCCTATTGTATGAATCAGGTGTATAAAAGACAAATCTTTTAATTGGCGATAAATAAGGGGTGTGGGGAGGGGGTGCCCGAGCTGGATTTGGAGTGTGGCGTGATTTAAAGCCTAAATTAATCGAGGGAGAGTTGGGCTGATAGTTGGCGGGAGGGGATGGATTTGACTAGTTTGCTCGTTGTTGGCTCGAGGGTGATGAGATTGGCTTTATTGTATGAGTTGGCTTGAGGGTGATGAGATTGGCTTTATTTGTATGAGTTGGCTTGAGGGTGATGAAATGGCTTGCTTACTTGGGTAGGTGGTAACTGTGAGTTGAGCTGGTTTGTTGAATGGCGACCTCCTCTATAGGAATAGATGCAAAAGTGCAGGAATTTCATTCCGTTTTAGCCGATTCATGCGAAAAGCCTGCAAAAGCGCAGCTTTTTTTCGCGATTTTACCGTAATCGGTTGTTTTCTTCGAAAAAGCCTGCAGATTTGCAGGCT
>NZ_RXHU01000040.1 GCF_003955665.1 Paenibacillus whitsoniae
TGCGATTCAGCAGGTTTTTCGGGCGAGAACCCTCTTTTGGAGCGCGTTCGGCAGAAAAACCTGCCTTTTCGCAGGAATCTTGCTGAAAACGGCATTTTTGCGAGAAATTCCTGCTTAATCGCAGGAATCGAGCTTCCTAACCTAGCTGACTCTGGTCAGCTTCTATGCCGCCCTTAGCATTTGCACACCATCAGCACATTGTCGTCCGGATCCTTGAAATTAAACCAGTGCTGATGTTCGATCGGGGTTAAGAGATTCACTTGCTTCTCTTTCATGAAGGCGTACGCCGCATCAATGTCAGTCGTATTCAAGTGAAACGCAGGCACGCGAAACACGCGGTCTTCCGCATAAATTTTGCTGTCCAACACAAGGCTCGTCCCCTTCATCGGGACAACGAAGAGATGCCCGAACAGAATTTCCCCTTCAACGGGTACACCGAGAATGTCACAGTACCAATCCCGCGCGTGTTCAATGTTGCTAACAGGAATGAATACCGTGCCGATCTGATTTAAAATGGGATGCATCGAATTCCCTCCCCGTATTTGATAACGCTATCTTTTTCGCTAGGAAATAAAAAAATCCTGTTTTCACAGGATTTTTCCTTATCACTTTTTAACCACAGGCACCCAAAACTCACCGTAGAACGTGCCGTCTCCGTTATCTTTGCGATACGTCGCATTTGGACCGCCGATGTATGCGTAGTCCGTGATTTTGGACAGGACCTCGCCAAAAGCACGGTAAGTCAGCTGATCAAATAATGTTTCCTTGTCCCCGTTTCCTGCGACGACAATGTACTCGCTATCCGGGAACTCGATCATACGCGTTGCGTCAGCTACTGACTTACTGGCTTCAACCGCGAAATAATTCCAAGGCTTGCCTTGATAAACCTCATTAACTGACCATTCGCGATCGTCTTTGGCGGCATTTTTGAGTTTATCAAAACGCCCGTCAGCTTTGAGTCCGCCCCAAAACTCCGCTTTTTCCTTTTGCATCGCTGCCATGTCTTGGAAATTCGATCTGATTGAAAAACCAAATCCGGTTAATGTGAATGATTTCTTGTGTTCAAGTGTGTACGCTGCCATGTGCGCGCTCCTTTAGCCTTCGATTTTTTTTGCACGAAGCCACATTTCGCCGTAGAATTCACCGTTGCCAGCTGCTTTGACGAATGTTGCGTTACCAGGACCCACATATTTGTAGTCGGTGATTTCTTGAAGCAAGCCGCCGAAAACTTTACCTGTGATTTCATCAGCAAGGCGGTCTTTGTCAGCCCCTGATCCTGGCACGACAATGTAGTCGCCAGCAAGGAAATCGAGTACGGCCGCGCCTTCCACGTCGAACTCACCCATCACGCCGAAGCCGCGCCAAGCTTTGCCGTCGACGACGTAGTTGATTTGATATTCTTGCCCGTCAGCAAGCGCTAGAAGTTCAGCAAGCTTGCCGTTTTCCGTGATTTCTGCTTTTTTCGCTGCTGTTTTTGCTGCATTGCCTGCCCAGTCGTTGTAATCTTCCAGTAGAACACCGTATGCTGTCATTTTGTAGTTTTCTGAGATGGATTTGATTGTGTAGGTAGACATTTTTTATTCGCTCCTCTGCGGGTTTATCTTTCACAAGATTGATTCTAATTGTTAAATGTATCAAAAAATGATACCCTTTATTTAGAACCAAAAAAAGTAAAATATTATCTACTTTCTACTATCGAGGATCGATTATGAAAAAAACTGAACGAGTGAACCTGATCATGCGCTACATCAACAACCGCGCACACTTTACGATTGCCGAAATTCAGGAGGAATTCAAAATTTCCCGCGCGACGGCGATCCGCGACATTAACGAGATTCAGGCGCTTGGTTTTCCGCTGACTACTGAACTTGGACGCGGCGGCGGCTACCATGTCCTGCAAAATCAGTATCTGCCTGCCGTCCGCTTCACGCCTGAAGAGTTGAAGGCGATTTTCATCAGCTTCATCGCCTCGAAAAATTCGCAGCTGCCCTACCTGCACAATCGCCGCTCCATCACTGAAAAACTCATTGGTATCGCGTCGCAAACCCAGCAAGACGAGCTCATCGAGCTGAATAATATTTTGCTTTTTGAAGATACAAATCCTGCCAACCCAAATCTCTTGGAGCTCGACGATGCGGCGCCTGCGGAGTTGAACAAGCTGATTTCACTTGCCGTGCGGGATAAACACTTACGCTTGACTTATGAGTTGAGTCCCGGCACGTCCCAGTTGATGGACGTTTTTCTGTTGCATATTTTCAACTCGAACGCTCGGTGGCTTGTCGAGGTTTATGATTTTGATAGGGATGAGTTTCGTTATTTGCCTGTTGAGATGCTGCGGGATTCGGCCATATCCGAAGAGGCGATGAAGTGGTCGGAGCAAGAGATTTTACACAAAAAACTGGTAGGCGCACGCAGCTCCAATCTCGTTGTGAAGCTTGATGCGACTGGGATTCGGCGCTTTAAACGTTTGCACCCGCCGGGAATTATTTTGTCCTTTACAGGGATGTTTCAGTCGAGCGGAATTTTCAATGTTCAGCTGGATGTGACCGATACTGAGGAGCTGGCGTATTACGCGGATTGGCTTTTGTTTCTGGGGAAAGGAGTGGAGTTTGAACGGATCCCTGATGAGCTGCGCCTGATTTTGGAGGAGCGTCTTGGAAGATCGCTAGGCTAACGCAGTCCTTATTATGAAAGGAACGTCAATCATGGAAATGAATTCCGTGGTTGACGTTTTTGTTACATAGTGTTCGTAGCATTTTAAACGTAGTTGATAATAAATGCGGTCTTAACACCGTTCTGGTGTTCATATTGCGATCTGAGATGATGTCCTGCCACAGTTCATGTAAAGCTTGGCCCCTTGTTAACTCCGGATCATTTTTGTTTAAATGCTTGTACAAGTCGAGTAGATCTTCAAGTTCCTTTTCGCGAATTAACCGTAATCGTGGATCATCACTAATCAGAAAGCCGTTCCACTCCATCTTCATTCCGCCAGCTCCCGCCCCTTATCGGCTACTTTCTTCCATATCGCCCTTAGTTCTTCACTGAAAGCCCCGAGCACGATCATAACCGTCCCCAAAATGATAAAAATGATGGCGATGTTAGCAGGCCCCGCTCCGCCTATTGCTTCCAGAGCTGTGCCGTATCGACCTGGCGGTGTTTCCCAGCCTCCAAGTTTGGCAGCAGTGATACCGGCAGGAATACGAATCCCAAGATACAGCAGAATCCCGCTAATTAGGAAAAAACCGCCCGCCACAATCTTTTTCATGTCTCACCCACGCTCCTTCCTTATCCCTTCCATCTTATCACCCTTCCAAAATATTGAAAATAATAAAAAGAGCCCGCTAACGCCAAAAGCGCCGCGAGCTCCCTCCCTTACAACTCCACAATCTTCGTGGCGATATGATCGCAAAACGCTCGATCATGTTCCACAAACACAATTGTCGGCGCATGCTCCAGCAGCAGTTCTTCAATCTGCATGCGCGACAGCACATCGATGAAATTGAGCGGCTCATCCCAAATGTGCAAATGCGCCTGCTCGCACAGGCTTCGAGCGATAAGCACCTTCTTCTTCTGACCGCCGCTGAAAGCGGACATGTCTTTCTCGAACTGCACGCGAGCAAAATCCAGCTTGCGCAAAATCGCCTTAAACAAGCTTTCGTCGATCTCCGCTTCGCGCGCAAAGTCCGTGAGGCTGCCGCGTAGCTGCGACGTGTCCTGGGAAACATAAGAGATTTTCAGCCTGCTGCCTTTACGCAGCGTACCTGTGTGCGCGATGTCCTCGCCTACTAACAGCTTCAGGATGCTGGATTTACCGGAGCCGTTTTTTCCGGAGAGCGCAATCCGATCCCCTTGCTCGACCGTAAAGCTAACATCGCTGCACACCTGCCGCTCGCCATAGTAGAGAGACACATGATCCAGCGCAGCGAGCTCCCGGGCATGATAGGCCAATTGCGCCAGCTTTAAACTCTCAGCGGTCTCGATATTTTTCAGCAAGCCGGACTTCTCCTCAATCGCAGCCTGCTGCCGGTGCTCCATCGACTTCGAGCGCTTCATCATTTTCGCAGCTTTGTGACCGATGTACCCTTTATCCACTTTGGAGCCGGAGTTGCGAGTGCCGTTTTTCGTCTTTTCCACCTCGTGCGACCATTGATTCGTACGCTGCGCAGCTTCGGACAACCGTTTGATGTCCTTTTTCAGCTTGTCGTTCTCCGCCAGTTCGAAGTTGTCCTGTCGCTCTTTGTTCACCCACCAATCGGAAAAATTCCCCCGCTGAATCTCAATATTTGTCTTGTTGATCGACAGCACGTGATCGATGCAGTTGTCCAGAAATACTCGGTCATGCGAGACGAGAATGAAGCCGCTTTTCGATTTCAAATAATCGCTGACCAGTTCACGGGCTTCCATATCCAAATGGTTCGTAGGTTCATCGATGAGCAAGAACCGGTTATCTTTTAAAAATAAAGCTGCGAGCAGCACCTTCGTCTGTTCACCCTGCGACAGCGAATCGAACGGCCGGTACAGCACGTCCTCCGACACGCGCAGCTGCGTCAGTTCGCGCATCAGCATCCAATGCTCGTAATCGGGATCGATGTCGCTGACGACGTCCATTGTAAGCCATTCCGAATGCGCCACATGGAAAGGGAAATAATCAAAGCCGACCTGCGCGGAAATATGACCGCTGTAAGGGTATTTACCCAAGAGCAGGTTCAGGAACGTCGTCTTTCCCCTGCCATTGCGGCCCGTAAAGCCAAGCTTCCAACTCGTATCAATCTGGAACGAGACGTTTTCAAAAATAGTATCGTAGCTGCCCTCATAGGCAAACGTGAGATTCGTAACTTTAATCAATGACATAGGCGTATCCTCCCTGTACAAAAAAATAAGAGCCGCAAGAAAGTAGCTTTCTCACAGCTCAAATTAAATACAGCAAATCGTCCCCGGCAAATCGGGGGATCGAAGAGGATATTTAAATAAGCTGAAGAAGATATGCTGCTTTCTTGCCAGATCAAAATAAAACATGCGAACACATGCTGTTCACTGTTCTATTTCAGAATCCAATCGCAAGAAATCCTACATATCCATCTTCAGCCTCATTTCGTCGTTTAGATTAGTTGGATCATAACACAGCCTGAGGCAAAAATCAATCGACGCCCCTCAAAATAAAAGTATATCGGATTACTCGGAATTATTGTATAATGGAGATACCATCACGTCCTATGAACGGAGGTTTCTCTATGACTTCACAACGAAGCCAACTTGATTTATCCTGCGTTGATGATGTCCCTCTGCATCTCGTTCGCGGCAACCAGACAGGGATTCTGCTAAGTATCATTGCAACCGTTCTGCTGCAGCAGGTGTGGATTTTACTGATTCCGCTCGCGGTTCAGCTCATCTCCCGCCAGTTCGGCGTCAGGTATAACCCGTTTGTGCATATTTTCGCTTCCATGTACCCGGTCAGTACGAAAACAGAGAGCCGCGAACTGCTGCGCTTTAACAATTTGTTAGCTATCCTGTTCCTCACCGTGACGTTGGCCGCGTACGCTGTTGGTTGGACGATTCTCGCCTACATCGCACTCGCCATGCTGACCGTCGCCGTCGTGCTCGCACTGTGCGGCTTCTGCCTGGGATGCTTCATGTACTTCCAATGGAAGCAGTTCATCGCGCTGCGAAAAATAAAAAAACAGCGTCAACTGTGACGCTGCTCACCGAGCTGACCCGCGGGGTCAGCTTTTTTTCTTCCCTTCATTCGCCCCATCCTCCGAGCACGCGAAGCAAATCACCGTTTTGTCCGGCTGCACGATCCCGTCAATAAATCCATCTCGGCAGTACACCGGCCGCTTGCACTTCTCACAAGTTCCCACAAGCTCGATCACCCGCGCCGCACCTCCCGCATCCTCAGCCATCCCCCATTATAGCACGCGCTTACTTCTTTAATCGATACGGCACCGTTGTAATAATCACATTCCGGCTGAGCAGCAGATGCGTGCGGATGAAGATGCTGGACTGATTATGCAAAATGTTGTGCCATCCCTTTCGCGGAATAAACTGCGGGATGATGACCGTTACCTGATAATGCGACTCACTTGCTTTTCGCTGCACCGTGTCAATAAATTTACTGAGCGGCGTAATGATGCTGCGATATGGCGACAGCAACGTGACGAGCCGCACATCCGGCTGCCACTTCTGCCATTTCTCCTGAAAAGCCAGTTCCTCTTCCCGTTCAAATGGTACATAAACGGCGATAATCTGATGCGGCGAGAGCGATTTCGCGTAATTCAGCGAGTATTCGACCACATGCGTGATGCCGGCGACAGGCAGAATGACCACATTGCCCTCAATCGGCGGCACGGGCTCGCACGACGTTATGCGCAGCTGATCCCCAACGGTGTCGTAGTGCTTGCGGATTTTATAGAAAATCCACACCATGCCCGGCAAAAAAATCAGTACAGGCCACACCTGCCCAAACTTGGTAAAAAAGAACATGAGCGACACAATGCAGGAAATCGCCGCGCCAGTCGTGTTGATGACAAGCTTAATTACCCAGCCGCTGGGCCGGGTGCGGAGCCACTTCATCATCATCCCGGTCTGCGACAGCGTGAACGGAATGAACACCCCGACGGCGTAAAGCGGAATCAGATGCTCCGTCTGCCCCTCGAACGCCAGAATGAGAATAATCGAGAAAATGCCGAGGAAAATGATGCCGTTGGAATAGCCCAAGCGGTCGCCGCGGTTCGTGAACATTTTCGGAATAAACTTGTCCTTCGCGAGATTGACAGCAAGCAGCGGAAACGCGGAATAACCGGTGTTGGCGGCGAGAATCAAGATCAGCGCGGTCGTGCCCTGGATAAAAAAGTACAGAAAGCCGCGGCCAAAAATCTCCTCCGCAATCTGCGAAACGACCGTCACCTCAGCTTTGGGACTGACCCCGAGTTCGTAAGCGAGATAGACGATGCCCGAAAATAAAATCGCTAGGAGCGTCCCCATGGCAATAAGCGTTCTGGTTGCATTTTGAGGGGCCGGTTCCTTGAAGTTCGGGATCGCATTAGAGATCGCCTCAACTCCAGTCAGCGCGGAACTGCCGGAAGCAAATGCCCGCAGCAGCAGGAACAAGCTGATACCTGCCACTTCTGTGCCAAGAGAAGCATGCAAGTCCGGCGAGAACCGGCCAGTCGCGATCTGATACACACCGACACCGATCAGGATAAACAGCGCCGCTACGAATAAATAGACGGGATACGAAAGAATCGAGGCAGATTCCGTCAAGCCTCGTAAATTTAAAATCGTGATGAGGATCACGAATATAATGGCAATCCCAACGCTATAGGCATGCAAGCTGGGAAAAGCTGACGTAATCGCGTCCGTCCCGGCTGACACACTCACGGCAACCGTCAAGATGTAATCCACCAGAAGCGAACCCCCGGCGACGAGACCCGGATATTTGCCCAGGTTTTCTTTTGAGACGACATAGGCCCCTCCGCCATGCGGATACGCATATATAATTTGCCGATATGACAGAATGAGTGCGGTTAGGAGAACCAGGACCCCTACCCCGATCGGGATGGAATACCAGAATGCTGCCGCCCCTACCGTGACGAGCACAAGTAAGATTTGTTCCGGGCCATACGCCACGGAGGAAAGCGCATCGGAGGACAGGATGGCGAGCGCTTTGGTTTTATTGATTTTTTGCTCGCCCAACTCCGCTGACTTGAGCGGTCTTCCGATTAACATGCGTTTGATCCATGACATAAGCGTTCAACGGCTCCTTCCTTATCTACCTCATTCCTGCGGTATGCGGTTATTTTTCCAACCTGCGCCCCTATTTATCCTCACGGCATCCTTTCATTTACAGATGAATGGCGCTTGTCTATAGTGGACATAACGCTACATTCTTACATAGAAAGGTGTACACCATCATGTTCATGTCATTCATCATCTTTTTTGCTGCCGGACTGGCGGAAATCGGCGGCGGCTACCTCGTCTGGCTCTGGCTGCGCGAAGGAAAGCCGCTCTGGTACGGCATTGTGGGCGGTCTTGTACTTGTCCTCTACGGGATCATCCCGACATTGCAAAGCTTTCCTTCGTTCGGGCGCGTCTATGCGGCGTATGGCGGCGTATTCATCGTGCTAGCCGTCCTGTGGGGCTGGCTGATCGATAAGAAAGCGCCGGATCTCTACGACTGGCTGGGCGCAGCCATCTGCATTGTCGGCGTATCCATCATGCTGTGGGCGCCGCGAAATTAGACGGTCCATCAATCTAGACGAAATCTCGTCGATTTTGACTAAATAGCCGCTGTCGCAACCGTTACAACGAAAAATCCCGCTTCCCGCCAATTTCCGGGGTTTCACGCCAAGCGCTCCCACCATTTTCATTCAGCATGTGGCTTGTAACGACGAGCTTTCTCTCGTTCGCCCGCAAAAAAAGACTGCCGGCATCCGGCAGCCTCATTTATCACCTCTTGGCGATTTTGAAAAAGTCGTCCATCTGCTCCGCCGGACGGTACACCGTATCGCCATGGCACACTTCCAGGCGATGCGGCTTCAGTGTCTCCACAATGCGCGCGCTGCGCCGCGCCTCATCTGGATTCGGCGTGAACCGCGGCGGCAGAAGCTTGCCGCGCTTCGAGTTGAACAAATCCCCGGTCAGCAGCACGTCGTCCTGTTCATGATAATACACGACATGGCCGGGCGAATGCCCCGGAGTAAAAAATGGGCGCAGCGCCCCAATTGACGCTATCTCGCCATCCGCCAGCTCCGTCAGCGGCCGCAGCAGCCCCTTGGCCACCTGTGGGGCAGGCTTGCTTTTCCCCGGATAAGGCAGATCGCCTTCCGCGTAAGGAATTTCCAGGCGATGCGCATAGATCGGCACCGGGCTCGCTTGCACAATTTTCTTAATCGAGCCGACATGATCCGGATGCCCGTGCGTCAACACAATGCGCCGCAGCGGACCGGCTCCAAGCCGATCGATTAGCTTCTGAATGCTCCCTGCCATCCAAGGTACGCCCGCATCAACCAGCGTGATCCCCTCCTCCTCCACGACCAGCCAGACATGGCACGGAATAATCATCCACGCCCGGACACTCCAAATATGCTTGCTGATTTGCTGAAATTTCACCCTCGTATCTCCCCTGTCCCACGGATTTTCAAGCTGCAACCTGCTGATTGTTCAATCTATTTAACTTTTTAACAACACAGAAGTAGACCAGCACAGCATTCAAGAGCAGCAAAGCGCCCGTGATGTAAAAGACGTCCTGAATCCGCAGCCACGCTGCGACCTGCCCACCCAAAATACCGCCGACAAAGACACCCAAATACCCTGCAGACATGGAAAATCCGAACACACGGCCAGTCAACGCAGCAGGCGTAATTTTTTTCATCAAAACGTTGATCGACGGGGTCAAGCCTGCTGCGGCTAGGCCGAACAGAAAGCGAAGCCCTGTCAGCTCCCAAGAGTTGTGCACCAGCGCTTGCGGGATAAACAAAACGCCTGCGACAATGAGCGCGGTTAACATCACCTTATGCGCGCCGATGCGATCCGACAGCTTGCCGAGTCGCGGCGCCGCGATAATTGTGGCAAGACCGGAGGCGGAGAACGCCACCCCTGCCATTAACGCGACATGCGCGGTCGCCTGCGACATGTTCGTAATATAAATCGTGATGATCGGTTCTACCGAATACAGCGACACGGTCAAAATAAAGAACTAGATGAACAGCGCGATCGTCAAGCTTTTTTCGGGAATGCGGCTCCACAGCTCACGCATCGTTTGCCGTTCCCGCTCCTCGCGCTTGAACGTTTCTTTCACAAACAGCGCCGTTGTGAGAAACGCAATGAACATGAAGCCACCGGTGATAAAGAAGACGGCTTTGAAGCCGAGATGCTCGGCGATAAAACCGCCGAACAGCGGGCCAAGCAAGCCGCCCGACACGTTGGCGGTCGACAATGTGCCAAGTGCCCAGCCGGCATTCGTTTTATCCGTCTGCGTGGCGATCAGCGTCGTGCAGGCTGTGCTATAGCCGGTGATGATCCCCTGCAGCAGGCGCAGCCCGATCAGCACATAGACGTTTGGCGCATAACCCATGCAGCCGATGACAATAGCCATGCCCAAGCTAGCCCGCAGCAGCATCGGCTTGCGGCCGACTCGATCCGCCGCTGCGCCCCAAATCGGCGAGAAGATGGCAGACAGAATAAATGTAATGCCGAACGCAAACCCCGATAGCTGGGCAATCAAATCCTGATTGTTGACGCCAAGATGCTGAATAAACAACGGCATGACCGGTGCAATCTGACTCATGCCGATGCCGGTAACGAACATGCCGAACCAGCATACGTAGACGTTCCTTTTCCAAATCGGCACGTACTTCATCCCTCCTTCTAAAGGCGCCAAAACCACTTGCAGACGCCGGTTACTTGCGATATGATTAAGCGGAGACCTCTCCACTTGATAATAAGCGGAGACCTCTCCGTTTGTCAATCCAAGCCAGCAATCCGAATCCGAAGGACGTGAAACGCAGCAATGTCGGACTATAGACTAACCCCCCCACGCAATGAACGCCGCGACGCAGCGGAGAATCGGCAGCGCATCATTGATGCGGCCCTGCATTTGTTCGACCTGCACGGTGTGGAGCAGGTATCCATGAATCAGATCGCCACAGAAGCGCAGATCGGTCCTGGCACCTTGTACCGGCGCTATCGCAACAAGAGCGAGCTGTGCCAGGATCTTATTAAAGACAGCGTCGATATGCTGTTCGACGACATTTATGAAGCCATGGAAGCCCATAAAGAGGAGCCGGCAGGAGGGCGGCTGCGGCGGCTGCTCGGCTTTTTCCTCCGTTTCCGCGAGAAAAAAGCGCAGCTGCTCAAAGGCATCGAGAACGCATCCCCGCCTACCGGAAAACGCGCGTATAGCCCCATCTATCAAGAATTGCACCAGCAACTGGTCCTGCTGTTTGAGGAAATTCACGGCACGAAACCCGGCGGCGTAAACAGCGTGTTCAAAGCGGATATGCTTCTTCATGCGCTGGGCAGCGAAGCGTATTTATTTCAGCGTCAGGGGCGCGGCTTGTCGCCGGAAACGATTCTGGAACAATTATGCTTAACGTTCATCCCCGATGAGGCTGCTAAGCTTTGACAGCCTTCAACCACTCGCGAAAAAAAAGGATGACCTTTCCTAGGAATCGGTGTATCTACTAAGAGAAGAGGTTGACCACATACTGAGGAGTGTACCCCATGACATTTATGAAGAAGTATGTGAAAAAGTACTGGAAGCTATTTCTGGTTGCCGTGCTTTTCGTCTCGTTGGAAGCGCTCGCAGATCTGCTCCAGCCAACAATGATGTCCCGTATTCTCGACTACGGCGTTGCCGAGAGCCGGATGGATTACGTCCTGCGGATGGGCGGCATTATGCTGCTCATTACCGCGTTCGGCGCAGTGGCGGCATCCATGCGCAACATTGTGGCGAGCCACGTGTCTCAGCGATTCGGGACGGAGCTTCGCGCGGATTTGTTCGCGCATATGCAATCGCTCTCGTTTAATAACATCGAGCGCTTCGAACGCGCCTCGCTCATTACCCGCCTGACGAACGACGTCACACAGGTGCAAAATTTTGTGAACGGCTTGATGCGCATTTTCGTCAAAGCCCCGCTGCTTTGTATCGGCAGTCTCATTATGGCGGTTCGGCTTAATGCGAATCTGGCCGTTGTCCTGATCATCGTCGTCCCGATCGTGCTTGGACTCGTAGCCCTGAACCTGAAGTTCGGCTTCGCCCGTTTTATCCGTGTGCAGAAAGCGCTAGACGGCGTGAACCGGGTCATGCGCGAGTATTTGTCTGGCGTCCGCGTCGTCAAGGCGTTCAATCGTTTCGATCACGAATCGCACAAATTCGCACAGGCGAACACGGCCTATCAAGCGACGTCTATCTCGGTCACGCGGTTGCTAGCTATTTTTAACCCGGCCATTATTCTTACAGTGAATTTCGGGATCGTTGCCGTGATCTGGCTCGGCGCCTGGCGCGTTAACCACCATCAGATGCAGGTCGGCCACATCGTCGCGTTCGTCAACTATATGACGCAAATTTTGTTTGCACTTATGACGATTTCCATGGTGTTCAACATGTTCGTGCGCGCGAAAGCATCGGCCAACCGGATTGGGGAAGTATTTGGCGAATCGAGCACCCTTACGTGGAACTCGGAGGCAACCTTACCGGAGAGCTCGCCGAAAGGCCGCATCGACTTTGAAAATGTCACGTTTGCCTACGAAGGCGCTGGGGGCGATCCTGTTTTGAAGAACGTGACGTTCTCCTGCCTCCCCGGCGAAACTGTCGGCATTATCGGTTCCACCGGCGCAGGCAAGAGCACGCTCATCTCCCTCGTCCCCCGCTTCTACGACACCATCTCCGGCACGGTAAAGGTGGACGGCGTCGATGTGAAAGAGCTCGATCCTGCGCTGCTCCGCAACCGAATCGGCATCGTACCGCAGAAGACGATCCTCTTCAGCGGCACGATTAGCGACAACCTGCGGTATGGCCTCGCTTCGGCCACGCAGGAAGAAATTGAGCAGGCGGCCGTGATGGCGGAAGCGCACCCCTTTATCGCGACTTTTCCAGAAGGTTATGCAACTCGGCTTGGGCAAAAAGGCGTTAACCTCTCCGGTGGCCAAAAGCAGCGGCTTTCCATTGCCCGCGCACTGATTCGCAGGCCCGATATTCTAATTCTCGACGACTGCACAAGCGCCCTAGATACTGCGACGGAGACCCGCATCAAGGAATCGCTCAAGCAGTATGCGCAAGGTGTGACTTGCCTGATGATCGCACAGCGCATTTCTTCGGTGATGGATGCAGATAAAATTATCGTGCTCGACGACGGTGAAGTCGTCGGCGTCGGCACGCACGACACGCTAATGGCTTCCTGCCGGGTCTATGTCGAAATCTTCCAATCCCAGTTCGGAAAGGAGCTGACACCTCATGTCCAAGGGGAATGACACCGCCGGCCAGAAGCCTGACGTTCCTGTGCTGAACGGCCCTATTGGCCGCGGCGGACGGGCGCCAGTCGTCAAGCCCAAAAACTTCAAAGGCACGTTAAGGCGGCTCTGGTCGTACCTTGGCACCGAGCGTAAGTGGCTCACAGTCGTCTTCATTTTCATCTTGGCTGACGCGCTGCTGACGCTGAGCGGGCCGTATCTGATCGGCGTTGCCGTCGACGCGATGGCGAACGGAACAGTAGACTACAATGTGCTGAACGTGACGATCTTCGCGTTAATCGGTACCTATGTCGGCGATGCCGGACTGACATTCCTGCAAAGCTGGGTCATGGCGGGCCTCGCCCAACGCGTCGTCATGCGCATGCGGCAGACAATGTTTGCCAAACTGCAGAAGCTGCCGCTTGCTTACTTCGACAGCCGTTCGCACGGCGATGTGATGAGTCGGCTATCAAACGATATCGACAACGTAAGCAATACGATCTCGCAAGCGACGACCCAGCTCATGACCGGCTCGATCGCCATTGTCGGCTCGTTGGTCATGATGCTAGTACTCAGCCCCCTGCTCACGCTCGCAAGCCTCATCACCGTGCCGCTTGTCTTCCTGTTGGCGCGCACGATTACGAAGCGAACCAGCAAATTGTTCAAAGAGCAGCAGGCGCAGCTTGGCAAGCTTAACGGACATATTGAAGAGACGGTAACAGGACTTCTCGTCGTCAAAGCGTTCAACCGGGAGCAGCAGGCGATCCGTGAATTCAATGAAGTGAATGGCCGACTGTTCGAAGTTGGCTTGAAGGCGCAAATTTGGTCAGGCTTTCTCATGCCGCTGCTCAGTGTCATTAATAACATCGGTTTTGCCGCCGTAGCGGTAGTCGGCGGTGTGCTCGCCGTCAAAGGGCATATCACCGTCGGCGTCATCGCCAGCTTCCTGAGCTATTCGCGCCAGTTCGTGCGGCCGCTGAATGACATTGCGAACACGTATAACGTGCTGCAGTCCGGCGTCGCCGGCGCCGAACGCGCGTTCGAGGTGCTCGACGAAGCCGAAGAAGTGCCGGATGAGCCCGACGCCATCGAGCTTCAGAAGCCGATCGGCCACGTCGAGTTCACGAATGTAACCTTCGGGTATCGGGCTGATGTGCCAATCCTGCGCAATGTGAGCTTCGATGCCCCGGCCGGCAGCTCCATTGCTCTCGTCGGGCCAACGGGCGCGGGCAAGACGACGATCGTCAATCTCGTGACGCGCTTCTACGATGCGTCGAGCGGCACGATTACGATTGATGGGCGCGACATCCGTACCTACACCCGCGACAGTCTACGCAGAGCCTTCGGCATCGTGCTGCAGGACACGTATTTGTTCTCCGGTACGATCAAGGAGAACATCCTTTATGGCAAGCCGGACGCAACGGATGCTGAAGTCGAAGCGGCGGCCAAGCTTGCGAATGCGCACGCCTTTATTCATCGGCTGCCGGGGCGCTACGATACGCCTCTCTCCGAGAATGGCGGCAATCTGAGCCAAGGGCAGCGTCAATTGCTGGCGATCGCGCGCGTCATCCTCGCGGATCCGTCGATTCTCATTCTTGATGAGGCGACAAGCTCCATCGACACGCGGACTGAGCTGCACATCCAGGAAGCGCTGCTTGGGATCATGCGCGGGCGCACCAGCTTCATCATCGCGCACCGGCTGAACACGATCCGGGATGCCGATACGATCATGGTCATCGATAAAGGCGGGATCGCCGAGCAAGGCAGTCATGGTGCGCTGATGGAGAAAGAAGGCACGTATTACCGGATGTTTTCCAATCAGTTCAAAAATTTGCAGCCTGCTGCCGAATAAGACAAAGGGGTTGTCCGAAGGGTGATCATCACTCCCTTTGAACACCCCTTTTATCATGGATATGCATCAACTCTCGATGACCGATTCGTTCGGTGCTTCCTTGGATTTCCATAATTTTCGCAGTTTGAAAGAGGCCCAATAGATGATGGGAGAAAATTCGATGCAATAAGCAAAATTGGCCCAAGCATGCATGAGAAAATCATTCATTTCCATTTGGTTTTTCACCACATTCATCGCAAGACCCACCATGATCGCGGCAAACGGAAAAGATAACGGCCGCGTATCCTTCAGCTTGAACAGCTGCGCAAAGATGAGCACCGAAACATAGAGCAACAAACTGATCTTGATAAATAGCCCGGCGATCCAGATTGCCACTACGATCGGATCCAGATTTTCCAAAAAGTCGCCAATGCGGATGAATCGCAGCATTTCAAGAATCGGGTACGTAATTTCAGCCATTAAATGCTTATCGAATAATAAAATGCACAGCAAGTAGTAAACTTCAAAGAAAAAGATGCTGCACAAAGAAGACAGCACCAAGGTACGCCTCGTTTTCTCCGGCTCCGCAAGAAAAGGAAAAATAAATAGAATGAGAAACATTTCGCCAAACCACGGGATAAACGGATAGCTGCCATAAGCCAACTGACTTGCATCGAAATTGGTGATCAGCGCAATGGCACTGTGGTAATTCAATTCCTTTCCCACCAGAAACGGCACGAAAGATGCAGTTACGAAAATAACGAAGAAAAACCCTGCCGCACACCGAAAGATCGCTTCTAGACCTGAACGGACCGCAAGCCAAATCACCAGTGCGAACGAACCCCCAATTGCCCAGCTCGGCGTAGACGGCAAGTAAATCTGGATCATGAAGTCCGTCGTCTGCCTAAGAACAATACTGGCTATATGGAGGAAGAAAAAGCAATAGCACGCCATCATAGCGACGTGAAGCCATCGGCCTAGAAGATCTTTACCGTAGTGGGCTAAAAAATCGTTTGGTCTATAGTTGGCGAATTGATAAGCAAGAAAGGCGATTGCCAAACCGCCGACATGTCCGATGATAATGATCAGCCAGCCTTGAAAGCCGGAAACGGCAGATAGCGGTCCCAGCATGAAGCCAGCGCCCGTCGAGAAATTAAAGAGTACAAACAATAAGCCAAGCTCCAGCTGACTGACCCGCTGCAACATCATGGTCCTTTCCCTCCCCCATTCGGTCTTAGAATTTGAAGAAAAAGCTGATTGCTTGATTGAACCCAGGCAAGTCACGAATCGTATAGACCGACATATCCAAAAGATAGGCGGCAAGCATACTCAAGGCGACAATCCAATACGTTCTCTTTTTCCGCCCTCTCTTGTACATGTAATGAAATTCATAGGTTCCGATTGCAACGAAGAGAATCGTCATCAGAATCATGCTCCGTCCCCCTCTTTACACAATTGGTCATTTCGCTGCCATTGAATTTTTCTCAGTGCCTGTTCGTCGAACAAAAATTTTTGAATTCACGACAAATTCACAGTTCTTATACATTTCCCGCCACTGATTCTTGTTCTTCTCCCACACTTTCGGATAGTGCCATTCCAGAATGCGTCCAAAATTAAAGGCGTCCGCCTCTAACGCTTGCGTAGCTTTGATAGCTCTCAGGATGCGCCCGTTCAATTGCTCGGATAACATGCGTTCAAGCATGTTAATATTCTCCGGATCCAACAAGTTAAGCTGCGATTCAGATGAAATAATGTCGTCATCCGCTTCTACATCAATCGTAAACCAGATTCGATCGCCCTCAACATGCGGCTTGATGGACGCCTTTGAAGATTGAATGAGAAAGGAGATCATTTTATGATCCGTTGGCGAACGCAAGGAATTGAGCGAGCTCTTCATATTCCCTTGCATCCACAAACCGGCGCGCATCTGCATAACATCGAGTTCTCCCACCAGGACACCGGCTTTGAATACCGCCGCTCCGTCCGTTCCGACCCATGTGCTGAGCTTCCCTTTTTCGCTTACCATTTCAATTTTGCCGATGGTCAGCATCCCTGCTACCATATCTCCTCCGCTTGCTTCGGCTTGCAAAAAGTCTTTGATTGTAGCACCGAGCGTGACATGCCGTTGGGCATACTCACGGATGACTTCTGACGGCAGACGCTCGAACACCGGCGTTAACTTGGATATATCCTGCCCTTTCGTTGGCGAGACAAAGAGAAAACTTTTGGAATGAAAGCTGGGCTCACGTGAAGCGAATTCCAGCATTGGGCCGATGCCTTGCTCTGCCATCTTGCGGCCCACAATGACTACCCGACAATGCCCCCATGTAATTTCACGGGATAGATCTGAGCGGATTTTTCGAATCGCCACAGCAATACTCTCCGCCCTTTTGCTCACGATCGAATAGGCGTTTCCCGTGCTAGTGTTCGTCGTCATCGCACCTGTTGCCATGCGGTTCGGCAAAGGAAAACCTAATGAAACCTCATACTGATCGTTATCCAGCCGATCGACATACATGGCTGTGACAAAAGCATTATCGTTGATTTCAATTCTAGACCAGCAACCTGTCAATAACAGCACACTGATTCCTGCTAAGGCAATCAACAGCAGTTTGCGATAGCGATGCATAGTTAATCACCATTATCCTCTGGAATTTGTGGTCTTGGTTTATAAGCAACACGCTCCCCGCCGCTTGTTCCAAATAAGACTGGCCGCTTTCTCATCAGCCATATTGGAGCACGCATGAAAACATCCTTCCAGTCACCGAACCGGATCGGGGATGTCGGCGTAAGGTAAGGCGTACCGAAAGAGCGAAGCGTCACCAAGTGCAAATAGATGAGAAGAATACCCAGAATGACCCCATATAGCCCCAGCGAAGCCGCCAGAAACATGACAGGGAAACGCAGAAGCCGAAACGTCAAGCCCAGATCGAAATGTGGAATAACGAACGAGGCAATCCCTGTAATCGAGACGACGATAACCATGGGTGCGGAAACGATCCCTGCTTGTACGGCTGCTTGACCGATAACGAGAGCACCGATAATGGATACGGTTTGGCCGATCGGCTTCGGAATTCGCAATCCTGCCTCTCGCAGCGCTTCAAAGGTTAATTCCATGATAAAGGCTTCGACTATGGCGGGAAACGGTACGTTTTCCCTTGCCGCCGCCACAGCGATCAGCAGATTTGGCGGAAGCATCTCGGGGTGAAATGTCGTGACTGCGATATAGACCGACGGAAGCAAAAATGAAATTAACAGAAATAAGTAACGAATCCACCGAATCCACGTCGCCGCAACGAAGCGCTGATAATAATCTTCCGGCGACTGCAGCAGCATATACAGCGTTACCGGTGCGATAATCGGAATTGGCGTCCCGTCTACAATAACTGCGATTCGTCCTTCCAGGAGGGCGGCAGAGACGATATCAGGCCTTTCCGTATACTGCACTTGCGGAAACGGCGAATACGGATTGTCTTCGATAAATTCTTCAATGTACGAACTGCCCAGAATAGCATCGATATCGACACGGCCGAGTCTTTCCTTCATTTCATCGACCAGTTTTTGCTGGCACAATCCTTCGATGTAACAAATCACAACGTTGGTATTCGTATAGCTGCCAAACTTGAATTTTTCGACCTTTAGCAGCGGATTTTTAACAATTTTACGAATCAACGACACATTAATGTCCAAGTCCTCAACGAACGCCTGCTTAGGTCCTCGAATGACATTTTCATTCTCCGATTGTGATATCGCTCTCGTTTCTGTTGCCCGCAGGGGGAATATGACCATTTGCGGCTCATTCTCAATAAGTAGAAGGACGCCTCCTTCAAAAATATCATGCAGCGCAGCACTAACATCCTGGATCCCCTGAACGGAGGATACCGGAAGCAGTTTATGTTGTACAATTTCGGATACCATTTCGCCGGTCGACGAAAACTGCATTTTCAGCAGCAGCGGTTCCAGAATGTGCGATTGCAGCATGTCCTGGTTGACGAGCCCGTCGATAAAAATAAACACGCAAGGGTGCGATCCGATTTCACAGGTATGAAATTGGATGTCCGCGCAGTTCTTGAGCTGCTCCTCAAACCAAGGGAGCCTTGCTGCAACATCGACTTCCACTTTGGAATTCGCCGTCATTTCTGGAGGGGCCAATACTAGCCGCCCTTTTCGCTGTCTTTTGAATAATTGAGGAAAAAACATCATGAGCTCCCATATCTTTTCTTTTTAGCTTGCCAGAAGTCTCATTTTCTATTCATAAAACTGGAAGCTCGGTCGCCGAAAGCACAAAAAGCCAACCTGATCAAATCAGATTGGCCGCATGTATATAAGGCTTTTCCACCTATTTCGCTCGTTCAAATGTCAGCAATCCTGCCCTCTAGTCCTCGGCCTACTCCCGTGAAAACATGCGCTGATCTCCCAGCCGGACCAGCACTTTGCCGAAGCGTCCGCCCTCATGGGCGACGACGCGGTCATCCGGATACCGCCGCGCCAAATGCTCGGCGATGATGTCGCGCTTGCGATCCGCATCCAGCGTGTCTGCCATGCGCAGCCAATTCATCAGCTCCTTCAGCGCTTCTTCGCGCGTCTGGATCGTTGTTTTCAATTCGCGGCTCACCAGCGATTCGTAAGAATATCCTTTCAAATAAAGCAAATGCTGCAAATAGCCGAATTCCAGATGCGTCGACCCATAAGGTCGATCGGACACGAGCGGCCATACCTCGCCCAGCAGGCTGTTCTCCCGACCGCCGGCCATCGTGCTGATGTAGCAAAACCCTTTCGCACAGCTCAGCACCTTCTCCACGCTTGCCCAGTCCGAAACGACCGGACACATGGAGACAAAGACAAGATCGAACGCCTGCTTCCAGCCTCTGGCTTCAATGTCGATGTCCTCAAACGCATCCGTCACAAGCTCGGTGGAACCCGGACCGTTCAGCTTCTTAGCGTTCTCCTTAAACAACTGAGCAAGTGGTTCGTTGGGCTCCACCGACGTGACATGAGCGCCGCGCTCGGCAAACGGGATGGAAAATACGCCAGAAGCTGCGCCTATATCCAGAATCGAGGCCCCCTCAAAATTAACGCCCTGCCCCTCGATCCAATTCATAATGCGCCGGCTTCGCCGCTTGCCTTCTTCATTGAACGACTGCTCGTTGAAGACAGCCGCCTTCTCATCGAACGCGCGCGTCGGGTCGACGCCCGATCGTTTCATTTTCTTCACCGCGGTATTGGGGTCCTCCCGCCATGTCCGCTCCCATAAAGCTTCGTCAAACAGTTCCTTCGTCACTCGACATCTGACCTCCTTTAAAAAGTAAGCTGCTCCGCTTTGCCAATTCCCCCAGCGTCTGGCTGCGCAAATGCGTCTCCATTTTCGCTTCGGCTTCCAGCACGATCTGCTGAACCTGGCACTCCGGCCCATGATCCAGACTGCAGTCGAACAAGGACGCCGTCCCTTCAATCGCATGAATAATATCGAGGAACGACACCGATTCCCAGTTTCGTTTCAATCGGTACCCGCCGTTCGCGCCCGACGCCGATTCGACCATGCCAGCTTTGACAAGCTTGGTTAAAATCTTGGATAAATACGTCGGCGACACCTGAAATTTATCTGCGAGCAGCTGCACACCCAGCGGTTTATCCGGACCGACGACCGATA
This sequence comes from Paenibacillus whitsoniae, assembly GCF_003955665.1. GTDB lineage: Bacteria > Bacillota > Bacilli > Paenibacillales > NBRC-103111 > Paenibacillus_E > Paenibacillus_E whitsoniae. The sequence continues at coordinate 20,430 of NZ_RXHU01000040.1, forward strand.
AAAACAGCATCGTATGCAGCGCATAATCCGTCGCTTTCGAATATTTCATCTCAGCTCTTCTCCTTGCTTATCGTCTTCGTTATTCCTGAAACGCTTCTTCCATCAGCGCCGTGTTGACGCCCATAGCTGCCATGCTGCCGGATGCCGCTGCCGTGATCAGCTGCGCCCCCATGCCTGTCGCGGCTTCTCCTGCGGCGAATAAGCCGGGCACCGAGCTTTCGCCGAGTTCATTTGTCTTGATGCCGCCCCACTCGTTCGTGTCAAATCCTAGCGAAGCGAAGCGCACCGTGTGCGGCGTCCATTGCGGCATGACGAAGCCGCCACTGCGGGCAAGCCTTGTGCCGTCCGTCCACTCCACTTCCGTCAGCTTGCCCTGCTCGCTGTGCAGTGCCGCCACGCGCTGCTCGGTTACGCGGATTCCCTTGGCGCTCAGCTGGCGCTTCTGCTCGTCATCCAAAACCTGGGTCCCGTTCGTACATATGACGACATCGCGGCTCCAACCAAACAGCAGCTTCGCAATATGAAAAATGCGCGGATGATCGCCGATCGCTATGAGCGCTTGATCGCGCAGCTCCCAGCCATCGCAGTATGGGCAGTGGAACACGCTCGTGCCGTATACATCCCCAACGCCCGGCAGATCCGGGAGTGTTTCATCCAAGCCTACAGCCAGCAGCACTTTTCGCGCCCGAATCGGTTCGGACCCTTCCACAACAACTGTAAAGGTGCCTTGTTCTTTTATAATTTCCGTAACAGGCACCGCATAATGCTGGACCGACGGATATTTCAGCACGTCCGCGTACGCCTTACGGCGAAATTCGGACGGCGTCACGCCATCCTGTGTGATAAAGCCATGCGAAGCATGCGTCACCCGGTTTCGCGGCCGGTTATTGTCGCATAGCGCTACCGTTCTCCTTGCTCGTCCTAATACCAATGCGGCATTCAGCCCAGCCGGGCCGCCGCCAATAATGGCGCAATCGTAGATCATGATGGTCTCGCCTCCTTTTACGTATATTATAGACTCTTAATATCTATAATTCAACTAAGTAAAGTGAATATTTTTTTCCAGCGGCAGGGTTTTCCCAGGCAGATAGGGAATACAATACCACTATCCTTACATAGCAAGGGAGGTCAACCATGGAGCCGAACGATCAAGAAACTGTGGCGAACGACACAATTCTCGCCAGCGGGCTGGATATTGACGACGATGAGGACGATGATGAGCATCATGGCGCTTTTCAGCAAGGACCGCGCGTGGTGTATCGCTAATAATCAGTCAGGGACAGAACTCCAGCCTTCCAAGCTGGTTGTTACTGTCCCTTTTCTCTACATGTTGCGCCGATATTTGCCGCCGACCGCATACAGCGCCTGCGTCATCTGTCCTAAGCTTGCAGCTTTGACCGTCTCCATCAACGCTTCGAAAATATTGCCCCCCGTCAGCGCGGTTTCCTGCAGCTTCGCGAGCGCGGCCGGCGCTTCCGCCTGATGTCGTTCGTGAAACGCCCGGAGATGGCGGATCTGCGCATCTTTTTCCGCTGTCGTAGCCCTGGCGACAGGAATCCCCGCATCCCCTTCCGGCGCAGACGGATTGAGATATGTGTTGACACCGACGATCGGCAGCTCGCCGGAATGCTTTTTCATCTCATAGTGCATCGATTCGTCCTGAATCTTCCCCCGCTGATAGTGCGTTTCCATGGCGCCCAATACACCGCCGCGATCACTAATCCGGTCCAGCTCCTGCAGCACCGCCTCCTCTACCAGATCCGTCAGCTGCTCGATGAAAAAAGATCCCTGCAGCATATTTTCATTTTGAATAAGGCCCAGTTCCTTGTTGATGATGAGCTGAATCGCCATGGCGCGCCGGACCGACGCCTCGGTCGGGGTTGTCACCGCCTCGTCATACGAATTCGTATGCAGGGAGTTGCAGTTGTCGAGAACCGCGATCAGTGCCTGCAGCGTCGTGCGAATGTCGTTGAAATCCATCTCTTGGGCATGCAGCGAACGGCCTGACGTTTGGATATGATATTTGAGCTTTTGGCTGCGCTCGTTCGCCTTGTAGCGGTGCTTCATCGCCACAGCCCAGATACGGCGCGCCACCCGTCCGATGACCGTATACTCCGGATCAAGCCCGTTGCTGAAAAAGAACGACAAGTTCGGCGCGAAGTCGTCGATCCGCATGCCGCGCGATAAGTAATATTCCACATACGTAAAGCCGTTGGCCAGCGTAAAAGCCAGCTGCGAAATCGGATTCGCCCCCGCCTCGGCAATATGATAGCCGGAAATCGAGACCGAATAATAGTTCCGCACCTCATGCTCGATAAAATACTGCTGAATATCGCCCATCATCCGCAGCGCGAATTCCACGGAGAAGATGCACGTATTCTGTCCCTGATCCTCCTTCAAAATATCCGCCTGCACCGTACCCCGCACAGACCTAAGCGTCTGGGCGCGAACTTGTTCCACTTCCTGCGGCGTTAACTCCCGGCCCGCCTCGCGTGTCGACCGCGCCAGTTCAAAATCAATCGCTGCATTCAGATACATCGCTAAAATGATTGGCGCCGGACCGTTAATCGTCATTGAAACTGACGTTAGCGGATCACACAGATTGAAGCCGTCGAACAGCTTCTTCATATCGTCCAACGTGCAGATGCTAACGCCGCTTTCGCCGATTTTGCCGTAGATATCCTGCCGCTCATCAGGGTCCTCTCCGTACAAAGTAACGGAATCGAACGCCGTACTGAGGCGCTTGGCCGCGTCGTCCTTCGACAGGAAGTGAAAGCGCAAATTCGTGCGCTCCGGCGTCCCTTCGCCGGCGAACTGCCGTTTTGGGTCTTCCGCCGTGCGTTTAAAAGGAAACACGCCCGCCGTGTATGGGAACGCACCCGGCACGTTCTCCCGCAGCAGCCAGCGGAGCACATCGCCGCTGTCATGAAAACGCGGCAAACACACTTTGGGAATGTCTGTGCCGGCCAGGCTTTGAGAAGTAAGCGCCGTCACCATGTCGCGGCCGCGCACTTGACTCGTCATGGTTGTTGCTGAATATCGCTTCTTCAGATCAGGCCAGCTACGGAGCAGATGCAGCGTTTCGGGCTTCACTTGCTCCTCCAGATTGCGCTGCAGCTCGTGCATCACAGCGGCGGTCTGCGCGTGCGCAGAAGCGTCGGCTGACACCTCCCGCAGCGCCTGAATCACACCGCTTACTTGATAATGTTTGCTGGCAAGCTGCGCTTCTTGTTCAACTTCCGCATGGTAAGCACGGACGGTTTGCGCGATCTCTCCTAGATATCTTATCCGCTCCGGAGGAACGATCATTTGCGGCTTCGGCCGGTTCGCGGTACAATGAGGTATTGACCATTGGTAGCCGAGCTTCGTATGGATGATCCCCATCAGTGCGCTGAACAGCGCGTCGACGCCGGGATCGTTGAACTGATTGGCTCGCGTGCCATATACGGGCATCGTTTCGGGCGGCGTGTGAAAAAGTCCGCGATTGCGCTGCACCTGCTTCTGCACGTCGCGCAGCGCGTCCTCCGAGCCGCGGCGTTCGAATTTGTTGATCGCAATCAAGTCGGCGCAGTCGAGCATGTCGATTTTCTCCAACTGTGACGGAGAGCCGAATTCGCTGGTCATGACATACAGCGACACGTCCGCGAGCTCGGCGATGCGCCCGTCGCCTTGCCCGATGCCGCTCGTCTCGACCAGCACGAGATCGAAGCCTGCCTCCTGCAGCACGGCAATCGCGCCCGGAAGCGCAGCCGACACCTCGCTGCCCGAGCTTCGTGTGGCTAGACTGCGCATGTACACCCGCTCGTCACTCGCGGTATTCATGCGGATCCGGTCACCTAGCAAAGCTCCGCCGCTGCGCTTCCGGGTCGGATCGACCGACAGCACCGCGACACGCTGCGCCGGGTAGTGCCGGAGAAAACGCAGCACGAGCTCGTCGGTGAGCGAGCTTTTGCCGGAGCCGCCGGTGCCCGTGATGCCGACGACGGGGGCGCGTTGTGGGGTGGCCGGCGATGGCATCGTCGGCGTGCCGGCGGCGTTTGCCGCGGCTAGCTGCGCAGGAGCCGGGGCGGCGGCGCTGGGCGCGTCCGCAGCCGCAGGAGGCGCGGGCGGCGTGCCCGCCGCGCAAGCACGCTCGGCGGCGGTGATGCGCCGCGCGATCTTTTGTTGATCCGCCGTCGTGAACGGGGGATCTCCTGCTGCCGGCAGCGGCAGCGCGTAATCGCATGCCTGGAGCATCCAGGCGATCATGCCGTGCAGCCCGAGCTGCCGACCATCGTCCGGCGAGAACAGCCGGGCAACGCCGTAGGCCTGGAGCTTCTGAATTTCCGATGGCAGAATGACACCGCCGCCGCCACCGAACACTTGGATGTGTGAGGCGCCTTTTTCCCTCAGCAGATCGATCATATATGTGAAAAATTCCACATGTCCGCCTTGATACGAGGAGACCGCAATTCCCTGCACATCTTCTTGAATAGCGGCCTGCACGATCTCCTGCACGGAGCGGTTATGCCCCAAGTGGATGACTTCAGCGCCTCCTGCCTGCAAAATTCGTCGCATAATGGTGATTGAAACATCGTGACCGTCAAATAAGGCGGACGCCGTTATAAACCGTACCGGATGCTGAGGTCGGTAGCCTGAATACGTGCCTGCACTAGTCACCGCCGCACCTCCCCTCAACTGTTGTTACGCTATATATACGCGGGGATCAGCCCGTTCATGGCTTAAAGATTGGGAGTGACAAGATCCTTGGGAGGGCATTTAGTGACTTTTGGCTAAAGTCCAGTTGTGAGAAGCTTCATATCCTACATCAAATTCTGAAAAATGGTGCGATTTTCTGAACCATCCTGCATTTCCTACAGTAAATTCCTGCTTGTCCCCTCATTTTCACGAAAAAGAGGCACAAAGCCGAGAAATGACTTGTATGTTTTACATGATTACGATGTATATAGGCCTAATTATGAGAAATTTCCTGCACATTTTACAGGAGACGAGCATACAGGCTTTGCTTTCAGGGACATGATTAGCTACAAATCGACGATTGCCAGGAACTTTCACCCCTTTTTGCTTCAAAATATGGTTTAATAGTAGTAGACGTTTGAAAATTCAGAGAAAGGTAACGACGCTTATGAAAACTGCCTCATTCTTATTTCCAAAAGATAAAGTTGCCTATATTCGCTCCTCCTCTTCGATGAAAGAAGCCATGGAACAACTAGAGAAGCATACCTATACCGCGCTGCCGATCGTAGACGATGAAGGCAAATATGCGGGCACGCTGTCCGAAGGCGATATATTGTGGACCCTGAAAGATACGCCGGGGCTCACCTTTGAGAATATGGATCAATTTCCGGTCGCCGATATTGAGAAGAACATCCATAACGAATCCGTCTCCATCGACGCTTTCATGGAAGATATGCTGGCCAAAGCGGCCGACCAAAACTTCGTGCCCGTTGTCGACGAAAGCGGCATTTTCCTCGGCATCATCCGCCGCAAAGATATTATCGCGTATTACATGAACAATATTACGGATTAATGTCAAGGAGCTGCAGCCTTCATTCATGCGAATGAAAGTTGCAGCTCTTTTGTCTCTGCTTTGAATTAGACGTCACCGGACGGGTTGATGATCGCCAACACCTGATGATCTTCCCAAACCCCGTTGATTTTCACATTGCTTCGGGCAATGCCTTCTTTATGAAAACCAGCTTTCTCAAGCACACGGATCGAGCCTTCATTTCGCGGAGCTGCTTCCCCATAAATCCGGTGAAATTTCAACTCTTCAAACGCATAGCGGACTACCTGCTTTACAGCTGCCGTCGTGTACCCTTTGCCGTTATAGGCTTGATCCAGGCTATATCCGATCATGCAGTTTTGCAGCGATCCTCGGGCCACAAAGGACAGTCCAACGGTGCCAATAATCCGATCATCCTCCTTGAGGCAAATCAAAAACGAATACCGTTGATCAGCCGCCATGTCCCCCTTGCTTTTCACAATGGCTTGACGCTGGAACTCCTCCGTGTAGTAATTGTCCGGAACACTTGGGGAAAACTGTTCAAAAAACGCCCGATTACGCTTGTACAAGTCTGTTAATTCTTCTGCATCCGCCTCTTCAGGAAACCGGATGTAAATGGGCTCCTCTGACATCTGTGCTCACCCCAACAAACGAAACATGATTTCCTACAAATCCAGTATGCTCAAAAAATCGTTCCTGAACTTGCCCTGCGGATCATGACTCAGCACCAGCTCCTTGAACGCCGGGAGCATCACGAACCGCCGCTGCACATCCGCTGGCGCCATCGTAAACAGCTTGCCCCAATGCGGGCGCGCTTCAAACGGGGCCAGCGCTTCTTCGATCAGCGGCAGTACTTCGCGCACTTCCTTCCACATGGGTTTCCATGTGAAGTGAACCGCGACAGAGTCCTGCTTGCGGCAAGGACTTAACCACAGCTCGTCCGCCGCAATCGTGCGGACTTCCGACACAAACAACAGCTCCGCAAAGCGGCTGCTGATCTTCTCCAGCGCGCAAAGCGCTTCATACGCCGCGTGCCGCGGCACGTAGTATTCGCTTTGCAGCTCCTCCCCCGCGCTTGGCGTGAACGCCATGCGGAAATGCGGCATACGCTCGTGCCAAGGACCCGGTGCGCCTAGCTGCTCGCTGCAATTCTCCGTCCCGCAGCCTTCCACTGGATGCCGCGGGCTCGCCGCCAATTGAGCGCCGAAGAACGTTGCGGGCGCAGGCTTTGGTTCAGAGCCTTCTTCGAGACGCTCCTTCACCCATACTTGATTGAACGAGGCGCTCCGCCAATCCGTAAACAAACTGACGCTGTATGCCGCGCCATAAATCGCATCAAAATTGCCCGCCAGTTCAGCAAGCGGCAGTCGGTCGTACACATGCTGTCGCATTTCGAATGCAGGCTCTACGTCGAGGGTCAATTGCGACACCACGCCAAGCGCGCCAATACCGACCACCGCCCCGACAAAATCTGGATGCTCGCGGGTATAAACAACTTTTTGCCCATCTGCTTGCACGATTTCTAACGCGGCCACAGCCGTCGAAAGGTTGCCGTTGCGGTCACCGGAGCCGTGCGTCGCGGTCGCGCAAGCGCCAGCGACCGTGATGTGCGGCAGCGAAGCGAGATTGTGCAGCGCATAGCCCTGCTCGTGCAAATACTGGCACAGCTCGCCATAGCGGATGCCGCCTTCAACCGTCACTTGACGGTTCACCCGATCCAGCGAGAGAACGCGGTTCAATTTTTCCAACGAGATGTGGGTCCCTGTGGTATCTGCAATTCCGTTAAAAGAGTGCCGCGTCCCCACAACTTTCACCGAGGCACTGGCCGCCACGATGGATTGAAGCTGCTCTATCGATTCGGGAACTTCCACTTGCTGTGCGTGATACGTGTAATTGCCTGCCCAATTTCGGCGAATCGTCGTCATGTCGTCACATTCTTTCGGTTGTATTTGGCTTATTCATTCGCCGTCCAGGAAAGCGATTCCTTCCACAAACGAACAAAACCCGAAGGATCGACCGATCCCCCGGGCCTCATCTACAGCATCATGCCGCCTGACGCTTCATCCGCTGCGCATTCACCCTGCGTGATTGCTCAGCACAGCGAAGCGATTAATCCGCCGATGTTGCCTATGTCCCGCAAAACGTCTTGTATCCGCAAGCCGACTTCGGCGGCAGCTCCGCATATTCCGCCTGCTCGGGACGGTGTGCATACGGTTCCTTGAGCGCGGCCACCAGCCGCTCCATGATGGAATAATCGCCGTGCTGTGCAGCCGCATCCAGCGCTTCCTCCACACGGTGATTCCGCGGGATGATCGCCGGATTGCTGCTGCGCATGAGGAGCTGCGACGCTTCCCGTGTCTCCGCTTGGCGGGAACGGCGCTCCTCCCAGCGCTTCAACCAACCGGCAAAATCCTCCGAGCCATGCATCGGCGTATCCTCCGGTCTGTCAAACGTCAACGAGACAAATGTGTTCGTAAAATCCGCCTGATGCCTTTTCATCGCCTCCAGCAAATCATGCACAAGCGCGCTGTCCTCTGACTCCTCGCCAAACAAGCCGAGCTTCGCCCGCATGCCTGACAGCCACGCCTGTTGGTAGTGCGGGGAGTACGTCGCAATCGCGTCCTGCGCGATCTGCACGGCTTGCTCCTCGTCCTCGTGGAGAAGCGGCAGCAGTGCTTCCGCAAAGCGCGCCAGATTCCATCCGCCGATATACGGCTGATTGCCGTAGGCGTAGCGGCCTTGCGTATCGATGGAGCTGAACACGGTCGCCGGATCATAGGCATCCATAAACGCACACGGCCCATAATCGATCGTCTCGCCGCTGAGCGCCACGTTGTCCGTATTCATGACGCCGTGGATAAAGCCGACGAGCATCCAGCGGGCGATCAGCTCGGCTTGTCGCTGGATAACCGCTTCCAGCAGCCTGAGGTATGGCTGCTCGTCTTCGGCCAGCGCCGGGTAATGGCGCTGCAAGGTGTAGTCGGCCAACGCGCGGAGCTCGGCCTCCGTTTTCCAGTGCGCGGCGTACTGGAACGTGCCTACGCGCAGGTGACTCGCCGCGATGCGCGTCAGTACCGCGCCGGGCAGCACCGTCTCGCGGTAGATCGGCTCGCCGGTGGCGGCCACCGCCAGGCTGCGCGTCGTCGGGATGCGCAGGCCGTGCATCGCCTCGCTGATGATGTACTCGCGCAGCATCGGGCCGAGCGCTGCCCGGCCGTCGCCGCGCCGCGAGTACGGCGTCTGCCCGGCGCCTTTGAGCTGGACGTCCACGCGGTCGCCTTGTGGCGTCAGGTGTTCGCCCAGCAGAATCGCGCGGCCATCTCCAAGCAGGTTCAAGTGCCCGAACTGATGGCCAGCGTATGCCTGCGCCAGCGGCTCCGCGCCGTCGGGCAGCCGATTGCCGGCGAAAATCGACGCGCCTTTTTCGCTTTCCAGCGCATCTGCGTCAAGCCCCAATTCCACCGCCAAGGCGCGGTTCAAGACCACAAGCTCCGGGGCTTCCACGCGCGTCGGCTTGCAGGGGGTATACAGCGAAGACGGCAGCTTCGTGTACGTGTTATCGAAGTTCCAGCCCATTTCATGCGATAAGGAGTGATTTGTCATAAGGATTAGTCCTTTTTAGAGGGATAAGTTAAGTTCTGCCAACTATTATACCCTTTTCTACGTGAGATCAACAGGCGCGTGGAGGCCTTATTTCCCCTCCATAGGCGATCGCAACCAACCATACGAGCAGCGCTGCAACCGATCCGGTACGATACTCCCATCAGCGTTCAAACACCCTCCTCATAAAATCCAAGCTCACCGGCAACTCCTGCTCCTTATCTTTTACCGTACATTCAGCCGAAATCGTGCCGGTATACCCCGCCTGGTTGAGTGCCGCCGCAAAATCCGCATACGGATAAGTTCCCGTGCCTGGGCTAAACCTTCCCGTATCCGCCAGATGAACATGCCGCAACCACTTGCTGTGCGCAACCAGCGACGTCAACGGATCTCCTTCTTCCTGCATATGATAAAAGTCCGCCAACACTCGAACCTCCGGCCGATTCACTTGCTCAGCAAACGAGACGGCCTCCGCAATCGTCGTCACCAGATTCGTTTCTTTTCGGTTCAGCGGCTCGATCGCCAGCACTGTGCCTGTTCCCGCGAACGCGTCGGCCATGCGGTTGACCAGCCGGAGGAACTGGTCAGCAGCGCGCAGAGGCTCCCAGCCGTCAGGGCTATGGCGCGCTTTGCCGCTGCCGAGTACAACTGTCTCCACGCCAATCCGGTGCAGAGCCTCCGCTGCTTTGTCCACATAGCGTGCGATCCGCGCATCGTCCACATCCGGCCCCACGACCTTCAAGTCGCCGGGGAAAAAGATGTTCATCGCCCGCACCGGCAGCGGACTCTCAAGGAACAGCGAAAGCCTCTCCTTGTATTCGCTTTCATTTTCCAAGCTCAACGAAACGACCGCACATTCGATGTAATCAAAGCCCAGAGTCCGAAGTTGACCCGCATCCTCAATCCCGCTGCACCATCCCCATGAACGCATGCATCCCATCCCTTTCGCTTATCGAATTTTTCATGTCTGTTTCGATAAGCGTAACATAACGGAAATGGGATGTTGTATGGCAAAACAGTTTAACTTTTTGTCAAAATCGCTTTACAGTAATATCATCCTTAACGCGCTACCAGCCGCCCGTTCTCCAGCCACAACACGCGGTCGCAAGCCGGCAGCACGCGCTCATCGTGCGTTACCATCACCGCGCTTTTCCCCTGTGTCCGCACCTCCCGCGCAATCATCTCGACGACCGCAAGCCCGCGGAGTCCATCGAGACTTGCCGTCGGTTCGTCTGCGAGGATAACGGCCGGATCGTTCATCAACGCCCTTGCGATCGCCACCCGCTGGCGTTCGCCGCCGGACAGCTTCTCCGGGTACGCCTCACGGCGATGCTGCATTCCGAGCCGCCCCAACAAATCTTCGGTGCGCTCATCCGCTTCGCGACCCTTCACACCGGCAAGCTTGGCGACAAGCTCCAATTGCTCAGCAACTTTCAGATATGGAATCAGATTCGAGCCTTGGAAAATAAAGCCCAGCTTGCGCAGCCGCAAATCGGCTAGTCCGGTCTGATCCAGGCCGACAATCGGCTTCCCGTCGACTGCAATCGATCCTCCGGTCGGAGCCAGCAAGGCGCCTGCGATCGATAGGAACGTGCTTTTTCCCGATCCCGAAGGCCCCATGACCGCCACAAACTCTCCGGCTCTCACCTGCAATTCAAGGTCGCACAAAATCATGCGCTGCACGCCGCCATCTTCAAAGCTCCGGGAAATCCCTTTCATCTCCAGTCGATTAATCATGCTGCAGCCCTCCCAATCGCATCAAGCGCATCAATGCGGACGACTTGCCACACAGAGAGCAGCGAGCCCAGCACAGACATCAGGATAAAAGCCAAGCAAGTAAACGTCAGCGTTGCCCCTGTCAGTTGAAACGGCATACCGCTAGGCAAAATCGTCGCCAGCGCCAGCACCGCGGCACAACTGATCGCCAGGCTGCCAATCGCCAGCACAAGCACTTGCAGCGTTACGCTTTGGATCAAATAGCGTGTCCTTGTGCCAATCGCTTTCAGGATGCCGAATTGGCCCGTTTTTTGGATCGTAATGACGTAGAAGAAAACAGCCAGCACAAACGCAGAAATTACGAACAAAAACACGATCATCATCAGCAGCGATCCCTGCTCCTCTTTGTATCCAGAAATAGCGGACACCGCATCCGACTTGGATATAAATTCAGCTTTGCCGCCCAGTGCGGCTGCCAGCTGATCGCTTTGCGCATGCGTCGCTTGCAGCGCGATAGAAGAATAACGAACGCCTTCACCGCCAGCTCCGCTAACCGCAGGCTTCGCAGCCTGAAGCTTCGCCCAATCCTGCAAATTCATCGCAACGACAGCCGAGTGGCTGAATGATTCATCCTTTACAAACCCGCTCACCGTCCAGCTGAGGCCCGACGCCTGATCCACCAACACAGTGCCAAGCTTCACCCCGGCATCCGCCAGCTTCCGATCGACGAGCACAGCGCCGGACGACTCCGCCGTAATCCCCGAGCCCGACACCACCTGCGGCGTCAGCCACCCCGCCGGGTTCACGCCCATCAGCGTGACATCCAGTTTTTGCGCCCCCCCTTTGGGAACAACGGTCGTCATCGCAAGTCCAAACGGCTCCGCATGTTCTTCCCCGACAATGGCAGCAGCCTGATCAAGCAAGCTTGCATTCACCTGAGAGCGAGTAAAGCGGTGCTCCGCCCCCTGTTCCAGTACATAATGCGTGGCGGCTTGATTTTGAATCGAAGCTGCGTTATCGTAAGCGAGCCCTTTGGCGAGACCTGTTACAAACAATACCAGAAACGCCACAAGCAGCATAATGACGGCAATCAGCGAATATCTGGCTTTGGCAAATCTCATTTCACGAAGTGCGAGATACATCTTGCTTCCCTCCTTTGACTATATCTCCAGTTTAGGAAGCGAAAATGAACGGCGCATGAACGGCCGATTACAATTGCGGAAGCTCGATCCTAAACGTCGTTCCCTCGCCAAGGATGGAATGAACCGTAATATCGCCGCCGTGAAGCCCTACGATTTTTTTGACGATCGCCAGTCCAAGTCCCGTGCGGCCGGAGGCGCGCTCTCTGGCGCGGTCGACCCGATAGAACCGGTCAAAAAGAAACGGCACATGCTCAGGGGCAATCCCCTCCCCGGTATCGCGAATCTCAACCACGATCTCGGCTTTGCCGCTCTCCGCGCTGATTTCGATCGAACTCCCTGCCGGAATATGCTGAATGGCATTACCGATGACATTCATCCATACTTGCATGAGCAGCACTTCGTCCCCGTAAACCGTGACCGTCTCCGGCACCGCCAGCTTGAGAAACAGCTCCTTCTCGTCGAGCTGCCACTGCATGACTTGCACGGCTTGCCGAAGCTGAGCACGCAGCGGATAAACGGCCTTGTTCATCGCCTCTATTCCCTGCTCCAGCGACGACAGTGTGAGCAGCTGCTTGCCGAGCATGGACAGATGCTTCGTCTCCGTCTCAATGATTTTCGCATAGTGCTCACGCTCTTCGCTCGGCAGCTCACGCTCCGCCAAAATATGCGCAAACCCCTGCATCGACGTGAGCGGCGACTGAATTTCGTGCGAAACGTTGGCGACAAACTGCTGCCGCGCTTCTTCAATCCGCTCCAGCTCCCGGCTCATCGTCATGAAATGCCCCGCTAATTGGCCGATTTCATCCTTGCGCTTGTCGGGCAGTTTCAGGTTGTAGTTCCCCTGTGCTATTCGTTTTGTAGCCTCCGACAGCCGCGTGATCGGCTTGACCAAATACCTCGTGCTGAGCAGGAAGCAAAGCACGCTGATCGCGATCGTCAAAGCAAAAATCAACGCAAAAAATGTCCGCAATTCCCCGAATTGCAGCAAAACGTCCGGCCGTACGAACAAGGCATAGGTGTGACCACCCCGTACGACAGGTACACCGACCGTATTGCTCAGCGTATTTTCAAAAAATCCTGAAATATAAAGCTTGTTCGGAAACTGTGAAACGCCATGATACGCGCCGCCTTGCAGCACCTCAGCCACAGCCGTCGCCGCCAAATCGTGCTCCCGGAAAGTGCGCCCGTAGAACCGCTGATCTCCCTGGCCGTCAGTGACATAAATTTCATAGCCAAGCGCAGCTGCGTTGTCCAAATAACGGTCCATCTCCGCCGGATTTTGTTCGAGAAACTGCGACATTTGCGTCGCAATGCCAATCAACTTGGTGTCATTGAACGGTTTGAGCTTTACGTGATAATAAATGTTAGACAACAGAAAGCCCAGCATGCTGCTGAGCAAAATGACGGCGAGCGTCATAAACAGCACACGAACATACAAGGATTTCAACGGTCCTTCACCTCGAGTTTATAGCCGATGCCGCGCACGGTTTGTATGGCGAAATCGTCGTTATAATCGGCGAAGCGCTGCCGCAGCCTTTTGATATGCACATCGACCGTGCGGTCGTCTCCTTCGTAATCCGCGCCCCAAACGAGGCGAATCAGCTCCTCGCGCGCGAACAACCGCCCTGGAAACTGGGCGAGCTGGGAGAGCAGCTCAAACTCCTTCATCGGCAAAAGCAGTACGTTCTCGCCGTCTGTCACCTCCACATTGCTCCGATCGATCACGATCCGGTTCAAGACCAGCTTGTCGCTGGCCGTCCGCTGATAGCGGCGAAACAGCGCTTTTACCCGAAACAGCAGCTCCTCCGGCTCAAACGGCTTTGTCACGTAATCGTCCGTGCCTTTGAGATAGCCCTGCTCTTTATCTGTCAGTTGCGACCTGGCCGTCAGCAAAATAATCGGAATATCGTACTCGCTCCGAATCGTTTCGCACACCGCCAGCCCGTCCATACGCGGCATCATAATGTCCAGAATCGCCAGATCGATCGCTGTTTCCCCCATCAGCTCAAGCGCCTGCTCCCCGTCCTGCGCCTCCTGCACGCCGTAGCCTTCGCGGCTCAGCACATAACGCACCAACGAACGGATATGCGCGTCGTCGTCCGCAACCAATACCTGCTTCATCCTCACGTCTCCTCCCATCCTTGCGTTGCTGCTAGCATAGCATATTTCCTCCCCCTGCGAAAAAAAAAGACCGCTCGCGTCCCTGTAACAGAACGGAGCAGTCTTACGTTAAAGCATTATTTGGCTTGAATGTAACCTTCGGCTTTCAGCAATTCCGCGATCAGCACCGCACCGCCTGCTGCGCCGCGCAGCGTGTTGTGGGAAAGCCCGACGAATTTGAAGTCGTACAGGGAATCTTCACGCAGACGACCTACAGAGACGCCCATGCCGCCCTCGATGTCGCGATCCAGCTTCGTTTGCGGTCTGTTTTCTTCTTCAAAATACGTGATGAACTGTTTCGGAGCGCTCGGCAATTCCAACTCTTGCGGGCGCCCTTTGAAGTTCAGCCAACGCGCCAAAATTTCTTCTTTAGACGGCTTTTTCTCAAAGGAAGCGAACACCGTCGCCAAGTGACCGTCCGTAACCGGAACTCGGATACATTGTGTGGTGATGAGCGGGGAGCTCGCTTTCACGATTGCACCGTCTTGCACGCTGCCCCAGATGCGGAGCGGCTCCTGCTCGCTTTTCTCTTCTTCCCCGCCGATGTATGGGATCACGTTGTCCAGCATTTCCGGCCAGTCGGTAAAGTTTTTGCCCGCACCGGAAATCGCTTGGTACGTCGATGCGACAACCGTCGTCGGGTTAAACTCTTTCAGCGCGTTCAGCGCCGGCACGTAGCTTTGGATCGAGCAGTTCGGTTTCACCGCGATAAAACCTGTCGTTGTATTCAGACGCTTTCTTTGCGCCGCGATGACGTCCATGTGGCCGGGATTGATTTCCGGAACGATCATCGGAACGTCCGGCGTCCAGCGATGCGCGGAGTTATTGGAAATGACCGGCGTGCCGGTTTTGGCATAAGCTTCTTCGAGCGCTTTGATTTGATCTTTTTGCATATCGACCGCGCAGAAAATAAAATCAACCTCGGAGGCAAACACCTCAACTTTGGATGCGTCCTGCACGACGATCTTTTTCACCGCTTCCGGGATCGGAGTCGCGAGTTTCCATCTGTTTTGCACGGATTCTTCATATGTTTTGCCGGCCGATCCAGCGCTTGCTGCAATCGCCGTTACCTCAAACCAAGGGTGTCCATCCAGCAGCTGCACAAAACGCTGCCCAACCATGCCTGTGCCGCCAACGATACCTGCTTTTAGTTTCTGTGTCATGTGAACTTCATTTCCTTTCATGTAAGGTCTTTATGTTAAAAACGTATTCAGCTCTTCTGCAATTGGTGTACCCCGCCGCCAGCTGCGACATCCGCTAACAAAAAAATCCCACCCCCAAGACTGATTAAGTCTCAGGGACGAGATTGATCGACTCGTGGTACCACCCTAGATTCGCCAACATGTCGCCATGCCAGCCTCTTCAAGTACGGCATTGCATGCAATGCTTATACTTTAGCTCTGTAACAGGAGCTCCTGGCACACCATCCCCGACCCGCGGTTCCGATGAGCTGCTCTGAGTCTTTTTTCAATAAACAACGCTTTACTCCTTTTCAGCTGCCGGAGCTCTCTGTGAAAGAATGTATTTATCTACTCGTCTCTTCATCGCATTTTCAAATTCAATGTTGGGATTATATTATCAGATAACGGGGGCCAGGTAAACTATAATTTTAAAAAAATCTAAAAAATAAGCCCTGCCAATTCCTCCTGCCCGTCATAAAGCGACACAAAAAGCACCCCAATCTTCGAATGATATGAGAAACAGGTCCGAAGTCCTAATTCAACCCAGATACCCCTTTCGCTGGCCGAATCGACCCGATACAAAAGGAGATACGATCCATGTTCATTCGCTCATCATTCAAGCTTGGTGCCGCTTTGCTTTTGTCTACAGCTTTATGGACCGGCGGGACATCCGCTTTTGCAGCTTACTCTCCGTCTGTTACCGCCAGTACGAAGCTCGTTTATGCCGCAGGCAAAAACTTTACCGTTAATGTTGTCACCGTCGATCTGACGGATCCTACGCTTGAACTCGCCCCTGCGCTCGCAGACGGCGGTATCGGCCACGACGCCTCGTTCTCGTCCATTGTCGAGCGTGAGAACGCTGTAGCGGCGATTAATGGTACGTTTTTTAACGCTTATGAATCCAACCCATACATTCGCTTTCCCAACGGTTCCTTGGTGAAGTCAGGCGAAGCGATCCATTCCGGCGAGAACCAAACGCTGATTTTGGATAAAAATAAAGTGCCGGATATTCAATTTGTGGATCTCGATATTTCTGTCAAGGTAAGCGAGGGCGGCGGTACGTATACGATCTCCCCTTGGGGGATTAACAAATATTACGGCGACGCCAGCACCGACCAGATTGTATGGTACACGCCGCAGTTTGGCAGTTGGATCGGATATCCCGGCGGAACGAAAGTCGTCATTCAGGATGGTCTCGTGACCAAAATTACGCAGGATTCCGTCCCTGTACCGGACGATGGCTACGTGTTGTTTGTCGGCAACAGCGCCAACAATAAGTCCAACGTGTTGACGAAAGTCGACCTCGGAGATCGGGTTACGACCTCGCTGCTCGCCAAAGGCGAAAACGGGAGCATGGACGCCAAGTCGTGGCTTGCTGCGATCGGCGTTGGCCCGAAGCTGGTTAGCGGCGGCGCCGTGGACATCAATTACAGCCGCGACGGCTTCAGCGACCCGAAGGTAACTTCAAGCTCTGCTGCGCGCAGTTTCGTAGGTATTGACGCTTCCGATCGCCTTGTGATGGGAACCGTCCCCAGTGCAACCTTGCCCCAGCTTGCCGCCATTGCGGTCGCGCTTGGCCTGAAGGAAGCGATGAACATGGACGGCGGGTCCAGCTCAGCGCTGTATGCAAACGGCACCACGATGACCTACGCGGGGCGCGAGCTCAGCAATGCCTTGGTTGTCCGCAAGCTGGACAAGCCCCTCGTGCAAATCGAAATCAACGGCAGCTACATGACCGACTACAAAGGTTATATTGTCGGAGAGACGACCGTTGTGCCGATTCGTCCGTTCATCGATGCGATGAACGCGGGCTTTGCGTGGAATGCGGCGACGCGCACCGCGACCATCACCAGCGGCGGCGTCACGCTGCAGCTGCAGGACGGCAAGTCGACCGCCACCGTGAACGGCAAAACCGTGGCGGTTCCTGTGCCGCTGCAGATCATGAGCGACAGCCGCATGTACGTCCCGCTTCGCCTCGTCGCGGAGTCGCTCAAGAGCAAAGTCACGTGGGACAGCAAGCTGTACCGCGCCTCAATCCAGCTGCCTTAGGGCTGGGCGGATGCTTTAAATTGAGAACAAGCCAGTGCTGTGCTGGCTTGTTCTGCATTCTAAGGGCGAGACTAGCTGCGAGAACGCAGCCAGTTCAGCAATAGTAGCTACTTTAAACTGCTCCTCTCTCCCGCGACATTTTCATCTGCTGCACCCACAATTGTGCGACCGCCCACCTATTCTCTTCCAGACACCTTGACCTCTTCCTTACGTCTCAAATCTCCTTCCCCCACTTCTGCTATGTAACCGTTTGCAAACCATCTTATTTTCCATAATACCCGCAAAAAGGCCTCTTTAGCCAGGGCCAGGGCCAGGCCCTCTTAGCACTGCTACATTTCCTCAAACTAGCCCATTTCCGTGTACGTAACCGCTTGCAAACCCTCTTATTTTCCATAATCCCCGCAAAAAGGCCTCCTTAGCCAGGGCTAGGCCCTCTTAACACCGCTACATTTCCTCCTACTAGCCCATTTCCGTGTACGTAACCGCTTGCAAACCCTCTTATTTTCCATAATACCCGTAAAACGGTCTCTTTAGCTAGGGCCAGGCCCTCTTAGCCCTCCCCCATTCGCTCCTACTACCAGTCTCACTTCAAATAAGAGCGGGTAACCACTTCTATTCTCCGCGAGTCGCTCCTTTGTCTGAAAATAAGCGTGGTAAACCACGCTTATCGCATGGAAAAAGCCCGATTTCGGCGAACTTTGCTCCAAATAAAAGTGGTTTACTACTTCTATTTCGCTGAAGTCGTCCTCTCCCGCCCAAATAGGAGTGGTTCACCACCGTTATCGGATCTGGGGCGGGGGCTGAGTCAGGTCTGGAACTGGCTAGATCGGGTTTGGATGTGGTTTGAATGGGTCTTGGGCTGAGAATGCTTGTGCATGGGTTAAGTCTAGATTGGATCTGGATTGGATCTGGATTGGGTCTTGATTAGGCCCCCACGACTACCTCGACTCCGCGCTCCCAGCTTCCCCCTGCCGCTCAAACATCTCAGTGCTCTTCCCCGAGAACACGGGTACAATGAAAGCGCACACCAACGCGAGCGCGATCAAGAGGTAGAACGTGCCGCCGTGCAGGTCTTGCACGGACAGCGCCACGACGAGCAGCGCGATCCGGGAGACGTTCAGGAACCCTTCCCGCCACAGAAAAATGCGCGCCTGCTGCATCGCAGGCTGCTTCGAAATAATCCGGAACTGTCGCGTGTTCCACACCGTTCCGAAATAGAACATGCCGATCGTCGTGAACAGATTCGACAAGATCAGGATCGGCGCTTTCGGCAGCAGCGGCAGTAGAATGCCGACTGCTAAGAACGTCATGCCGATTTTGAGCCAGAGGCCCTCCTTCACGTGCAACCGCCGATACAGCATCATCGCGCCAATTGCCGACGAAGCGTACAGCACATTGAACAGCGCGATAATCAGCTTATCCTCCGACACCGAAAACGTGAACACCAGCGCGAACAGCATCTGAAATTGCAAGAACACGCCCGCAGCCAGCAAAGACGGCACCATCCAGCGCAATGCGGAAGTCGAGAATACGAGCCGAAACCGAACGCCTTGAAACAGCTTCTCCGTGCTGCCGGCCAAGGTAATCGTCGGAATGAAGAACGAAACGGCCATAAGCAGCGCCACAAACAAAAACATCAGCAAGAAAGAACCCGAATAGCCGATCCACTTGATAATCAAGGCGAATGCAATCGGATTCACAATTGAAATAACCTGGTTAATGATATTCGACATCGAGAAGTATTGCTCAAAGTCGCGCCCTTTGCCGAAGACGCTGAGCGTAATGTTTTGCGCGGAGGCGTAGAAGCCCCACATAATGCCGATCGGCATGGCGATAATGGCGATCCACAGCAGCCGATTGTCCAGCTCCAGCGTGGAGAGCAGCAAGAATACGAGTCCGCCGCAAATCGCGTTCGAGCGAATCAGGGCGCGCGTCGTAAAGCTGGTCAACAGGCGTGACCCTACTCCGAATGCCAGCGTCCACATCACGAACAGCACGAGATTGAACCAGACGACCTCGGAGATTTTGTTGTTTTTTTCCCAAATAAACAGATTGACGAAGATGCCGATGTAGTTAAAAATAATGGTCGACGCCGCGTTCATCAGCAGCAATCTTTTCATCGCACCGCTTAATTGCATGGTTTCAGCCGCCTTCTTGGAAGTATACTCAATCAGTTGAAGCAACCTGCTTGGCTGACTTACACAATTCGCCTCCCGCTTCGCGATTCCTGCGCCCAACGCGACACACAGCAAAAAAGAGCCGATCCTCCCCGCAAACCTGCGGAGATATCGGCTCTTTCTTCTCATTCCGTTTTGTTTTTCACATGTTGATTAAGAAAATGAATAAGGGCTTCATAGAAATCTCGTTCGTTCTCCAGCTTCTGGTAGCCGTGTCCTTCATCGGCTTTCAGCATGTAAGGCACATCCACATCCAGCTTGCGCAGCGCAGCAACCATCTGCTCCGACTCCGCCTTGTTCACACGCGGATCGTTCGCGCCCTGCACGATCATCAGCGGCGCTTTGATCTGATCCGCATGCAGCAGCGGCGAAGCCGCCTCCAGCAGCTTGCGATCCTTCACCGGATCGCCGACCTGCGCATACATTTGCTGCCGCCCGTTCTCCCAATACGGAGGCACGGTGTGCAGGAACGTCAGCAGGCTCGACGGTCCCACGACATCAACACCCGCCGCGTACACATCCGGCGTGAAGGCCATGCCTGCCAGCGTCGCATACCCGCCGTAGGAGGCGCCATAGATGCCGACCCGCTTAGGATCGGCGATCCCACGCTGTACGAGCCAGTTCACGCCGTCGGTGATGTCATTCTGCATCGCGGCGCCCCACTGCTTATCTCCGGCGTGCAGGAACGCCTTGCCGTACCCATCAGAGCCGCGGTAGTTCAGCTGCAGAACTGCGTAACCTTGGCTGGCGAGCAGCTGCACCTCCATGTTAAAGCCCCAGGAATCGCGCGCCCACGGTCCGCCGTGCGGATTCACAATGACCGGCAGTTTATTTGCGACGACGCCCTTCGGCAGGGTGAGGTAGCCGTGAATCGTCAGGCCGTCCCGGCTCTGGAATGAAATCGGCTTCATGTCGGCCATTCGGTCTTCTTTTATATGGGGGGCAATATCCGCGATTTTATCGATCTTGTCTGAGCGTTGATCCCAGAGATAGTAGCTGCCGTACGATTTATCGCTGTCCGTGTACAAGAGGACGAGATCTTTGTCCAAGGAACCGACAAAGCCCCAGTGCGTGGTGTGGAGCTGCTCATCGATTTTTTGGGCTTTCACCTTGAGTTCCGGGTCCAGAAAGGCCGTCTGCTTCGCTTCCGTTTCGTAACTGACCGCGAGGACCGCTTTCTTTTTATAAGAGTAGATCAAATCGTTCACATCGGCGTCTTCGTTGGCATAGATCACTTCCGCTTCCTTCTTGGCCACCGGATCGTAGCGAACCAACGCTTGCTTGTCTCGGCCAACCGACGATGCCGCATACAATTGCTTGTTATCAGCAGTGAACATGATCGGGATAAACGTATCGTCCTTCGCAAACGTCGCGATCTTCTCAAATTCCTTGCCGTCATCCTCCCGATACAAGAGGCTTGTCGTCTCTCCGTCCTGCGCCAGCGCCGCGCGCACTTCGCCCCAATTATCGATGGTCCAAAGCTCGACATTGCCCGGATTCTGCACATACATCGTTGGCTCGCCCGTCATCAGATTGACCCGCACGACATCCATCGCTTTCGGATCCCGGCGATTCATCGTCAGAAGCAGCTCATACTTGCTTTCATCTTTTGCAGGCCATACGTCCAGCAAGTTGGACTTGACATTTTTGAATGGCGTCAAATCACGATCATTCGTGCCGTCGACCTGGATTGCGTGGATGTGAGTATTCTCCGACCCGCCGCTGTCGATTCCGTACACCAACACATGATCGGTCACCCAGTAGATGCTCTGGATATTATCCACCTTCGCGCTTGTCAAACGAATGCCTTCGTTTTCCCCAACTTTCTGTATGTACAGATTCATTCGATTCTCCCACGGGTGCAAATACGCCAGCATCGTGCCGTCCGGCGAGAGTCGCAGCTGGATTTTATCCGGCAGCTGCAGAAGCTCCTCCAGCGAAACGCCGCCTTGCGATAATTCTTCTTTTTGCGTGAGGGTGCGGTATAAAAAGAGCACGAGCTGCGCCCGAGTCACCTTCTCCTTTGGCATAAACGTCAGCTGCTCCGTAACCGCGTGCTGCTTCAATTTGACAACATCGGCATGATGCGCCGGACCGATCTCGGCTTCATCCTTGAGCCACATCTGGATGCCGTTATCGTTCAGCTTAAAAGCGCGCACAAGCAAGCTCGCCATCTGCTCGCGCGTCAGCGGCGCGTCCGGCTCGTAGTTGCCGCCGTCCCCCTGCACGATGTTCAGCTCTTTCAGGGCGTTCACGGCCTCCGCATATGGGCTTGCAGCCGGCACATCTGCAAAGCCATTCAAAGCTTTGGGCTTCGCAGCATGCAGCGCACTGGCAAGCCACACGGCAGCATCGCCGCGTGTAACGGCTTCATCAGGATGAAAGCCGCCGTCCGCTTCGGCATCGTCCACGATGCCCTGCTGCTTCAAGCTGCCGATGGCTTGCGCGGCGTAATGGTCCGGCGGAACGTCCGGATATGCGCTCGGGAGGCTGCCGGCCTGCGCATACGCAGGCAATGCGGCGCAGGCGATCAAGACTGCCGCAAGGATAGAAGCAGCTTTGGTAGGTAAACCTATTTTCATAAAAAGCCTCCTGTAATGTTAATGCGACAAACGGTCATACGTGCCATTATATACCATAACAGGGTAAAAAAAATAGGTTCATAGACAAGTTTCATAGATTTTCTCTGATCATGCATAGGCATGACTTGTAGGTTGCGCTGAGAACGCAAAACAGCGGGGCAAGCCTCTGCGCTTGCTCCGCTACTTGTTTTCTTCTTCCCGCCTACAGGTTCAACGTCATAAACAAGCTGTTCGGGTCTTCGCTGTAATCAGCAAATGGCTCGCATTCCTTAAAGCCGAAGCTCTCGTAAAGTCTCACCGCCGGCGCAAAAGCTTCCATGGAACCGGTTTCCAGGTTCAACCGCTTGTAGCCGCGACTTTTCGCTTCGCTCACGATATGATCGAGCATGTATCTGGCTACGCCTTTGCGCAGATGCTGCGAGGCCGTCCGCATCGACTTTACTTCGCCCTCTTGCCGGCTCAGCTCTTTCAGCGCGCCAATACCGAGCAATTCGCCATGTTCCCAAACGGACCAGAATGTAATTTCCGGCTTTTTCAGCCCGTCAAGATTCAGGGCATGCACACTTTCCGGCGGTGATGAGGCGAACATGCCTTCCAAGTGTTCCGCTATTAGGGCAATCACTTCAGCGCCAGTCAAATCGTCTTTCTTAATGTCCATTGTTCCGCATGCCTCCACTTCCAGTACTCTCTGTATCATAGCGGACAACGGCTCATTTTGGAAAGCGAACCACTGCACTTTTGTAAACTTGCACAAACCTTCGCGCTTTAACAGTGAGCAAGCAAGTTAATCAGCTTTCCAAAAGGATCGCGGACATAGAAACGCCTTACGCCCCACGGTTCATTCACCGGCCCGTATTCAATCGGAATCCCTGCGCGCCGGATTCTGTCATGCGCCTCGTCAAGGTCGTCGACTTCAATCGATAGATCCGGTACAAGTGTTGAAGAACCTCCCTCCGAAGCGAAGCTAATCTGAACATCCATTGTTTCGTGTGAGCCATAAGTGGTAATCCAACCATGATCCATCAACACATCAAGGCCGAGCACTTCCTCATAAAAATGTTTTGCTGCGGTTGTATCCTGTGCTTCAATATTGCAGACAATTCGTTTGACCTTCATGTTCAACCTCCTAGAATCGTCTTCGCTTTCTTGAGGCTGGGCGTATCTCACCAGGAGACCCATGGGATTTGTTTTTATTTTACGGTAATTTTCCCCTTCATGAAATCCTTATGGGGCTCGCAGAAGTAGGTATACACGCCAGGCTGCGTGAGCGTAACACTTTCGGACTCTCCTGCCCCAAGCAGAGCCGTGTGAAAGCTGCCATCATCAGCTACCGCATTGTGCTTCACCGCGTCTTTATTCGTGAACACAATCGTCGATCCCGCCTCAACAGTGATGTCGGTGTCGCTGAAAGCGAAGCCCTGCATGTTAATGTAGTATGTCTTGGCAACGGATTGATCCGAACCCGTAACGAGATTCACAGTTCTTGTCGCACTGTCGTACTGAACGGTAACACCGAACACTTCCGCCAGAAAACGGGAATGCACAAACGTTGTACTGTTGATGAGCTGAGCCGGCCCGACCATGGTCACCTGCGTGCCATCCACATCGGCAGCAGAGGAGCCGATTGACAGCTTGACCGTCTTCCCGCCTTTCGTAACGGTTACCGTCTGCGATGACGCTTCGTAGCCCACTTCTGCGCCGATTCCTTCGGCAAAGGCTCGATATGGCACAAAAAGCGAGTCATCGATCAGATACGACTCATCGAGCGCCAGCGGACTGCCGTTCAACGTAATGGTCATATCCGATTTGACTTGCTCGGCGGACGCCATAAGGCTGCCCCCCATCGGCATCGGCATGCTGTGATCAGCAGCGGCAGCCGGAACGGCCAGCGCAGCCAGTAAACTACTGCCGATGATCCATGCGGCAATGTGTTTCTTCATTGCAATTCCTCCTTCATGATCGTCAAATTGATCTCTCGACCAAGTAAACGCTGAAAGCAAGAATTCGGTTTGATGAAACTTTGCTATGTGCCCAAAATTTTTTTGCCCCGTGGCGCGCTTCCATTCGGATCCGGTTCCAGCGTTACGCCAAAGGAATCGATGCGAAGCTCCTTGCTTTTGACTGGAATCCTATACGTCAACAATCCGGCTCCCTGGCCGTCGACACGCAGCGTGCCGCAATTGTAGCGCTTCCCGCTCCGGTTGTACCATACTTGATAGGTCCAATCGCCTTCAGTTGGCTTTAGTCCCTGCAAATTAATGACAACATTATGAGTATCTCCGTTCTGCAGCACCCACACGGTCCCGGATGCCGTCGGCATCGTATCCTCAACGGATTTCAGTTGGTACGTGGAGACGATCTCGGCAGGCTGGTTCAAGGCTGCGCTGCTGATCGCTTCCGGCACAAGCGGCTTGCTATGCCACCAAATGCCTGCAGCGAACCCGATGACAATAGCGGCAGCGCTCGTATACACCCAGGTATACGTTCGCTTCTTGTTGGACCCGATCTGTCCGGTTTGAGACCAATCTCTTTGCTCATTGCGGGAAGGTTCCGCCTGCGGCCTGGTAGCCGCCATGACCTCCGCTTTCAAATCAGCGGGTACTTCCACTTTCTCGATCTCGAACGGCAATGCCTCCCACACTTCGCTCAGCTCCTTTAATTCTTCCCGGCAGGTGACACACGTGCGAAGATGCCGTTCGAAGGCGGCACGTTCCCATTCTGTGCATTCGCCGGTCAAGTAATTGATCAGATAGCTGCAATCCACGATTTCGCGTTCTTCCATCACGTCATCCCTCCCTCAACGTTGTCAAATGCTTTCGAAGAATTTTCAAGCCTTGATGCAGGCGGCTTTTCACAGTGCCGATCGGTTCATTTGTACGGACGGCGATTTCGCTTAGCGTATAACCCTGCCAATACATCCAATGGATTAATTGAATTTGACTTTCAGATAAGTGCACATAAGCTTTCTGAATTTGCTCGCCAAGCCATTTGCTCGACATCGCAGCATCCGGCTCGGGAGCGGTGGAGACGAACGCCTCTTCCCAATGGCTGCGGTCCAGGTGCAGATTTTGATCTTCCTTTCGCTTCTTGCGAAGGCAGTCAATCGTCACATTGCGTGTGACCGTAATGATCCAATTGACGAACGCGCCTTTAGCGGGGTCATATCCTTTCTGTGTTGTCCATAACCGCGTAAATACAAGCTGAACAATTTCTCTAGCCGTTTGTTCTTCTTTGGCTGACTTCAGAGCAAAGGAGTACACCAGCTTCGCATAACGGTCGTAAAGTTCTTCCAAGGCGGGGTGATGCTTATTCATCACCAGCTTCATAAGCTCCCCATCCGTTCGATTGCGCATTGTTTCCGACACCCCGAATCGACAATGACATGGTTTTCTCTTCTACCTTAGCGGCAGCGGATCCGCTTGGCAATAGCACATTTCGAGGATTAAGCAGAGGTTCGGAGCGAATCCTACTTCGACGTTTTTACCGCAGCGTTCTCGGCTTTCGTTCCCGCAAACTTGGCAGGCTCAACGACATACCACACATGCCCGACATCCTGCCCCGTCGTATCCCCCCTGAGCTTGTCGCCGACCCAATAGTACAGCGGGAACCCTTTATAAGTCGTTTGCAGCGTCCCGTTCGAACGAACCAAAGTTCCAAAATCCGCTAGATCAACACCAGCCGGAGCTGAAAGGGACGAAGAGTAAAAGACAGGCCATTTGTCCAAACATTTTCCTTCACAATTGCTTACCCCCTTCGTATCCTGCTCGTAGTAATAAAGCGTCATACCGTTTGCATCGGTCAAATAGTTGCCTAGCTCAGGCTTCGTCCCGATCGCGACTCCGCCGCCGGACGGCTGAACGGTGAACCAAACCTGATTTACGTTGTTCCCCAGCGTATCTCCCGGTTTGGTATCCTTCACAAAGAAATACAGAGGCCACCCCTTGTACGTCACCTGCTTCTTACCGTTTGTCCGGGTGAAGCCGCTGAAATCCGAGGCTTGAAATTGAGCTGGTACAATAAAGTGATCGCTGCTGTAAACCGGCCAGTTCGCCAAGCATTGACCGGTACAAGCATTTGGATCCGCAACATCTTTGCTAAAATAATATAACGTCATGCCCTTCTCATCCGTCAAATAGCTGCCTGTGGCATCGCTTTGCATCAGCCTGAGCGTCGGCTTCTGAAGATCGGCAAGAATGGCGGGATCAAGCTTGCCCTTCTCGGCAAGCAAGCTGCCAAGCGTTGCCTTGCCGCCCTTCGTCGGCAATCGAAGCGCTTCCAGCGTTCCGCTGACGATATGTACATTTTTCAAATCCGACTGCTTGGCTAGGCTTGTTAATCCGATCTTCGCTGCAAAATCTCTCACATTCGCGAATTCAAAATCCACGCCTTGCCGGTAGCCAAGCGCCTCCAGCAGCACCTTGTCATACTCTCCGGCAGTCAGTCCCGCGAGCGGGTTAAACAGCTGTCCGCTTGCACCTTCCCACCCCAGTTCCGGATGCGCGCTCAAGTACCCGAGGATGGCTTGATTCTCCTTGGACAGTCCGCTTGCATCCTGAAAATGGCTCGCACCGCGATAACTCAGTGCTTCACTTTCGAGCCCCTGCAAGCGAAGCGACATGATCGCGCCCTGAAGACGGGTAGCCGCTTTATTCAAATATGCTGCGGTTACTCCGTTTCCTTCCCCTTGCACGATGCCTAACTGAGCGGCAACATCCGAATCGCTTTGAACGTTCAGCGGTTCGGCGGCAGATGCTGCAGATGTTGTCATTCCTCCGATAACGCCAAGCAAAAACAGCGACAAATATCCTGCTCGTTTAACCATTCCCATATATAGTTGCCTCCTTTATTGGTCTACCTAAGGTAACGCGTATCCTTTGTAAACGGTTTGAAGGCATCTCCCAAAATTTTAAAAATAAAAAAACGCAGCAGAAGCAAGCCCTGCGGCTTGCTTTACGCCTTTCCTGTAAGCGGCATATCGTCATATTTCTCTTACATGAAATCGGAGTCCCATGCATCCTTGGAATTGCTTTCATATGCTTCGCTTTTCTCTTTTTTCTTGGTTTGTCAAGCGGATAAGCGTCTGATACCCTGTGAATTAAAGACAACGCTAGATCTCACCTATGGAAAAGAGGCCGACCCCGTGCTTACCAATCGTATCAAGCTGACTGAAACCCAGCAATTTCTGCTTCGGAACGTGTCCATCATCGGACTTGGACTCTTTATCAACCAGATGCTGCAAACCGTAGGCAGCATCGTGCTCGCTCGGGAGTTGAACGATCCCGACAAGTTCGGCGAAGTCAATTTGCTTCTTCAAATTTTCGGCATGGCCTCTCTTTTTCTCAATTTCGGCTTTAATTCCTCCCTCATTTACGCCTTCTCGCGAAAGCCGCTGGAAGCGGTTCAAATGAACTTTCGCGTGGCGTTCGCAGGCAGCACGATGTTCGGCTTGTTGTTCGGTATCCTGCTGTGCGCGCTGGCTCCCGTGCTAGCCAATTACTACCATCTGCCGGCGCTGCGAGGCGCCATTATGCTCAGCGCGATCATGTTTATTTTTAACTCCATGCTCAATATCGGTGTAGCCTCTTTTTCCGGCAACCGGGATTTCGGAACGCAGGCTTTCTTTATGGTCACGACGACGGCGCTGTCTACGCTTGGCATGATTCTTGGCGTCCTGCTGCCGCCAGGTCCGTTGAATCTGCTTGAAAATATTTCTCTCTGGATGGGCGTAGGCGCTTTGCTGACAGCCTTTATTATTTGCCTGAAAGTTGAACGTGTGCATAAACCGAAATGGTTCGGAGCCCTTCCAATGCAAGAGGTCCGCAGCATGCTTGCCTACGGGCTCCCCTCCTGGGCAGGCAATATAGCAAAGGCGTTCCAGCAGCCTTTTCTCGTCATGATGGTGGGGTCCAGCTCCGTGCTGGCGGTCGGCTATTTGGCGAACGGATTCCGCATTACCGGATTCATCGGCATCATCACCTGGGCATTCATGATCGTCACCCTGCCCTTCGTTGCCGAAAGCGCACAAGACCGGGAAGAAAGCAAACGGCGCGGCACGAGCTGCATTCGGTATAACAACCTGCTCCTGTATCCGCTGACTGCGCTGATCTGCCTGTTCCCTGATCAAATCAACGGTTTTCTGTTCGGAAACAGCTACACGACCGGCGATTCGGCGACTTACATCCGCTTGATGGCGCTTGGCGTGCTGTTCTCTTCTGTCGGACGGCTCGGCGGAAGCATTATGGCGGGGATTGGCAAAACGAAGTCCAACTTCTGGGTCATGATCGCAGCCGGGATTTTCGTCGTCATCTTCGTTCCGTTAGTGGCGGCGAAAAGTGCTGTGCTGGCCGTCTGGATCTATACTGGGGGCTGGGCGGTGTCGGCGCTGACGATGGTCGGCTTTTACTATGCGGAAAAGTTTCCGATGGACTGGTGGAACTGTCTCTTATACACATCT
>NZ_RXHU01000041.1 GCF_003955665.1 Paenibacillus whitsoniae
AACTGGAATTTCTCCCGTACATTTACGCATTTCCGCCCAAATCGGCGTGCTGAACTGGAATTCTTCCAGTCTATTTTCCTATTTGGCAGCCATTCTCCAGAAGCGGCTGAAACGAACTGGAGGTTTTCCAGTTCAGTTGGCACGGTGGCCGTTTCCAAGCGAAATGAACTGGAGATGTTCCAGTCCATGGACACACCAAGCTGCTCAACTTGCTTGATGCCGTCTGGCTCCCGTCGTTATACAGCTCATAACTTGCTGCCTTAACCTGACAACATTGCGCTTGGCCGTTTACAGTTAGAAATAAAAAACCACCCGGCACAAATGCCGGATGGTCCTCCCGATTAAGCCAGCGTTGGCTGAATGCTGAAAAAGCCCAGCTCCGCCGCTTCCTCTTCCACTTCCTGCGGCACCGACCGTTGAATGTCGGCGCCTAGATCCCGCAGCACGTCGGTAATGTCGACGTAGCCGCGGTCAATATGGTGAACGCCGGTAATCTCCGTCTCACCGTCTGCCGCTAACGCGGCTAAAATCAGCGCCGCGCCCGCCCGCAGGTCGGTTGCGCATACTTTCGCGCCGCGCAGCTTCGTGTTGCCGCTAATAATCGCCGTGCGTCCATCTACCTTGATGGCGGCGTTCATGTTCGCGAACTCTTCGACGTGCATGAAACGGTTCTCGAACACGGTTTCCGTCACGAGGCTCGTGCCGTCCGCGACCATCAGCAGCGCCATCATCTGCGACTGCATGTCGGTCGGAAAACCCGGATACGGCAGCGTCTTCACGTCGACCGCGCGAAGCGGCCCACCGCCGCGTACGCGAATGCCGTTCTCGTCTTCCTCGATCTCGACACCCATTTCCTGCATTTTCGAAATGACAGGACGCAGGTGATCGCCGATCGCCCCCTCCATATACAGTTCACTGCCCGTAATGGCCGCTGCAATCATGTACGTTCCTGCTTCAACGCGATCCGGAATAACCGTATGTACCGCTCCGCAAAGCTTATGTACACCTTCAATACGAATAACACCCGTGCCAGCGCCGCGAATGACAGCGCCCATCGCATTCAAATAGTTCGCCAAGTCCACAATTTCCGGCTCTTTGGCGGCATTTTCAATAATCGTCGTGCCTTCCGCCAGCGTCGCGGCCATCATAATATTCTCTGTGGCGCCAACCGACGCGACATCGAGATAAATTTTGGCACCCTTGAGGCGACCTTTGACCCTTGCTTCAATGTAGCCCTGGCCCAGCTCAATGTCAGCCCCCATCGCTTCAAACCCTTTGAGATGCTGATCAATCGGTCTTGTACCGATCGCACAGCCCCCCGGCAGCGAAATTCTTGCTTGACCGAGACGGGCAAGCAAAGGCCCCATCACGAGGAAAGAGGCTCTCATTTTACGAACCAGCTCATAAGAGGCTTCACAGGTCTCAATCCGCCCTGCGCGAACCCGAATGGTCTGCCGGTTATATTCGACTTCAATCCCTAAACTTTGCAACACTTTATTAATGACCAGTACATCGTCAAGGGGAGGCGCATCGTGGATGATGCTTTCACCTTCCGATCCCAGGATGGAAGCTGCAATAATCGGCAGAACCGCATTTTTCGCTCCATTGATTCTCACACTGCCAGCTAACTTTCGGCCACCGCGGACGATAATTTTGCTCATCATGGTCCCTCCGCGAACTTATTTTATTTGACACATTTCGCACATTTCTTAATCTTATCATTGGTTGCCAGGTGGGCACAACTGTGTTCTTTTGGCATTCGGATAGCCCCACATAGAGTTCGTAGCAGCTCTCTATTTTGATACCGTTCTACTATCCATTGTTGACAACAAAGTTGCGCCTTATTCGGAATTCGCCATTAAAACATTCGGCTGAAGTCCAGGGAGAGACCTAAATATTGAATGAAAAAAGAGGCGACAAGATGCCCAAGCCCGATCGCCAGCAGGATCTGCAGCATGATCGCCTTCGCACCTTTCGGCTGTTTGAGCAGAACGTCAAAGCGAAACGCCTGCAGCGCCCACCACGCAAGACCGATGCAGGCAATATAGACCACAATATCCACCGTGTTCATCAGAGATGCGTATTTAGCTGCTTCGCTCCACTTATCCGTTTCACCCATTCGCCTCGCCTCTTCCTTCGCATATTATCGATTCAACAGTTTGGCTACAATCGTGAGAAATTCAGCCCGCGTCGCGCCGTCCTCCGGATGGAACGAGCCGTCCGGGTAGCCGCTGATCCAGCCGTCCGCCGCCATCTGCTTCACTATCCCGACACCCCAGTACGTCTCGCCGACATCCGGGTACGGTGAGTTCCCGCGCAGCTTGCCGCTCATCCCGAGCGCCTTGGCGACCATTTGTGTCATTTCCATTCGCGTCAGCCCGCGATTCGGACCGAACGTGCCGTCCGGGTAGCCGTCGACAATGCCCGCCTGCACGACCTTGGCAATATCCGCATAGCCCCAGAAGCTCGTCGCCACATCGCTAAAACGCAGCTCCCGCTGCTTCGTCAAATGCAAGGCCCGGGCCAACACCGTCGCCGCTTCCGCTCTGGACACAGGCTGATCCGGCGCAAAACGGTAGTTGCCGTAACCGCTAATAATGCCTTCGCTCGTCATCTCGCTGATCGTGCTTTGCGCCCAATGATTCTCGATATCCCGGTAACCGCTAATCAGCACAAAGCTGCTGATCTGCAGCCGGTACATCTGGCTCATAAACCACTGGTTCGCCCGCAGCTTAATATAATACGTACCGCCAGGCAGCGGCTTCTCGAACGCAAGACTCGTATTTCCGAGCGCGTTCTGATACGTGCCTAAATCCTTCATCGAACTGTCATAGAGCGTCGCGTACAGCAAACGAGTCGTCGGCAAATTCGTAAGCGACACCTGAGCGAGGCTTTCCTTCGGCAAACGGAATTCAAACCAATCGACATCCTCATTCCGGTTAAAAACACCCTCATACCCGCTATTCAACGCGGCAAAAGTCGCTTGATACGACTTGTCGTTCGGCTCATTGGGATCAATGAGCTTCGGGGTGTAGTCGATGTCGAGCGTGTACTCGCCCGTGATCGGCTCTATATAATCCTTCACATTACTGACCCGGATATAGTATTGCCCAGGCAATACATCCATCTGCGACGTAATTTCCATCCCGCCGTCGCCCGTCTGATCGTAGGTCAGCGATTTCTCGCCCTCCTTCTGAATGAACAGCATCGGATCGATACGACCCGTATCCGTCGTAACCTTGATGCGCATCGTACCGGAATGCTCCAGGTACATGGAGAACCAGTCGACGTCCCCTTTCTGATGGAACGTGCCTTGAATCGTCTGGCTGCGCTCCGGCAGGGCAAAAGCTTTATACTGCTTATCGTTATCCTCGAAAGGATCCGTATAAATGACAAAATCAGTCCGCAGCGCATAGTTCAGCGCTGTCTTGCGGGCGCGGTCGACGCCCTGCAGATGGATAAATGTGCGGCCTTTGCGCACATTCACTGTGAAGGGCTGGCTGCTATCCCCGCCGGCGACGAACGTCTCGCCGGAATCCACGCGCAGCCGGATGCCGCCCGTCGCCGAGCTCTCCTCCGGCTCCAGCCAAAACTGGAGCTGGCCGTCGTACGCCGTATCAATGGCGTACCAGTCCTGGTCCTGCGCGGAGCTGAGCGAGGCCTGGATGGCCGTATGCGCCGGCAGCAGCGCCGCCTGCGCCTGCGTGTCGTTCGGCTCGAAGCGGTCCTGCTTATACGGCTCTGTCAGCGCCTTTTGCACGTTCAGCAGCCCGTAGCCGGTCTTCGTGTCCCACCCCGGGGACATGAGGTCCTCCGCGGTCTGCTCCAGCTGTGAGCGCACCTGGAAGGCGCTCATGGCGGGGTACTTGCCCCAGACGAGCGCAGCGGCGCCGGCCACCTGCGGGGCCGCCATCGAGCTGCCGTCCTGGTACTGGTAACCGCCGCCGAGGGCGGTCGTGTACACGTCCCACGGCGCCATAATGTCCAGCTCCGGTCCGTAGTTGGACCGGGGATCAGCGGTGCGGTCGGGGCTTACGCCGCCGACGGCGAGCACCGGCGGATACGCCGCGGGGTATTTGACGCTGGTGCTCTCGTTGCCCACCGCGGCCACGAGCAGCACATTGCGATCTTCCGCGTACTGCACAATCCCTTGCAAATACGCCGAGTATTTGTTCAGGCCGAGCGAAAGCACGACGATCTTGGCGCCGTGGTCGACGGCATATTTGATGCCTTCGCCCAGCTTGGCTTCGTCGCCTGTGCCGTCTGATTCCAGCGCTTTGATCGGCATGATCCGGGCATTCGGCGCGATACCGGCAATGCCCTTGTCATTGTTCATCGCCGCGGCGATAATCCCGGCAACGTTCGTGCCGTGGCCATTATCGTCGTAAGGCTTCGCGCCGGGCAGGAGCAGATTGACGCCGTCCACCAGCCGTCCCGCGAGATCGGGATGCGTCAGATCGACGCCCGTATCGACGACCGCGACGATCAGCGGCGTACGCGTGTCCTCCGCGGCGGCCCAGGCGCCATTTATGTTAATCATATCTAAATAGGTTTGCTTCACCCGCATCGGATCCGAAGAAATAGGATAAGCTGCCGAGGCGGTCGTGACATGGCCGACCAAGCCGAGAACGAGCAGCACAACGAAGGGTCCTACGTATCGAAACCAGTTCATTCCATCAGGTCCTTTTAGTTCGAATTGAGCGTAAAAAATGCACTTCTCTATCTATACCACATTCCGCCGCTCCTCGATAGCTATAACGGTTTTTCTTCGCAAAAAGTTCAGACTTAGGAGCACTTTTTTTAGATGTATTTTCTGGATATGCCTATTTACTCGTGCTTACCCATTTTCGGCGGTAGTGAAACTACTGGATATGCAAAAAAAACCTCTCCCTGCTTATACGCAGAGAGAGGCTTGGAGTCGCACCTATCGAATAATAAAATCGCTCGTTAACGTAAAAATCGTGTCGATGCCTTTCAGCACCGCTTGCGGCACAACGCCGAGCGCGACGCTGACCAGCGCACACAGCCATACGACGATGCCCAGCGGCACGGACACACGAACCGGGGCCGGTTCGTAATCGCTGCGCATGAACATCTGCCGGACGATACCGAAGTAGTAGTACAGCGACACGACGCTGGTCGCGATCATGAGTGCGCCGAGCCAGTACTGCTGGGTCTGCATCGTGCCGAGGATGATGTAGAATTTCCCGAAGAATCCGCCGGAAAGCGGGATGCCCGCCAACGAGAGCACGAGCAGCACCATCGCCACGGCCGTCAGCGGCGCGCGGTAGTACAAGCCGGCGAAGCCTTTGGCCTCGGTGTGGCCTTCGGCAGCCTCGACAATCATCAGGACGGCGAATGCCCCGATATTCATCACCAGATACGCGATCAGGTAGAAGATGAATTCCGAGAAGTTCGCATAGTGCGTGACCGAGAAATACGTCGCAATCGGCACTAGAATATACCCGGCGTTCGCGATCCCGGAATAGGCCAGGAGCCTTTTCATATTCGTCTGCTTGAGCGCAGTGAAATTGCCCACGACCATCGCAATCGCGGCCATGACGGAGATTGCCAGAAACACATCCGATTGAAGCTTCGTACCTTCAAAGCTGTTGAACGCGAACAGCACGTAGAAGACGCGGAACAAAATCGCGAAGCCCGCCGCCTTGGAGACCACGGCCAGGAACGCCGTGACCGGCGTCGGCGCACCTTGGTACACATCCGGCGCCCAGCTGTGGAACGGGGCGGCGGCGATTTTGAAGCCGAAGCCGGCCAGCAGCAGGAAGAACGCCAGATAGAGCAGCGGCTCGTAGGAAGCCGCCAGCGTCGGCAGCGCCTGCCCGATTTCCATCAGGTTGGTCGAGCCCGACATGCCGTACAGGAACGACATGCCGTACAAAATAATGGCGGAC
Source organism: Paenibacillus whitsoniae (assembly GCF_003955665.1). Taxonomy (GTDB): domain Bacteria; phylum Bacillota; class Bacilli; order Paenibacillales; family NBRC-103111; genus Paenibacillus_E; species Paenibacillus_E whitsoniae. Next base: position 5,913 of record NZ_RXHU01000041.1, read on the forward strand.
GAAATCCCGCCCATCACCAAATATTTAAACGCGCCTTCGTTGGAAAGGCCGTCTTTCTTTTTCATAGCCACCAACAGGTAGGACGTAATGCTGAGCAGCTCCAATCCGACGTACAGCGTAATTAGATCGCCGGAGGAAGACATGATCATTGCGCCCAGCGCTGCCGGCAAATAAAAATAATAATACTCGCCAACGTGCGGGATGCTGTCTTCTTTGACAAAGCCGATGCTCATCAGCACGACCAATGCGGTGCCGGTGAGAACGAGCAGCTTCATGATATTCGAGAAGTCATCGACCCGGTAGCTGAAATTCAGCAACTGCACAGGCTCGGCGGGATTCAGCTGCAGCGTGACGAAAACGCCGGACACCACAATGCCCACAAGCGTCAGCCACCCGATAAACGTCCGATTAACGCGATTTGGCAAAGCGAGATCCAAGAGAGACAGGATGACCGCGGTCACAACCAGCGCCAGCTCAGGGAGCAGATACTGCAAATCGGAAGCTTGGAGTCGTAAAATCTGTTCCACTGGACTAACCTCCTATCTTCCCGGCTACGCTGTGGATCAACTGATCCAAGCTGCCGATGGTTTGTTGAAGCGGCTGCCCCAGCACGCTCGGGTACACGCCGAGCAGGAGAATAAAGGCGACGAGCACGATCATCGGCACCGCCTCGATCAGCCTCGCATCGCGCATGCCGGACTGCAGCAGCTCCGGCCGCTTCGGACCGAACGTGATGCTGAGCACCCCGCGCAGCACGTACACCGCTGCGAGGATGATGCCCAGTGTACCGATAATCGCGTACACGCGGTGGGTCTCGAAGAGTCCGAGGAAGGCGAGGAACTCACTGATAAAGCCGGATAGGCCCGGCAATCCGAGCGAGGCCATGCCTGCAATCAGCAGAATACCGCTGATAAAAGGGATCGATGACGCGAGCCCGCCCAGGGCGCTCAGCTGCGTCGTTTGCGTGCGCTCGTACAGGCTGCCGACGAGCAGGAACATCAGGGCGGAAATCAGACCGTGTGAGATCAACTGGAACACGGCGCCCTGCAGCCCTGAGATGTTAAAGGCGGCGAGGCCGAGCAGCACGATGCCCATATGCGAGATACTCGAATAAGCGAGTACGAGTTTGAAATCTTTTTGCACGATCGCGAGAATCGCGCCGTACACGATGTTGATGACGCCGAGTAGCGCCAGCACCCACGCCCACTTCTGAGCTTCCCCCGGGAAGAACAGAATGCCGAAACGGATGAGGCCGTACGCCCCCATTTTCAGCAAAATGCCCGAGTGAATCATAACCACAGCCGGAGGCGCCTCCGCATGCACTTTGAGCATCCACGTGTGGAACGGGAAGATCGGCAGTTTAATGCCGAATGCGACGAGCAGCAGAATGAACATCGTCCATTTCATCGCCGAGCTCAGGAAAAACGGTGTGCCCTCTTGATTCACGTACGCATTCGCGTCTTGAAGCAGGTTGTGCGCGATCGTTTGAATATCCCCGCTATAAGAGATGATGTTCTCCGTGGTAGAAGGATCCTGCGTAAAACCAGCCGTCGTTACGAGCAGAATGAATGCAATCAGCATAATCGCAGAGCCGAGACCGTTGTACAGCAAGAACTTGTTCGCCGCCTGCTCCCGGTTCATATAGCCCCATATACCGATCAGGAAGAACGTCGGGACAAGCGTAATTTCAAAGAACACGAAGAACAAGAACAGATCCTGCGCCATGAAAACGCCGAACATTCCCACTTCGAGCAGAAGAAACAGAATGTAGTACGTTTTCCAGCGTTTTTTGATGTAAACGGAAGCCAGCGCCGCCATCGAGGAAACCAAAGCCGTTAGGAACACAAGCGGCAGCGAGATGCCATCGACGGCAAGCGAGTATTTGAACTCGAAGAAAAAGCTTGAAATCTGCTGAATGCCCTCATGGTTGAGCGGCACTTTGATCCAACTCAGCGATTCCTTGTATTGCAGCGGATCGCCTTGAAAGTTGTAATCGGCGTACAGCCAGGCCGCCAGCAGCAGCGGAATGAACGTTGTCGCGATGCCGATTGTTTTGACAAGGCGGCCCCGGTCACCCGGGATGAACAGCAACACAAGCACACCAAGCAAGGGAGAAAGGGCAATCAGACTTAGAATAGGTAAGCTAGCCGGCATGGATGAACCTCCTTCCTGCAATCGCCAGCGCCAGAATCAGCATGCCGAGCAGCATGATGACGCCGTAGGATTGCAGCTGGCCGTTTTGAAGCCGGGAACCGAGGCGTCCCAGACTGACGACGCCGAAGGCCACGAGCCGCACGATGCCGTCAATGATGTAGACGTCGATGATGTCCAGTACCCAGCCCAGTCCACGCAGCGGTCTGACAATGATCGTGTCGTACAATTCATCCATGAAGTATTTGCGGTTGAGCAGCGTATACAGCCACGGCGCTTTGCTCGACACGACATCCCGAGGAATTGTCCGTTTAAGATAGATCAGGTAGCCAAGCCCGATGCCAAGCAGACCCGCCAGCGTCGACAGGATGATGACCGCCCAATTGGCTGTCTCGTCATGCTCCTGCCCAGTGAGCCAGTGGCCCAGCCATTCGTTGAACGGCGTGTTCACGAAACCGGCAATGACCGCCAGCACGGCCAAAATAATGAGCGGCGTCGTCATCGAAGCCGGAGATTCATGCGGCTCATGCGCAGCATGATGATCCTCGTCGTGCGCAGCGTCCTCATGGACGGCTTTGCCTCGCGCCTCGCCCATAAAGACTAGGAAGAACAGACGCGACATATAGAACGCCGTGAAGAAGGCGGCGATGACGCCGACCCAGAACAGCAGCTTGTTGTGATCGTACGCTTCGCTGAGAATCATATCCTTCGACCAGAAGCCTGCAAACGGGAAAATACCGGACAAAGCCAGCGTACCGATCGCAAACGTCCACGTCGTTATTTTCATTTTGCGGGACAGCCCGCCCATTTCGTTAATGTCCTGCGTATGTACGGCATGGATCACGCTGCCAGCGCCCAAGAAGAGCAGTGCTTTGAAGAAAGCATGCGTGAACAGGTGGAACATCCCCGACGTGTACGACACGCCGATACCCAGCGCCATCATCATGTAACCGAGCTGGCTGACGGTCGAGTACGCGAGAATGCGCTTGATGTCGTTCTGCGCGATGCCGATAGTGGCAGCGAAGATGGCCGTAAAGCCCCCCACGTAAGCAACCACGGTCAACGCATCCGGCGAAGCATGGAAAATATCAAATGTGCGCGCCACGAGGTACACACCGGCGGCAACCATCGTTGCGGCATGGATGAGCGCCGAAATCGGCGTCGGTCCTTCCATCGCATCGGGCAGCCATGTGTGCAGCGGGAATTGGCCGGATTTGCCGATCGCGCCGACAAAGATCAGTACAGCGATCCAGGTCACAATCGTTGGGTCAATTTTGCCCGTCGTGAACGCATTGTGGATCGAGGTGAAATCCAGCGCATGCCCAGGCATATACCAGTACAGCAGGAGGATCGCAATGAATAAACCGACGTCCCCGATGCGGGTGACGATGAACGCTTTTTTCGCTGCGGCTCTCGCCTCCGGCTTGAAGTACCAGAAACCGACGAGCAGGAACGAGCAGACGCCCACCAGCTCCCAGAAGATGTACAGCTCGAGCATATTTTCAGAAATAACCAGGCCCAGCATGGAGAACGAGAACAGCGCGATATACGCAAAGAAGACGTGAATGCGCTCGTCGCCTTTCATGTAGCCCTTGGAGTAGATGTTGACCAAGAGGGAAACCAGCGTCACGATGACAAGCATCAGCGCGTTCAGGTTGTTGACCTCAAACCCCATGCGGAGCGAGAAGTCGCCGACCTGCAGCCAGTTCATTTTATCCCACGTGTAGTCTTCGACATTGCCGCCAACCCGCTCGATGAAAATAAGCAGCGCCACGATAAACGAGGCGAGCATCGCAACAATGCTGATGTAGATGCCTACATCTTTTAATTGACGTCCCATCGCCGTGAGCGCAAGAAATGCAAGCAGCGGAAACAATGGAATGAGCCATGCGTACTGTGAGTAGTCCGATACCATATCCGTGTTCGCCCCCTAGCGCTTCATGGAATCCAGATCCGTCACATCTGAAGTTCCTTTATTCCGGTAAATCGCAATCAGAATCGCAACGCCGACAGCCGCTTCGGCCGCCGCAATTGTAATGTTAAAGAGAGAGAAAATCTGGCCGGTCAGCGCAGGATGGTCACCAAGCTTCGAGAACGCCACCAGGTTCAGGTTGACCGCGTTCAGCATCAGCTCGATCGACAGCAGCACGATAATGCCGCTCCGCTTGGTCAGCGCGCCGTACAGCCCGATGCAGAACAGGATGGCTGCCAATGTTAGATAATGCGTAATAATCGTCCCCACCGCTAATCCTCCTCTCGCTTCGCCACGACGATCGCCCCGATAAAGGCCACCGTCAGCAGCACCGACATGATTTCAAAAGGAATGACATGCACGTTATACAGCAGCTTCCCGATTTCCAGCGTGTTGTCTTTCCCCGCATCCAGCGTGCCGTTCGCAACGAACGTGGACTTTTGAATCGCGTAGAAAATAACCCCGAACAGCGCCAGCGAGCCGACAATCGCCAGCCCTTCGTGCCAAGGACGGCGCGGTGCTTCCTCCGCTTCACCTCTATGTCTCGTCATCATAATGCCGAAGATCATCAGAATTGAAATCGCACCCGCATAGATCAGCACCTGCACAAAAGCGACAAACTCCGCTTCCAGAATAATGTAGAGGCCTGCCAAACTGATAAACGTCAGAGCAACCGCGACGACCATGTGGACGACCTTCGTGAACGAAATCATGAAGATCGCGCCGCCGATCGCCAGCAAGGCGAAAACAAAGAACATCCAGCTCGTGCCACTGGACAGGAAATCTCCAAGTCCGCTAAAGCTAAACATCTTTCTTCGCGCCCCCTTTCGGCATGGCCGAATTGTTCTCTTGGCGAATGTTCTGGTTGTTCTCGTTCAGCCACTCCAGATTTTTGAACAGATCGTCCCGGCTGTACGTGCTCAGTTCGAAGTTATTGGTCATGACGATCGCTTCCGTCGGACACACTTCGGTGCACAGGTCGCACAAAATGCAAATTTCAAAGTTAATGTCGTACGTATCGATAACCTTCCCCTTCTTCTCAGGGTCTGGGTTCGCTTTCCCCGTCAGCGTGATACATTCCGTTGGACAGATGCGCGCGCACTGGTTGCAGACGATGCATTTCTCGGGATCAAAATGCTGGATTCCGCGAAAGCGGTCGGGCATTTGAATCGGAACATCCGGATAGGCGTACGTAATTTTCTTTTGGGTCATGCTTTTAAACGTAAAGCCGAGACCTTTCATGATCCCTTTCATAACGGTTCAACTCCTTAGAAAATGGTCATGATGATCGCCGTCACCAGCATATTCACGAGCGCGAGCGGCAGCAGCACTTTCCAGCCGAAGCCCATCAATTGATCAATGCGTACCCGCGGCAGCGTCGCGCGCAGCCAGAACAGGAAGAACACCACGAGCGAGAATTTCAGCAGGAACCAGATAATGCCCGGAATGAAGTCCAGGAATTCGAAAGGCGCATGCCACCCGCCCAGGAAAAGCAAGCTGGTCAAGGACGCGATCACGAAGACGTACACATACTCGGCCAACATGTAAAAAGCAAAACGGAATCCGCTGTACTCGACGTGGTAACCGGCTACCAGCTCGGACTCTGCCTCCGGCAGGTCGAACGGCGTCCGATTCAACTCGGAAACCCCGGCAATCACGAAAATGATAAACCCGAGAATTTGCGGGATGAAATTCCAGTGCCAGAAGCCTCCGGCTTGATGGTCGACCATCGCATGCAAGTTCAGCGTGCCGGTCATCATGATGACCCCGATCACGGAAATGACGAGTGGTACTTCGTAGGAGATCATCTGCGCAGCCGAACGCATTCCGCCGAGCAGTGCATATTTATTGTTGGAGGCCCAACCGCCGAGAATAATCCCGATCGTCGAGAGCCCGGTGAGTGCGACATAAAACAGCAAGCCGACGTTCAGATTGGCGTTGAACATCCGATCCGAGAACGGAATCGTAGCGATAATCGTGAACGCAGGAATGAAGGTAATGATCGGCGCAAGGATGAACAGCTCGCGCTCGGCTTTCTTCGGAATCGTATCTTCCTTGATCAGCAGCTTCATAACGTCCGCGACGCTCTGCAAGAGCCCCAGCGGCCCTGTGCGGTTCGGTCCGATCCGCAGCTGCATCCAGCCGATGACTTTGCGCTCGAAGTAAATGGCATAGGTGACGAAGCCAAGGACGAGCAGCAGCATGACGATGCCCCAGAACAGGAAGACGAGGAAATTCGTCCACGTGAGGCTCTGTTCCAATAATCCTGTCATTAGGCGTCAACCTCCCCTACGACAATATCGATACCGCCAAGAATCGTAATCAGATTCGTCATCGTTTCTCCTACAAGCAGCTTTGGCAAAATTTGCAGGTTCACGAAGGAAGGTCGCCGGAATTTAAGCCGGAACGGTTCTTGTTTTCCCCGGGAAATAATGTAGCAGCCGATCTCGCCGCGTGGCGATTCAATAGCCGCATATACTTCGCCTTCCGGCGGACGAATGACCCTCGGCACTTTGCCCATGGTGTCGCCTTGCTCCGGAATTTGCGCGAGGGCCTGCTCCAGAATGCGCAGAGATTGCTTCACTTCTTCCATCCGCACGAGATAGCGGTCGTAGCAGTCGCCGCCGGTGCGCACCGGCACATCGAATTCAAAGCGGCTGTAGAGGCTGTACGGCTGTGTTTTGCGGATGTCCCAGTCGATGCCCGTGCAGCGCAGGTTGGCCCCGCTGAGGCCGTAGGCGATGGCTGTCTCCGCATCGTATTTGCCGACGCCCTTGATCCGGGACAAGAAAATTTCGTTGCCGGTCACGAGTGTATGGTATTCTTCCAATTTCTTGTACATGTACGGAATGAACGCCCGGACTTTATCCAGCCAGCCCGGAGGCGCGTCCCATTTGACACCGCCTACGCGCATGTAGTTGTACGTGAGACGGGCGCCGCACAATTCGTTAAACATATCGATGATCATTTCCCGGTCGCGGAAGGCGAACAGGAACGGGCTCATCGCCCCGATGTCGAGCAGGTACGTGCCCCACCATACCATGTGGGAGGCGATGCGCTGCAGCTCCATCACGATCAGGCGCAGGAAGTCAGCCCGCTCGGGGATTTCCAGCCCCATCATTTTCTCCACAGCATTGACGAGCACGTAGTTATTGGTCATCGCCGACACGTAATCCATGCGGTCCGTGTACGGGATGATTTGCGTATAGTTGAGGTTCTCAGCGAGCTTTTCGGTACCTCTATGTAAGTAGCCCATGACGGGGATAGCTTCTTTAATAATTTCCCCGTCCAGCTTGACAATGACGCGAAATACGCCGTGCGTGCTGGGATGCTGGGGGCCGACGTTAAGCAGGAGTTCTTCTGTCCGTAACACGTGCTACACCTCCGGATCGAGCGGTTCGTAGTCTTTGCGCAGAGGATGACCCACCCAATCGTCGGGCATCATGATTCGCACTAAATTCGGATGGCCGGGGAAGTCGATCCCGAGCAGGTCGTACACTTCGCGCTCGTTCCAGTTCGCCGTCGGCCAAATGTCCGTGACGGACGGGATGTTCGGGTTCTCACGGTCGGTCTTGACCTTTACGCAGAACTCGTGGCGATGCGAGAGCGACAGCAGGTGATATGCTACCTCCAGATGCGTCTCCTGGTCCACGCCCGAGAGGTTGCGCAAATAGTTGCAGCGCAGCTCCTCGTGGTCGCGCAGCGTCGTAGCCGCCTGCACCCACCGGGTGCTGTGCACGACGATGTATGGCCGGTGTCCGTCCTTCTCGTTGATAAAGGCATCCACGATCGCGTCTTCGCCGGCCTCGGCCTTGACGATCGCCACCAGCCGGTCTAGCAGCGGCTGGTTTGGCGAAGGCTCTTTCGGCGCGGCGGGCTCCGCCGCATCGGTTTTGGCGCCGCGTGCTGCCGCACGCGCGGCGCGGGCTTCTGCGGCGGCCGCTGCTTTGGCCGCCTTCTCGTCGTCGCCGCCGTCTGCGGACGCCGGCGCTGGGGTTGCTGCCGACGCTGGCTCGGCAGCTCCGTCCGCCGCCGCGCGCGCAGCTAGGCGCGCGGCCCGTGCCGCGGCGCGCTGCGCAGCCGCGTCGTCGGCGCCTGGCTTGCCCGCGTCAGCGGCAAGCCCTTCGCTCGCCGGCGGCGTCGCAGGCGCCGGCGTTTCATTCGCCGATGCCGCTGGGCCATCGGCCTTCTCGCCTGGCACCTCAGCTTCCGCCGGTGCCTGACCTTCCTGCGCCGCTTGCTCCGCTGGCGCCGCACCTGCCTCTCGCTTCGCAGGCTCGGTCGTGCTTGCTGCCTCAGCCGGCGTGCTCGCTTCGGAAGCCGTCGTTTCCTCGCTCGGCTTTACCGTTTCCTCCGGCTTTTTCTCCTCGCTCATCGGTTCGTCACCTGCTTCCCGGTCTTCGCTTCATAGCGAATCTTCTCCTGAAGCTTGTTGATGCCGTAGATCAACGCAGCCGGATTCGGCGGGCAGCCTGGGATATAGACATCCACGGGCACGATCTGGTCGACTCCTTTTACAACAGAATAGGAACGTACATAAGGTCCGCCTGCGGTTGCGCAGGAACCCATCGCAATAACCCATTTCGGCTCCGGCATCTGTTCGTAAAGACGGCGCAACAAAGGAGCCATTTTCTTCGTAACCGTCCCTGCGACAATCATCACATCGGATTGACGGGGCGACGTACGGAAGATGACTCCAAATCGGTCTAAATCATAGTGAGAACCGCCTGTTCCCATCATTTCAATGGCACAGCAAGCGAGACCAAACGTTAGCGGCCACAGGGAATTACTGCGGGCCCATGCCTTAATTTGCTCCAAAGTCGTCATGAACACATTGCGGTCAAGCTCTTCGCGTTCTTGCGGGGAAATCGTTTCTAGACTGAAGTCCATTGCAGCACCTTCTTCTTCCAAGCGTATATTAAACCTATGGCTAGCAAGGCTACAAAAATACACATCTCAACGAGGGCAAACAAACCAAGCTGATTAAAAGCAACAGCCCACGGATACAGGAACACGGTTTCCACATCGAAAATGACAAACATCAACGCAAACAAATAATAACGAATGTTAAATCGAATCTGACCTTCCCCTACGGGTTCATTTCCACTCTCATACGTCGTGTACTTCTCCTCGATCGGCTTCGTCGGTCTTAACCATTTACCAATCGTCAGCGCAGCTATGGGCAGGAAAATCCCGAGTCCCAAGAAGATCGCTACGATTACATAATTATTTGTGTACAACATGTAAATGTAACCGCCTCCAATTCATAGTCCTTGTCTTTTACAGCTCAGCAGTTCTGGTAATAATCGCCTTTTATAGTATAACAAAAAGGCCTTAGGGCGTCGATGCCTAATTGACAAGCCTTGCCCAGACGAGGGTTAAGCTTGCGACTTTTTCTAATTTTTCCCTGCCGCCCCTTTCGTATACCTCCTGCGTACAAATCCAACGCATAGGGTAATACTATGCAAGGGAATTCGACCTAAGACCTTGTCTGAGTTCCCGACAACCGACAACCCTCAACCCCCATACCCGAAAGGATGAAGAAACCATGGCAACTGCAACCAAACAGCACCGTACAAATGAAACGGTAGAGGAAACCGGCGCTTATATTTGTGAAGCCGGCAAAGTTCAAGAGCTTACGCAGGGTGAGAAGTTCCCCAATTGTCCGGTTAGCGGCACTGCGACAACCTGGCGCCATGTCAATCATACGCACCAGACCGGCGAGAACGTGACGGAGTCCGGCGAGTACCAAGACGCAGACGGTCAAAAGATTACGCTTGAAGCCGGCAGCACCTTCCCTGCCTGCCCGAAAACGGGTCAATCGACCTCTTGGCATCATGTAAGCTAAATTTACTGCAAGCAAAAAGGGCTACCCCCGCATTCACTTTCGTGAATCATGGGGTAGCCCTCTTTCGTATGCTTATTTACCGGATACACCAATCCGATTCAGTGCCCTTTGCAGCGATGCTTCCGCACGCTTGAAGTCCACGTTCTCTTGCTTCGTTTCCGCAAGACGCTTCTCCGCACGCTCTTTCGCCGCTTTCGCACGATCGACATCAATTTGTTCCGGCAGCTCGGCGCTTTCCGCCAAAATAACCACCTTGTCCTTGCGGACTTCCATGAAACCGCCGTTCACGGCTAAGACTTGGTCTTTTTGACCTTGTTTCTTAACCGTGATCGGAGCAATTTTGAGTGGAGTTACAAGTGGAATGTGATTCGGCAGAATACCAAGCTCTCCTGCAACACCCTTCACGCTGACCATGTTCACGTCTTCCGCGTACACTTTGCGCTCCGGAGTAACAATTTCAAGTAGGAATGTACTCACTTGGATTCTCCTTCCTGTAAGTTTCGCCTAAGCAAAACCGGCTTCGAAAGCTTAGCTAGCGTACGCCTTACAGCGTTTTCGCTTTTGCAATCGCGTCTTCGATCGTTCCTACGTTGTGGAACGCAACTTCAGGAAGATCATCGTGCTTGCCTTCAAGAACTTCTTTAAAGCTGCGCACAGTTTCTTTCAAAGGTACGTACAAGCCTGGGAAGCCGTTGAACGGCTCAGCAACGTGAAGCGGCTGAGACAAGAACAGACGGAGACGACGCGCACGAGTAACGACCAATTTGTCCTCGTCGGACAACTCATCCATACCCAGAATCGCGATGATATCCAAAAGCTCTTTGTAACGTTGCAGCACTTGCTTAACGCCTTGTGCTACTTTATAGTGCTCTTCGCCTACGATTTCAGGCGCCAAGACACGGGAAGAGGAAGCCAGCGGGTCAACGGCAGGGAAGATACCTGCAGCCGCGATGCTACGCTCCAAGTTTGTTGTTGCATCCAAGTGTGCGAACGCAGTAGCCGGAGCTGGATCCGTATAGTCATCCGCAGGAACGTAGATCGCTTGAATCGATGTTACGGAACCTTTTTTCGTGGATGTAATACGCTCTTGCAATTGACCCATCTCTGTTGCAAGCGTTGGTTGGTAACCTACCGCGGAAGGCATACGGCCCAGCAATGCGGATACCTCGGAACCTGCTTGTGTGAAACGGAAGATGTTGTCGATGAACAGCAGAACGTCTCTGCCTTCAACGTCACGGAAGTATTCCGCCATTGTCAAACCAGTCAAGGCTACGCGAAGACGTGCGCCAGGAGGCTCGTTCATTTGGCCGAACACCATCGCTGTTTTCGCGATAACGCCGGAGTCGCTCATCTCGTGGTAAAGGTCATTACCTTCACGAGTACGTTCACCAACGCCCGCGAATACGGAGATACCGCCGTGCTCTTGTGCGATGTTGTGGATCAGCTCTTGCATCGTTACGGTTTTACCTACACCCGCACCGCCGAAGAGACCGATTTTACCGCCTTTTGCGTAAGGCGCCATCAAGTCGATAACTTTAATACCCGTTTCCAGAATTTCCGATTTGGTCGACAAGTTGTCGAATTTCGGAGCTTCTTTGTGGATTGGGCTAGTCAATGTACGGTCAACCGTGTCATTGCCGTCGATAGGCTCACCGACAACGTTGAACACGCGGCCCAATGTTGCTGTACCAACCGGTACAGTAATCGGAGCGCCTTGGTCTACGGCTTCAGCACCACGGACAAGTCCGTCTGTGGAAGACATCGCAACGCAACGAACGAGGTTGTCACCGAGGTGAACAGCCGCTTCAACGGTAATAGAAACCGTTTGTCCGTTTTCTGTTTTTTCAATTTTGATTGCATTCAGAATTTCAGGAAGCTGTCCGCGCTCGAACTCAATGTCGACGACAGGCCCTGTAATATTCACAACGCGCCCTTTGCTCATGGTTTCCCTCCTAAGAAAAGCTTTGCCTCTAGCCGAGGACTTTTATGAATTAAGCGTTCGCGTTCGCGCCGCTGACGATTTCCGCAATTTCTTGCGTAATCGCTGCTTGACGCGCCCGGTTGTACGCCAGTGTGTAATCGCCGATCATCTTCGTAGCATTCTTCGTCGCTGAGTTCATCGCTGTCATTCTCGCGCCAAACTCACTCGCTTTGCCTTCCAGTACTGCGCTGTAAATAATGGTTTCCGCATATTTCGGAAGCAATACTTCCAGCACGCCTTCTGCAGACGGCTCATACTCGTAGCTCGCTGTCGTCTGGCTGGTCACTTCCTCCATCGGAAGTAAACGAACCATGGTTGGCACTTGGCTGATCGCGTTTTGGAACTTGTTGTAGACCAGGAACAACTGGTCATACGTACCGTTCACAAAGTTATTCACGGCCGAAGCTGCGATGGACTTAATGTCCGCGAAAGTCGGGGAATCCGGAAGGCCTGTTACTTCCTGCACGATCGGCACATCGCGTTTCGAGAAGAAGTTGCTTCCTTTACGACCGATTACAAAAACCGAGTATTCCGACTTCGATTGATGTCTTTCACGAATTTCGCTCATCGCTTTACGCAAGACGTTCGCATTGTAACCGCCCGCCAAACCGCGATCCGAAGTAATCACCAAATAGGCGGTTTTCTTCACGTCGCGCGTTTGCAGCATCGGGTGTTTCACGCCTTTCGTTCCTGCCGCGATGCTCGCTACGACTTCTTTCAGCTTATCCGAGTAAGGACGAGCCGCTTCCGCCGCTTGCTGCGCACGACGCAAGTTCGCTGCCGCGACCATCTCCATCGCACGCGTAATTTGCTTCGTGTTTTGAGTCGATTTAATCTGGCGCTTAATCTCGCGCATTCCTTTTGCCATACCTGTCACCTCTCTTTTGAGGCCTTGGAGAGCCTTCATTCGAAGGCCTGATCTCAGGCGCCGGAGCGCCCAATCTCAGGCAACATGCGGACAGCCTGCGCCGGGCAGGCTACCCTCTATTATTCAGAAACTGCGAAGCTCTTTTTGAATGTGTTGATTGCATCAACCAACGCTTTATCGGTATCCGCAGGAATATCTTTCGTATCGCGAATGCTGTTCAAGATTTCCGAACGGTTGGATTCCAAGTAAGCCAAGAATTGCGCTTCAAAACGTGTAACGTCTTGAACCGGGATGTCGTCCAAGTGGCCTTTGACTACTGTGTACAAGGAGCAAACTTGTTTCTCGAGGGAAAGCGGTTGGTTAACCCCTTGCTTCAAGATTTCAAGTGTACGAACCCCACGGTCAAGGCGCGCCTTAGTCGCTCTATCAAGGTCGGAACCGAACGCTGCGAACGCGGCAAGCTCACGGTATTGAGCCAAGTCGACACGCAGTGTACCGGCAACTTTTTTCATTGCCTTCGTTTGAGCGGAACCACCTACACGGGATACGGAGTTACCAACGTTAACCGCTGGACGCTGACCGGAGTAGAAGAGGTCGGACTCAAGGAAGATTTGACCGTCCGTAATGGAAATTACGTTCGTCGGAATGTAAGCGGAGATGTCGCCTGCTTGTGTTTCGATGAAAGGAAGTGCAGTAATCGAACCGCCGCCCAGCTCATCGTTCAATTTCGCAGCGCGCTCCAGCAAACGGGAGTGCAGGTAGAATACGTCACCTGGATAAGCTTCACGACCTGGTGGACGGCGAAGCAAGAGGGACAACTCACGGTATGCCGCAGCTTGTTTGGACAAGTCATCATAGACGATCAGGACGTGCTCGCCTTTGTACATGAAGTATTCGCCCATTGCGCAACCGGAGTATGGTGCCAACCACAGCATCGGAGATGGCTCGGATGCGGAAGCCGTTACAACGATTGTGTAATCCAACGCGCCTGCAGCACGAAGTTTTTCAACTACGCCTACAACCGTGGATTGTTTTTGACCAATTGCAACGTAGATACATTTCACGCCGTTGCCTTTTTGGTTGATGATCGCATCGATTGCGATCGAGGTTTTACCTGTTTGACGGTCGCCGATGATAAGCTCACGTTGGCCACGGCCAACTGGAACCATCGCATCGATCGCTTTGATACCTGTTTGCATTGGCTCATGAACGGATTTACGAGCCATAACGCCCGGCGCCATGTTCTCAACAGGGCGGAATTCCGTTGTTGCGATTGGACCTTGACCGTCCACCGGCTGACCCAAGGAGTTCACGACACGGCCGAGCAGAGCTTCCCCTACAGGAACCTCCATGATCCGTCCAGTACGTTTTACTTGGTCGCCTTCACGGATGTCTTTGTAAGGTCCGAGAATAACGATACCTACGTTGCTCTCTTCCAAGTTAAATGCATAGCCGAGTACGCCGTTTGGAAACTCGAGCAGCTCGCCCGCCATAACGTTTTCCAAGCCGTGAGCACGAGCGATACCGTCACCTACTTGGATAACAGTACCCACATCAACCACTTGGATATCGGAATTAAAGTTTTCAATCTGTTGCTTAATCAATAAGCTGATTTCTTCCGGTTTGATACTCAACGAACTTCACCCCTATTCTTACAGTGCTTGTTGTTAAACCAACGCTTTAGACAAACGATCCAGTTTGCCGGACAAACTGCCGTCATATAAACGATCACCGATTCGCACTTGCATGCCGCCAAGCAGTTTAGGCTCGACAACGTTCGACACTCGAATCGTTTTACCTGTAATTTTGCTGAATTGGGAAGCCACTTCCGCTTGCTGCGCATCAGAAAGACCTGCAGCCGAATACACAACCGCAGTCGCTTGTCCAAGTGCCTCGTCGGCAACTTTGGCAAACTCGTTAACCAATGCGTTCAAAATGGATTGTCTTCCTTTATCGATCAAGACCAGCAGCGTATTCCACACCGGCTCGGAAACTTTGCCTTCGAAAATCTGCTTCAGCAGGTCCGTTTTCGAGGACGTCCCGACATTCGGATGGTTAAGGATCTTCTGCAGGTCTGCATTCTCCTTAATCGCACTAGCTACAGATTTCAGCTCTTCTTCGACTTGGGAAATAATTCCTTTTTCCTTCGCTACTTCGAACAGAGCTCTGGCATAACGCTTCGCTACGACGATGTCACTCATACCTTGCCTCCTACCTCTTTGAGGTAATGCTCAACAAGTTCTTCTTGGGACTTCTCGTCGATTTGTTTTTCGATAATTTTCGAAGCGATCAGCACGGACATTGCGCCCACTTGGCTGCGCAGAGCAGCAACAGCTTTCGTCTTCTCATTCTCGATATCTTTCAGCGCTTCTTCTTTCAGACGAACGGCTTCCGCACCAGCAGCATGAATAATATCATCCGCTTGCTTGGAACCGGTTTGTTTCGCTTGCTCGATAATTTCGTAAGCTTCTTTGCGCGTTTGTTGCAGCGCTTGTTTTTGTTCCTCTAACAGTTGATCAGCTAACTTACGGCTGTCCTCAGCTGTTTGAATTTGCTCTTTCACCAGCTGTCTGCGCTTTTCCATCATGCCGAACAGAGGACCGAACGCAAATTTGGAAAGCAGGATATACAAAATCAAAAACGCAACGATCTGTATAAAAAATGTGGACCATTCAATATGCAAGTAACGTCACTCCCTTCTGATAACGTGGGCAAAACGAAGGCGTGGTGGCAGCTGTGGCCATCAACGCCAAACGGTTTCTTAAGCTTTACCCATAAAGATGAACGCAAGAACGAGCGCAACGACCGGCATTGCTTCTACCAGACCTACACCGATAAACATTGTTGTTTGAAGCGTACCACGAAGTTCTGGTTGACGGGAAATACCTTCCAAAGCGCGACCTACGATCAAACCGTTACCGATACCAGCACCGAGTGCTCCCAAACCGAATACGATACCTGCTGCTACTAATGCGATTGCTCCCATTGTGAAAATCCTCCCTTAAACTCATTAAAGTTTGTTTTGTTTTTTATAAGTGACTCGAGACTAACCCGAGGTAAGTCTTGCTCTTAATGCTCTTCTTCGTGAATCAACGTTTGCGAGATATACACCATCGTCAACATTGTGAAAACGAAGGCTTGAATTGCGCCTACGAACACAGAGAAGCCCTGCCATACAAATAACGGTGCAACGCCGAACCAGCCTGCTCCGATGATGACAGAAATCATAATTTCACCTGCATAAATGTTCCCGTAGAGACGGAAAGCGAGCGTCAGCGGCTTGGAGACCACTTCAATCAAGTGAAGAATCAACATCGCGCCTTTGTACTCAAAGTAATGCGCAAAGTAATGTTTCGTGTTTCTCGTAATCCCGAGATAGTGACTGAGCACGATGACGATCACCGTGAGCGCGCCTGTTACAGCGATGTCCGCCGTCGGCGATTTCCACCAGGATACGTGATCTTCCGTCACAATTGAGAAGGGAAGACCCAGCATGTTGCCGATAAAGATGTACATGATCAGCGTCAGGCCCAGTGCGATAAAGCCTTTGCCGTGCTTGGAACCGATCGTGCTTCCGATAATGCCCTCAACAAACTCAATCGTCCATTCCATGAAGTTTTGCATTTTGGAAGGATTCGATACGGAGAGCTTGCGAGTACCTGCGAAAGCAAGAATAAGAACGATTACCGTTGTAATCCCGATCATCATCAGTGCTGATGCGTCGAAGTGAAACCCTAACCACTCAAACTCTGGTACCTTATGTTCCATTTTTCCATTTTCACCCCTTTCAATCGTTGAAGTTACATCGTGGAATTACTTTGACCTTCGATTAGAAACAATACCCAGTACGAGTGTTGCCAATTGAGCAAAAAAGTATCCAACGATTGTCGTAGTCAGCGCAACTTGCTCCGGATACCGGACGGCAACCAGTCCTGCGAATCCGGCAATGGCCGCTCGCGTCAGGAAGCCAAGGGTTACCTTGCGCCCTTTCTGCTCTATTGCAGCTGCCGCCATCTTGTTGATTTTGTAGGCTAGAAATCTTGCGTTAATCATGCTCGCCAAAGAGCCGAGCATGATGCCGGCAATGTAAACCCGGTAATCGACAAAAAACGCCCATGCAGCCAAACAAAAGGATAAAAAGAAAAGAAAGATGTTTTGAACCGTTTTCAGAGTGGCTGAAAATTCGTCCATCATAGCCCTCCGTACCGCTTAATCATGAAGTAAATGCTGATGATGCCGGTTACAAGCCCCAACAGGAACCCGCCTAACAACCAGAACTGTCCGCCCAGCATGCGGCTAAGCCAATCTCCGAAGAAATAGCCGGCTGCCAAACATACGACAAGATCGATGCCGATTGCACTTGTTAACGCAACTGCACGCCACGGATTATCGTTGTTCGAATTGTTCCGTTTCATCGCATCCTCCCGGGAGTTTTCCACATGGAAAACCCGCTCCGTAGACATAGTTCTACGAATCCTCATTCATTGTACTTAAGCGCTGCAAGGTTTGTCAATTGACGGAACTTCATTTGTGACATCTCACAAAACCGCTTAGAGCCTTGGGCCCCAAGGGTTTGCGAGTTTTCAAACCAAACAGTCCAACTGTACGCTGTAGCGTTTGTCATGATTTTGTCACGGTTGGAAAGGCTGTGGTCGTTCGGACGTTCTTCCGAAGTGATGGAGAATGCCTTTCACGATACGCTCGGACGCTTTGCCATCGCCGTAAGGGTTGGCCGCTTGACTCATTTTGTTGTACAGTTCAGGGTCTGTCAGCAGGGCGCGCGCACGCGTGTAGACCGCTTCTTCGTCCGTGCCGACAAGCTCCAGCGTTCCTGCATCGATGCCTTCCGGACGCTCCGTCGTATCGCGCAGGACAAGCACCGGCACGCCGAAAGAAGGCGCTTCTTCTTGAATACCACCGGAGTCTGTCAAAATCATGTGGGTATGCGGGTAAAAGTTATGGGTCTCCACGACATCCAGTGGATCAACCAGTTTGATACGAGGGTGATTGCCCAAAATCTCATGAGCAGGCCCTTGAACGGCCGGGCTCAGATGCACCGGATAGACGATCGCGATGTCCTCAAACTCGTCGGCGATGCGGCGCACCGCACGGAAAATCTGGCGATGCGGCTCCCCTTGCGATTCCCGGCGGTGGGCCGTCATCAGAATCAGCTTGCGTCCGCCCACCCAGTCCAGAATCGGGTGCCGGTAGTCTTTTTCCACCGTATATTGGAACACATCCGTTACCGTATTGCCGGTCACATAAATCTGCGACTCGGATTTGTTCTCCTTACGCAGGTTGTTCGCCGACAGATCGGTAGGCGCAAAATGCAAATCAGCCAGCACGCCGGTAAGCTGACGGTTCATCTCCTCCGGATACGGGGACATTTTGTTCCACGTGCGCAGACCCGCTTCAACGTGACCGACCGCGATTTTCTGCATAAAAGCCGCATAGCTCGCGAGGAACGTCGTCAACGTGTCGCCGTGCACCAGAATAAGATCCGGCTGCGCTTCCTGGAACACAGGCTCAAGGCCTTGCAGCACGCGCATCGTAATTTCGTTCAACGTCTGGCGGTCTTTCATGACGTTCAGGTCGTAATCCGGGGTGATTTTAAAAATTTCAAGCACCTGATCCAGCATTTGACGATGCTGCGCTGTCACGCAGACGAGCGACTCGATCTGTTCCGGATGTTTCTCCAGCTCCAGGATCAGCGGCGCCATTTTAATCGCTTCAGGTCTTGTTCCAAAGATCGTAATCACTTTCAAGCGTTTCATCGGTTTCCTCTCCTTAGGTAAACTAGGCGACTTTCCGAAATAAAGTACCGCTAAGCTTCAGACAAATTGTCGAGGTCCATGGAGGCTCTGTCTGAAAAAACGGGCGGTAATTTTGAAAAGTGCCCTTAATCCGTACCATACAAACGGTCGCCGGCATCGCCGAGCCCTGGCACGATGTAACCGTGCTCGTTCAAGTGGCTGTCCAGCGCTGCGACGTAAATATCGACGTCCGGATGCGCTTCCTGTACCGCTTTCACACCCTCTGGCGCGGCAATCAGGCACATCAGCTTAATGCGCGAGCAGCCCCGTTTCTTGAGCACCTCAATGGCCGCATTGGCCGAACCGCCGGTCGCCAGCATCGGGTCGATCACGAGCAAGTCGCGCTCCAGCACATCCTTCGGCAGCTTCACGTAGTACTCAACAGGCTGCAGTGTCTCCTCATCGCGGTACAAGCCGACATGCCCGACTTTGGCCGCGGGAATCAGCTTGAGCACCCCATCGACCATGCCGAGGCCCGCACGCAAAATCGGGATCAACCCCAGCATGCGACCGGAGATAACGTTGCTCTTCGCCGTTGTAACCGGCGTCTTGACGTCCACTTGTTCCAGCGGAATGTCTCTCGTAATCTCATACACCATCAGTGTCGCCACTTCATCGACCAACGCCCGAAAATCCTTCGTGGTCGTATTCTCATCCCGAATGTAGGTCAGTTTATGTTGGATAAGCGGATGATCGCAAATAAAAAGCTGTCCCATAGTTTCCTCCTAAAATAAACGGCTATGCTATGTAATTCGACGTGTTTCCCTACATTTTAGACTAAAATTCGGCAAACCTCGTTTATTATATCATATGTTATCCTAAAAAACCGCCTGAGAGTATCTCTCAAGCGGTCTCGTTATACCGGAAGCGCACCGTCATCTTCCAGGGAATCCGTCCGGTACCAAATGTTCTTGAAATCGAACCATCCGATTGTATTAAATGTTATGCCCTGCAGATGCGGGCTGTATACCAATTGTTGGGTCGTATGAAGCAAAAACAAGACGGCATAGCTGTCCGAGACCAGCGCCTGCATCGCGCGAATCCGCTGCAAACGCCTTTCGGCGTCGGGGTCTGCTTCAATGGCCGCAATTGTGTCGTCAAACACTTGGCGCTGCTCGTCCGTCGCGAATAAACGCGTGGGCATATTGCCGATTTTGTACATCTCAATCAGACATCGGGCCTCATCGTCATCCGCAACAACACCTCCTAATACCACATCCGCCTCCATCAAAAGCTGCACGTTGGTCATCTGTTCGTAAGTGCAGACCTTCAACTCAACAGGGATTCCAATCGCCTTGCAGGAGGCTTGAATCCATTCCACCTGGCCGATATTCTTCTTCGTACAGATGATAAGAATCGGCTCTCCCACATACCCGCATGCCTGCAAAAGAGCCCTCGCCCGCTCCGGCTGGTCATCGTCCGGGGGCAGCCCCGGCGTAGCCGGCGGCAGGAAATCCGCGGCCGGTCTGGCATGGTGAAGCCCCAGTTCCTTGATGAGGCCGCACCGGTTCAGGACGAGCTGAATCGCCTGTCGGAAGTGCGCCGCTTGCTGCGGTCCTGGCTTACGCAAATTAAACACCAACGTACTGGAGCCCAGCATCATGATCTCTTTCCTGCGCCAGTGTGCAGGAGCAGGTCTCGTATAGTGATTGAGCTTCCCCATTTGGAAGTTGAGCTGCTGCCACCTCCGTTCGCTGACATCATCCGGCACATACATCAGTTCGATCCTGTCGAGATGCGCACACTCCCGATAATAGTCCTCGAAGGCTTCCAACGTCACGCCGCCCTTATCATGCCTTGTAATCCGGAACGGCCCTGTCCCCACAGGCAGCATGTTGGAGTCCGCTGCGCTGACAGCGCTGTACACATCGGCCGGCACGATCGCCGCCTGATACGAACTGAGATAGTGCGGCAGCAAGTAATTCGGCGCATGCAGCTTCAACCGAACCGTCAGCCGATTAACGGCCCGAATGTCCTTCACCGACTGCATCAGCCAGCGATTCGGCGAGCTCTCTGTGCCGATGGTCCGAAGTCGGCCCAGCGTGAAGACCACATCTTCGGCCGTCAGCTCGCGGCCATGGTGGAACTTTACCCTTTTCCGCAAATAAAAGGTCCACTCCGTCGCATCGTCGTTGCTCGCCCACGCGTGAGCAAGACCCGGCTCGACGCTCCCGCACATCGGATTGAAATAAAGCAGCGTATCGAAAGCTTGCTTAATGAAGTGAAGATCGCGCGAGAAGAGCACATTCACCGGGTCTAACGTCAGCACGCGAATCTGCATGGGCAGCCGGAGCGTCTCGGAATTGCCGCATTCGGCTGTTCCCCGGTAGCCGAAATAGCTGCCGAGCCAGGCCAGGAAGCGGTCCATGACGACGCCGTCCAAGCCTTCCATTTGAAATAAGCCCATGGCACTGTTCAAATTCCCCTGCTCTACCAGAAGCTTCGCTTCCGCGAGCAGCAAATCCTCCGCCGAGGCCAGGAACCGGATCGCGGATCGATGTCCGCGGCCCCGACCCGGCGTCCAGACGATCCAGCCCATTTCGCTCATTTTGCGGATCAAAAATTTCACATTGCGTTCCGAACAATAGAGGTATCCGGCAATTTCTTCAACGGAGACGGGCACGTCCATATGCGGGCGGGAGCTCGGTACAGCGCGCGCTATCGATGTCTTCAACTGAGCATATTGCAAGGCAAGCTGCATGAAATTCCCCTCCTCCTTGATGAGTTAACCAAGAGTATAGATCCTATCTGACCAACGGTCAACATGCTGCAGATGGAGAAAAAGGTGAAAGTTTTCATGTGCGCTATACACTTTTTAACTCGCGGTCATTTGTTATGATAGGTTGACCAAGACGTGAAAGACTATAAGAAAAGGTGAACCAGCATGACTTTCTTTCAATTTCATCCCAACGTGCGGCTGCGCATTGCGCTAAGCTTCCTAACCAACGTACTCAGCAACATGATCCTTCCGTTCATGTCGATTTATATCGCACGAACGCTCGGCACGGTGGTAGCCGGTACGGCCACTACCATTTCCATCGCCGTCGGCTTGCTTGCCGCCACCATTGGCGGACATTACGCGGACCGGATCGGCCGTAAAAAAATGATGCTGCTCGGCGAAGGCGTCGCCCTACTCGCTTATGTCATCATGACCTTTGCCAACTCGCCGCTATGGCATTCTGCGGCCCTGACGCTGCTCATGACCGTCATCTCCAGCGCTTCCTGGGGGCTGAGCAAACCGGCCGTAGAAGCCATGCTGATTGACGTATCCACTCCCGATACGCGCAAGGCCATCTATCGCATCAACTATTGGTCGAACAACCTGGCCATTTCATTTGCGGGATTGATCGGCGGTTTTTTCTTCAGTCAATATCTGTTCCAGCTTCTGCTGGCTGCTAGCGGGATGTCGCTCGTTGCGTTCATGATCACGGCCATCTTCATGTCGGAGACGATGCCTGCGACGGTGCCTGCGGCTGAACGTGCTGCAGCGGACTTGCCTGCCGAGGCCGAGGCTGAGGCTGGGGTCAAACCACAGCAGGTCTCCATGTTTGAACGGTACAAAGAAGTGCTGCGCGATCGGCGATTCGTTCGCTATTTGCTTGCCAGTGTGCTCGTCGTTTCCGTCGAGATGAATCTTAACGGATATATCGGCGTGCGGATTGCGCAAGATATTCAGCACACCCCCTGGCTCCCGGGGCTCGCTTCGACCGTTGACGGGCTGCCGCTCGTCGGGATCCTGCGGACCGAGAACACGATTGCCGTCGTGCTCCTCTCCCTCTTCGTCGGTCGGCTGCTGCGAAACACCTCCGACACCAGAGTCATGCTGCTGGCCATGTTCCTGAACGTAGCCGGCTACTCGTATCTCGTCATCGGCGGCCAGCCTGCCATGCTTCTGCTGCTTATGCTGGTGGCGACAATCGGAGAGATTACCTACGTCCCGCTCAAGCAAGCGATGCTGGTGCAGCTCGTCCCCGATCACGCCCGCAGCTCCTATATGGCGCTCAGCTCCATGACGAATCGAGTAGCCATAATGCTTAGCGGTCTGAATCTGATCATCGGCGGCTTGCTTCCGAGCGGCGCCATGGCGATCTTCATTCTGGTGACCGGTGTGGCCGGCATCGGCTTGATCGCGTCCATCCTGCCGAGCCTGAGGGAAGAAGAGCGTATGCGTCAGGCGGCGGTGTTGTGAGAGGAAGTTGCGCTTTCTTTGCCACATTCCGAGGGTTAGGAGCTTCCGAAAGCTCCTCCTCATTCCTCGTCTGAGGAATGCCCGAACCGACGGATATCCCCTGAATCAATGCCTAACGCCCGCCCTCCTCGCACCTCAGTTCGAGCCCGAACCGATCCTTCCTAGGCTGAACTGGAAAACCTCCCGTTCATTTCACTTGAATACAGCTTCTAGGCCAACTCAACTGGAAAACCTCCAGCTCATTTCAGCCAATTTCGAGACAAGTCGCCAGATCAGTCTAATGTACAGGAGAAATTCCAGTTCATCTCCCTATTCGGCCGAAAACACGAAAATCAACTGGAGAAATTCCAGTTCATTCAAAGGAGCTGCTAGGCAAACGCCTCTCGCGCTTCGAGCACGGATCAACTAGGGGAGCTTCTCGCCCTCACTCCCACCAACAACAAGCACAAAAAAAGAACAGGAGGTCTCCCTCCTGCTCCAGCCTTGCTTAGTATGTCAGACCTGGGTACAGCGGATATTGCGCTGTCAGGTCTTTCACGAGGCCGCGCGCTTTTTCGAGCGTAGCTTCGTCTTTTGGATTTTTCAACGTCATCGCGATGACTTTCGCAATGGTTTCCATCGCTTGCGTGTCCATGCCGCGGGATGTTACCGCAGGCGTACCCAAACGGATGCCGCTTGTGATGAACGGGCTCGTAGGATCGAACGGAATCGCATTTTTGTTCGCTGTGATGCCCACTTCGTCCAATACGTGCTCAGCATCTTTACCGGTGATGTTCAGGTTGCGCAGGTCAACCAGCATCAAATGGTTGTCCGTACCGCCGGACACGAGGTTGATGCCTTCTGCCATCAAAGCGTTCGCCAGCGCTTGCGCGTTGTTGATCACGTTTTGACCGTAGACTTTGAAATCAGGCTGCAGAGCTTCGCCGAAGGATACAGCTTTCGCTGCGATCGTATGCATCAACGGTCCGCCTTGCGTACCTGGGAATACAGCCTTGTCGATCGCTGCCGCCCACGATTTGCGCGTCAGGATCATACCGCCGCGAGGACCGCGAAGCGTTTTGTGTGTTGTTGTTGTCACAAAGTGCGCGTGCGGCACTGGGTTCGGGTGAAGACCCGCAGCAACCAAGCCTGCGATATGCGCCATGTCGACGAAGAACAGCGCGCCAACATCGTTCGCGATGGAAGCGAGCGCTTCGAAGTCAATCGTACGCGGGTATGCGCTTGCGCCTGCTACGATCATGCGAGGCTTATGTTTGAATGCCGCTTTGCGGACATCGTCGTAATCGATGCGGAAATCTTTTTCGCTGACGCCGTAAGCAACGAAGTTATAGATGATACCGGAAGCATTTACCGGGGAGCCGTGCGTCAAGTGACCGCCATGCGCCAGGTTCATACCCAGGACCGTGTCGCCCGCGTTCAGCGCAGCCAGGTAAACCGCCATGTTCGCTTGCGCGCCGGAGTGAGGTTGAACGTTCGCGTGCTCGGCACCGAACAGTTCTTTTGCGCGGTCACGAGCGATATCTTCGACGATATCGACGTATTCGCAGCCGCCGTAGTATCTTTTGCCCGGATAGCCTTCTGCGTATTTGTTCGTCAGCACGGTACCCATCGCTTCAAGCACCGCTTGGCTTACGATGTTCTCGGAGGCGATCAGCTCGATTTTGTCGCGTTGGCGGCCCAGCTCCAGGTTCATCGCTTCTACAATCTTCGGATCTTGCTTGCTCAAAAAGTTCGTCATTTTCATTTCCTCCCATAAAAATAATAACTGCTTAACAATCCGCGTCAGGTGCTGCTTGTTGATATAACGCTTTAGCGGCTTCTTCCGTATAAACCGCCCTCACACCGCCGATCAGTTTCGGCCGTGTATACGCCATTGTGACATACGCCTGGCCGATGTGACGCACAGGCGGTCTTGCCGGCACAGCAACTCTTCGCAAATGCATGCCGATCAACGTGCTGCCGATATCGATCCCGGCGTGCGCCTCAATCGTCTCGACCACAACCGGCTCGGTAAAATGCCGATACGCATACGACGCCATCGACCCGCCAGCCTTCGGCACGGGAATAACCGATACCGGCTCCAGCCGCGGATAGTGCGCCAACGTCGCCGCCTCGACCACAATCGCACGGTTCAGATGCTCACAGCACTGATACCCCACATGCAAGCCGAACTCGGCCGCAATGCGCTGCGTCGTTTCGTAAATCGGCTTCGCCACATCGAGCGTCCCGGACGTGCCAATGCGATGGCCGAGAATTTCACTCGTACTTGTTCCCACGACCAAGAAGTGACCAGACTTTAATTGCCCGACCTGGACAAGCTCCCGAAGGTTCGCTTCCAGCGCCTCAGCGATAGGGATTCCGGCTGTATCTGTCATCGCGAGTCCCCTTTCTTAGGGATGTACCGTGAAACGGTCTTCAATGCTTTGCACTTTGTTAATCCGGTTCTGGTGGCGTACGCCTTGGGAAAATTCCGTTTCCAGCCAAATCTTCACGATTTCCTCGGCAACACCGGGTCCGATCACGCGTTCGCCCAGCGCCAGCACGTTCGTATCGTTATGCTCACGCGTCGCTTTCGCCGAGAACAGATCATGCACCAGCGCGCAGCGAATGCCCGGCACTTTGTTGGCTGCAATCGACATCCCGATGCCCGTCCCGCAAATCAGAATCCCTTTGTCCGCATCGCCGCTCACGACTTGCTGACAAACTTGCAGCGCATAATCGGGATAATCCACGGAGTCCGCGCAGCTGCAACCGTAATCCGTCACTTGGTGGCCTAAGGATTCAATAAAAGGAATGATAACATCTTTCAAACGGTAGCCTGCATGATCCGCGCCAATTGCAATTTTCATGTGTTCGTAACGCTCCTTTGCTTGTTCGAATTCGTCCATCCTATTATAGCCCAAAAGTCCACGAAAAACGAAAAAAGAGCGAACACGCTTAAGAAAAGCGCGCTGCTCTTGTGCCCAGGCGACCGGCCGTATACCTCAATGCTCCACTGTGGTTACACCCACTCGTCGCCAGTTACATTGAGTCTTGCTACATATCTCGTATTTTATCGCATTCCGCGCGGGCTGTAAAGCCTCTTCCTCCTGGCAAAACCGCCCGTTTCACGCCAGATTTACGAGGATTCCTTCAGCTTGCGGACCAATTTGGCCAAGCATGCCTCGATTTCCGCCGCCGTCGTCTGGTAATCGGACAAAGAGCCGCCAAACGGATCGGAAATATCGTAATCCGGAATCGCATCCTCAAGGGTGTATAAGCGATCCCGTTCTTCCTCCGTAATCGCCTGCGACAGCGCCTGCTTCATCTGCAGCTCGGAAATGAGCCGCTCCCGCTCCGCAATCGCCTCTAGGTTTTCGGTGTTATCTTCTACATATTCTTTGAGGGTAAATGTTTTATCCACGGCATGCGGGAATCGCTGAATCACCGTCCGTTTATGTCCATTCGTCATCGTCAACACAAGATCCGCCCACGCGATATCCGAGGACTGAATTGCAAACGAGGAGATTGTTTCCTCAAAGCCCGCCTCCTGTAAAAGCGCTGCGCTATGCCGGGAAATCGGTCCCCCCGTCATCGCCGATACGCCTGCGGACCGGACTTCCGCCACAAGTCCCTCTTGGCGTACCTTCATACGCATCAAGCCTTCAGCCATTGGGCTCCGGCACGTATTTCCCGTACAAACAAACAGAATTCGCAACTTGAAATCCCCCTTCCTGCGGCTTTGAACATATGAACTACCTCTACATTTTATCACAGTAAAAACTTGATCCCAAATGCCAGAAGAATCAGACCGCCAAACGCTTCACCGTACTCGCCGATCCACCCGCTCACATGCCGACCCAGCAGCAGCCCCAGAATCGAAAGCAAGCCGCCGAAGAAGCCGAACACTAGAACGGTCAGCGCAATATCCGTCGAGAACATCCCCAGTGACACGCCGACAGAGAACGAATCGATACTGACACTCAGCGCAAACACCGTCAGTCCCACGATCGTCCGATGGTCAAACGAAACCGCCTCTTCGCCCCGAACCGAACTGTACACCATATGCGCGCCGAGGATAATGAGCAGACAGCCGCCGGCTGCCGTCGCCACGTTGCCTAATAGCAGCGACACATACTGGCCCATAAAAATCCCCATCAAGGGCATCAAGATGTGGAAAACACCGATAATCACGCTGATTTTCAATATATCCAGCAAGCGAATGCCTTTCATCCCGATGCCGATGCCTAACGAGAACGCATCAAGACCCAGTGCAACCGCCATGATGCAGATCGTCATGATTTCGCCTAACTGTATGTCCGATACGAGCATTGCACAGGTCCCCTTTGTCCACGATTCTTTCTCAAGATATGCGGACAAACTGGGAATCATGCTAGTTGACATGCGGGTAGCCAGAGTGAACATGGCAAAATAGAGCTAACGTCCAGCTGCCTTCATAGGCTGGCTGTTTCTTCGTCAGATCGGCGCATTCGTAAAAATTACACCTGCACCAACCGATGTCCTGCCGCTTTGCGCAGCCGATTCATGACGGCTTGGCCGATCCCCGTCTCCGGGCAGCCTTCTGCGGCAATGTAGCGGATGCCGTGCTCATCAAATGTACGAAGCGCCGCATAGAGCGCCTGCGCAATCGATTCAGGCTCAGCGAGCGAGCCGCAGGCAAGCACCAGATCGGCGCTGTAACGCGGCACATGCTCGGAAAAGGTTAAAATCCCCGTCGTCTCCCCCCGGGACTTCGCTGCGTCAATGTCTTGCTGTAGCCAAGCTGCTATCGCAGCCGGATCGTCGCCGCTGACAATATGCATGTACCCTTGCGGCGCGTAATGCGTATACTTCATGCCCGGCGCGCGCGGCGTTTCCGACGCCCGCACCTCTTCGTGCGCCGCCGCATGGATGCGCATGAGCGGCAGCACGCGCTGCAGCTGCTCCATCGTCACGCCGCCGGGGCGCAGGACGTACAGGGCGCCGTCAGCGAGCTGGACGACCGTGGACTCCACGCCCACGCCGGCAGGACCCCCGTCGACGATGCCGCCAATGCGGCCGTCGAGGTCGTCACGCACGTGCGAAGCGAGCGTCGGGCTGGGCCGGCCGGAGCTGTTCGCGCTCGGCGCGGCCACAGGCACGCCCGCTTCGCGCAGCAGCTCAAGCGCGACCGGGTGATCCGGCACGCGGACCCCGACCGTGGTGAGGCCGGCCGTCACCAACGGCGAAATGCTGCCTGACTGAACAGGCAGCACGATTGTGAGCGGGCCGGGCCAGAACGCCCGCATCAGCGCGCGATGCGCGTCCTGCAGGGCGTCTGCCTGGACGAGCCCGGAGAGCTGGTCTTCGTCCGCAATATGGACGATCAAAGGGTTATCGGAAGGCCGACCCTTGGCCTTAAAAATGCGTTCCACCGCCGCAGAGCTCGTCGCGTCGGCGCCAAGCCCGTATACCGTTTCCGTCGGAAACGCAACGGTTTCCCCCTGGCGGAGCAGCCGCGCCGCTTCGATTAGCGCCTGGCGGTAGTCAGCGGCTGAAGCCTCTTCTATCTTCCAATAGACAGTCACGATTGTCGTCATCCTTACGCGTTAATTTTAACTGAACCAGGAGGCGATTTTTTGAATCACTTCCCAGACAAAAAACTTCACTTGCGGCTTTTCTGGCGCGTCCGTGCTAGTGTCGGCAGCCGCGGTCACCTTCTCCGCAGCTGCGGCTTTCGTCGCCGCTTTCGCGGATGGCGAAGGGGAAACTTTGGCGCTGCCATCCTTCGCGCTCTTCTCGTTCTTCGCCGCCTTCGTCTCCGCTTGCGCCGTTTCAGCCGGCTTGTCCTTGCCTTCGGTTTTGGCAACGACCGCCGAGGCGGCAATCGCTTCGCCGGATACCGAATCCACAAAACAGAGCGGCGGGAACAGCACGCACCACCAGTTCTGGCCTTCACCGGAGCCGATCACCACGCGCAGGGCTTCGTAATCGCCGGCGGGGTAAATGTCATTGCCGTACATTTTGGTCGGGAACGGGACAACCCCCAGCTCCACCGAATGGGTATATGTGTAGCCGCGCTCCTGAATCATTTGGCCGACCAGCTCGTCGAACTCAGGCAAATGCTGCCGCACGACCGCGCGCGCTTCCTCCAGCGAATGCGGGCCTACGACCCATTCTTCCATGCGGGCGATAATCGCGTCGCGAATCTCTCTTTTCAGCGCTTGATCCTGCGCCGAGTCCGAGTTCGCCAGAATGCGCAAACGAATCGACTCTTCCGGAATTAAAGGGGACACCACCGCCGCATTTGTACGGTTCGATTCCCAACACATCATCATTACAATAAGTGCAAAAGCCACGAATAATAAGTGCTTAAATGATTGGCGCTCTGTTCTCTTGACCATGAGGAAAGCCCCTTTCTCTTACCGTCTACTAGCCAGTATGGGCAAGAAAAGAGGGGGCTAAACCTAGCAATCTATGAAAATTTTAATAGAGTCGGACCGTCGGCTCGCGGCACCCAGGCCACAAACTGTAAAAAGTACAGGTAAATCGCCCAAAAGGTGCAAAAATTTAAAAAGAGCTGTAAAACCTACATCAAAAAATCACGAATCCCACAGATTCGATGCGTTTTTCGAAAAAGACAGCGTTTTACCTGTACAAAATGCAGGTTCTGGACTCCACCCCCGTGCTTTCCGCCGAATTTGCTGCAGGAAATACAGGTAAACATCCGCTCCCCTCACTTCACCCAGCTTCAACAGCTTTCAGCTACTTGCGGACAAGTGACTTTTTGCGCTGGATCGAGTACGTCGAGGGGTATCGATTGGTTGTGCTAAGGTCGCGCTGAGCGCATCAGACATTCGGTGGGCGATAGCGGTTAAGCAAGTCCAGGCGGACAAGCGGCTTCCTGCGTGGAAGTGAGACTGCTGCAGGGAAGCTGCTTGTTGCCCTAACAGGTCTTGCCGAGCATGTTGGCCGGTCGATAGACAGTAGTGGCTGAGGGACTGCGCCCCAGACGCGGAAGGAGCAAGAAAGCAGGCGGCGTGAAGCAAAACCGCTGTCGCAGACCGCCTAACGCGGCCCGATCGCGATCACGTGGCGATCGATCCCCTGGAGATCCGGCACAAAGCGGATCTCCTCCCACTCGGCGACGCCGCGCAGCATCGCCGCCACGGCCTCCGCCTGCCGGATGCCCACCTCAAACCCGACCAGGGTCGGGATTCGCGGAAGCTGCGGCAGCTGCGCCACCAAACGGCGGTACAGGTCGAGTCCCTCGACACCGCCGAATAACGCCGTGTGCGGCTCGTACAGCCGCACTTCGGGCATCAGCGCGGGCAAGTCGCCGTCCGGAATATAGGGTGGGTTGGACACCACCATATCCGGCGCGAGCCCGCGAGCAATGTACGGCTCGAGGAGGTCGCCCTCGAGCCACTCCACACGCGCAGCAACCCCGTGGCGCTGCGCATTCAACTGAGCCATCTCCAGCGCTGCCGCGGAGATGTCGCTCGCCGCCACGCGCCAGTCGGGGCGCGCGTGCGCGATGGTCACCGGGATGATCCCGCTCCCGGTGCCGACATCCGCAAGGAGCGGCGCCCCTTGCGGGAACAAGCGCGAGCCCTCGCGGAGCACCGCCTCCACGAGCAGTTCGGTTTCCGGCCGCGGGATCAGCACGGCCGGTCCAACTTCAAACGGAAGGCCGTAAAAATCCTGCTCGCCGAGGATATACTGTACAGGCTCGCCCGCGGCCTTCCTGTCAATGAGCTGGCTCCACGTAGCTGCCAGCTCCTCCGGAAAAGGCTCCTGCCAGCGGAACAGGAGCTCCGTCCGGCTGCAGCCCAGCAGGTGTTGCAGCAGCAGCTCGGAGCAGGCCGGAGCCTCCGCCACGCCCTGCCCCGCTAAAAAAGAAGAAGCCTGAACATAGGCTTCTCGAATCGTTCTCGCAGTCGGCATCACATCGCCTGCTCTCCTTTTTCCAGCGCATCGGACTGCGCTGCGATCGTCAGGGCGGATACGATCTCGCCCATGTCGCCGCTCAGCACCGTTTCCAAACGGTGCAGCGTCAGGCCGATCCGGTGATCGGTCACACGGCTTTGCGGGAAGTTGTACGTACGTATCCGTTCGGAACGGTCCCCGGTACCTACCTTGGACTTCCGCTCGCCCGAATATTTCGCTTCTTCTTCCTCGCGAATTTTGTCGGAAATCCGCGCACGCAGCACGCGCAGCGCCTGCTCTTTGTTCGAGTTTTGCGATTTGCCGTCCTGGCACGTCGCCACAATACCTGTCGGCACGTGCGTCACACGGACCGCCGATTTCGTCGTATTAACGGACTGACCGCCGGCACCGGAGGAACAGAACGTATCGACACGAATGTCCGCATCGTTAATAATAACTTCAACCTCTTCCACTTCCGGCATGACGACAACCGTCGACGTGGACGTGTGAATCCGGCCGCCGGACTCCGTCACGGGAATCCGCTGCACACGGTGCGCGCCGCTCTCATATTTGAGCTTGCTGTACGCGCCTTTGCCCGTAACCATGAAAATAATTTCTTTAAAGCCTCCCAAATCATTGACGGAAGCATCCAAAATTTCCGTTTTCCAGCCCTGGCTGTCCGCATATCGCGTGTACATGCGGTATAAGTCGCCGGCAAACAGCGCCGCCTCATCGCCGCCCGCCGCGCCGCGAATCTCCACGATGACGTTCTTGTCGTCGTTCGGATCCTTCGGCATCATCAGGATGCGCAGCCGCTCTTCCAAATTAGCGGATTGCTCGCTGAGCTCCTCGATTTCCATTTTGACCATTTCGCGCATTTCGTCGTCCAGCTTCTCGTTCTGCATCGCTTTCGCGTCTGCCAACTGTTCGGACACGCTCTTATATTCATTGTAAGCGTCGTAGGCTTCCTGCAAATCGGACTGTTCCTTCGAGTACTCTCTTAATTTCTTCGTATCGCTTGTTACATCCGGGTCGCACAACAGCTCGCTAAGCTTCTCGTAGCGGTCTGCAATTGCTTGAAGTCGATCCAACATAAGGGATCTCTCCTTTCTGGTTTTATCGTTTTACACGTTGAAACGGAAATGCATGACGTCGCCGTCGTTCACGACATAGTCTTTGCCTTCCAGACGCACTTGGCCTTTTTCCTTCGCCGCGTTCATGGAGCCTGCCGCCATCAGATCGTCGTAAGCGACAACCTCCGCGCGGATGAAGCCCCGCTCAAAATCCGAGTGAATCACGCCAGCCGCCTGTGGCGCCTTCATGCCCTTGCGAATCGTCCAGGCTCTGACTTCCTGAACGCCCGCCGTAAAATACGTATACAAGCCCAGCTTGCGGTACGCTGCTTTAATCAATCTATTCAAGCCGGACTCCTGGAGTCCCAGTTCTTCGAGGAACATGGCTTTTTCTTCATCTTCGAGCTCAGCAATCTCGGATTCCACCTTCGCACTGATGGAAACAACTTCGTTGTTTTCTGCTTCCGCGAATTCTTTTACCTTTTGCACATACGGATTCTCGTCAGCTTTCGCCACTTCATCCTCGCCCACGTTCGCCGCATACAGCACCGGCTTCATCGTCAACAAATGCAGATCGCGAATGATCAGCTTCTCGTCGTCGCTGAGGTCAACGCTGCGCGCCGGTTTATCCTGGTACAGCACTTCCTTGATGCGTTCCAGGCATTCCACTTCGGCCGCGACTTTCTTGTCCCCGCTTTTAAGGTTTTTGCGCGAGCGCTCGATTTTCTTCTCCACGGATTCAATATCCGCGAGGATCAGCTCCAGATTAATCGTCTCGATGTCGCCAATCGGATCGACTTTTCCGGAGACGTGTGTAATATTATCATCCTCAAAGCAGCGCACAACATGCACAATCGCGTCTACTTCCCGGATATGGGCCAAAAATTTATTGCCAAGCCCCTCGCCCTTGCTCGCGCCCTTCACCAAACCCGCGATGTCCACGAATTCAAATGCGGTCGGAACAATGCTTTTCGGCACGACCAACTCAACCAGCTTCTGCAATCTTTCGTCCGGTACTTCAACAACCCCAACGTTCGGATCAATCGTACAAAACGGATAGTTCGCGGACTCCGCACCCGCTTGTGTAATTGCGTTAAACAATGTCGATTTTCCTACGTTCGGTAGACCGACGATTCCTGCTTTCAAAGCCATTTGATTACAACTCCTTAATGTTTGAAGATCATCCTTCTTATTATATAGTACTTGGTGCGCAAAAAAAAGCCCGCTTTCCCGCAAACAAAAACCCAAAAGAAGGCTTCCCTGGTAATTGGGGGCCTCTTATGGGTTCGTTTGAGATTTGGTTGTCTGCCGATTCTATTGACTGGCGGCGGCCTTCTTTTCCATCGCCTTTTGGTATTCCAGATCCCGCTTTTGAATGAAATACGTTTCGATTTGTTTGCGTAAAATAAAGCCTCTCAGCGCCTTGGCCTGCTCCGTCTCTACGCTCGTGAAGCTTGCGCCGTAATAAAAGCCTTCCTCCAGCCATTCCTTTCGGACGATCTCAATGGAAGAGGCCATATTAAAATCCAAAATGAGCTCCACGTCGAGCAGCGACTGCTTTTGAATAATTTTATCGATCATCGGCGCATCTTGTATCGTGAATCCAATGCCGCTCATGGAAATATTCTTAATCTCAATCGTGATCGGATTCTCCAATTGATGTTGGGCACCCCGCCCCTGCAATCCAATCAGCCTGCCGGAGTAACCAACTTGCACCCGCGCATGCTCACGCTTCTCCGTGAATTTCCGGCGATTTTCCGGCGGATTCAGCACCATTAACGAACCCGCTTCCTTCGCGATTACCGTTGTATGCAGGACGAAAAGGCCTGACTTGGAATAAACGACCATTTTGACTTTATCCCCGAGCTGGAATACATCGTATTCCGGAAGCTCCACTTCCATAATATCGCCCAGTGCATAGGTGAGGACGCCTGTGGCGACGAAATCGTCTTTGCCGACCATCGTTTTGCTGTCAATTAATACATCTGCGTCATATCCCTCTTTGCTGCCGTACAGTTTCAGAGCACTTTGATTATGTAACACTTCTCGCCACACCTCTTCCTATTTCTGTTCTTGTCAGACATCGCGTTAGGGACGCGGAATTGCCTACGTTAAGCAAAAAAAGACCGCTCCCATGCACGGAGCAGCCCATTACCTCATCAAAAAGAGTGATTTTCGGTAACCAGGCTGCCATAGTTCTTGTTCCAGAACCTTAGACCCTTAGCTTTGCGTCCTTGCCTTTCAGCAAGTTTGCCGTTGTCGAACCTGTTATGTAATTGTCGAATGTGGGGCCTTCTAAGGCCCGCGGTTACTTTCATTATACGAGAGCGAGCTGCGATCTTTCAAGGAAAATCCTTGCAACGCCCCTCCATTTAGTGTAAAAATGGGAATGGCACAAATATCCACAGTGATAATAGGTTATCCACATGATTATCCACAGCTTGTTAACAACGAATGCTTGTTCGATTTTTATGCACATGTGGATAAACGATTTTTGAAATTGCGAGGTGTCCCCTTGTGGATGACAATAACGAACATATTCCCTGGATGCGGGAGGCAATAGCCGAAGCTCTGAAAGCGGAAGCGATCCGCGAAGTGCCGATCGGCGCCGTCGTCGTACACCAAGGCCAGATTATCGGCCGCGGCCATAATCTGCGGGAGACAACGCTTGACCCATTGGCGCATGCGGAGCTGATCGCGATTAAACAGGCCAGCGAGCACCTGGGTGCTTGGCGCCTGCTGGATTGCCAGCTGTACGTGACGCTGGAGCCTTGTCCGATGTGCGCGGGCGCGATCGTGCAGGCGCGGGTGCCGCAGGTGATCTACGGCACGATCGACCCTAAGGCGGGATGCGCAGGCACGCTGATGAACCTGCTGCAGGAGTCGCGGTTCAACCACCGCGTTGATGTGATCAGCGGCGTGCTGCAGGAAGAGTGCGCGGCGATGTTGACGCAGTTTTTTCGCAAGTTGAGAGGGAAAGTGTAGCTAGCCAAGAGAGCGGAGGACTGATGCTATTTGGATAAAAAGAAATTACTCATCGGAACAGCTGCTCTGTTGCTTTGTTTTGCAGGTGCGGTTAAGGCTGCCAGCCTGAATGGCGATTATGCGGGGAATCCCATCGTGAAAGTGCTCTTCGGAGGCAAGGAATTGCAGGTCGAAGACGTGCCCGGCGTTATCCAAGACGGCCGTACGCTTGTGCCGCTTTATTTGTTGAAACAAACCGGTGCATCCGTTACTTGGGACCCTGACAAATACGCGGTCGATGTATCGTTTCCGAATAAAGTAGAGGATTTTGCTGCGACAATTCCTGCTTTAAATGAACAAGCTAAAGCCTACGCAGCCAAAAACATTCAACTCATCTACAATGCATACGGCCCTTATGTAAAAGTCGAGCTTGAGCAAGCAGGCGATTCCAATACCGATAACGATCATATCATCGCTTTATCTCAATTTGTCGTGAATTCACCAGTAGAAGAACTGATTGTTGAAACCGTCCATAATCATCAAGTATTTGGGATTACCGCCTTGAAACGATTGGATGCCGAACAGTTTCATCAGAAGAAACTGTCTGAGTATGACTTTATCCGACGTTGGCGTTTCCAGCCCAATAATTCAGCCATTGACCTGGCTGCGCCCAACCGCCCCCAACCGACACCTCCTCAACCCACCGTTGGCACAGGTATCGGACCGGCATGTCAGCAAATTACAGCTAACTACAATGCGCAGATGCTAGAGGCTGTAAATACTTATAATGCTAGTGTTACTTCACATTCCAGCGGCTTTGATGAATACTTAAGTAAATTGCAACAGTCCATGGAAGCTGCTTTGAAAGAAAACCATTGTTGAATGAACTGAACGTTACTTAGGGCGATCGCTCCTTCTGCAACCAAAAACATTGCACCACACAAGGCTTCATGCTATCATAAATGGTGCTATGCGCCCGTAGCTCAGCAGGATAGAGCAACAGTTTCCTAAACTGTAGGTCGTACGTTCGAATCGTATCGGGCGCGCCAACGTATAAGATCAAGAACCGCAGCAAGATGCGGTTCTTTTTTGTTTTCAAGCCCATTTATAAAAAAACGCCCTCCTCACATCGAGAGAGGAAGGCGATTGTACATAAATCAACGCAGTTTAAACTTCGATAGCACCCCGTGCAAATCTTCTGCGAGAGCGGACAACGCGTGCGCGGATGAGGAAATTTGCTCCATTGCGGCCAGTTGCTCTTCCGTGGCGGCTGAGTTGTTCTGGCAGGCCGCAGCGACTTGATTCGTCGAGGCGTCGGCCGCTTCCGTCAGTTCGACGATGTGCTGGCTCGAAGCGGCCAGCTCGATCGTGGTAGCCGATGTCCGCTCGATCTGATCGGACACCGAGTCGACGTGGGCAGCCAGATCGGAGAATGCCTTGTCCGCCGTCTCTGCTTTGTGCAGTCCGATCGCGGTCTTGTGCTTACCCTCATCCATCGCATGAACCGCATGCGCCATCCCTTCGACGATCTCGGCGATGAGTTCGGCGATTTGCTGAGAGGAGCGCTCCGACTGCTCGGCCAGCTTGCGGATTTCTTGAGCGACGACAGCGAATCCTTTGCCATGCTCCCCCGCACGTGCAGCTTCGATAGCCGCGTTCAGGGAAAGCAAATTCGTGCGGTTGGCCAAATCCGCGATCATGCCGGTAATGCCGCCAATTTGCTGCGAACGGTCGCCCAACGTTTGAATGACGGCTGCCGCCGATTCCACGGACGTTTGGATATGCTGCATGTCCTCGACAATGTCACGCACCGCTGCCGCACCCTGGCGCGTCGCCTCCGAGGCGGAATGGGCGAGTGTGGAGATCTCCTCACTTGCACCCGACATGTCCCGGATACCGCCCGCCATGTCATGCATGGACTGTACCGTACTAGAAACGTGCCGCTGTTGATCCTCTATACTTAGCAGAATTGTCTGCGTCGACTCGACGATCTGCTCCGTGACGCGCGTCGTCTGTTCCGCACTCGCCGTCAGCTGCTCCGCGGACGAAGCGACCTGGAACACCGTATCTTGTGCTTGAGATAGAATGCCGCGCAAATTAGCAATCATCCGGTTAAAGGTGCGCGCAAGGTCGGCAATTTCATCCTTGGCATCCGCCTTCAGTTCACGGCTAAGATCGCCATGCCCGTCGGCGATTTCTTTCATTTGACGGTCTGCCGCAGCGAGCGGCCGCGTGATCGAGCGGGAGAGCAGCAGCCCAATAACAATGGCAACGATGATACTCACCGTACAAATGAGGATCATCAGCAGCAGTTCGTTGTCCTGCTCTGCTTTCCGGTCAGCTTTATCTCCGTCCAGCTCGGAGGAGAAGCTTGCGATCATGTCGGAGACGAGCGTCTCAACTTGCTTGCGCACGGTTCGCTCGTCACCAAAATGAATAGCCTGCGCGTCTGCGGTGCTCCCTCTTTTCATAGCTGCCAGCACTTGGTCACTCGCTTTCGCGTAAGCATCATAAAGCTGTTTGAACTCAGCTAAGCGCCCCTTATCCGTGTCATTCAAGGAAGGATGCGCTTCAATAGCCGCAATCAGATCGGCGACGATTGCCCGCTTTTGCGCGATTTCAGTCGGATATTGTCCGTCTTTCGTGATTAAATAAGCCCTTTCGTCGTTGGACATGCCGGTAAGCCGATATTGAATTTGGGCAAAGTCGGCGCTGAGGTCCAGATCCCCCATCATCTCTTGGTAAGCATCTCCGGTTTTCTTGATATGGTCATAGGTGAACATCGAGAGTCCGAGCAGAAGAATGATCAAAGAGGCGAAACTTACGAATAACTTGGAACGGATTTTCATGCTGTACACCCTTTCTTGTTTGTACAATAAAATAACAATGAATACGATAAAATTCGACAATTTCAGCCAAAATTCCTCCCTGAATATAGGCTTATTCATTAAAAAGCTATCTTTAACAGACAAGAAGACGTTAAGGGGAATTTGTTCTCTCCCTAGCGAGGAAACCGGATTCACGGTAGAATTAAAAAAAGAGACCGTAACAGGTCACCCGATAAGCCGCTCACTCAGCAACAGAAAGGAGCTCTACCAGCATGTCCTTCTTACAATCATCTCCCTATCGCATCCCTTTGTTTTGCGCGGTCACGATGCTCTTCTGGATGTCGATGTATACGAGCGTTCCGATCATGGCCCCCTACACCGAATATCTCGGCGGCAGCCACCAGATGGCAGGCTGGGTTGTCGGCATGTACGGAATTTCCCAAATGCTGCTGCGCATACCGGTCGGTATTATGTCGGATCGGTTTCATAAAAGAAGGCTCTTCATCACCTTTGGGCTCCTCTTTACCGCGATTACGGGGCTGGGCCTATGGTTCACGAAGGATTTTACGTGGATCCTGATTCTCCGTGCGCTGGCTGGCGCCGCAGCGGCCACATGGGTTGACTTCACGGTGCTGTTCACCAGCTACTACAAGCACGAGGAGTCCACGAAGGCGATCGGCACGATCTCTTTCTTCAACTCCCTAGGCCAAGTCTTCGGGATTCTGGCGGCGGGTTGGGCAGCCGATGGGCTCGGCTGGGAAGCTGTATTCATTCTCGGCGCGATAATGGGGGTGCTCGGGATGGTCGGTTCCTTTTTCCTCATTGAAAAAGTGGAAGCCGACGCCCCGCGCATCACACTGCGCGGCATCGGCGAGGTCGCTACGGACCGCACCCTGCTGTTCGTCTCCTTGTTGGCGATCCTGTCGCAGGTGCTGCTCTTCGCAACCGTATTCGGCTTCACGCCGGTGTACGCGACAGAGCTCGGCGCAGACAAGTTCGCCCTCTCGCTGCTTTCGTTGTTCGCGAACGTGCCAGTGGCGATCGCTTCCTTATTCAGCGGCCGCCGCTGGTCGACCAAATACGGCGAGAAGCGCTTGGTCGTCGCAGGCTTCCTGCTCATGGGCGTCTTCACCTTCACGGTGCCGTTCATACATCAGCTTTGGCTGCTGATGATTACGCAAGCGCTCGCCGGCTTCGGCCGCGGCCTGTCCTTCACGCTGCTCATGGGCATGAGCATCAAGCATATGCCGACGGATAAGCGCGCAACCGCCATGGGCTTTTTCCAGGCCATCTACGGCCTGGGCATGTTCGCGGGGCCCGTGCTCATGGGCATCATCGGGGATTGGTTCTCGCTGAACGAAGGCTTCCTCGTCTTGGGCGTCCTCGGGGTGGTCAGCGGCGGTCTGACCCAATGGTTCGTGCGCAGCAGCCGAACCCGATCGCAATCGACGAGCGGCGGCACGACGATCGCCAAATAAGCCTTCCCCCGCAGGGAAGGCACTGCAAGCTGCAAACCGGAGCGGATCCAGACGGATCTGCTTTTTTTATTTTGAGGTGCAGGGGCCGGGCAGTCCCGCTTCGTCTATTCATATGGAGAGGAGGAGAAGCGTATTGAGGAGCACCAACTAATAGAACGCATCCGGCATGGCGACGAATTGGCCTTCCGCGAGCTGGTGGCGGCTTACGGCACGTATATTTACCAGACGATTTATGCGGTCGTTCGTCATAAGAAGGATGCGGAAGATCTCTCGCAGGACGTGTGGACTCGTATTTACTTCTCACTCCCGCAATATGAAAACCGAGGACTCAAAACCTGGATCACCCGCATCGCGGTGAACCGAGCCATTGATTTTAAGCGTTCGGCAAGCCGGCGGCAGGAAGACATCGTGGAGGAACCGCAAACACATCTCCCGCTGGGCGCTTCCCTGGCCGAAGTAGACATCGAACATGAAGTGATGCTAAAAGAGACCGCCGAGCTTGTCCGTCGCAAGCTCCATCAAATTCCGGACAATTATCAGGATGTACTCATTGCCTTTTATATTCATCATCAATCGTATCAAGATATTGCAGAGATGCAGGGCATCGCAGTCAAGACGGTAGAATCCAAGCTGTACAGAGCCAAACAATGGCTGAGGCAGCACTGGAAGGAGGAAGATTTTCAATGACAGCCCCATGGCATGAACATGATCATTTTGAGGAGACGGCCTGGCGACAGTATGTCACCGATACCCTTCCCGCTAGCCAGCGAGCCGCCATGGAGCAGCATCTGTATCGCTGTGAAGCATGCTTGCTGCTGTATATGGCCTGTATCGAGCAGACTGAGGAGCTGCCGGTGCTTGAGCCCGCTGACCCGCAAGCATACCTATCCGATATTCTCGCCCGCACGACGGGAACGAAACGGAGCTGGTACCGGTCCACCCTGCTCCACTACGGCATCGCTGCCGCCGCGACGCTCGTACTGGTAGCGTCCGGCTTCTTCCATGGGCTGGCGCAGGAGCTTGGCTCCATCGGGGCGGCCCATCCCGCTTCTCAGCCGCGGCCTGCCGGCCAGTATAGCGGACCACCTCTCTCCAGCCAACTTGTCGACCGAACGTTCCAATGGCTGGATACCTTGCATAACACCGACAACCGCCAAGGAGGTTCACAACCGTAATGCCTATTTCGACCAAAAGCAATCTCGTTGCCTTTTTGCTGTCTTTTATCCCTGGTGCCGGCCAACTGTATGTGAATCGGTTCGGGCGCGCCGCAATCTATTGCCTTTTCTTTTATGGCCCGTTATTTCTGCTTTTTGCCGGGCTGGTTCTTACGCATGGGCGCCCAGAGGAGGTTTTTCTTCTTCTTCTCGCTATTTCAGGGCTGACATGGCTTATCAGCTTCATAGAGATGATCGCTTATCTCCTGCGTCAGCCAACAAACGCCAGTTACCCTTACCCCCCTCCTCCGGAAGCAACCGGCTTCGCACCTTACGGCCCAGTCCCCGACATGCCGGCTTGGGAGCAGCAGAACCCCTATGCGCCAGCCTTTGCTGAGCAGCAGGATCGCACCAACATTTTGCTGCTGTCCTTGATCCCGGGCGCGGGGCATTATCGGCTAGGCCTGATGCACCGCGGGCTGACCGCGATGGTCTCTTTTTTCGGCGTCGCGATCCTGGTCTTCTTCCTCATGGCGTTGACACATAACGACAGCTTTCTCGTCTTTCTTTTAGCTATGCCGGTGCTTTGGTTCTACACCTTATTTGACGCGCTCAAACAACTTGATCGGAAAAGGGCCGGGTTAGAACTCATCGACCGCAGTCTCTTTGAGGATTTTTACCGGGACGATGCTAACCATAAAAATCGCACACTCGCCACCATTATCGCGATTTTCCCCGGCGCGGCGCACCTTTACCTCTCCATGACCAAGCGCGGTATTCAGCTCATGGCCTTGTTTCTGTTCACGATCTACATTCTGGATGTGCTGCGCCTGTCGTTATTTCTGTTTCTGATTCCGATTCTGTGGTTCTTCAGTTTCTTTGATGCCTTGCAAAGCATTGGAAAATACGAAAACGGCACACTCGTCGACAAGCCGCTCGTCAACAACTGGACGAATTATCAGCGGCCGATCGGATTTGTGCTGGTGCTGCTCGGCGTTTACTATATATTTCGCGATTTTGTCATGCAATTCTTAGTCCGGTTCGTCCCTTCTACGCAGACTTATATGTATTTCATCACGAATTTCAGCCAGACGCTAATCGTGGCAATTCTGTTGATTGGTGGCGGCATCTGGTTGTTCATGGCTCGGAATAAGACTGCTCTTTCCAACCATGACAAAATAGAATAGACATGAAAAAAAGAACCCTTTCGGGTTCTTTTTTCGTCGGCGTTGATGAATTTCTTAAACCATGTTACACGTAAACCTTTGGTAAATCTGCGTATAAAACACGGTAAGTGTCTTTAGCACATCGCCCTCCAGCCTGATTATAACAGGTAGAAAAGTCCTCTAAGCAACGGTTGTTCTATTTTCGCTTGATGCTCCAACGGAACCACACCTCTCTGCTCACCGACAAGAATTAGTATGTCCGCCTGCGCGGGTTTTAAACATGGTTTTCAAAAAAATAATTAAGAAATTTTTTGTGCTGCCTTAGCCGCCGTGACCGTGGCCTTCTGCGGGGGTATGGCCGCTGTGGTTGCGGTTTTTCACCTTTTTGGAGCCGGATAACGGCTCTTGATTGCCGTGGTTGCTTCTGCTTTTGCCCGAATTGCGGTTGTTCGATTGGCCGTCAACGGCATACGTATCTGGTTTCGACATGAATGGATTCCTCCCCCTCAGCCTTGATGATTCAGTGCATCTTGGTGTCTGTGATCATTCGTCTGCTGCTGAACTTGCTGCGCATTGTGGGCGTTCACCGCACCCGCTTCCAAATCCTTAGCAACGTTTTGCAGGTTTTTATCAGGCCCTTTTTGCTTCGTCATCCGTGATTCCTCCTCCGTTTAGGCGTTGGTGATCGACTTGAGCGTTTGCGCGCATTCATGAATGTGACGAACATAATCGTCCACGAGATTTTGCACGATTTCCGTACGTTCATCGATATGCGTAATTCCTTGCTGCACGTCGACCAGCTCCACATTCACCTCTCTGGCATCCTGATACGTCACCTTAAAATCAAACGAATACCCGGTATGCCCAGCCGCTTGAATGTGGACCCGTAACGCGTCCGCATCGCCCTCATCCGCCCAGACACGGGCTTCATCCGCAGGATGCAGCACGGTAGGCATCACGCTGCTCCAGCTTTGTACTAATTCAGGTTGGTCAACGCTTGGTTTATCCCAATTGCTCATGAGTAACACCTCCACAAGTTTAAAATGCGGAAGCCACCCGTCTTTTATCCATGTCAAAAAACAACAAAAGCCCCTTCACCCTAAGGCGTGAAGGGGTGTTGAAGCCATGCTTATCTGGGCTGAAAGTGTGCATCAGCACACAGAGCATTTTCGCGGCAGGGGCGAACTCATCAGCGCTCACGCTGCTGGTAATGCCGTTCTCCGCCGCCCATTGAACGGACTGGGCATAGTTAGCTGCCTGCCGCGACATCGCGGAAGGAGGGCGCTTTGGCGCCTTCAGTTGGGTCAACAGTTCCAAATATAAAAACGCACCAAACCGTTTGTCCAACAGTTCAGTGCGTTTGTCTTTGTTACTGCTATTATACGGAGAGGGTGGGATTCGAACCCACGGAGACCTCACGACCTCGGCGGTTTTCAAGACCGCTGCCTTAAACCACTCGACCACCTCTCCACGATAGCCGCCTCCGATTAGGAGACAGCCTAGTGCAGTGACAAAATGCATTGTAGCATAGTTCCGATATCGGAAGCAAGTGCTATTTTTTCGTGATCACTTTCACGTTGTTCATGTACGGAACCAGTACGTCCGGCACGCGAATCGAACCGTCAGCCTGCTGATAGTTCTCGAGGATCGCAGCCACGGTACGGCCCAAAGCAAGACCAGAACCATTGAGCGTGTGAACGAACTCCGGCTTCGCTTTCGCATCGCGTCGGAAGCGGATGTTCGCGCGACGCGCTTGGAAATCCTCGAAGTTCGAGCAGCTGGAAATTTCGCGGTATGCACCGCTATTAGGCAGCCAGACTTCCAAATCGTACGTTTTGGCCGACGAGAAGCCAATATCCCCCGTGCACAGCGAAAGCACACGATACGGCAGCTGCAGCAGCTGAAGTACGCGCTCCGCGTTCGCTGTAAGCTTTTCCAATTCATCGTACGATTCTTCCGGCTTCACAATTTTCACCAGCTCAACTTTGTTGAATTGATGCTGACGAATGAGACCGCGCGTATCGCGGCCAGCCGAGCCCGCTTCCGAGCGGAAGCACGCGCTGAATGCCACGAAATTCACAGGCAGCTGCTCGCTTGTCAAAATATCGTCCCGATGATAATTCGTCACCGGCACTTCCGCCGTCGGAATCAGGAAATATTCCGAGTTTGCCACCTTGAATACATCTTCCTCAAACTTCGGAAGCTGACCTGTTCCCGTCAAGCTGTCGCGG
Source organism: Paenibacillus whitsoniae (assembly GCF_003955665.1). GTDB lineage: Bacteria > Bacillota > Bacilli > Paenibacillales > NBRC-103111 > Paenibacillus_E > Paenibacillus_E whitsoniae. Next base: position 49,516 of record NZ_RXHU01000041.1, read on the forward strand.
TTCACGATGTAGGGCGGCAGCATTTCTTCATAGCCATGCTCGTCGCTATGCAGGTCCATCATGAAATTAATCAGCGCCCGCTCCAGTCTTGCGCCTAGTCCTTTGTAGAATACGAAGCGCGAGCCGGTTACCTTCCCTGCGGCTTCAAAATCCAGAATACCCAGCTCCTGTGCCACTTCCCAGTGCGGCTTCACTTCAAAATCAAAGGTCGGCACCTCGCCAACACGGCGAATTTCCACGTTCTCTTCTTCGGATAAACCTACCGGCACACTCGCATGCGGCATATTTGGAATCGCTAACAGCACTTGCTGTAGGGATTCGTCCAGCACGCGAATTTCATCGTCCAGCTCTTTAATGCGATCGCCGACGACTTTCATCTCTTGAATCAGCTCGTCCGCATTCTCGCCGGAACGCTTGCGCACCGCAACCTCTTGGGAAACGGTATTGCGCCGATTCTTGAGTTGCTCAGTCTCTTGCAAAAGCTCTCTGCGTTTCACATCCAGTGCCGTGAAGCCGTTCAGCTCCTCGATCTGTTTGCCGCGGTTTTGCATGGCAGCTTGCACAGCTGCTAAATCACTTCGAAGTAACTTTACATCAAACAAGGAGATTCCTCCGTTAGCGCAAAATGGTTTGGATATGGAAGCAAGCACCCGCTTCCGAACGCAATTCGGCAGCTCCAGGTGCTTGTCCCTTCGTTATGCTTGACTTTTTTTTACCATATCTAAAAAGTAGCTGTGCATCCGGAAATCGTCCGTCAACTCCGGATGGAACGACGCCGCAAGGAGATGCCCTTGCTGAGCCGCCACGATTTGGCCGTTAAATGTCGCCAATACGTCAACCCCCGGCCCGACCTTCTCGATCAGCGGTGCCCGGATAAACACAGCGCGAACGTTCTCGTCGATGCCTTTGATCGGCAGATCCGTCTCGAAGCTTTCGCGCTGGCGACCGAATGCGTTGCGAGCCACCGTAATGTCCATCAGCTCCAGGTGAGCTTCCGGTTGTCCGGTGATCTCCTTCGCAATGACAATCAGCCCGGCGCACGTGCCGAAAATCGGCTTGCCCGCCGCGGAGAACGCGCGCAACGTGTCGATAAAGCCGTATGTGCGCATCAACTTTCCGATTGTCGTGCTCTCGCCGCCGGGCAGGATGATGCCATCCAGCTCGGCCAGCTGCTCCGTGCGTTTAACCACGACGCCTTCCGCGCCGGCTTGTTCAATCCCGCGAATATGCTCAGCTACAGCGCCTTGCAGTGCGAGAACCCCGATCTTTGTCATTACCAGCCGCGCTCCTGCATACGCTCGGACGCTTGCAATTGGGAAATTTCGATCCCCTTCATCGGCGTGCCGAGGTCTTTGGAAATTTCCGCGATCAATTTATAATCCGTGTAGTGCGTTGTCGCCTCTACGATCGCTTTCGCGAACTTCTCAGGGTTATCCGACTTGAAGATACCGGAACCAACGAATACGCCATCTGCGCCCAAATGCATCATCAATGCTGCGTCAGCAGGTGTTGCTACGCCGCCAGCTGCAAAGTTAACGACAGGCAGCTTGCCTGTTTTGTGCACGTGCAAGAGCAGCTCGTATGGAGCGCCAAGCGTTTTGGCTTCAAACATCAGCTCGTCCAGAGACAGACCTTGTACTTTGCGGATCTGGCCTTGAATCATGCGCATGTGGCGAACTGCTTCCACAATGTTGCCTGTTCCCGGCTCGCCTTTGGTACGCAGCATGGATGCCCCTTCACCAATACGGCGAAGCGCCTCGCCCAGATCACGCGCGCCGCACACAAAAGGAACTGTGAACTCACGTTTGTTGATGTGGAACACCTCGTCCGCAGGCGTCAAAACTTCGCTCTCATCAATATAGTCAACGCCAAGTGACTCCAGCACTTTAGCTTCAACGAAATGACCAATTCTTGCTTTCGCCATAACCGGAATGGATACGACTTTCATAACAGCTTCCACGATTGTTGGGTCAGCCATACGGGATACGCCGCCAGCCGCACGAATGTCAGCAGGTACGCGCTCCAGCGCCATAACGGCAGATGCCCCTGCAGCTTCTGCGATTTGTGCTTGTTCGGCATTCATGACGTCCATGATGACGCCGCCTTTTTGCATTTCGGCCATACCAGTTTTAACACGGGATGTTCCTGTTTCCATTCTTGATTTCCTCCTATACCTGTATCCCAAAATTCGCACAGTTGCCTACACGATTCGATATAAACTTCTAAACAATAATTTTACATGAAGGAGGGGTAATATACAACCCATTTATGGCTCTAGGAGCCGCCTTTGATACCGCTGAACATATCGCTGACGAAGTTTTTCAAGGAGCGGAACAAGAGGCGAATCCAGCTGCCTTTCTCCACATCGCCGCTCGCGATCAGATCGACCGTTTTTTCCTGGCCATTGTACGTCACCTTCGCCTTGCCGAGCACGTCGCCCTGCTTGATCGGAGCAACCAGCTTCGTCTCATCCAGCGGTGCCGCCGTAATTTGGAAGTCACTGTCTTTCGCACCTTTTTTCGCGATGAACGTCAGCCCTTCTTTGACCACAAGTCCGACTTCCGTTTGTACGCCCTTCTTAATGTTCACCTTTTTCAAGGAATCTATTTCTTGGTTCGCCGAAAGGAATGGCTTCATCTCAAAATTATTAAAACCATAGTCCAACAGCTTCCTCGTCTCATTAAAACGCTCCGGCTCCGTCTTCGTTCCCATGACGACCGTAATTAAGCGCATGCCGTTCCGTTCTGCAGTACCCGTGAAGCAGTAGCCCGCATCATCCGTTGAACCGGTTTTCAAGCCATCCAACCCTGGATAAGAGTACTTCTTGAAGTTCACATTCGAAGCGTTGCCCTCCAGCATCCAGTTCCAGTTGATCATCGGCGTTTTATCCGTCGGTCTCAGCGTCTGCGAAGGGATTTTCGTGAAATCGAGAATTTCCTTATGATCCTTCAAAATGTTATAAGCCAGGATCGCCGCATCGCGCGCCGTCATTTTCGTCTCGCCTTCGATGGAAGCCGGTGGGTTCTTCAAATCGGCTCTGGACAAACCCGTCGCACTAATAAAATGCGCCTTGTCCGACATGCCAAGTTGCTTCGCCTTGTCATTCATCATTTTCGCGAAATTCTCTTCCGTCCCGCCAAGCGTCTCAGCAAAAGCAACCGAAGCATCATTCGCCGAATAAATCGACATCGCGCTGAACATCTGCTTGAACGTCAGCGTCTCGTTCTCAGCAATCAATTGGCCGGAACCGATGACATCGGCTGCATTTTTACTGGCCGTGATTTTGGAATCCCACGTAAATTTGCCTTCCTTAATGCTTTCCAGCGCCAGATACTCCGTCATCATCTTCGCCATACTCGCAGGCGGATAAGCCTCATCGGCGTTAAACTGATACAGCACAGCCCCTGTGCTCGCTTCCATCACGATGCCCGACTTCGCATTGAGCTGCGGCTCATTCGCCGCAGGAGCCGTCGTCGCGCCTGTCGCTGGAGGCGTCGTAGCCGTTGCCCCCGCTTTCGGCGTAGGGGATGGCGTCCCTGCTGCGTAGGTAGGTTGTATATGTAAAAGTAAGGATTGAGCGATCAAACTAATGCCTAATGCCAATGCAACCTTTTTCCTTGTAAAACGAAACCCTCTCACAACTTCACTCTCCTAATCAATGTATGAATTCCTATAAGACACGTTATATTGTAACACACCCCATTAGACAAAAAAAAGAAGACGTGGGTTCAATCCCCACATCTCCAATTTTTGTCGTTTTCTTGACAGCTACAACGAGTAGTTTGGTGCTTCCTTCGTAATCTGGATGTCGTGCGGATGGCTTTCTTTCAAACCTGCGCCCGTAATCCGGATAAACTGGGTATCGTGAATCAGCTCCTGGATGTTGCGAGCACCGCAGTAGCCCATGCCCGAACGCAGTCCGCCCACAAGCTGATAAACCGTATCGGCCAAAGGCCCTTTGTAGGCAACGCGGCCTTCAATGCCCTCGGGAACAAGCTTGCTCTCGTTCTCCTGGAAATAGCGATCCTTGCTGCCTTCTTTCATAGCGCCAAGCGAACCCATCCCGCGGTACACCTTGAACTTCCGTCCTTGGAAAATCTCCGACTCACCCGGACTCTCATCCGTTCCAGCAAAAAGACTGCCGATCATCACCGCGCTAGCGCCCGCCGCGATCGCTTTGACCACGTCGCCGGAGTACTTGATGCCGCCGTCGGCAATAATCGGTACACCGAATTCTGCCGCAGCTTGTGCGCAATCATAGATCGCCGTAATTTGCGGCACACCAATGCCCGCGATAACGCGTGTCGTACAAATCGACCCTGGTCCGATCCCGACCTTCACCATCGAGGCGCCTGCCTTGATCAGATCCCGCGTACCGTCGCCTGTCGCGACGTTGCCGGCGATAATCGGCAGCTCTGGGTACGTTGCGCGAATCTTTTTCACCGTTTCCGAGATGTTGATGTGGTGCCCGTGCGCAGAGTCTACGACGATAACGTCGATACCGGCTTTCACCAATGCCGCGGCTCTTTCCATCACATCTTTGGACACGCCCACCGCCGCGCCGACGAGCAGACGACCTTGCGCATCCTTCGCGGAGTTCGGAAACTGGATCGCTTTTTCAATATCTTTAATCGTGATGAGACCTTTAAGCCCAAAATTCTCATCCACGAGCGGCAGCTTCTCGATTTTGTGCTGCTGCAGAATGCCTTCCGCTTGCTGTAACGTCGTGCCTACTGGGGCTGTTACCAGATTTTCTTTCGTCATCACTTCTTTGATTTTAATCGAGTAGTCATGAACAAAACGTAAATCCCGGTTCGTGAGAATGCCCACCAGACGATTCTCGCTATTAACGATCGGTACTCCGGAGATGCGATATTTCGCCATGAGTGCTTCCGCATCATACACATGATGCTCCGGTGTAAGCGAGAATGGGTTCGTGATGACGCCGCTTTCCGATCTTTTTACACGATCCACATGCTCCGCTTGAAGCTCAATGGACATATTTTTATGAATAATGCCGATTCCACCTTCTCTTGCCATTGCAATGGCGAGCGAGGATTCCGTAACAGTATCCATAGCCGAACTAATGAAAGGAATATTTAATTTCACATTAGGCGCTAAAACCGTGGAAACATCGATCTCTTTTCCGAAAACCTCGGACTTTCTAGGCACTAGCAGCACATCGTCAAACGTTAAGCCTTCCTTGCCAAACTTGTCTTCCCTCACAACACTTCTTCCTCCTTAAAAGCTCTCCATCCGCGGACAGCTTTGATTACAGCACTTGGTTATGATTGCAATCTTAACAAAAGCCTATTTTTCGTGTCAAGGGAAGGAGAGAGACACGCCTGGGCATCCTGCTGAATATGACGATTCCGTTAACGATAGGAGTAATTACTGCTTGGATTCCACAGTAAAAACTGCTCCACGCCCTGCTCCCTCGCTGCTTTAATCTGCTCCTTCACATCGATGACTCCGTACGTTTTGTGCGGCTTTACCCATGTTGCAGTAAAATCCTGATACCACGGCCGTATCTCCGCAACAGGCACATTCGCCTGCTTCAAAAGCTGATTCTTCCCATTTGCATCGTGAATCGCCTGATGCACGATCGCATATGGCTGCAGATCCGGATATTTTACGCCATACATGCCGCTCGAATAATGGGAAGGATACAGCATCGGTGAAATGACATGAACCTGCTTGGCAATCAGGTTCCAGTCCTGACCAATTCCCACATCACGCTCCGACGACGTCGTTAGACCAAACACATCCGCCGACAGCTTCGCCTTACTGCCTAACTCCGCTCTCGCCTGCTGAAGAAAAGCCTCTATATTCTGTGCCTTCGACAGCCCGGCAGGATTGCTGAACTTGACCTCACTATCGACACTCTTCACATTTTCCGGAAAACGCACATAATCAAACTGAATTTCGTCAAAGCCCATTTGTGCGACTTCATTCGCAATCTGCAAATTGTACTCCCATACTTCCTTTTGAAAAGGGTCTACCCAAGCCACGCCCTTTCTATCCTTCCAAACTGCACCCGCGTGGGTTTTCATGGCATACTGGCTTTTCTTTTTACTGAGATACGGATCTTTAAAAACAACCAGGCGTGCAATTGCATAAATTTGCTTTTGCTTTAATCGCTGCAGCTTGGCCTGCAAATCGTGTATAATCACATGGCTGTTCGCGCCAATCTCGTTCACCATTGCAACTTTGGAGGGGTAGGTGATCTGTCCGGAATCGTTCTTCACATCGATCACCATAGCATTGAGATCGGTTCGATCCACCAGGTCAATCAGCTGCTCAAATTTACTGCCTACCGCTGACCAGGCCGACACATAGATCCCTTTAACCGGTTCATGTATGGTTTGTTGAGCTGATAACTTGACGTCATTCGGGGCAGCCTTGCTGCTTGGTGTAATTGCTTGCGTATGTGTGCCGGGCTTCGTCTCCATGTGCTCAGTTGGAGGCATCGCCAAGCGCGGATTAAGGTCATCTTTCATTGTATCCGTTCTTGTTGCGCAGCCACCCGCTAGAAGCGCGCTCAAGAGACAAATCCATTTGCCGTTACGTATATAACTGCTGCTTTTCACCATGCAAATCCCTCCTTCAAGGGATAGTATGGTTAATATCACAACATTGTACAAACAACAAAAAAAGAGTCTTTCTGGAATTTCTTCCAAAAAAACTCTTTTTAATCGCTTGGCAACGTTCTACTC
>NZ_RXHU01000042.1 GCF_003955665.1 Paenibacillus whitsoniae
CCACCTACTCCACCTACTCTGCCATTATTCTCTGGTTACTCCTGCCACACAAGCTCCCTTTCCATTTCCCCCCTCCCTACCGACCAAATAGCAAAAGCCTCCAATCTGCCTAAGCAGATTGAAGGCTTTTCTCAAGGCTTCACCCCATGTGCCTCTGTTGAACCGCTGGCAGTTGCACCTGATTCTCCCGGTACAGCTCACCGGTCTTGCGCGGTGCCTGCGGCACCGTAATAGACGCCTCGCCATCCTCCGTCCGGATCGACGCTGTGACCCACGCACCGCTTGTCTGAATGTCGACCGTCGGCAGCGGACGATCCTCACCGAGCGAAAAGGCAAACACCCAGACCGCTTTCTCCAGCGCGTGGAAATCGAAATCCCGCTCCTCACCCGTTGCGATGACGTAATCGAGGCTAAGCCCCGCCTCGTCTCGCGCCTGCTCGAGCTGGAGCGCGCCGTAATCCGAGCGGTCCAGCACCGCATCCACCTGAAGCGCCGTTTCCCCGATCAGGGTCACAAAACGAGTGCCCGTCTGCGCCGCCGACAGTTCCAGACCCGATGCATCCCCGCCAAGTTGAAGCCGGATTCGCAAGTCTTGGGCCCTGAACCTGCCGTTAATGATGTCCAGGTCCTGGTGCCATCCGCCGTTATCCGTCGCAAGGTTAAAGCTGAACAGCACCTGCTTGCGCGACTGCACTCCGGTGAAGATGGCCGAGCAGAAGTCCTTGCCGTCCTTCAGAAATTGCAGCTGGATCGAGACACTTTTCCCGCTGCCAGCATCCACATACGCTAGTAAATTGCGGCGCTGATTCCACATGCTTCCCGACGTATAGCTGCCGAGCGTCAGCCGCTCATTTTGGTATGTCGTCGCGTAGTTCTGGAAGCCCGCTTCCTCCGCCATCAGCGTCGGTTCGGAATAATACCGCTCGTCCGTCGAACGGAACAAATCGTGGTACTTCTCAGGGCAACGAATATAAGCCGGATCCGATTTCAACCCATTTCCCAGGAAATCTTTTTCATTCGGCCGCAGCTGTGTGCTGTAAGTTCGGCTGTGCGGGCCGCCCCATGCCCCCGTTGCGGGATGGTAGTGCTTCGCAATCATATGCCACGCCAAATCCAGCAGTTGCTCGGCATCGGCGACTGCGCCAGGCGTGCTCGACTCCGTATAAATGGCGTGCAGCTCTTCAATCGCAATCGGCGTGTAACAAGGGCTGTTATATTCCGTGAATGTGCCGATCGCCATGGTGTAATCACGGAACTTCCTTAGCCGCTGCTCGCCATAGGCGCGCAGTTCTTCATTCTCCAACAGCTCGCCGCCAAGCAGCGTAACGAGCGCCCCCATAATGGCAATGTTCGTGTAGTGCGGGCCGACATTGCGAATCATGATCGCCCGACAAGCGTGATACACAGCGCCCCGAAGCTTGTCGACGAGCGCTGGCGGGAGCAGATCCCCATAATTTTTGACAATCAGCACCAGCTTCTTGCCGTGAAAATCCGCCATATTCCAATCCGGCCGATCCATCTCATCCAGTGATTCCTCATAGAAGTACGGCCATATGCCGTAGGTCGAACGGGAAGGATCCTGGTCCTGACGCGATACGATGACCTCCAGGATGTCCGCCGCTCTCCGCGCATAAAGCTCCCCACCGTACTGCAATAGCTCGTAAGCGAAAACAGTCGATGGATATAGCCCATAAACGAAGGGATGCTTATCGGGCTTAAGCGCCGTATGATACGTTGCCGTCAGCGGGGTGCGAACCAGCTTTACGTCACTATTGTAGTTTTTTTCCGTTGCTTGAATCGATGTCAAGAGTTCTGCATTACGCATGCGAGATTTGCTCCTTTTGTAGGTTTTTCGAGAGCAGCATCAGTGCCAGGCCTTGCCCGTACAAAGTCGGATACGTTGGAATATCATCCTGATACGCCTGAACCGACGGCATCACCGGGGTTCCGCCGGATACGCCCGTTACGATGCCGTCTTCCGTAATGTAAGGCACAATGGCCTTAAACGCACGCTCCGCCCGGATTGCATAAACCTCTTCATCCTCCAGCAGCTGTGTGTCCACCGCTTTCAAAAGGCCATAGGCAATGCCCGCGCTGCCCGATACTTCTCTATAAAAATCTGGATGATCCATCACCGTACTCCATAAACCGTCCTGCTGCTGAAAAGCGAGCAGCCCGTTCATCAAGCGGCCGTACCGCTCTTTCAGTTCGTCCGGAACGTCGACCAGTCCGCCAATTTCCTCCACAATCATCGGCACGCCTGCGGCAATCCAGGCATTCGCCCGCGTCCAGCGCGCTGATGACATATGGTCGCCTGAAGCGCAGTTCCAGCCGTGGAACAACACATCCGTCTGCGGGTCCTGCAGTAACCGTAGATGAATCAGCACTTGCTTCAGTGCCTCCTCCGCGTAGGCCCTGCTGCCGATAAGGGAAGCGGTTCGCGCCAGGAACAGCACCGCCATGAAAATGGTGTCCGCCCATACTTGCTCGGAGAATTCCGCATTTTCCGTCACCGTATGTTCAAATGCTTCCTCGCGGGTACGCGGTGTCTCGTGAAGCAGCCATTCCGCGATCCGGACCGCCTCATCTTTATAATGCACATCGCCTGTCAGCCTGTGCAAAGCAGGGAAGATCGCATATGGCGCAATCGCGTTGATGACCAATTTATGTTTCGCTTTCGCCTCGTTCCGCCTCACCCACTCCTGTAAGTACACGATCACTTGCTCATCGCGCGCCGCCTTATAGTATTCCAACAGCGCAATCACGCCAACGCCCGGGACCCAATCCCAGTGATGAATGTCCATTCCCCAATTTCCCGTATGGTCTGCAATCATTTGCCGCCACACTTTTTCAGCACTAGCCCCAACCATGGATGCTCACAGCCCTTCCTATTTTGTCGCTTCTTCTTCTCTAAAGGTAGCATCTTCAAGGCGGTTCAGGCTTGGGGAACTGTCCCGAAAATATGGGGAATCGTCCAGACATTCTGCTCGAATCGCCTGTAAAACTTTCCCACCCACAATGCAACTGCTATACTGGAACAGAAATCATAGACAAGAGGTGGATGCCTGGATGAATTGGTCCGAACTGCAACGCGTGCCCCATGAGTATAGTGATAAGCTGCATCAAATCGACGAAAACCTGATTCGTCTGCTGAATGAGCGCCAGTCCCTTGCACAGGGAAAACGCTGCATGCCGGAACAGGACGTGGTCCAAGCTTGGGCGGCACAGTACGGCATCGACGTCCCGCAAATCAATTGGCTGCTGAGTTGTCTGAATCATTCGCTGCACCCATTCATGCCAAGCGAGCCCGGAGAACTGCTTCAGGTGCTGCCCATTATGAAAAAGACCGTGCTGGCCGGCTACGAATACGCCATTACGCATAGTATGCAGCATGAGAACGGCAGCATGGTGCATCTCGAAATCAAGCAATTGACGACGGAGGAAGCCGTCGCTCACTTTCGCCCTCAGCTCCAGCTCGATATCATTAGCGAAACGCCCTACGCCGTTTTCAGGCACGGAGCAAGCGGAGGCGGAGGGCGTTCCAAGCTGCAATTTCTCGTCACACCGCGGCTGCCGGAGCCGCTTGCGCATGTGCATTTTGCACTGATCCCGTTTGCCGCACCGATGGAACTGCCGCCGAAAGAGATTATCCTCGATCAGGAAGTGCGATTTGATTAAAAAAAGAAAACCTCTCTCTCCTTCGATCGGTTCGACCCAGCGAGGAGGCGGAGGTTTTTATTTCGTTCTGGGGGATCGGCGGCCCTTTTTATCGTTATGGATTACGAATTTCCGCGCTCCACGGCATTTCGGGTTCACTCAATCCGTTTGTGTTGGCAGATGGCTTCTGCTTCACCAGGCCGACACGATTGGCATAGTCGTCCAGCATCTCAAACACCGTAAAGCGATGAAGCTGCGCGTTAAACGAAGGCTCGTTTCTCTCATCCGCCCGGATTGGCCGGAGCGTGACGACAGCGCTGACAACCCCATCGTCATACTGGTTGACGGGGACATCGAACGTCACATTCTCATTATAGCCATCCGCCACCGTGACCAGCGTCACCATCCCCATGTTTTTCTTCGCAAAACGAAGGTCTCTGGGAACAGCAATGTCAGCTTGCCATTCGCCTTGATGATCCGTTAAGCCCTGTGCGAGAATCGCCCCTTCCGCATCGATTGCAATAACCCGGGCCCCTGCAATCGACGCTCTTGCCTCGTCGCTGTAAGGTTTTTCCGGCGTGCCGTAGCCGTCTTTCACATACCCGACCTTCACCTGCAGCGCAGCAGCTACCTGATCGCCGGTTGGCGTCGCTTCGACGGCCTGCTCGGAGCCCGCAAACAGGATCAGCAGCAGAACGCTCATCATTTTCAATATAGGCTGCATGTTCCGTAACGTCCTCCCCTAGAAAAATTCATCCATCAGCTGATAAAAGCTGACTTTCGCTTCATCCAGTTTATCCAGCCCGTACGCCTCCACAAACGTCTGCACGTGCGCGTCGCCAAAGTTATAGCGGATGCTGCGGATCGCCAAAGCCAAGTCCTGATACCGGTCGGCGATGCCGGCGCGTCCCACGTCAATGAAGCCGCTGAGCTCTCCCTCGCTCAGCATAATAATATTCGGCATGCAATAGTCGCCGTGGGTGAACACCAGGTCTTCCTCCGCCGGCACGCTGCCGAGCAGCTGCTCCAGAACCTCCTCCGCACGCAGCCCGAGCCGGCTCTCATCAAAATCCTCCTCATCAACGAGGCCTTGCCGAACGCGTAACATCGCCTCTTCCATTTTTACAGCCAACCGCTGATCGAAAGGACAATCGTCAATCGGCACCTGATGAATCTGCTTCAACCCGCGAGCAAGCGCCCGCAACAATTCAGGCAGTTGATCCTTCCACAAGTCATCCGACGCATTGACACCCGGAAGCTCGGTCACCAATAGAAATTCATGCGCCTCATCCGTGCCATAATAGACAACCTCCGGCACAGGCAGGCGCCCCTTCAGCCAGAGCAGCCTTTCCTTTTCTTCCACCAAGCTTTCAACCGCTTGCAACGACTGGATTTTCAAAAAATACCGGCCCGCTGCCCCGCAAACCTGGTACGTCTGAGAAGCCGAATGGCCAATCGTCTCTCTGCGCCATACGCACCCGGCAAGCAGCGACTCCAAAGGAGCCGGCAGCGGGATAGCGGGAACGCCGTGTGCGTTCTGTGTCATGCTGGATCCCCCGTTCTTTTTTCACAGCTCATTCCGTAAATCATTCCCATTTAATTGTACATACTACAGACGAAATACGACAGCAAGGAGTTGAACGCATGGAAAAAAAGCTGGAAGATGCGCTCGTACAGCACATCGGGCAGCGAGCCCTCCCCCTGAACGGCCCGGATGACCTAGACGTCCTCGTACAAGCGATCGGAGACCGCAAATATGTCCTGCTCGGCGAAGCGTCGCACGGAACATCGGAGTTCTACCAATTGCGCACGGCGCTGACCCGCAAGCTGATCGAGCAAAAAGGCTTTTCGCTGATCGCCGTGGAAGGCGACTGGCCTTCGTGCTTCGAGGTTAACCGCTATGTCAAACGGCTTCCCCAAGCCAAATCGACCGCTCGCGACGTCTTGGCCGACTTTGATCGCTGGCCTTCCTGGATGTGGGCGAACGAAGAAGTCGAGGAGCTCGTCCACTGGCTCCGGGAGCATAATGAGGGAAAAAGCGACGCAGGGCAAGTCGGCTTTTACGGGCTCGACCTGTACAGCCTATGGGAGTCGCTGGAAGCGATCGAGCGCTACTTGCGCGAAGAGGGGACCCCGGAGCAGCTTGCGCTGGCGCAGCAAGCTTTTGCCTGCTTTGACGCCTACGACCGGGAGGGGCAAAATTACGGCGTTTCCGCAGCTTTCTACGGCGAAAGCTGCCAGGATGACGTCGTGAAGCTGCTGAAGGCGCTTCACGACGACCGCGCCCGCCGCGGCGGCGCGAGCGGCGAAGAGGCGTTGAGCGCGGAGCTGAACGCGCTCGCGGCTGTCGGTGCGGAGGACTACTACCGCACCATGGTCCGGCACGACGCGGAATCGTGGAATATCCGCGATCGCCACATGGCCGAGGTGCTGCGCCGCCTCGCCGACCATCACGGCCCAGACGCGAAAATCATCGTCTGGGCACACAACACGCACATCGGCGATGCGCGTGCAACGGATATGGCGGCCGACGGCATGGTCAACGTCGGGCAGCTCGTGCGCGAAGCGCACGGCGAAGCCGATGTGTTCGCCATCGGCTTCGGCACGTACCGCGGCACGGTCATTGCCGCGAGCCGCTGGGGCGCGCCGCTCGCGGCGATGCCCGTTCCCGCTGCCCAGCCGGGCAGCTGGGAGGCGCTCGTGCACCGCGCCGGCGCGCGGGACCAGATCCTCCTGCTCAGCCAGGAGGATCCGGTGCTCGGGCACGAGGTGCTGGGGCACCGTGCCATCGGGGTCGTGTACCGCCCTAGCTATGAACGGGGGAACTACGTTCCCTCCGTGATGGCGCGGCGGTACGACGCTTTTGTGCATGTGGACGAGAGCCATGCGCTCCGTCCGCTGACCATCCAGAGCGCCGCGCCTGAAGCGGAGGCGGCGCCTCAATTTTAAAAAGCGTTCCCTCTAGGTGCACCGCATGATTTCCGACGGAATGGAAATGGTAACAATGAGGCGGAATCATCCGCACATCGGAAAAGGAGGTTCAGCCTATGGATACGCCCCGTGCAGCCGCGATTGCCGCATCGCCGGTCATGGCCAACGTCACTTGCGACGGCGTTCAGGTATATATTCAAAGCGTCGATGAAGAGCGAGGAACATGCCGCATTTTCCCGCTTGATCAGCCCGAACAGGAACAAGTCGTTGCAGCCAGCCAGCTAATGGAGCATTAGAGTCACGTCTAGGATATTCTTGCTGATTTGTATACAAAGAGGAGCCTCCATTCGGAAACTCCTCTCTTCATTCCCCTTATTGAATTCCTTCCAAAAAGTCCCGCAAGCGTCCCGGGTAATCCGTAATGATGCCGCTCACACCGGCCTCTGTCAGCCGCGCGAAATCTTCTTCTTGGTTCACCGTATACGGATAAGTCGCCAGGCCGGCAGTTGCAGCACCTTTCACATCGGAAGCGGCTATCGTCTGATAGTACGGATGCAGCGAGAAGATATCGATGTCCGCCTGACGGGCATAGGCCGCATGATCGAACAGATTGGCCGCATACAGCAGGCCAACCTTCACGTCCGGCTCAGCCAGTTTCAATCGGCGGATGCACTGGTGGTCAAAAGACGAAATCACAACGTCCTCCATCCGACCGCTCTCGCGCAAATAAGCCAGCAGCGCTTGCTCCTGGCGCCCTTCATAGGAATACTTAACCTCCACATTAACCAAGAAGCCTTTCGGCAGCATTTCAAAAACTTCACGAAGCAGCGGCACCCGCTCCCCGCGATAGTTGTCTGCGAACCAAGCCCCCGCATCCAGCTGCCGAATGTCTTGCCAATTGTGCTCGCAGATCAGCCCCGAGCCGTTCGTCGTCCGATCCAGCGTCGGATCGTGACAGACGACAATCTCACCATCCTTCGAGATATGTATATCCAGCTCGATGCCCTCCGCGCCTTGCTCTGCCGCAAGCGCAAAAGAAGCCAGCGTATTCTCAGGCGCTTCGCCCGCCGCTCCGCGGTGTCCGATAATCATAGGTTTTCTTTGATTCACTGTCAGCACTCCTTTAGTAATATTCAGCTACTCCACACATTATAGAGGCAGCCTTCCGCCTTGCCCAGTGCAAGAATGACCAACCCTTTTAAAAATTCCGTAAAGGTCCGGAGCGTCTCAACAAAACAATCACATGAATTTAACACAGGTCAAATAAAAGAGCTATATGCTTGTAAACGTCACAAGGTTCATATTGAAAGATGGAGGTTATCAATGAATACGCTGGACCAAGATTTGCCGCTTGTCCCCGCCGCTGAGCCCGCTGCTGCCATTCGGCGGAACCTGAAGACGAAGTCTACTCAGCTTTGGAAAGAGACGCTGCTTGGCTACTTCTTCTTAGCTCCTTCTTTGGCGCTATTCCTTGTATTTCTCTTTTATCCGCTTCTGCAATCGCTCTATCTAAGCGTGCATGAGACGGATCCGCGCGGCCGGGTGGCCGGCTATGTCGGCTTCGATAACTTTATCGATATATTCACATCGGCGAAGTTTTATAAAAGCCTGGAAGTCACAGGGCTGTTCACGCTGCTGACCGTCCCTACCGGCATCGCGCTTTCCCTGCTGCTTGCGGCCCTGACGCATAACCGACTGCGCGGCATGCGCGTATTTCAATTCATTTTCTCCTTGCCTGTCGTCCTGTCGGTCAGTACTTCCGCCGTCATCTGGATGATGCTCTACCATCCGAGCGTCGGGATGATCAACTACCTGCTCAGCCTGATCGGCATGCAGCCCGTCGCCTGGCTGACCGATCCGAAATGGGCGCTACTCTCCGTGTCCGTCATGACGATTTGGATGAATCTCGGCTTTACGTACATCGTCCTGCTCAGCGGGCTGCAAAATATCTCCGACGATATGTACGACAGTGCTAAAATCGATGGCGCCGGGCCTTTCCGCACCTTCGTGCAGGTCGTGATGCCTTTGCTGTCGCCGACGGTTTTCTTCGTCACGATCGTTTCCATGATCAACGCCTTTCAATCGTTCGGCCAAATTAACATTTTGACCAAGGGCGGTCCGGTTGACGCAACGAATGTACTCGTCTATTCGATCTATCAGGATGCCTTCATCAACTTCCGGTTCGGCACAGGCAGCGCGCAGGCTCTCGTGCTATTCACCTTGATTCTGATCCTAACCTTCGTTCAATTCAAAGCATTTGAAAGGAATGTCCATTACCAATGATCACTCGACTGCAAAATACGGTTATCTATGTGGTGTTGACGATTTTTGCGGCCTTGATTCTTTATCCGCTCTTCTATGCGTTCTCGGCCTCCTTCATGACGCCGGCGGAAGCGTCTGTGTATCCGCCGCGCTTTTGGCCAAGCAGTCTTTATCTCGGCAGTTTTGAGGCCGTATTTAAGCTCGTTCCGATCGAAACGTTCATCAAAAACAGCTTGGTCGTTTCGCTCATCATCATGGTCGGACAACTGATCACCGCCAGCATGGCGGCTTATGCTTTTGCGAATATTCGGTTTAAAGGCAAAGCGCTGTTCTTCGCCCTGTTCATGGCGACGATGATGATTCCGTGGGAAGTTACAATGATTCCAAACTACTTGACCGTTCGCAAATGGGGCTGGCTTGACAGCCTGCAAGGTCTAACTGTGCCGTTCCTGGCCTCGGCGTTCGGCACTTTCTTGCTGCGCCAGTTTTTCCTGCAGCTGCCCCGCGAGCTGTTCGAAGCGTCGAAAATCGACGGCTGCGGTCATATCCGCTATTTTATCCGCATCGTCCTGCCGCTGTCGCGTCCGGCGCTCGCCACCCTTGCCGTCTATGCGTTCTTAAATTCGTGGAACATGTACCTATGGCCGCTGCTGATTACGAACAGCGAGAATATGCGAACCGTCCAAATCGGGATTGCTATGCTGCAATTTGAAGAGCTTACGGTGTGGAACCTCGTTCTGGCCGGGGTCACCCTCGTGCTGCTGCCTTCGCTCCTGCTTTTAGTGCTAGGCCTCAAACAGCTTGTTCGCGGACTCACCGCAGGCAGCGTCAAAGGCTGATCTACCTGTTGGCGCCTTGTTCCGAGCTTCGTATCGGAGCAGTTGACCATATAAATTTTATAGAAAACAAGGGAGAGAAACCAAGCAATGAAAACGTTGAAAATGAGAAGTTCGGCCATCGCCATGACCGCTCTTGCCCTCCTGCTGACCTCCGCATGCGGGAAAGCCGATACAACGGCCACATCGACTTCCGCCTCCACAGCTCCGGCTGCCAGCCCTGCAGCTGCGTCCACGAAGCCGGCCGAGCCTGTGAAAGTGATTTGGTGGCACTCCATGAGCGGTGAGCTCGGCAAAGCCATCGACAAGCTCGTTGCCGACTTCAATGCATCCCATAAAGATGTGCAGGTTGAAGCCGTTTTCCAAGGCACCTATGACGAGAGCTTGAATAAAATGAAAGCCTCCATGGATACGAAAAACGGCCCTTCCCTCATCCAAGTGTATGAGATCGGCAGCCGTTTCATGATCGACTCTAAAGCGATCACCCCGATGCAAACCTTTATCGATGCGGATAAATACGATGTTTCTCAGCTTGAAGAGAATATTCTGAACTACTACCGTGTCGACAATAAGCTTTACTCGATGCCGTTCAACACGTCCAACCCGATCCTTTACTACAACAAGGATATGTTCAAAGCTGCAGGCCTTGATCCCGAGAAACCGCCGACGACGTATGACGAAGTCGCCAAAGCGGCGCAAGCGCTTAGCAAAGACGGCAAGTCCGGCGCGTCCTTCGCCATCTACGGCTGGTTCATGGAGCAATTCTTTGCGAACCAAGGTGCAGAATACTTGAACAACGGTAACGGCCGCACGTCCCCTGCGACGGAATCCCAGGTTAATGCTGATGCTGGCGTCAAAACACTCGAGTGGTGGAAGCAGATGGTGGACAACAAATCCGCAGCCAACCTTGGCCGTAAAACAGATGATACGAAAAAAGCGTTCCTCGCCGGCCAAGTCGCGATGACGCTGGATTCCACCGCTTCCCTGCGCGGCATCGTCAGCGGCGCGGAAGGCAAATTCCAAGTCGGCACCGCCTACCTGCCGAAGCCTGCAGGTGCCGGAGAGGGCGGCGTTGTTGTCGGCGGCGCGAGCTTGTACATCCTGAACAACAAAACCGAAGCGGAGCAAAAAGGCGCTTGGGAATTTATCAAGTACCTGACAACGCCGGACGTGCAAGCTTACTGGTCCGTCAACACGGGCTACTTCCCGATCACGAAAAAAGCGTATGACGAGCAGTTGATGAAAGACAACCTTGTGAAGTATCCGCAATTCAAAACAGCGATTGATCAACTGCACGCTACCAAAGCGAACAAAGCGACGCAAGGCGCGGTTATGGGCGTATTCCCGGAAGCTCGCCAAATCGTTGAAGGCGCAATTGAAGAAACGCTGGCCGGCAAGAAAGCGCCGAAAGATGCGCTGGACGCCGCAGCGAAAAGCATTTCCGAGAAATTGGCAACGTACAATAAGACGGTGAAATAATTTACTTTCCGATATCCGAATAAAAGGTGTCTCCAGCCATGTGCATGGCCTGGGGACACCTTTTTCATTGACACAGCCTGGTCCAGTTCCTGGATAACTTTGCTTCCTACCGGCACCCCGTTCGAAAGCCCTGATGCCTACTGCTCCTCAATCAAACGGGATAGGGTGAGATGCGCTCTCTACTTCTTATTCAGCTTCTCGTAAATCGCTTTCCCTTCCTTCTCAAACCAATCCTGCGAGGCTTTCAGGACATCCTGCCTGCCAGCGGCATCCGCCTTCTTGAAATACTCATCCACAGCGGTAAGCGGCAGCGCGCCGTTAATGATTTTGGCTACGTACTCATTGCGCAGGTCGATGAGGGCTCTGCCTTTGGCAAGCTCAGCATCCGTTTGCGGGCGATACTGGTTAATGTTGAAGGCCGTCATCTGCGGTCCTGCCTGCGCATAGCTTTTCATCGCCGGCTCATATCCGCCTAAGATCGCATTCGGGAGCCAGATATCCGGGGAGTTCCACATTCTGTAGTACAGTTTATAAATGATTTGGTCATAGGCGGGCTTCTTAGGCGTCAATACGTTATTGACCATCTCATAGTGGACACCTTCTTTGCCGTAATTCACAAATTTCTGCAACTCTTTATCTTTTAAGTAAGCATTCAATAAATCAACGGCTTCGTTTGCATTTTTAGCGTTTTTCGGAATGATGTAGAAGTTGGATACCGGCGCCGGCATGGAGTATCCTTTCAGTCCGTTAGCGCCTTCCACAATAGGCAGATAGCTAAGCTTGGCATTCGGATCGGTTTTGTTCAAGCTTGCCAGATAGGTAACCGGATCCCAGTACCCCGTGTAGGTCGAAGCGGCCTTGCCCGACGTTATTTTTTCCGTGACCTGCTGCGATTTATTAAACAAATACTCGTTATCGATGAGGCCCTCTTTATAAAGCTTGTTCAAGTAGGTGAGCATATCCTTGAGATAGACGTCCTGGGCATCCACCAGCTTGCCGTCCTTCACAATAAAGGGCACAGCCAAATTCGTGATGCCGGACATGCCGAATGCTGCTGTAATGACATCCAAACCGTCTAACGGATTGCCATTATTTCCTGCCGCAGCAACGTAAGGAATCGTTCCTTTCCCGCTGGGATCTTTCTCCTTCATGGTTTTAAGAAAGGTGTACAGCTCATCCAGGTTTTTCGGCGCCTTGAGTCCCAGCTTATCCATCCAATCTTGACGGGCCAAGAACCCGGAGCCGAGGTCTACATTTTCATACTTGGAATACGGGGGAACCGGGATCGCCATCTTTTTGCCTTCCACAGTCACCGCCGTCCAGGCATTATCTGTGGTTGCTTTACTGACCTCACTGCCGTATTGCTGGATCAGCGAATCAACCGGCATGAGCGCACCTTGTGCACTGAATCTTTTAAAAATCGTCAAATCGTTCGTATAAATGAGATCATAGACCTCCCCCGAAGCGAACATCAAGTTGTAGGTGTCGAGCTGATTGGCCGCGGGAATGACGTTCCATTCAATATTCGTGTACCCGGTTTTCTCTTTAATCGCATTCAGGAATTGATTCTCATTCGCACTAGCCCCCTGCTCGAAGCCTTTGACACCGGCATTATCGGGCACTGCGATTCGAATCTTAGCCGCCTTATTCAGCTTAGCCCCTTGCGCTGGCGCCGCTGTCCCTGCTGCACTCTGCGCCGGCTTCTCCGTTTCCTTGCTGCATCCGGCTAGTATCATGCTAGCTGTAATCGCTACGATTAAGCCGGACGTCATCCCTACTTTTAATCTCTTCTGCATCTTTTTCCCCTCCATATATTGAGCTATTGCTTAACAGCACCTAGCGTCAAGCCGGTAACAAAGTACTTTTGTAAAAATGGATACACAAGTAAAATCGGAATCGCAGATACGAAAATGGCTGCAGCGCGGAACGTCTCCGAAGCAATGTTGGCTAGCTGCTCGGGATTTTCCATGTTATTTTTATTTGCTGCGGCAACGACGTTTTGTAAAAATAAGGGCAGCACCTGGACATCCTTTTTCGTTAAATACATCAAAGGCTCCATATAATTATTCCAAATGCTTACGGCGCTGAAAATCGCGATTGTCGCCAACAGCGGCTTGGAAATCGGCAGCATGATGCGAAAGAGAACGGTGAGGTTGCCGGCGCCGTCGATTCTGGCGGATTCTTCTAAACTGTGCGGCAGCGACTCGAAATAATTGCGAACAAGTATCAGATTGAATGCGCTTACCATTCCAGGAATAACTAGCACGCCCAGATGATTGATTAATCCTGTTTCTTTCATGACCAGATAGGTCGGAATCATGCCGCCGTTAAACAACATGGTGAACACATACAGAACATTGATGGTCTTGCGTCCCACTAAATCGCCCTTGGCAATCGCATAGCCTACACAAGCCGTGAAAAAGACCTGAACCGCGGTGCCGCAGGCGGCAACCATGACGCTATTTCGGAAGGCTGTACGAAAATCCGCACCTGACAGCAACACTTGATACGCTTTGAGTTGAAAGCCCTTCGGCCATAAGCTCACTTGCCCGCTCACGACATAAGCCTCCTCGCTCACGGATTTTGCCAGCAAGGTCAGGAAAGGCAGCAGGCACAGCAGGCCAATCGCCAGCAAGATGATGTAATTACACACCGTAAACACTTTTTCCCCGGTTGACAGCCTATGATAAGACAATTTTCATTCCTCCTCTGCGCCGTTACCAGATGCCTCTGTCTGAGTATTTTCGGCTTACTTTGTTCGCGATTATCATCAGGGTAAATCCTATGGAGGATATGAACAGCCCGACCGCCGTTGTATAGCTGTAACTGCCGTTTTGAATCCCTTCGCGATACACATAAGTACCGATAATATCTCCAACGCCGTACACCAGCGGATTATAGAGTAACAGCACCTGCTCCGTATCACTGCCCAGTAGACTGGATACGCGAAGAATAATAATGAAGACGATCGTACTTGAAATACCCGGAAGCGTGATGTGCCACGTTTGCCGCCATTTCCCTGCGCCGTCCACACTGGAGGCCGCATACAGATCCGGATCAATGGATGTCAAAGCCGCTAAGTAGATGATGGCGCTCCATCCGGTTTCCTTCCAAGCGGTTGAAGCCACAAGCACACTTCGGAAGTAGCTGTCGTCCCCCAGGAAGGTGATCGGGGAAAACCCCGCAGCTTTAATGACGGTGTTAACGACACCAGTGCTAGGCGAGAGAATATCGACGAAAATGCCGGCGATCACAACCCAGGATAGAAAATGCGGAAGGTACGTGAGCGTTTGCGTCAATCGCTTGACGAAGCCTTTGCGAACTTCATTCAGCAGCAGCGCCAGAATAATCGGCAGCGGAAACTGAAACAAAAACTTGAACAAATTGATCAGAAGGGTATTGCTTAGAACGCTGAAAAACTTTGGATCGGACAACAAAGTTCGAAAATGAGCCAACCCCACCCACTTACTGTCCAGAATGCCGTCAAACACCCGGTAGTTCTTAAATGCAATGATGATCCCGAGCATCGGGACATAACTATAAATCAGAAGCACCAATAGCGGAATCGAGATCAGTACATAAATATCCCAATTACGAACGATTCTGCGCCATAAGCGATTTTTTTGCTTCGGGATCACCTCTGCATCCAAAGACCTGGCCGTGTAGGGTGTCGTTATCTGTGCCATGCCATCACCTCAGCTCCTTGTTGGTATATTCTAATATTACGAAAAGGAGCCTTTCAGCCACAACTGGACAGAAGTAAGATATCTCTGACAATCATACGGATTCTAGGCTTTTTGCCGTCACTTTCAAGCGGGCAACTGCCCGGCACCCCAATCCTGGTTTACTGTCAAAATAAAGACCGCAATCCTTGCCATAATACACTTGGATACGTTGATGAACGTTCTTGACCCCGTAGCCTCTCGTCTCCATCTCAAACAACCGCTGCAATTTGTCTTCGGCTATGCCGACACCGTCGTCAACCACCTCAAACAGCAGATAGCTTTCCTCGCGATAGGCGCGAATCCTAATCGTCCCAGCTTTCCCCGGCTTAGGCCTAATCCCGTGCACAACTGCATTTTCAACGAGCGGCTGTAAAATCATCTTAATAATCGGGAATTCTTCAATGCCTTCCTCGATCTCCGTGATAACCTGTATCGCCCCGCGATAGCGGACGTTGATGATTTCCATATACTTGCTGACTTCCAGCACTTCCTCAGCCACCCGGATATGCTCTTTGCCTTCGTTCAAGCTAAGCCGTAAGAACTTGGCCAAGGCTTCCGTTACCTCAGCGATCTCCTTGGCCTCTATGCGCAGAGCGCTCCAATGAATAATATCTAATGTGTTATACAAAAAATGCGGATTAATTTGCGCATACAGCAGCTTCATTTCCGTCTCTTGCTTGGAAATCTGGGCTTGATACACCTCTTCAATGAGGGCCTTAATCTGCCTGCTCATCTTATTAAAGGAGCGCTGGAGCCTGGCATATTCGTCGTTCCCGCGAATATTATTTTCTGTTTCGAAGCTTCCCATCTCGGCGCGTTTGATCAATTGTACGAGCTTTTTCAACCGTTTCGTAATGCTTCCCGAAATAAAGAAGGCCGTTATAATGGCAATAATGGACACCACACCCGCCAACGCGAGCATGAAATTCTGAATCCATCGGCTGTTCATCCCCAAATGCTTCTTGGTCATCAGCAGCGCAATCTGCCAATTCAGCCCGCTTACTTTGCTATATGCAGCATAATTCGAGCCGCTCCCCGGGCCAAAGCTGACAATGCCTTCTTCATTCGAGGGCGGAGATTTGATATACAAGTCGGATAAACTTGTGCTATTTGTTGTCAATTGATGGATGCCTATGCGCCCGTCTGGCGACATCACGACTTTCTCCGCGCCGGCTGGAAGCTGAATATCGTTGAGAATGTTCCAAATGAACTTTGCGTCCAGTTCCACCATAATGTAGCCGAGAACCGATTGAAATCGGTTAATATCTTTGATCTCTTTGATAAAGACTACCTCATCCGGCTGAACCAGGCTTAATTGACGGCCCTCCCCGCCATAGAACCAAGCTTCCTTTTTCTCTCCGGCCAGAAGCGGCTGTAGACCCGCCTCAAGCTGAAGCTGGTCTACACCGAAGAAATTGGGATTCGCCGCAACAAAAGCCGGATTGCCTTTCATATAGTAGCTCACCTTGAGTACATTGTTGATACCTACGTAGTTATTGACGTTTCGATTTAAAAGGTTGAAAAAATCAATGACTTCCGCAGAGGTCAGCGGGCGTTCCGATACCGTTCTCAGTATTTGCTGCACATCATAGTTACTTTGGGCCAAATTCGCAATGTTATAAGCCGATTCAATGCCGAAGGCGATATTTTTCTCGGCTTGCTTTAATGTTTCCAGATACGCCTTGCCGGTTTGCTCTACCACAGACTTGTGAATGGTGCTATAGGAGAAGTACACGAGAACAACAACCGGAATAATAATTAATATTAAATAGGAGATCACCAGCTTGGTGCGCAAATTAATATTGTAATAGAGGGCGCTCAGCTTACCGATCCATTGGCTCATCGCAATCTCTCCCGATATTCCATGGGATTCATACCCACCATTTTTTTGAAAATTTTCGTAAAATAATACGTGTCCTGATAGCCTACCTGATTCGCCACTTCATAAATTTTGATCCCAGGCTCCTGAAGCAGCTGCTGCGCTTTCTCCAGCCTTACATACGTAATATAATCGTTAATCGTTTGCCCGGTCTCTTTTTTGAACAGCGTCTGGAGATGGCCGGGAGACAGGAATACGTCGGCAGCCAGCTGTTGAATCGTCAAATTCTGATGAAACGTCTTCTGAATGATCCCTTCTACATCCCGAATAATTCTTCTCGATTTGCTGTGACGCGAATCATTCGAGGCCTGCTCCATGAGGAGCAGCTTGTCCAACACGAAGGTTTCCATTTCTTGCGGGCTACGCAAGTGCCTGAACTGCTGAATCGACACTTTTACCTCCTGCACAATCTGGGCTTCAATATGGGCTGAGGCGCTTTTCACCGCTTTAATCAGCAACTCGCTGCACATCGCCGTCAGGAACAGCATGCTGGCCATATTCAACTCCCGGATCACTGCGAATAGCCCTCTCACCTCAGCGATCAACACTTCCGTTTGGCCGGTGCTGCACATGCTGGCGATTTTCTCTACGTTTTCCACAATAACGGGCAAGCCTGCCGAGGAAATACTATCCGAGTAGTAGTGGCTGATCTCGTCCTTCAGCTGCTTTTCCGCTTTTTCCTTGTCCAGCTTAGCCACTGCTTTACTGACGACCTGCTTCAATTCTTCCCGGTTAAACGGCTTCAGAATATAATCAATGGCCTCCAATTTCATGGATGCCTTCACGTATTGAATATCCTGATGCGCGCTGATCATAATGACCATGACTTCAGAGTGTTCCTGCCTCAGCTGTTCGACCAGCTGCATGCCGTCCATCACAGGCATCACCACATCGGTAATGACAATATCCGGCTTAAGCTCGCGGGCAGCCAGCAGTGCCTCAGCGCCATCTTCCGCCTCTCCGATGATTTCGATCTCCAGACTGTCCCAATCAATCAGATCGCGCAGCCCTTCCCTCGAAATGTAATCGTCATCTACCAACAGCATTGTGTACATCGGCAGGCCCCCCTCGGCAGTCTCGTAATCTTATCTACAGCATAACAAAGTCCATGGAAATGACAATGGGAGAAAGGGCGGCTGCGCCCTCTCTCCCCGACAAACCTAGATCTGTTTCTTACAATTTCAAAGCGATAGCTATCAGATCCTGTAAATCAATGATCCCGTCCTGATTCACGTCGCATACTTCGACACTGGGCCAATCCGGACTTGCAGCGGTTTGGCCGTAATGGGCGGCAACCAGGCCCAAATCGCCAACGCTGATGCGGTTATCGCCATTCACATCTTCCGGTTTGCGCGTGATGACAGCTTCCTGGAAGCTGACTATTGCCGTCAGCAAGGTAGCAGTGGCAGCATCCACCCCCGATTGATTCGCACCGCCATCCGACTGCACAAGCTTTGCAGCGGTAATCGCCGTCTGCAGCGCCGCTCGAGCAGTGGCTGGATATTGGCCGATCCCGCTGCCCTCCACGGAGCTCGTGTAGATCGCTTCAGCGCTAGTGATGGCGGTATTCAGCTGCGTTTTGTCAACAAACTGCACATTCACGGTGTACGTGTCTGTGGCCAACGTGGTTTCCGTTCCCTGTCCATCGGAGGTTACGGAAACCGCTTGGATCGCGGCACCGCCTCCGCTGCCGCCTGGCTTGGCTTGGAACGTCAGCGCCAGCACATCGCCTGAAGAAGAGATTGCAGCGGTCGAACCTTGACTAGCCGCAATGATGCGGATTTGTCCCGGCACGTTTGCCTGCGTGGAAACAATGGCAATCCCCGTCTTCAACGGCGCCGCTGAAATAAAATCCAGCAGCTCCGGATCAAACGTCAGTGTCGTATCCAACGCATACACGCTGTCAGTGACGGAGGCAAGGCCATAATGGACGATGAAGTTTTCTCCACTACTTACCGAAGCAGGTCCAGTCAGCTTATGACTCATCGGCTGATGCTGTGCGGGAGGCGCCGGATCGAAGGAAACTTGATCAAACACGACCTTGCCCACGCCGGAAAGAATACCCACATTGACAATTAACGTCTTCGGGGCGGTAACGTCATACATGAACGAATATTTGGCATATTGATTCGTTAGTGTAACAGGAGCGAGCTGATGATCGCTCGTGCCGTCCCATAAATTCAATTCAGGCTGAACATCCGTTCCTTCCAGCTTCTTGATCTGCGCCGAAAGGACGTAAGTTCCCGGCACCGTGACCGTAAACTGTTGGGACATAAACGTTCGATTCCCCGGTGCTCCCGCAGAATTGAATTCCAAAGATTTGTCGCCCTCATAAGGAGCCGTCAGGTTCACATGGGCATTGGTACCATATTCGCCCCGCTGCCAGCCCATGTTCCAATAGGACACAAGCAGGCCCGATGGTCCGCCGGCCGTATCGCCGGTCGTCAATTCAAAATCTCCGTTTTTAATCATAGCCGGATTCACATCGCCCGACACCTTCGTAATTTGTAAGGGTACCTGGCTCACGACAAACAAGCTGTTCGCTTTCAGCAAGCGCTTCGTGCCTGCAAAGTCTTCTACATGCACAGGATTCCCATAAGCATCCTCTGCACTGAGAATTTGCTCGCTATTGGCAATCGTTACGTAGAGCGGCATTTCTTCCTCGCTGGCCAAAATACTCAAATAGTTGTTATCCGCCCGTTTTAAATAATGATTGACCGTCAGTAAATTTCCGTTCTGAATACCCGAATAGGCACCGATATAGGTCTCTGCTTTGCGCAAATGATGCTGCAAGGTAGCCATCGCTTGATAGACTTCGGTAGGCGACTGTGAATGCCGTGTAACGAACATGTCATCCGCCGGCGTTCCCATATTGAAGTATTTGCTCGTGCCTGCAGCCAGGAAATCCATATAGTTCCATACCGTCTGATACACACGCCGAGGGTTCTGGCTGATCTGCAGCGGATACATCTCTGACTGCCATAATTGCAAATTCGGATGCAGCGCCTTAGCTGCGTTATAGGCAGTCAAAACATCCTGAATCCCCTCTGTGCCGGCATAGCCATGAATATTATAATAATCATAATAATTCGGGTTATCTCCGTTCAGCATATCTACGGCGAGCTGCCGATCGGCAGCCGGGGTAGGCGCAGCAAAGCCGCTCGTTGTGACATACAGCTCAAGATCGTGTCCTGTGGCTTCTTTATACTCCGTCTTCACACGCTGCGCTTGCTCATAGGCCAGCTTCTGCATAAGCATATATTCGTCTTTCGTGCCTGAGAATGCAGCGAGTGTAGCCGGCGGGTGAAAGTTTACCTCATTGACGACCTCCCAATACTTCACTTTTCCTGCGTATCGTTTCATCGTCTGGTACACATAATTGGACCAATCCTCACCTGTGCCAGGCACACCGTTTGAAAATTGAATATCCTTCGGTACCCAACGCTCTGCCCGATAGGCAAGGTCATTCATACCAGAAGCGATATCCTGCGGTGAAGGACGTGTTGACGCCCAATCGGATGGATATCCGAGAACAGCAAGCACGTCTAACCCCGCTTCTTGCGCTTTTTCGACATACTCGTCGCTTTTATCCCATACAAAATGGCCTTTGGTTGGCTCTACGACGTTCCACAAAAACTCCATCGCGCCTTCCCATCCCCGCGTAGCGCTTGCATGAATTTTGGTCCACGCGGACATATCATAGTCATAGTTGGCATGCTGGCCATAATAATTGGCATATTTGCCGTCGGCTGCGCCCCCTTCGTCGGCAGGCACTTTGGAAATTCCGCTTTTGTACACAATCGGATCCGATCCAGGGGTGCTAACCGTTGTTTCCAGGTACCAGAAGCCTACTTTATTCATCAACACGGGAAGCGGCAGCTCGACCACATGGTAAACCCCGCCTGGAGCGACTTGGACGGTCGGACTCTCCGTGAATGTCACATGGCCATAGGGATCTGTAGCTTTTATCGAAACGGTGTAGCTCTTTGTACTAGTCCCATAGTTCACAGTCATCACCGGATACACGGCTTCCTCTCCGGCGTAGAACACCTGCTTCTCATTGCGGAACGCCGGTTTGACGACGCTATATTGCGAGGCCGTGTGCCATGGCGTCACAAATTTTTGCGTCTGAATGTCTTGGCCGTAGGTGATGTTCGCAAGCAAGGCCGTGTCTGTGCCAGCCGTGAACGACTCGGCCGTATGCTCCAATTCAGCTGCGCTTAACGCTTTGGTTGAAACCTTCACTTCACTAATATTGTAGGGGTTGCCCCGTTCCACCATAAATTCATAAGGCATAAATTTTTCTAAAATGGCTGCGGCGTTGGTCGGCGAAGAGGCCGAGATTTGAACGCCGTTCATATAAATGGCAGCATAGCCTCCTGCTCCCATCTTCCAGGAAAATGCCAAATTAAACGGCTGCCCGATTGTATATTGCACTTGTTCAGGCTTGGCCGTGGTGTACGCCCCAGAGGATCCCACACCGTTTCGTGCAAAAAACGTTAATGGCTGCTCAAACACCGGATTAGCGCCTGACGGCTTGGCCGTTGGCGGAGGGATATGGGCTTGGATCAGCGTATTTCCGGGGCCGCTTTGCGCTGGAATTAATTTGAATAAAAAGTCCCAGTTGTTGCCGAACTCTTTGTACGGTTTATCTATGCGCAGCTTCAGCTCGATGGTTCCTTCATTGGGATTGAAGATGCCGGGGGCATACTCCCGGTACCACGTTGGTGTATCAGTAAAGTAAACATCCCCTTCTTCTTGTGCGACAGGACTGGGGAGAATCGTCACTGCAATCGGAATGATCGCCGATGACTCTCCGACGCTTAATTTCATGGCAACGTTTTCAACAACACTTGCAGCCGTCTGATTTCGCGCTTTGAGCAGCAGCTTTCCATCTACAACGTGTAAATAGGTTCCATCCTCCGGTGTGAGCGCCGTCACTTGAATCGCGGGATTGCTCACATTGCCCGGTTTTAATTGCAGCACTTGCGCGTACACGTTGGTCCCGACCGTCGTGCTTCCTGAAATCGTGGCTTCAGCCTGATACTTCACCTTCTCCAGATCAACCGCCCACTTGTTCATCGCTGCCGTCATCACCGCATCATTCCCAAGCTTCAGTGCATCGAGCCCCGCTTGATCCGGCAGCGCAGCGACCTTGACCAGCTTGATGCCATCGACAGCTGCAGCGATGGAGCCGTTCGTCCCCGGTGCTGCCGGAGGAAAGAACTGATAGCCTGCACCGCCTGCCATAACCGCATACGTTTGACCGCTTCGAAAAGGAAATGTGCCGTATTTCACCCATTGTTCAGTCCCATTGCCGGCGCTCGGGTTATTTATAACGTTCTCACCGGATGCATGCGTAATCGTATAAGGCACATTCCCGTTATACCAGCGCGTTGTACCCGGCTTACGAACATAGAAATCATATAAGCCGTCTTCCGGCACTTGAGGCGAAAATGTCATGCTTTGAGGGGCGCTTTTGTTCACATTAAAGTACGTAAATTTTTCCTTATAAGCACCGCTTGCGTTCTGAATGAAATTTTGCGTGCTGGGCAGCGGCAAGAGTCCGGTATACGTCACGCCTGGATCCTGGTCATCCATGATGACGCCAATCTCCTGCGCACCGAGCTCATCCCCTGCAGCAGCCAGAACCGATGTCATGCCGAGCGGCAGCATGCTGATAAACAGAACAAGCACCATCAGACCGACTAGGACAGGACGACTCCACCATCTTCCACTTCTTAACCTGTACATGAAATCACTCCTCCATATAGATGAACAACCCCTGCATGAATACGATCATCACCTCAGCTGTATTGGGTTATACACCTATTCTAAGAAAAGAATGATTGCGCTTACAACCAGACAGAAATAAGATAACTCTGACAGAAATACGGAAAATCCTATGGCTTCCGAATGTCGGCATTCATCGCCATAAACAAACTGGGCATGACGCCAACATGCGCTTTGAAAGATCGGCTGAATAAATAGATGCTCGAAAACCCGACCTGGTCTGCAATCGCCGTTAAGGTCAGATCACCGGCCATCATTCGGATTTTGGCTTGTTCAATGCGGGTGTGCGTCAAATATTTGTGAATCGTCATCCCTAATTGATCCTTAAACAAAAAGGAAAGATGATTCGTCGAAATCCCCACGTGACGGCTGATGGTCCCATTACTCAACTCGATATTGGCATAGTTTTCATGCATATAAGTAATTGCCTTTTCAATAAACACCCAGCCCTTGGTGACCCTGCCCTCTCTCACAGCCGCTCCCGCTTGTCCCCGCAGAAAAAACACCAACAACTCTAAACAAATTGCTTTAGTAAGCAAGGTAAACCCAGGCTTCTGGTCGAGAAATTCCTTATGCAGAATCAGAAATCGTCGCTTCAGTTCGATCTGTTCCGGTAAGGCGACATGGACAACGGGAGAAAGGGAGGAGAACTTCATTTCCATCGGCGCTGGACTACGTCGTGCAGCCGTCATCCCTTGGTCGTGCCAGCGGCTCCGCTCGTTCTCATAAAACAAATCAAAATGAACAATATATTGGATCAACGGAGCGTCGGAAGTCGCGCGAATCAAATGCGTCAAAAAAGGGGGCATCAGGATGACGTCCCCTTCCTTGACTTGGTACGTAATGCCGCCCATAAAAAACTCCGCTTCGCCCTGCTCGATATACGTGTACACATGGTCATAGTCCAACCATTCTCCAGCCAACGAAACGGATTTGTGAATCTTGACCACCCTGACCCAAGGGGATAGTTCATTCATCCAATCCTCCATGCCCCTATTCCTGCCTCCCCTCGATCATACTGTCTTACAACGCGTGCTTGTCCTTCGTACAAGAAGTATTGCTCACACGCTATACTGTGCTCCAATCAAATAATACGCCGCTATATCGGTCCTTGTTCTCTTTCAGTCCCCGGTAGGCCTCTTTTGCTTGGCCAGGCTCCAGTACATGGCTGATCAGCGGAGCAATCTGGAGCCGGTTCGTCTTCATCATCTCGAAGACAATCTTCGAATTTCGCACCAAAGAATGCTTCACAAACTCGTTGGGCTCCGTTGGAAATCGCCACTCGTGTGCGCCTTTAAATGTAATACATCCTCGGTTGTACAGATGACAGTAGTTGAGGATATCCGTGACATCCCCATTATACGCCCCGCGAGGGCTTCCCAGGAAAATAATTTCGCCAAGTTTGGCAATATACGCCAGACTCTGTACAGCAACTTGAGGCACGCCCGTCGCCTCGATATGCGTAGAGACGCCTGCGCCGCCGGTGATCTCGGCAAGCTGCTCCTTCACCGCCGTGCCTCCCTGAAGCCGATAAGGCACACCGCATTGCTCGGCAATACGAAGCCGTTCCTCCGACAAATCAAGGCCAATCACGGTCGCTCCTTGCGCCCCAGCCAGCTGGGCTGCCATATTGCCGATGAGCCCCAGCCCCGTTACGCTGACATAATCGCCAAACTCAATCGCCGAGACACGGATCGCCGTCGCCGCCACCGTCGCCATCCGTGTGAAAGGCACCCATTGCCTGTTCAACTCAGCTGGAACCTTCAAAAAAGTTCCGTTTGTCGATACGACCTCATACTGTGCATGGTTCCCATAATGAAACACAATGTCACCCGCCTGAAAATCCTTTACGCCTCTCCCTGCTTTCACAATTTCGCTCACCGCCGCGTACCCCGGAATGCCCGGCATAGCAAACCAAGCCTCATTCCCTGACAGCATGGCCAGCTCCGTCCCTGGGCTAATCAGCGTGTACAGCTTCTTCACCAGGACCTCCTGATCACCAATGTCTTGCGAAAATGACGCCTGAACCGTTTCTACTTGCCATGGTCCTTGAAATACGATCTTTGTATGTTTCACCGCTGCTCAGCTCTCCTTTAAATCCGTCTTTCTTTAACTATAGACGGATACGCCGGTGGGTGTCTTTGACGCAGAGAATGAGTTTTTATCTAAAAGTATGATTTGGGCTGCAACCCTTTTTCTTCCGTAAAACAAAAAAGAGACCCAGCCAACGGGGCCGGGTCTAAAAGTTATATTAAAAAGGGGGTCTTGTTTATTATATTACCCGAGGTACATTATGGAACCATAACAGGAATATTTCATTTGTGTTACAAAATTTAAAGCGCTTTTATTCATGAGCAATTTGCCGACCTACCATGTTTTTTCCAAAAAGCAGTTGCGCTTCCTTATCCATTGGCATATACTGAAGATAACTTAATTAGAATTATTATAAATAAGGAGGTGCCCGATGAGCGTCCAATACGACTACCATCATCTGCATCATGTTAAACAACAAACCACGTCCAAAAAGACATTGTGGGTAACCCTCATACTGACTTCCTTCTTTACACTTGTCGAAATTATCGGCGGGGTGATGTCCAACTCGCTTGCTCTGCTTTCGGATTCCGCGCATATGATTTCCGACGTCATCGCGCTCGGCCTCAGCATGATTGCCCTGCATTTGGCGACACGCGAACCCAATGCCCGCTTTACGTTCGGCTTTCTGCGATTTGAAATTATCGCCTCGTTCTTGAACGGCCTGGCGCTGTGTATCATCGCGATTGGCATTTTCATCGAAGGCGTTCAGCGGATTATTCATCCGCAGCCCATCCAGCTTGGCATGATGCTCGGCATCGCGGTCATCGGTTTCATTGTCAACCTTGTACTGACGCTGGTGCTCCACCACAGTGTCAAAGAAGAAGAAAACCTCAACGTGCAGAGTGCGCTTTGGCACTTCTTCGGGGATCTGCTCAGCTCGGTTGGCGTTATTGTGTCCTCCATTATCATTTTTTATACAGGACTGCTTTGGTTCGACCCCGTCATCTCTATGGTCATCGGAGGCATTATTTTCATCGGCGGGAGCAGAATCATTCGGGAATCGTTCATGATTCTGATGGAATCGGTCCCGGACAAATTCAACCTGGATGAGATTCGCGCAGTCATCGCGCGTGTTGAAGGCGTCGAAGACGTCCACGAGATGCATCTGTGGGCCGTCTCTACCGACCATTACTCGCTAACCGCACATGTATTCATCCGCCAAAATATCCAACCCTTCTGTGTCATTCTGGCGATCAATGAGACGCTGAAAACTCATTTTGGCATCGAGCATGCGACGATTCAAATCGAGCACGCCGAAATCAATCCGCACGGCGAATATGGCAAGGATTTCCTCAGAGGTCGCAAGCAGCTCTCCCACGGCCACTGAGCAAATAACTGGCAAGCGGCAGTCTGCGAAGGATTTATTATCCTGCAGGCTGCCGCTCTTTGTCTTTATGGATGAGAATGAAACGCTCCCTTTTGCGTCGAATTCCGCACAACCATCGTCATCGGAATCAACAGCTCATGGCCCACCGTTTGTGCCAAATACTGCTCCAGCAACGCCTCGTCAGCCTCGTCCAATGCCTCCCCCAACTGCTTGATGAGAAAAGCGGCAACCAGGCTCGTCTGCAAATCCACCGGCATCTCAAACGACGTCAGCGACGGAAAAGCCGCCTTGGCGAACGGCTCATTGTCCATCCCGATCAGCTGCACCTCGTCCGGTACGCGAATGCCGCGCTCGTGGCATTCCGCCAGCAGCTCCAGGGCGAGCGCGTCATTGAACGTGTAAATCCCGACCGGGCCCGCCGAAGCTGAACCGCCAACCGACAGGGCTGCTTCCAGCACCCCCGCCACGCCTAGCTCGCCCGCATCCAACAGTGCGTGAGCGACCTCCGTCCCATGCTCTCCTACGCCGGCGAGAAAGCCCGCAATCCGCTGCTCATTGGCGCCCATGCCGTGACGGCGACCAGCATATACCACGGTGCGGCAACCCCGCGCAAGCAGATATCCGGCAGCTTCCCTGGAAGCTCCGGCAAAATCCAGATTTACGGCCCACTTGACCACATCGCCTGGCCAATTCCAGCCATTGAAAATCACAAGCGGCGTCCCTTCTCCAGCAAGCTGCATCGTCGAAGGGATGCTCATCGCGAGCCCATGCGAGACGAGGCCGTCTACGCGCCGCTGCAGCAAATGCTCCAGGTGGCGCCGTTCGATTTCGGGGTCCATCCCCGCCGCCGAAAAAACAGACAGATGGTAGCCATAGCCATGCACCTTCTGCTCCAGCTTCTCGGCGAATCGGCCGTAATAGCCGCCGAAATGCGGTAAAATCAAGCCGAGCTCATGCGAGCGGCGGCGGCTCAAATTCGTCGCCATCACGTTGCGGCGATAGCCCAGTCGCGTGATGGCCTCCTCGACTCGGCGAATCGTCTCCGGCGACATCGGCACTTTCCGGCGGTTAATCACATTCGATACGGTTGCAATGGACAC
This sequence comes from Paenibacillus whitsoniae, assembly GCF_003955665.1. Taxonomy (GTDB): domain Bacteria; phylum Bacillota; class Bacilli; order Paenibacillales; family NBRC-103111; genus Paenibacillus_E; species Paenibacillus_E whitsoniae. The sequence continues at coordinate 27,084 of NZ_RXHU01000042.1, forward strand.
GCCGGCTTCCGCAGCAACATCAACAATCGTTGGTGGTTTCTCTCTTTTCATGCCATACCTCAATCCCGTTCAATCCTGCTGTGCATCAGCTACATTTCATTGTAGCGGGGACATGACCTCATCGTCAAATGGCAAACGTACGCAGCCTGCGGGCTAAAAAAGAAAAGCCCGACCGCCGCAGCGGCCAAGCTCGCTATTCCTCCTGATGTCCGATCAAGGAGACGATCTGCTTTTTCAACTTCACGAACGCCTCCGAGTCCTTCACATCCGGCATGCTCCGCAGCCCGCTCGGAATCGCAATTTCGCTGCGAATCGTGCCCGGATGCGCCTGCATCACATAGACGCGCTGCGAGAGGAAAATCGCCTCCTCAATATCGTGCGTGATGAACACGACGGTTGTCTTTTCCTTTTCCCAGATCCGCAGCAGCAGCTCTTGCATGCTGTTCTTCGTCTGCGGATCCAGCGCGCCGAACGGTTCATCCATAAGCAGCACATCCGGGTTGTTCGCCAGCGCCCGGGCGATAGCCACACGCTGCTTCATCCCCCCGGAAAGCGCCTTGGGCAGCGACTTTGCAAACTTGCTAAGCCCGACCAGCTCCATAAAATGATCGGAGATTGCACGCTTTTCGAATAACGGCACGCCCTTGAGCGTGAGGCCGAACTCAATATTTTCCCGAACCGTTAACCAAGGAAATAGCGTATAGCTTTGAAACACCATGCCCCGGTCTGCGCCGGGACCCTCAATCTCATGACCGGAGATCGTCAGACTGCCAGATGTAAGCGGCTCAAGCCCTGCTACAATACGCAGCAGTGATGATTTGCCGCAGCCGGACGGTCCGACGAAGGAGACGAACTCATGCGCATCCACGTGAAAAGAGACCTGATCCAGCGCAAGGAACTGCGATTTCTTCGTCGCATACGTTTTGCTGACATCGAAAGCGTTGATTTTTCGTTCCATTGCCTAACGCCCCCCTTCCAACCAAGGGAAAAATCTGCGATGACAGTACGCGAATGTCCGGTCCGTCAGCAGCCCCAGCAGGCCAATCACGATAATGCCCACAAAAATCTGATCCGTATTCAGAAACCGCTGCGCCTTCATAATGGAGAAGCCCAGCCCGCTGCTGGCGGCAACCAGCTCGGCGACAACCAGATACGTCCACGCCCAACCGATGATGAGCCGCAGCGTGTTCATCAGGTCCGGCAGCAAGGCGGGGATGAGCACTTTTTCAATCGCCTGCCAGCGGCTCGCTCCGAGCGTATAAGACGTCTGCAGCAAATCGTTCGAAACGGAGCGCGTATTATCCGCGACCATCAGCATGAGCTGGAAAAAGCAGCCGATAAAAATCACGATGACCTTCGCCCACTCGCCGATTCCCGCCCAAACCATGATCAGCGGAATGAACGCCGTTGCCGGCATGTAGCGGATAAATTCGGTTGGCGGCACAAGCAGCGCTTCGGCAAAGCGGAAAGTCCCCGCCAAAATCCCTAGCGGAATACCGAGCAGACAGGCAAGCAGGAAGCCCGCGCCTACCCGGAAAATACTCATGCCAACATTGTGCCAAAAGACCGCGTTCTGAAGTTGAATGCCAAATTGCTTCACCACCTGCCCCGGCGTCGGTAGAAACGTCGGATTCACGTACCCGCCATAGCTCAGCACACTCCATACGAGCAGCGCGATCACGGTAACCAGCACGATGCCGCCGCTATACGTGGCACGACTGATGTCGCCGCGAATGGCAAACAGGGCGGACTTCTTTCTTTTTTTCACCACAGCCTCCAGCTTTAACTCCACAGCCATCTCCCCTTTCCCGCCAGCTTACTTCTTGCGTTCCTTCATAACTTCTTCTACAAAATGCCCATCCAGGAAGCTCTCCGGCTTCGGAATTGCCGTCAGCATATCCAGCCCCTTCAGGAAGTTCGCCGTTTTATCGGAGGTGAACGCCAGCGATTCCAACGAATCGGCTTTTTGGAACGCCTTGACATTATCTTCAAGTTGGAAAATTTTCACGCTGTCGACCCCGGCTTTGTATTCATCCACCGGCGTTTCCGCCGCCTTCGCCATAATCTGGAGCGCCTCTTCCGGATTCGCCTTCCAGTAGTCCAGCGCGTCAAACCAGGCGTTCAAAATTTTCTTCACGTCCTCCGGGCGGTTCTTCGTGATTTCTTCTTTGAAGACGAGGAGGTCAGGAATGAGGCCAGGCGTATCTTTGGAGGAAAATAACAGCTTGCCCTTGCCCTCTTGAATCGCTTTGCTCAGGAAGGGTTCCCACAGCACCGCAGCGTCCAGATTGCCCGAGATAAAAGCAGGTCCCGCATCATTCACGGTCATATTCGTGTAGGAGACGTCTTTCTCGCCGAGTCCCGCCTTCTCCAGTGCGGTCAGCATGAGCAGATGATCGACGGTGCCCAGTTCGGTCGCTACCTTTTTCCCTTTCAAGTCAGTCAGGGAATTCACGCTTGGCTTCACAACGACGCCGTCGCCACCATTCGAGTTGTCGTTGACCAGCACCGCCTTCAGCTTAATGCCTTTGCTTGCCGGGGCCAGCGTATCGCTTAAGGTTTGGCTGTTCGCATCGACTTTGCCGGACGCCAGTGCCGATAACGAATCGCTGTACACCGGGAACCAGACAAGCTCCACATTCACGCCATTTTTCTCAAAGAAACCTTTTTCTTTGACCAAATACCAGACGAACCAGCCCGGCCATGGGCTAAGCGCCAATTTGATCGGCTCCCCGGACCCGCCGCTGCTTCCTTTCGAAGAGCTTGCCGTATCCGCCCCGCACCCGCTAAGCACACTCACACTCAAGATCAACACCAGTATCAGACTTACGATTCTTTGTCTCATCCCGTTCTCTCCCTCTCTCCTTTTCGTTGTAAAACGAAAAGCCCGGGACGATATCATATCCTGATATCCTCCCGGGCTTTTCTCCCTCCGTGTGCACGATGACGCGCATCGTGTGTCTTCTCTCGGACCTGACCGGCAGCCTTCATCTGCCGCGGAACCCTAGAAAACAAGTTCATATGAGGTTGTGACTAGCTTGACTTGACGCTTCATTTGTTATTATCATACTGAGAACCTTCATTAATGTCAATATATATAACATAAATTAATTATTCTGTTGTCAAACATCGCATTAACGTTATATTATATAACATAAATTACTCCTATCAGGAGGTGTCGATCATGTTCTCCGTTCATTTTCACATTCTCATGTTAGATAAGAAGCCTGCCATCCCCAATCCTCCAGCAAGTAAGAAAAAAGTCCGGCCTCCTGCCTAACGCAGGAAACCGGACTTTGGTTGTATATACAGGCTGTACGCTTCGAATTAAACGCCCAGCCATTTTTTGAACAGATGCTTCGTCGTATCGGCATTGAGCGCCGCGATCGACGTTGTGAGCGGAATGCCTTTTGGACAAGAGCGCACGCAGTTCTGCGAGTTGCCGCAGCCTTCGATACCGCCGTCGGACATCAAGGCATCCAGACGCTCGTCTTTGTGCATTTCACCCGTAGGGTGCGCATTGAACAAGCGAACTTGGGACAGTGCGGACGGCCCGATAAAGGAGTTCTTATCGTTCACGTTCGGACAAGCCTCAAGACATACGCCGCAAGTCATACATTTGGACAGCTCATAAGCCCATTGACGCTTCGACTCGGCCATACGTGGACCAGGACCGAGATCGTACGTGCCGTCGATCGGTACCCATGCCTTTACTTTTTTCAACGCGGTGAACATGCGGCCGCGGTCAATGACCAAGTCACGCATAACCGGGAACGTGCTCATCGGCGCAATGCGCACCGGCTGTTCCAGCTTGTCTATCAGCGCGGAGCAAGCTTGACGCGGCTTGCCGTTGATGACCATGGAGCAGGCGCCGCAAACTTCCTCAAGGCAGTTGGATTCCCAGCATACCGGCGTCGTTTTGTCGCCTTTGGCGTTCTTCGGATTCCGCTGAACTTCCATCAGTCCGGAAATCACGTTCATATTCGGACGGTAGGGAACCTCGAACTCTTCCGTGTACGGTTTCGAATCGGGACTCTCTTGACGAGTCACAATGAACTTCACGGTTTTCTGTGCGGATTGTGTCTCAGCCATGATCAAGCGCCTCCTTTTTTCTTATCCGTGGAGTAGTCGCGTTTACGCGGCTTAATCAACGAAACGTCGATGTCTTCATAAGAAATTTTCGGACCTTCCGGTGTCCAATCCGCAATCGTCGTTTTCATGAAGTTGTCATCATCACGCTCAGGGAAATCCGGCTTGTAGTGCGCGCCGCGGCTTTCGTTACGCAGCAGGGCGCCAAGCGTCATCGCTTCGGCAAGCTCGAACATGTTCCACAGTTGGCGAGTAAACGCCACGCCCTGGTTATTCCAGCGTGCTGTATCCGTGATGTTGATATTGTTGTAACGCTCTTTCAGATCTTTGATCGTGTTAATTGTCGCTTCCAAACGATCGTTATAGCGAACAACCGTCATGTTCGTGTTCATCAAGTCGCCAAGCTCTTTGTGCAACTGATAAGCATTTTCCGTACCGCTGTTCATTTTCAGCAAGCTCTCGTAACGATCCAAGTGACGCTTCTTCTCACGGTCGAACACGATCGAAGAGATGTCGTCAGCATGTTTGGATAAGCCACGGATGTATTCAACTGCTTTAGGTCCAGCCACCATACCATCATAGATCGCCGATACGAGCGAGTTTGCACCGAGACGGTTTGCGCCGTGATGCTGATACTCGCACTCGCCCGCAGCGAACAGACCAGGAACATTCGTCATCATGTTGTAGTCGACCCACATGCCGCCCATGGAGTAGTGAACCGCTGGGAAAATGCGCATCGGAATTTTACGCGGATCGTCGCCCATGAACTTCTCGTAAATTTCCATGATGCCGCCAAGCTTGATGTCCAGCTCTTTCGGGTCTTTATGGGAAAGATCAAGGTAAACCATGTTCTCGCCGTTGATGCCGAGCTTTTGGTCCACGCACACGGAGAAAATCTCGCGCGTCGCGATGTCCCGCGGAACCAGGTTCCCGTAAGCCGGGTATTTTTCTTCAAGGAAGTACCATGGTTTGCCGTCTTTGTACGTCCAGATACGACCGCCTTCACCGCGCGCAGACTCGGACATCAAGCGCAGCTTGTCGTCGCCCGGAATCGCCGTCGGGTGAATTTGAATCATTTCGCCGTTGGCGTATTTCACGCCTTGTTGGTACACTGCGCTCGCAGCCGTACCTGTGTTAATAACAGAGTTCGTCGTTTTCCCGAAAATAATGCCAGGTCCGCCTGTCGCCAGAATCACCGCGTCCGCAGGGAACGTTTGGATCTCCATGGAGCGCAGATCTTGCGCGGCAATACCGCGGCATACGCCGTCTTCATCAATGACCGAACCCAGGAACTCCCAGTGTTCAAATTTGGTTACAAGGCCCGCTGTTTCCCAGCGGCGAACTTGCTCATCCAGCGCATACAGCAGCTGCTGGCCTGTTGTTGCGCCCGCAAATGCCGTACGGTGGTATTTCGTACCCCCGAAACGACGGAAGTCAAGCAAGCCCTCCGGCGTACGGTTGAACATAACGCCCATCCGGTCCATCAAGTGGATGATCCCAGGAGCCGCGTCACACAATGCTTTAACCGGAGGTTGGTTCGCAAGGAAGTCCCCGCCGTATACTGTATCATCAAAGTGCTCCCATGTGGAGTCACCTTCACCTTTCGTATTCACCGCACCGTTAATGCCGCCTTGCGCACAGACGGAGTGGGAACGCTTCACAGGCACCAAGGAGAACAATTGCACATGAACTCCGGCTTCCGCTGCTTTAATCGTCGACATGAGTCCCGCAAGGCCTCCGCCAACCACGATAATTTTCGAATTAGCCACTTTCGTTCACCCTCCCTTATTTCCCCGTAACCGCTTCTGCCGGAAGCTGGAATTGCGCATCTGTAAATGCTGTCAGCGACATAATAAACATGATGGACATAACAACGAACAGCCCCATCGTAACATACGTGGAATAACGTTGAGCGCGAGGCCCGATCGTAATCCCCCAGGAAACGAGGAAAGACCACAGTCCATTGCAGAAGTGGAACGTTGCGGATATAATACCGACGAGGTAAACCACGAAGAGCACCGGATTCGTTGCAATATCGTGCATCGTCTGACCCAAGTCTTCATGCGCGACATTGCCCAGCGCGACTTGCAGTCTGGTCTCGAACAAGTGCCACGCTACGAACAGGAACGTCAAGACGCCCGTCACGCGCTGCAAGAAGAACATTTGGTTACGGAAATAACCGTAGTTCGTTACGTTGTTGCGCGCTTGATAAGCCACGTAAAGGCCGTATACGGCATGATAAAGAAGCGGCAGCCAGATGCCCACGATTTCTAGCAAGAGCACGAGCGGCAATCCGTTCAGCCAATTGATTTGATCCACAAAGGCCGCAGGGCCCTTCGTAGCTTCATAGTTAGTGAGCAAGTGCTCAATAAGGAAGAAGCCCACCGGAATGACGCCTAACAGCGAGTGGATCTTTCGAAAGTAATACGAATTACTCATAATGTAACCCATTCCCCCCTCAACAAATTTCAAATAAATCCGTCTTCCGACAAGTTCTGACAATAAGCCACATATCATTGTACTCTCGCCGCAAACGAGCGTCAACCCATAATCATCCACAGCTATTGCGATTCAGTAGATGATTATTCCCATTTGTACAAATAAATATAGCTAAATTGTGACATGTACATCGTACCTCTTTCACGCTTATAATGGAAGTGCCGTTTTTTTATATCCACTTATAACATGAACGCATAATTAATGAGGTGACCCTCTTGGAATTATTAGATGTTTTCGCGGTAGTTGTCGAACAAGTCAGCTTGAACAAAGCCTCGCAAATCCTCAATCTTTCACAGCCTGCGCTCTCCCGTAAAATCATGAAGCTGGAGGAAGAACTCGGCGCCCAGCTCTTTGTCCGCAAAGGCAAGCGGCTCGAGCTGACGAAGGCCGGCGAGCTGTGCTACGATCATGCGCTGGAGATGCGGCATCTGGAGCGCAAATTCAAGCAGGCGATTCAGCTCTACAAATCCGCCGGCAGCCATGCCTCCATTACGATCGGCGCCTCTCTGACGACGCTGCAATCTACAACGCCGGACCTCATCAACGATTATTTGCAGAACTATCCGTTAACGGAGATTAAGCTGCTCACCGGCAAAACCCACGAAGTTGTCACGATGGTCAAAGACAACAAAGTCGACATCGGCATTGTCGCCTCCCTCATCAACGCGACAAGCTTGCACTGCGAGCCCCTTTTTGACGACCACCTGTGTCTCGTTCTGCCTGCCGGTCATCCGCTCGTTCAGAAATCCGGCATTACGATGAGCGACCTTAATGAACTGCCGATGATTCTTTTCTCAAAAGGAACCTGGTACCGCATCCTGATGGACGAAATGTTCAATCGGTTCACCATTTTCCCGAACGTGCAAATGGAAATCGATTCCTTCGAAGCGATCATGAGGCTCGTCTCCACTTGCAAAACGGCGACGCTCCTGCCCAAATCGTACCTCCGCGAGGATCTGATCCGAAATAACGATCTGGTTCTTCGGCAGCTGACCGAATTGGAGCAGACGAAGCGCACCACCTCCATCATTTACTCCGACCAAGCCGCCGACCATCAGGAATCGATGCGTTTCGTACAGCAAGCGCTGAATTACTTCATCAAGTCGCATTAAACGCCAAAAGAGCAAGCCGGCCCGCAAGCCGCTTGCTCCAATTTACATAGGAATGAATTTATAACCGACGCCCCAAACCGTCCGTATCCATTTCGGCTCTTTCGGATTATCTTCGATTTTCTTGCGCAGATTAGCGATATGTACATCGATGGCCCGCTCCGTGACAAAAGAGTCGATGCCCCGAACCGTCTGTAACAGATCCTCCCGGCTATAGACGCGGCCCGGATGGTTCACAAAGCACTTCATAATCTCGAACTCCGAGTACGTCGTATCCACGTGCTTCCCGTGTACCCGCATCGACCGGGTATTCACATCGAGGCGAATTTTCTCCTCTGCCGGGACTTCCACGGACGCGGCAGGCTTCATAGCAGATACAGGCGCCGCCGCGATTGCGGACACAGACAGCGTCGGTGCGTTGAAGTCCGCATCCGTACCGATGGACAGCTTGGACCTGCGAATCAGCGCGTTCGCACGTGCGATCAGCTCATGCATGCTGAACGGCTTACTCATGAAATCGTCCGCCCCGGCCACCAGCGCATCGACGCGTTCGGCGACTTTATTTTTCATAGAGACAATCATAATCGGCACTTGCGAGACGCGCCGAATTTCTCTGCATACGGAGAGGCCGTCCATGTCCGGAAGTACCCAATCCAGCAAAATCAAATCGGGGTTGAACCGGGAAAGAGCCTCGATGCCGTCCGCGCCATTTGTTTTCCGGGTGACGATAAAGCCCTCTTCCTTTAAAAACATTTTCACCATATCGCCGATCAGCGCATCGTCCTCAATCATAAGTACCTTAAACATTCGGCTCCACCTTTATTTTGTCAGTCTGGATGCAAAAGCTGCCTCTATCCGATCGTAATTTTCCCTTCCGGGTATCGAAACAGCTCTTTATCCCTCTTCGGCTGCAAAGCATAGGCCAGCGTGATCATGCCCAAACGCCCTGCAAACATCGTAAGGCAGATCATGACCTTGCCGACAATCGAAAGATCCGGCGTAATTCCTGTCGATAGACCGACTGTTCCAAATGCAGACGTCACCTCAAATAAAATTTTCAAAAACTGGGCATCTTCCGTTGCCGTCAAAATCATCGTTACGGCGATAACTAGGAATAAAGCCAGCATAGATAACGTAATAGCTTTCAGAATCCGATCCTGGGCCAGACGATAACGAAAAATAACAATGTCCTCTTTGCCTCTGATCATTGTAACAACTGCGCTTAGCAAGATCGCAAACGTTGTCGTTTTAATCCCGCCTGCCGTCGATCCCGGTGATGCCCCGATAAACATCAGGACAATCATGACGAACTGCGTTGCTTGCCGCAGCGAGCCAATATCAACGGTATTCGGTCCTGCTGTTCTCGTTGCTGCCGATTGGAAAAAGGCAGAAAGCACCTTACCTCCAAAATTCATTGACCCCAATGTGTGCGTATTGGTAAATTCAAAAATGAAAATAACCAAGGTACCCACTACAAGCAGCACAGCACTCATCGACAGTACAACCTTCGTATGCAGTGACAGTTTCCGTTTGTCGCGGTAGTCGATAAGATCGGAAATCACAATGAAGCCGATGCCTCCGAGCGTAATGAGCGCAACAGCAACAACATTGACTACGACATCGTTAACATATCCGGTGAATGAGACAAATGGTGCATCTACGGTTCCAAATAGATCAAAACCCGCATTGTTGAACATGGAAACTGCATGCCAGATGCCAAAGTACAGCGCCTTGGGGAAGCCTAAATCAAAGCTCCAGCGCACCGTGAAAAATAGCGCTCCGATCGCCTCAATCGTTAAGGAGTAGAGGATAACTTTACGGATCAAACGGACGATCCCTTCCATACTGCCTTGATTGAACGCTTCCTGAAGCAGCAGCCGCTCTCTTAGCGTAATCTTCTTCCGAATGGCAAAAGCAAATATTGTCGCCATCGTCATAAACCCCAGACCGCCGATCTGTATCAGAACGGCAATAACGACCTGGCCAAACACCGTAAACGCGCTGCCTGTATCCACCACGACCAGACCGGTTACGCAAGTTGCGGAAACGGATGTAAAAAAAGCATCCAAAAAGCCTATCGACTCTCCTGCAGCCGAAGCCAGTGGCAATGACAAAAGGCAGGAGCCAATAAGAATAATCAATCCGAAGCCAATGACTAGAATTTGCGGAGGTGTCAACTGCCAAATGCTAAATTTATTCTTCATTCTCTCACCCCGGCATATACATAATTGCGGATTCTTGATCCGCAACCAATGGAACCAGTTTCGGAGCAAAAACTCGGCAAGCCATACAAATACAGGTATTATATAATTGTTTAGAACTCTTTACCAGTCCAAACTTAAAGAAAGGAAGTCGCCATGCCTTCTATTCGTCTCAATCGTTTTCTTCTTACGCTATCCGTAATAGGCCTTCTCTTGTACAGCGCAATCTCTTTTCTATACAGCCGGGGAACCGAGCCTGAACTGCCGACGGACAACCCCGCGATTACCAAGAAGCAGGCCGCAGACAGCGCACTCGCCTTTCTGAAAGAACGTTACCGCGTCCATCAAGCCGATACCTACGTCGTCTATCAGTCGAAGAAAGAGCGCAGCGGCTACTTGCAAAAAGAAAATCTCATCAGCGCTTACCTGAGCGCTTACAACGAACGCTACCCGATCGATTATTACGAGGTCAGCGCTAAAGAAGGCTCAACCGGTCGGCGTTTTACAGTCGACATCAATTACATGAACAGCGCCGTCATCGGTTGGCGCGAGCAGTCGGGTTCAACCGGCGAAGCCCCCATGAACGCAGGCAAAGCGGACACGCTTGCTAAAGTGGAGATGCGGCAGCAGGGGCTGGACCCCGCAGACTTTGCGCCGGTGGAGCGCGCAAGCACGGAGGATCGGGCAGCGGGGCAGACGACGCGCTATTATGAGAAACAGTCGCAGCCGCTCGGAGAGGCCAAGCTGCAGCTGCAGTTTGATTTTGACGGGACGCAGCTAACGGGTTACACAGCCGGCTTCTCCCTGCCCGCTTCCTACACCGCTTGGTTAGAGAAGCAAGACGCCTCCGCGAGCAGGATGACGTGGGTTTCGTTAGGCTTCTCGCTCATCATGACACTCGCGGCGATCTTTTACGTCATTCGTTACCGCAAGGCGATGCGCTTCTCGCGAGGGCTGCTGCTGACAGCGATCTACTTGCTTATCTACATCGGCAACAACTTCAACATGTATCCAGCGTTCCGATCCGTCAGCGGCGACATGGAACCCAATCTTGCCGCATGGGCGTCCATCATCATCATGAACATCGTCACCGTGCTGATGGCAATCTCCCTCTACCTCGCTCTGGTTGCCGGGGAAGGTCTGTGGCGGCTAAAAGGTCAGCCGAAATGGCCGTTCTGGAAAGAAAGAACATTCGGGCATGAAGTCTTCTACGCCATGGGACGCGGCTACTTGCTCGCGCTGTTCATCCTCGGCATCCAGCAAGTGCTCTTCTATGCCGGAGCGATGCGCTTCGACGTGTGGTCGGTCAACGATCCGACGGATTCCGTACTCAACATGGTGAAGCCGCAGCTGTTCCCGACGATGGCCTGGGTGGCGGCAATTTCCGAAGAAGCGACTTATCGCCTTCTAGGCGTCATCTTTTTTAAAAAGCTGTTCCGCTCGAACTTCATCGCCGTGCTGCTGCCGAGCGTCATTTGGGCGGCGAGCCATACGCAATATCCGATCTACCCGGTATATACACGACTCATCGAGGTTACCATCATCGGAATTATTCTAGGCTACGTCTTTCTAAACTATGGCTTCATCACCGCGCTGTTCGCGCACGCCTGCATGGACAGCATCCTTATGGGGTTGTCGCTCTTCTCGCTCGGCGGGACGTTCGATTGGATGATCGGACTCATATACATCGTACTGCCCGGACTGGTCGGCTGGGGCCTCGCCTGGCTGCATGGAAAAAGACGTCCCCCCTTCACTCGTGGGGAGCCGCCTCGCCTTGAAGGGCTTTAAGAATTTCGCCCGCTAATTTTTCACCGATACCGAGAGGCTTGAAGTCCGCGACTTCGGCCTCTTTCATTTTGCGCACCGAGCCAAAATGCTTCAACAGCGCCTTGCGCCGCTTCTCGCCGATGCCCGGAATCGCGTCGAGCTGCGACACGACCATCGACTTCGCGCGCGTCTCGCGATGGAACGTGATCGCGAAGCGATGCACCTCATCCTGAATGCGCTGCAGCAAATAAAACTCCTGGCTGTCCCGCTTCAGGGGCACAATCTCCGCCGGATCGCCCATCATGAGCTGGGCGGTTTTATGCTTGTCGTCCTTAACGAGGCCGCAGACGGGGATATACAGGCCAAGCTCATTCTCCAGCACGTCAACCGCAGCGGAGATTTGACCCTTGCCGCCGTCGACGACGATCAGGTCCGGCATGGTGAGATTTTCCTTCAGCACCCGTTCGTATCTGCGGCGGATGACTTCACGCATCGTTTCGTAGTCATCGGGCCCGACGACGGTTTTCACCTTGAACTTCCGGTACTCCTTCTTGTCCGGACGGCCGTCCACAAACACGACCATCGCAGATACCGGGTTCGTCCCTTGAATATTGGAGTTATCGAACGCTTCAATCCGATGCACTTTGCCAAGGCCGAGCCACTCGCCCAAGTTCTCGACCGCCTTCGACGTCCGGCTCTGATCCCGCTCGAGCAGGAGGAATTTCTCTTCCAGCGCGTTGCGTGCATTGTCCTTCGCCATGTCGACCATTTGCTTCTTGAGCCCGCGTTGCGGAATATGGACTTTGACCTTCAGCCAGTCCTCCAGCGCTTCGCGGATCTCCCGTTCTTCGGTCGCCTCGCCGCGCGGCACGACGGTTTCAGCGTCGACCGGCTGCGCAGGCTCAGATGCAGGCGCATCCGCCGCCGCGGGCATCTGCGGCAGGAAAATCTCCTTCGGCAGCGCCGGATTATCGCTGTACACTTGGGTCACATAGGTGATGAAGTCATTGTACTCATCACCGTAATACGGAAAGAGCGACACGTGCCGCTCGATGAGCTTGCCTTTGCGCATATACTGGATATGTACAGCCATCCAGCCCTTGTCGACCGCGTAGCCGAACACATCGCGGTCCAGCGCGTCCGACGTCGTGATCTTCTGCTTCTCCATCAGCGCGTCGATGCTCAGGATATGATCGCGCAGCTCCTTCGCGCGCTCAAAATTCAATTCCTCGGAAGCTGCCAGCATCTTGACAGTCAGATCCTCTTTAATGGCTTCGTGCCCCCCGTTCAGGAAACGGGTGATCTCCTGCACCATCCGCTCGTTCGTCTCGGCGGATACATCCAGCGCGCAAGGCGCCAGACACTGCCCCATATGATAGTAGAGGCATACTTTATCGGGCATGGTCTTGCACTTGCGCAGCGGATAAAGCCGATCCAGCAGCTTCTTCGTCTGCTGGGCCGCAAACGCATTCGGATAAGGACCGAAGTACTTGCCCTTATCCTTGTAGACCCGCCGCGTGACTTCGAGACGCGGCTGCGCTTCGTGCGTTATTTTGATATACGGAAACGTTTTATCGTCTTTCAAAAGCACGTTGTAGCGCGGGTGATGCTGCTTGATCAAGTTGCACTCCAGAATGAGCGCTTCCACGTTCGAAGAAGTGATAATATATTCAAAGTCGCGGATTTCGCTGACTAATTTCTGCGTCTTGGCGCTGTGGCTTCCTGTAAAATAGGAACGCACGCGGTTTTTCAATACCTTTGCCTTTCCCACGTATATAATCGTACCCTGATGGTTCTTCATCAAATAACAGCCAGGCTTATCAGGCAGCAGCGAAAGCTTATGCTTGATCAGTTCCAGGCTTCGTTCGCGGCTCCCCGCATCTTCAACAAACTCGACGCTGTCCGACATTCGAGGCGGCGCCTCCTTTCCCCATAGAAAAAAGCTCTTTTTCAGCATAGCAGAAAAAGAGCTTTTTTTCACGAACAATTGTTTCTAATCCGCGGCAATTATTGATGGCGGGTAACAACGTTTTTCAGTGCGTCTTTGGATTGGAAGCCCACGACTTTGTCCACCGGTTGACCGTCTTTGAATACGATCAGCGTTGGAATGCTCATGACGCCGAAGCGAGCAGCGGATTCCGGATTGTCATCCACGTTCACTTTTGCGATTTTCAAAGCGTCAACTTCTTTATCAAGCTCTTCAAGAACAGGAGCGATCATTTTGCAAGGTCCGCACCAAGGTGCCCAGAAGTCTACAAGTACTGTACCTTCGCTTTCAACTTCCGCTTTAAAGCTGCTGTCAGAAACATTCACGATTGCCATGATAGTTCCTCCTCCTAAATGTAAATGTAATTTATAGTTGAAAGTATACCACAGACAAGGGAGTTTTCAACCGAACCATTAGTTAGCAGCAGGCTCAGCTATTGGCGGTGTGACGATACCGGGAGGCAATCTGACCGGAAGGCCTTGACTTCGCTGCTCTTCAATATAAGCAATCCGGTCCTTCAAATTGGCTTGCAGCATTTGCAGCATGTCAATTTGCTTCTCGATCTCTTGCAGCTTCTCCGTGTAGAGTGGCAGCAAGTCATCGCACTGCGACTCCTGATTTTTCATCACACAGTTTAAAAATCCCTCGATTTGCTCTGTTGTAAACCCCAGACTCAAGTAAAATTGGATTGTCTTAACGCGTTCGACAACCATTTGATTGTAGACCCGGTAGCCGTTCTCTTCACGCTGCGTTGCAATGAGTCCCTTGGATTCATAGTAGCGGAGAGAGCGGATGCTGGCACCGGTAAGTTTGGACAACTCACTTATGCGCATGGGCTTCACCTTCTCTTTGGAGATTTTCCGGAATACCGTACAGCTTAGTTTCCGAAAGCTCCATTTGTCCTTTTCCTTGATCAAGTAAGGATACCTCTATTGTAAACCATGACACTAATGTCAGAGTCAAGAAGTATTTTGCCTTTTTTCAGCTTCTCCTGTAGTGTTTGCATAATTGTCACTTTTGATTTGCTTTACAACTTTCGGCGAAGTTGGGTATACTAGGCTTACATTACGAATGTCCAACGTAGGGGGTATTTCACATGAGCGATCCTAAACACCCTGAGCTTCACGTGTATGAAGAGCCGCGCAACGATCTCATGGATGTCGGCATGGGCTTTGGCGTATTCTTTGGAATTTTGTTCGTCATCGCGATCATTGCGACCATCATTGAAGTAGCGAATAAGTAAGACGTATGGAAAAAAGCCGTACAAACGCCTCTGCGTTTGTACGGTTTTTTTCGTTTATGGGCTTTGGTGCCCCAGCTGCTAGACCCGCCGCTTTGACATGAACTGGAACGTCTCCGTTCTAGCGCGAACGGGCGTGACAGCGGCTATTTGATGAAAATCGTTCGTTCCAAATTGTAACGGCCGCCACGGAGCTTATTTGCATGAAATCGGTTCGATTTCACCGGATTTTCCCGAAATAGGCGCTGCTGCGCATGTTAAAATCCAAATTGATAGATTTTCAGGGGCAATAGGCGCTGTGTCACCCGTTACAGTACGAGTTGGGTGGCGGGTGGCCACGCCTGTTCACCTCGTAGATCAGCACGTTTCTGTTTAGCGGAACTACACGCCGCTATTTCGAAGAATTTCACCTGATTCGAGCTGTAGCGGAACGAGAGGCCTCTATTCGAGACAAAAACCATCATATTTGCTTAAAATGGCGCAAATAAGGTCTCCTCGTTCCCCAAATCGCATAAATCCGCCGTTTTTTTTAAAAATAGCGTCATCTCACTCCTCTTCTCACTCGCTTCAAGCAGAATACGAGGCTCTCCGGCCTCTATTCCTTTCTCTTATAGCGAATCCTGGGAGCTCACACGCTTCTCGCCTACCGCATAGCGTCGGTCAAACCCGCACCCTCCAGTCCTGCCGCATGGCGTCGGTCTAACCCGCCACCTACAGCCCTGCCCCGGGCAACAAACCTGCAAATCTGCAGGAATTTTCATCCGGGATCGCCCCTTACCAAAAAATGCCCCTTTTTGCGAAAAAACCTGCCATTTCGCAGGTTTTTCCCTTCAATATAGCTCGCAGCGCTCTCTATCCAGAGCTGCGCCCCTCCTGCTCGAGGGCCGTGTCTCGCCGTCTTTTCAATCCACGCGCTAATCCAAGGGCAAGCTGCTTCGTAGGCGCTATGCGCCGCCCCCTTATTTCCCTCGCTTATTCGTCCCCGTCACGTGCACGACTTCCACAAACGGGCGGATGCGGTCCATAATCCGCTGCCCTTTGAACTCCTCGTCTCCGTCTTTATTCGTGAACGAGAAATGCTTCTCCAGGTCGTCCAGCGCATAGTTGGACGTAAAGAAGGTCGGCTTGCGGTTCATCCGGTGATTTACAATCGCGCCGATGACATGGTCCCGCAGCCACGGGTTCAAGTTCTCCGCCCCAATGTCGTCGAACACGAGTAGATCGGTTTCTTTGAGGAGATCGATCGTCTCCTTCAATTTGGTCGGCTCCGAGAACATCCCCTTCAGATCCTCCGCAAAATCCGGCATATACACGATCGCCCCGGTCATGCCAACCTTTGCGAGCTGATGAAGCATATATCCCATGAGGAACGTTTTGCCCGTGCCGAACGTCCCCGTCAAATACAGGCCGCGCGGTTGCAGCCCCTGTTCGATCGTCTTGCCTACGTAGTCGTTGATCTGCATGACGGCCTTCGCCCGGTCGAGATCGGTTTCCAGAATGTCACCGAACGAGAAGCTCCGCGAGACGATGCGCGGATCGACGTGGAATGTGCGAATCCGGTTGGAGATTGCGTCTTGCTGCTGCTTCGCAAGGAACTTTTTGCAGGCGACCTTCTCCTCGTGAACAAACACGTGGTCTTTGGTCTGCTCCGCAAGCAGTATCGTATAATGCCCCGTCATATCGTTGGGGCAGTTTTCCAGCCCCGGGCAGTTCGAGCACGTCTTGTACTCCGTCACATGTTGGTACAGCTTGTTCATATTGATACGAATCGTATAATCATCGACAAACGGATACTTCTCGCGGAACTTGCCGACCAGCGGGTCGGCCAACACGCCTTGAATTTTCGCCTCTGCCTTGCGCTTCCACTCCGTATCCGGCAGCGACTTCAAAATCTGCGATAAAGATTCCATACCTCCCGCACCTCCCGTTTCCTATTTGCGGCCCTCGGAGCATTCAGACTCGCCCTAGCCTTTGCGGTTAAGCCGCTCGTCCAGCTTCTGCGCCATGCGCCGCGCTGCTTCCAGCTCCTCCGCGGTCAACCGGGTAGCAGCCGCCGTCTCGGCGTTCTGCGTAACCATCGGAATCCGCGGCTTCTGCGTCTTCCCTTGCCGCCCGCGCGTCGCCGCACCGCCGCCGGACTTGGCTTCCTCGACTTTGGAGGCAGCCTTTTGCCTGAAGCTCATTTTCTCCCGGACGTAGTCCACGGCTTGCTCATACGTTTGAATCTGCTTGCCCAGCATATCGGAAGCAACAGCTTCGATCGACGATTTCGCCCAAGAGCGGCGGTCGATATGTAGAAAATGAATGAGTACGTTAATGACTTCTTCGCTCAGCTTATAGTTCAAATCGATTTTTTCAAAAATGTTCAGCACACCGTCCGGGATCGAACCTTGAGTGAAAAACATTTTCAGCACAACCGTATACGGCTCATTCCGCAAAATGTAGTTATATTGATGGTCCGTACATTCCCCCCGCAGCTGCAGCGGCACTTCCAAATAGTACGCCATCTCCACGGATTTCTCTTCGGACGGCTCTGCCTCCTGCCCCTCCGTTCGGGCTGACGACCGCTCCCGCTCTTCTTCCCGCTTCTTTGTCTGCCGATAGAACAGGTTCGCGTTGTACTGCAGGAGATCCATGTGCAGCTCGCCTTCCTCCGTGAACACGCCGTCTTCATCGAGCAGGCGGCACGTTTCCTGCAAGCTTAAGTTATATTTCTTCGCCACGATATTGATCGCCGCGAGCTGGTCCGGCTTATGCTTGAGGGCTTCCACGAAGACGCGATTCCCAGAACCCCGCGGAAAGCGCATAATAATATCCGCATACTGGAAGCCCTTCGTCGTCACATCCAGCTTCGCCTCGCCCTGCTTGCTGGCCGACGCCTCATAGAGTGCCTGCTCCAGCTCGTAATCCACCACCTGCGTGTTCAAGCGGAACAACTCATAGAACGGCACCGACAAATTCTCCTCGCTCGCCCCCCGGCATTCCTCCGGCTCCGGCATCAGCAGCTCCTCGCGCAGGGACAGCAGCGTAAACTTCCCGACCTTATCCCGCAGCAGCAGCGTTAAATGCTGATTCCTGAAAAATTCGTTCGGCGACAGCGGCGGAAACAGCGTGTACACGAACACGTAATCCTCTTCCTCCGGCAGAAACTTCCGGGTCGTCTGCAATAAGCCGATCGCCTCCAGCTTCGAGGACGTCTCGATCAAATACTTGCGCCCCCGTTCGTTCTGCTCCAAATCCAGCAGCAAGAACAGCCTTCGCTGCTGCTCCAGCGGAGAGAAACCTATCTTTTCCGCGCTGAGCTGCTGATAGAGCACTTGGTAGAACGAAACCGCAAGGCCGCCGATCATCGGCTGGTACATCATCGCCAGCATTTTATAATCAAGCGAACTCAAAGAAAACTCACGGGAGACGCTAAACCTGTGGTTTTCCGTAAAATGCAGCATATTCGTCATTCTCATTATCGTTCCAGCACCATCCTGCCTCTGCTCAATCGAAAATCGCGGGGTGCTCGCATCCCGACAAGCTCTTCGATTCTCTTCTATTAGTCTACCACAAAAATCGACAAGCTTGGAATGCGCGAGAGGAAGATAATTTTTACCTGCTGCTTAACATAAAAAAGATTCCATGTCCGGCGCAGTTAGGCCCGTCATGAAATCTTGGTGTACACTTCATTTATTCATGCGCGTAGATGGAGGAAAGCTGCTCCGGGGGTGCAGGCTCGCCATACAAAGCTGGGTTCATCTGCTGCGCAATGGCCAAATCCAGCTTCGTGCGCGCGGTCTCTTGATCCGCCAAACTCGGAATCCAGAGCCGGATCAGCTCGTTCATTTTGTCCGGGCTTTGCAGCGGAATCGGGTGTTTCGCGCCCTTGAGGTAATAGAGCGAGCTCCTCGGCAGCTTCTCGTGCAGCAGCTCCCCGTACTGGTGGAAGACCGGATCTTCCTGACCGTAGATCAACAGCATCGGCTGCTGGATGAACGGGAGCCGGTCCGTACAGTTATACAGCAGACTCTGCTCAAAATAGGACCGCACGTTCACCGTCGCATCATCCGATGCTCTCCGGCTGAGCAGCCGGTACGTCGCGGGCTTGTCGCTGTTCCCGTACGTGATCGCGCCGGTCAGCAGCTTCATCCAGCCGCTTGGCTTCGCCAACCGAACAGCCAGCTGCACCCGCATGCGGTTATAGCGGTCCGTCATCTGCGACATGCCGCTTACGATGATCCCGCCAAGAAAGCGGCTCGAGTAGGTCAGCAGCGCCTCTAGCACCACGGAGCCGCCCGTGGAGTAGCCGCACAGATAGGCCTGCTCGATGCCAAGGGCGTCCAGCAGCTCCGTGATGTCCTGCGCGATCAGCGCATAGGTCAAGGGCTGCGAAGTGCAATCGCTCTCGCCATGGCCCCTGACGTCGAACGTGATGACGCGAAAGCGGTCGCTCAGTCCCTCTTTTTGATACCGAAACGTATCCAACGTAAGCAGTGGAGGCGGGATGAACACAATCGCGTCCCCGTCCGCCGGTCCGGTAATTTCAACGTGCAGCTTCGTTCCATTCACATGTACATATGACAACATCGGGCCCTCCTCAGATCAAGTTATTCCTTGCTCTTAGGCTGACCCGATGTTTGGGCTTTCATCCAACTTAAAACATTTTGAAGCCGCGAATCCGCAGCGCCTTGATGGCCGAGCCGCTTAGCACCGCCCCAACGAGGCCGCCGATCGCCGGAATAATGTCGACAATCGTAAAGCTTGTGCTGTCGGACATAAACGACGAGGACCCCGTCATACCGTAAATCACCAGCCCGATCATTAAGGCGATAAACGCATAGAGCGGGAACCACGTCGTTTTCATCAGCATATTCAGAATAAAACCGATGCCAAAAAATAACACCATCATCAGGACGGTGGCTATAATCATTTGCAGCACGTCATTCTTCCCCCTTATTGAGTTACAGCTCGTACTTGTTGCTACCACTATTTTAATCGACTGGAAGTTGCCCGTAAAGTGTACACAAATTGAACAATTGGGGTTTCACGTTTTGTTCATTTGCCCTTTCTCCATCAATTGGATACAATGTAGGGGATCATGAACCCTTGAATGGAGGAATAACCGATGAGTGAAGCCGTACAAACGTTGGAAGGCTGGTATGCGCTCCATGACTTTCGTCTGATGGATTGGAACGCATGGCATGCCGCAACACCACAAGAGCGCAAGCTTGCTGTGGACGAGCTGAATACATTTCTTACCGACTGGCAGCAGTTTGAAAACGATAAACTCGGCAGCACTGCCGTCTATAGCATCGTAGGGCAAAAAGCCGACTTCGTCTTCATGCACCTGCGTGAAACGCTGGAAGACCTTAATGAACTGGAGAACGCGTTCAACAAATCGAGTTTTGCCGCGTACACGATCCCTGTATACTCCTACGTGTCCGTCGTGGAACTGAGCGCTTACCTCGCGAAACCGGGCACGGATCCGATGCAAGATCCGGACATTCTCGCCCGCTTGAAGCCGACGCTTCCGAAAGCGAAGCACATCTGCTTCTATCCGATGAACAAGAAGCGCGACGGTGGCGACAACTGGTACATGCTGCCTAGCGAGGACCGCAAGAACATGATGCGCAGCCACGGTATGATCGGCCGTTCCTATGCAGGCAAAGTGAAACAAATTATTACCGGCTCCGTCGGTCTCGACGATTGGGAATGGGGCGTTACGCTCTTCTCCGACGACCCGCTGCAATTCAAGAAGCTCGTCTACGAAATGCGGTTTGACGAAGTCAGCGCGCGCTACGGCGAGTTCGGCGATTTCTACGTCGGCAACATCCTATCCCCGGATAAATTCAAATCTTTCATTCAAATTTAGATTAGATTAGAGCAGAGGAAGCGATTCCTCTGCTCTTTTTTAGTGTAGACAAGTCCGACGGGCGATAATCATTAGAAAAAAGCGACCCCCGAGCCATCGCCCGGAAGCCGCTTATTCTGATCTATCGCTTACTCGTCCTCATCGTCGTCGCGCAACGCCGCGGCAAGCTCCGCTTCCATTTGCGCTTTGCGTGCCAGATACTCTTCCGTCTCTCTGTCGCGCTGACGGCTCTTCTCCTTCAACCTTTCGATCGCCGGAAGAATGAGAATGTCGATTTCCTTTTGCACAACCGCTACGTGGTCGTAACGCTTCGCACTTTCCAGAAAATGCCCAACCTCGATCAACGCATTGTAACGTTCCAATTCTTCCCGTGTAAGAAGTCCTCTTACCTGGACACTGCAGTGCCGCATGGCAATCCCTCCGTTACCGAGCTAATCTAGAAGCGTCCTTTGCGAATCACCAGTGGAATGCCGCCGATAATGTACAGGTAGCGCATGTCGACAACCTTCTTCATCAGCGCCGCGACGTTGCCTTTCAGCTTGCGGGAGCCGACGATACCGATCGCTTGCCCTTTCCCAAGAGAAGCTACCGTACCTTTATTGGAGAATTTAAAAGTTTTCATTTCCGAACCGCGAATGGCTGCGATCAGGTTGTGCGCTACGGCTTCCCCTTGCTGCATCGCGATTTGCGCTGTCGGCGGGAACGGTCTGCCTTCCGCATTCATTACGATGGAACAGTCGCCAACAACATAAATGTTGTCGAAGCCAGGCGCACGCAGATAATCGTCAACTTTGATTCTGCCGCGCATCGTCTCAAAGCCTGCTTCATCCAGCATGTGGTTACCGCGGATACCGCCTGTCCATACGACTGTCGCCGCTTTGATGAACTCATCGCCGGCAATCAGAACGCCTTCCGGTGTGCATTCCTTGATCGCTGTACCGATTTTGAACGTAATGCCTTTATCCGTCAGTACTTTCATCGCATACTCAACCAGTTCTGGGTCGAAACCAGGGAGCGCGGTTGGTGCTGCTTCAATATTATAAATTTTCACGAGTGCCGGATCGACGTCGAATTCTTTGCATAGCGACGGAATACGATCCGCCAACTCGCCGATAAACTCGATGCCTGTAAATCCTGCCCCGCCGATTACGAAGGTCAAATAATCTTTGCGGTCCGGTTCGCGCTTGTATTTCGCAAATTGATATTCAATGTGCTCGCGGATGAAACGCACGCTGTTAATACTGCGGATGTTCAGCGCGTTTTCTTTCAGGCCCGGAATGCCGAACGTTTCGGATTCTCCGCCAAGTCCGATGACGAGATAATCATAAGAAAGCGTACCGTCTTCAAGAATAACTTTCTTCTCGTGTGGTCTGATTTGTGTAACCGTCGATTTCACGAAATCCACTTTGAATTCATCAATCAGCTTCAGAATGTTCACGCGTGCATTTTCAGGATTGTCCGTTCCTGCCGCAGGCATATGAAGGTGTGTGGTAATGTAATGATAATCGTGCTTGTTTACCAAAGTCACATCAGCTTCATTATAATTCAATTCTTTCTGCAAACGAATTGCAGCCAGGATCCCACCGTAGCCGGCACCCAAAATGACGATTCTTGGTATTCTACTCATGCCTCTCTCACTTCCATATCCGTATTTTTCCCCAAAGTCCTATGGTTTCTCTATTTTGTGAAAAATTACACAAACGCTTTCGAATTAGTATGCTGCTCCTAGTTTGCTCGAATCTACAAGAAATATGAAACAGCTTGACATTTGTCATAGTCCCAATACAAAACCGATTCTCATGATATGATATAATTTTCATACCTAAATATCAAGTGTAATTTTGCATGAAAAAATCGGGCATTTTAGCCACTTTTCCGCTTTCTTTCGCTAGCTTGGAGCATGATTTTTTCATGCCGGAAAATAAAACGGGGCATTCTAAACCTAATCGCCAGATTAGGAGGAATACCCCTTGTCATCTATTTGTCCCATTTGCAATGGCATGCAGGAACTGCATTCCGAATGCCCCCGATGTTCCGCTCAGATGAACGACTGCGGCAGGCCCAGCGACTTGCTCGGTCCCTACTCTCCTTACCAGGAAAGTGAGGACGTCTTGGTATCTCTCGAAGAAAGCGCCTCTGCGTCGTCAGCTTGTCTTCATCTGATGAATTGCCCCGGCTGCGATTCCAACTTCACCATTGCAATCGGTCTCCTCAGGTGATTAATTTAACGGCTCATCATTTTTAATAACGACTTGCAGCTTCAGCTTCCGTCTATGAATTTCTGCGAGCAACAGTTCAACGAAATCGGATTCCAATCTCAAATCAAGCGCTTTGTAATAAGAATCAATCAGGGTTTCATCGCTAATTTGTCTCACTTAAATCACCTATATTCTTAAAATTCTATAATTTAACATTATAGTAGCATGGGTGATTTTTTAGAACAAGCGTTCTGTTATCCACAGCGAAGTGTGTATAATCTGTGGGTATTTTGTTGATATGTCCCGAAAACTCTCATTTTACGAGGGGGATAATGTGTATAAACTTATACACAAGCTAGCGAGCTAAATAACCGATAAAAAAAAATGATCACAAAATTAATTTTAACTACCGGAATGTTAACATTACCAAAACGATTTTCACAAATTTGAAAACAATTTTTAATCACCACTTAATAAACATAGGCTAGAATAGAACTATCACATCAGCAAAGGAGAAATGAACATGATCGTCTATGACATTGTTGTAAACGGCGAACTCAAAGAAACGATTCAGCCTCGCAAAAACAGATTGAAAGAAATCTACGCATACATGCTCGAGCAAACACGCCTCATGAAAGCCAAATACGGCGAAAACGTCGTTATTACAGGCCGTATCGTCTACTAATTGGATCTATGACGGCCCCTCCCTCTCAAAATATCATCCTTCCGTGTTTTCAGATGATTCCTTTCCGATGCAAGACCGTTAGCAAACGATAGAAATCATAGCTTCCATTTTGCGGCGTATCGATTAATCCTGCTTTGACCGCGGCGTCCACCGACGCTCTTGCCCAAGACGGAATAGCCGGCAGCGCATCCAGCTCCTCTAACGCTTGAACCCGATTCTGCAAAACTTCGATTTGCTGCTTCAATTGTTCCAGCATTCGCATGACCTCCTCATCGTATTGAAATAATTGATCCCCATTGATGATGGCATTCAGCTTGCTCGCATAGGCGAGATCTGTCGCATAGCCGCTGTTTTGGAGCGCTGCTGTCTGTTCTGCAGGCGTTACAGCGGAACGTACGGCGGCATAGCGTGCAGATTGAAACAGCAAATCCTGATCCCGGAAACCATCTTCAATGCTTTCATACGCCCGAAAATCGCCCGGCACATTCACCATTTGTATGCCGTTGAGATATTCCCACGTCGTTTTGGATACACGATCTCCGCGCCAGTAAGGGGTAAGCGTGCCGCTGCCCACCTTGTAGCCCGTCAAATTATTCCACGTATGCAGCACCCCTCCCGTCTCCAGCAGCGCCTGCGCAATGCGAACAGACGGAAAGATCGGCGAACCTTCCAACCGAAGCTTAACCGCAATCGGCGCCACCGCATCGATAAATTGTTGTCTCGTATTCATAACAGAACCTCCTCCTTCCTCATCGGAATCTAGTTCGTAGTTACTATTTTATTCATCCTAGTAACCGAAGGCGGCGGCTAATTCCCATTTATATCCTACCTTCTGCTTAAAAACTATAGTAGAATTAGATGTAAGATATAACTTACGAGAGGGCACGGGATATGAACATTTTCAAATTAGGTAAACAGCTGACTATAGGTTTTACCCTATTCGCTCTACTATCCGCATGCTCATCTGCGGGGACCTCGCAAGCACCTGTCCAACATGACAAAGCCGCCGCTGTGCAACCTGCTGCAACGACGGGCGATGCTGCCGCGAAAGAAGCGACACCGGCACCTGTGACAACGATCACACCTGTTTCAGTTCAAGTATCTGCAGCCGCGACAACTGTGCCGACAGCAGCAGCAACAGCGGCAGCGGCAACAGCAACGCCAACACCTACATCTGTCACACCGTCTGCTGCCAAAGTAACGCCTGACGTCGCTCCCCCATCACCTACTCCTGCTGCGACAAAGCCAACAAGCCTCCCTGCAAAAGAAGAAGCGGCCTCCGTCCAGATTGTCTCCGTCACCTCACCCGCGGCGCGCAACGCTACCGCAACACTAAAAGCTAAAGTGGCTCCCGGCGCAACTGCATCGATCGTCGTTCATTATAAAAGCGGTCCTAGCACCGCTGCAGGCCTTGAGACGAAACAAGCAGACATCAACGGCAACGGCAATGTAAGCTGGTCATGGAAAGTCGGCGGAAATACATCGTTCGGCAGTTGGCCGATTACGGTAAGATCGGGGAATGCGAGTGCGGAGACGAGTTTTGAGGTTGTGCGTTGAAACTGGGTTCTGGGCTAACGGGTGCCAGAGCGCTTATTCGAGCTCAAAACGCCCCGAAAACGAACTTAACGGTTACAACAGCGGCTATTTGGCGCAAAACTATCCCAGAATTGCCATCTCTGAGCCTATAGCCTCGCTGGCAACCATTAACTACGCATGCCCCCCCGTTTTCCCTGATATAGCCGCTCCTACAACCGTTAGACGGTCGATCATGGAGAAAGCGAGTATGCAAAGCCTTCCTTCTGGAAATTCCCATACATATAACTACTAAAATAATTATTTAACTACTATTATTACCTTTGCTCCATCCTCAAACTTCTCTAACTGATGCTAGCACCTGCCACTTACCACTGCTCGCCGTTCCCGCTTCTTGATGCATAATAAAAACCTCCTGAACAAGTGTATTTTCGTCATACACAAGTTCAGAAGGCTTCAATTAATAGTCCGTAACCCCAAACGACTTACGGAACCTTCAATCCTCGCAAGGCTGCGCCAGCACCGCATCCTCTTCCTTCGTGCGGAACGACTGGCCGCATCCGCAGGAAGCTACAGCATTAGGGTTATTGATCGTGAAACCGCCGCCCATGCCTTTATCCTCGAAGTCGATCTCGACGCCGTACAGGTACTTCGAGCTATCTTCATCCACAACGACTTTCAGGCCGTGAATATTGTATTCTTTATCAGATGTCTTCTGTTCATCATCGAAGCCCATGCCATACGAGAAACCGCTGCAACCGCCGGCCTTCACGCCTAGACGCAAGAACAGGTTCGGTGATTCCTCAGAGGCCAAAAGCTCTTTTATTTTATCTGCCGCAGACTCACTGATTTTAATCATAAGGAATTCCCTCCTAGATGTTTCCCGCATTAGGTCAAACAAGATCTAATCCTTGCTTACCTCATTTAAGTATACTCCTATTCCCTGAGATGCTCAAGGGCGGTTGCAATGACTTAGCAGGAAGAGAATGCGGGCCTCGGCCGATGAATCAAATGGTACTGCACAAGCAGCAAGTCCAGATCGCGGCTGCATTGCTGCACATCCGGGTGAAGCAGTCCGTGTGCGGTGCCCAAGCTGACCATTTGATGGCGAAGCTGTTCGATTTGGTAACAAAGATGGTCTTGCGTATGCGAATCGGAATTCATTAACGGTAGCACGATGTTTTCTCACCTTTAGCTCTTTTCGTAATCACATTGTAGTAGTATACAGGAATTTGATAATATTGGGAATAACTTTTAATGGGGTTTGCAAAAAAATTACAACCAAACAATTTACACGGTTTAAGATTGTCATGGGATCTCCATGACTCGGATGTTGCCCCTCCTACGGGAGAGGTTTATAATAGGAGGGATAGATTTACGGGAGGTATGAAACTGTGAGCATAATGACAACTGACGCGGCTAAACGGATGGCAGAAATTGCAGACAAAGTGGAGCGTGGCGAACGGCTTTCGATGGAGGACGGCATTTTCCTATATGAATCGGACGACCTGTTAACCATCGGTCAATTAGCTAATAAAGTGAACACGCGCCTGAACGGGAACAAGGTTTATTTTGTGCAAAATATGAGCCTCTACTTTACGAATGTGTGCGAGGAGCACTGCGCATTCTGCAGCTTCCGCAAAGATGAAGGCGAAGAAGGAGCTTACACGCTGACGCCAGCGCAAATGCTGGATTACATCGCTGAAAATTATAATCCGGAAATTCGCGAATTCCATATCAGCCAGGGGCATAATCCGCATTTGCCTTTTGAGTATTATGTGGATTGCATTCGCCAATTGAAGCAAGCCTACCCGGATGTCACGATCAAGGCGCACACGGCGGCGGAAATTGAATTTTTCTCCCGCATTTCGGGGCTCAGCTACCGCGATGTGCTCAAAACGCTGATGGACGCAGGACTTTCAACGCTGCCAGGCGGCGGGGCGGAAATTTTGACGGAACGGTACCGCGCAAAAATGAAAGTCGAGAAAGCGTCGTCCGAGGAGTGGCTGGACGTTCACCGCAACGCGCATCAGCTCGGCATGAAAACCCATGCGACGATGCTGTACGGCTCCATTGAGACAAAAGAAGAGCGTATTCGCCACATGATGCTGCTCCGCGAGCTGCAAGACGAAACGAACGGCTTCCTTGTGTTCATTCCCAACTCGATTCAACCTTCGAGCAAAAATGCAGGGCTCAAGCGCCGCGTACCGGCGTGGGACGAGCTTAAAACGATTGCCATTTCCCGCTTGATGCTGGACAATTTCCCGCACATCAAAGCTTACTTCATTAATATCGGCACGAAGCTGACCCAATTATCCTTTACCTTCGGGGCATCCGACGCCCACGGCACGATCGTGAAAGAAAAAATTTCGCATGCAGCCGGCGCGCTTTCTCCGGAAGGATTGACCCGCGACGAGCTTGTGTGGCTGATTCAAGGGGCAGGACGGACCGCGGTGGAACGCGACACCTTTTATAATGAAATCAAAGTGTATTAGAAATACTAGAGATTAGATATTGTTCAGAAGGGATATTGGTCGGCTTATGAAAAAGTGTGTGATTCTCGGAGGCGGTTATGGCGGACTAACCATAGCGCTGAATTTGTTGGAAAAGGATATGCCCAGCGATGTTGAGCTGGTGATGATCGACCGGATTCCGTTTCAAGGCTTGAAGACGGAATATTACGCTTTGGCGTCTGGAACGATTGCAGAAACGCATATTCGCGTCGCGTACCCTGACGATCCGCGGCTTACGCTGACGTTCGGCGAAGTGACGAGCGTGGATTTGGAAGCGAAGCTGATTCATTTTGAAGAGAAAGATCCGCTGCGCTATGACTGGCTCATTATCGGTCTCGGCTGTGTGGATGCCTATCACGGCATTGAAGGCGCCCAAGAGCACTCGCTCAGCATTCAGACGCTGACTCAAACACGCGCCACTTATCAGCGCATCAACGACATTGCGCCGTACGGCCAGGTGTCCATTATCGGCGGCGGGCTCAGCGGCGTAGAGATGGCGTCCGAGCTGCGCGAGAGCCGTCCGGACCTGAATATCCGCTTGATTGACCGCGGGCCGAGCTTGCTGTCTTCTTTTCCAAGCAACCTGCAGCAGTACGTGCGGGCATGGATGAGCGAGCATCATATTGAGCAGCGCACGCTCGTAACTTTGGTACGTTTGGACGGTGGGGACTTGTACAACAAGGAAGAGCTCATTCGTACCGATGCGACCATCTGGACGGCCGGTATACAGCCAAGCCCGATCGTCGAAGCGCTGAACGTCATTAAAGATCGTCAAGGGCGCATCGTTCTCAATGATTGCCATCAAATTCCGACGCACAACGAAGTTTACGTAGTAGGCGACTGCGCTTCCCTGCCGTTCTCTCCAAGCGCACAAGCCGCGCAAGCACAAGGCAAGCAGATTGCCGAGGTGCTGCAAGCGATCTGGAAAGGCGACACTCCGCGTCTTGGCCCCATCAAGCTTAGAGGCACGCTGGGCTCGCTTGGGAAAAAAGCTGGCTTTGGCATTATGGGCAAGCGCACACTTATGACCGGCAAAATCGCACGTATCCTGAAGAGCGGCGTGCTGTGGAAATCCAAGCGCCACTTCGGCTAAACCGCGTAAGATTCAGCTGCGCCGATTATTCGCCAAGCACATCATACATGGCTTCCAGCTCTTCGATGCGTTGGATGATACGGGCAAGCAGGCTGTCCGCATCCTCAGCGGCAATGATTTCGCCGTTAACCAGGGCGTAAGGCTCCATATAACACTGCCCGCAATTGCCGAGACAGCCGTACTCCATCACGTCATAGTCGGGATTTTGCTCGAGCTGCTTCATCACTTTGTCCGTCCCGTTATGCATGTTGCTGGCACAGAATTCAATAATAGGTCTCATCTTAAATTTCCACCTTGTAATGTTTAGATTCATGTTGAAAACCATTTTCATTTAATACGTATTGTAATATAATAAAGGGAAGAAAGGAGATGATTCAAGTGTCTGAAAAAACGAAAGAAGCGATTTATGATGAAGTTCTTGAAGTTTTAGATAAACTTCGTCCTTTCCTGCAACGCGATGGCGGCGACGTCGATTTGGTTGATGTAGAAGACGGTATCGTTAAACTCAAACTGATGGGTGCCTGCGGCAGCTGCCCAAGCTCGACAATCACACTCAAAGCCGGTATCGAGCGCGCGTTGATTGAAGAAGTGGAAGGCATCACCGAAGTTGTACAGGTATTCTAAGACTATACCATAAGAAAGAGCTTGCCACTAGGAGGACCTAGGGTAAGCTCTTTTTGTGTGCACAGCTATTCATGCTTGCGCTGGTTGAGCAGCGGCAGCGTCTGAATCGGATCGAGCCCGCCGGAAATCTCCATGATATTGCCCGTTATAAAATCCGAAGCCGGCAGGCAGAGGAAGTCGATCACCCGGGCGATATCCTCGCCTGTACCGGGCCGCCCGACCGGCGTCTCGCCGTCGTGCTCCGCGCGCACGTCATCCATCGTGCGCTCTTTGTTCGCGCCGCGAATGTCACCGGGACAGATCATGTTCACGGTGATCCCGTTCGCGGCTTCTTCCTCGGCCAGGGTCTTCGTGAACGAGACCAGGCCGACCTTCGCCGCCGCGTACACAGCGCGGTGTGTCCAGCCTCTGGCTTCCATGGCTTTGCCGAAGCCGAAATGAATGATGCGGCCCCAGCGCCGCTCGCGCATCATGGGCAGGACCAGCCGATCCAGCTCCATGACGCCGAGCAGATTGCCGCGCAGCAAATAATCGATCTCATCGAGGTGGTAATCGGCAAAAAAGCGGCGCTCCCGCTGAAACGGACCGGCATTATTCACAAGAATGTCGATCGGCCCCAGCGCCGAAACGGTTTGATCTACGATGCGGATGACGTCCTCCCGCTTCGCGACATCCCCTTGCACGGCCACGCTGCGCACGCCCATCGCTTCAAGCTGCTGAACGAGCGCGGCAGCCTCTTCTTCGCTTTTCACATAATTCACAGCGACCTGACAGCCCCGAGCGGCAAGCGTTTTGGCCGTCATTTTGCCCAATCCCTTGGCACTGCCAGTCACTAAAACGGTTTTGCCTGTTAGATTCACGGTCGTCCTACCCCTTTGCCCTGCTCACGCTAAAATAAGAAAACGCTACAGATAAGGTTCGGCACACCATCTCAAATCCCTTCTGGATGTCATCCAGATTGGCCTGCACGTTCTCGATATGGATGCGGCCGCCGAAGAGCGGCTCTTTCTGCATCAAATCGTCGAGCATTTCGGCGTTGATATAATGAATCTCCATGTTCCGCAAGTTGCGCAGCCGGTCCATCGCGGGTTTGTAGTCCATTTTGAGCCCATACAGCTGCGTCTCCAGCGCTCCGTGATGATGCCGGTCGTGCATCAGACGCAGCACGGTAAAGTAGGAATAGCGTGACTTGTACGTTTCGGTTTTGAGCTGGAAGAGATCGTTCATAAAGGTACCGAGCTTGTCCAGAATGGAGAAGATGCGGATAAACGCGTTTTTGAAAAAGTAAACAAACCGCTGGTACTCCTCGGTCTCGTGCGTGGTCATATCCTCGAGAAAGCTTTTGCGAATGGGATCGCCGAATCGCTCGCAGCAGAAGATGCTCTGCTCCAGCTCGTCGAGCGCATCGATAAAGCCTTTGCTCCAAATGATTTGTCGATGGATCACGGTAACTTCGGCAGCGGAAGCTCCCTCCGTCTTTCTCGACTCCAGATGCGTGAGAAACGCTCGAATCGCACTCAGCGCCTCCAGCAGCACACCGCTGTCAACACGCTTAGGCTCGCCAAATAATTCACGAAGCATGGCCGACCTCCCTTTAAATAAATGTTCAAAAAGTTGGATTGTCAGCAAGACTACTTTTTGAACTACCTCTCTTTATGCAAAGTATTCCTTCCATCTGCGGTCGACTTGCTCTACGATGTCTTCCCGCGGGAACAGCTCGTCCGGATACCCCGGCTTCATACGGGCATCAATGACAATTGGCACTTCATAAGCAATATGATGACGGTTCACGCTCGACTTCGCGAACATGTCGGTCGCAGGGTTGAACCGGGTGAAGACGGTCCATAGGAACTTCGTCTGGTCATGCACGGTGGCGCTGGCATCGTCGACGAGAATGACGAGCGGCCATTCCGTCAGGCGGCTGCCGGCGTTCGCAAGCAGCCGCGGCGCCAGCTCCGGTTCGGCCTCGTAGGCGGCGCCGGAGACGAGCAGACAGCCGCCGCAGTACACGGCGATGTCGGTGATCTCCGGCAGCTCGCCGCCGGTGTACGCGCGCGGCAGCGTGCGCACCGGCTCACCAGTGCCGAGCAGCACGGCTTTGCTGCCGTGATTCAGCTGGCCGCCGGTATAATCCAGGGTGTCGTGCGACGTTTTATTGAAAATAAACAAGTCCTGGGCTGGATTGAAGCGCTCGAGCACGGCCTCCAGCAGCGGTGTGAAGTTTGCGAGCGTCACCCGTTGGTCGGTGACGATCAGGAATTTGGTCAGGGAGAGCTGACCCTCTCCCAGGATGCGGAACGCCGTGCCGAGCGCCTCACGGCTGTAGCTTTCACGGACGACGGCGGCCGCGAGCGGGTGGAACCCGGTCTCGGCGTACGTCCACAGGTCTTTGACGCCGGGCATCGCCATCGGAAACGCGGGCTCGAGCAGTCTTTGCAGGAACTCGCCGAGGAAGTAATCCTCCTGGCGTGGTTTGCCGACGATCGTCGCCGGATAGATCGCGTCTTTACGGTGCCACACATGATTCACATTGAACACAGGGAAATCATGGGTGAGCGAGTAGTATCCGAAGTGGTCGCCGAACGGCCCTTCGGGACGGCGCAGATGCGGCGGCACAGAGCCGCAGATCGCGAACTCCGCCTCGGCCACGAGGCGGTGCCCCCCATGGGGATTCTCCACCATGGGCAGCTTCTGCCCGAGGATGAGCGAAGCGAGCATCAGCTCGGGCAAGTGCTCGGGCACCGGCGCGATCGCCGAGGCGATCAGCGCAGGCGGCCCGCCCAGGAACACGGTGACGGGCAGCGCCTGGTTCCGCAGCTCGGCTTCGTGGTAATGGAAGCCGCCGCCTTTGTGGATTTGCCAGTGCATCCCCGTCGTAAAGTCGTCATACACCTGCATGCGGTACATGCCCAGGTTATGATGGCCGCCGTCGGGATGCTCGGTGTAGACGAGCGGCAGCGTCACGAACGGGCCGCCGTCCTCCTGCCAGCTCGTCAGGACCGGCAGTCCGGCGAGCGGGTTGTCCTGCTTCAAGCCGCCGAGAATCGGGGCTTGCTGGGGCTGAACTTTTTTCGTTCCCACCTTGAGCAGGTCCATAATCAGTGCACGTTCGCCCCACAGTGCTTGCGGCGTTGGCGGCATCAGCGTACTCGTCGCGTTAATAACCGCTTTCATAAATTGCTCCGGCTTCGGCCCGAACGCCAGATTGACGCGTCTTGCCGTTCCGAACAAATTCGTTACGACAGGAAACGCGCTCCCTTTCACATTGGTAAACAGCAGGGCAGGCCCCTGTTCATCAATCACACGGCGGTGAATTTCCGCCAACTCCAGATTCGGATCTACCGGTGCCGAGATTTCAACTAATTCCTTTTCACTGCGCAGCATGTCCAGAAACACGCGTAAATTCGTAGGTACCATACCAACAACTATCCTCTCTTTTTCCCTTTATCACAAAAATAGCCTTCGGATCGAAGGCTATTGTCCACATTGCTAGGCTTTGCGGTCGTTCAGCGTAAGCACACACAGGTAGCACAAGAACCCGAACATGCACGCGACGATCATCGCATGAATCATCCCCGTGAAGAGATACGCCGTTTCATTCCCCATCGACCAGGTCACAACCGCGCCGCTAATGACTTGAAGCGAAACGGTGATGAGCGCCCATCTGCTGCCGAACCACAGCTTGTCGGAGCCTTGATAATGGCGTCTGGCCTGCAAGTACAGCGCAAGTATGCAGAGGAAGAGCAGCAGCGCCGCAATCCGGTGGGTAAAAACGATGCCCGTCGCTCCCTTAAGCTCGGGAATCACTTCGCCATTGCAGAGCGGCCAGCCTGTGCAGCCCCCTGTCGACGTCGTATGGCGCACATAAGCGCCCAAATAAACGACGATATAGCTGTAAATCGTTGTGCCCCAGACCAACGTTTTGAACCCGCTGCTGATGCGCTTCTGCGGCAGAAATTGCCCGAACGACGTGAACACTAGCGCCAGCAAGAGCGAGAAGGCGAAGGCTAATAAGGACAACCCGAAATGCAGCGCCAGCACCAGCGAGGATTGCGGCCATATGACAGCCAGCGCCCCCATTGCTGCTTGAATGAGCGTCATCACGACCGTCATCGTAATGTAAAATTTGGCGTCATTTCGTTTGACATACCGGAATACCAGATAAAACGTAGCAATCAATACCAGAGTCACAACCCCGACGACAAGCCGATGGCTGTATTCAATAAAAGATGAAATCGTGTGCGCCGGCACGAATTTGCCGTGACAGAGCGGCCATTCATCGCCGCAGCCTCTCCCCGCGTCCGCTTTGGTCACCAAAGCGCCCATCGCGAGAATCAGGAACATACCGATGGCGGAGATGTTCGCTAAGCGTTGAATCCATTTTTGCATGAGGGCACCTACTTTATGTCAGATCTGCTGTTTGATCCTGTCGAAATCAGATGTTCTGTAGACAATTATAGCCTTATTAAGAGGCAGAATCCATTCGCAATTGTTACAAAGCTCCGAATCAGTCGTGACAAGGAGATGAACGAAATAAAATGGTAGTATCTGCGTTCAGCGGGTAATTATGCGAGAAGCAAAAAACACCCCGCCGATGCCCCTAGGACAAAGACGGGATGTTGAATGTACGAGACGTTACGCCATCGCGTTCGAAACCTCAACGGCGCGGTCGAGGAACTGCTCAATCTCTTCCCGCGTTTTGCGCAGCTTGCTCACGAAACGAACGACCTCTTGACCTTTACGGAAGGCGATGAAGCTTGGAATCCCTAGAATGTTAAGCTGCTCGCAGAGTTCCGGCACTTCGTCCCGATCCAGTTCGATGAACGTAATTTTCCCCTGATACGCTTCTTCCACCGCCGGCATGAACGGCTCAATGTAGTGGCAATCTTTGCACCAAGTCGTTTTGAATATGGCAACGGTGAGCTCTGACCGATTAATCAGCTCTTGAAACACTTGCTCGGAAGCAATTTTTTGCATAGGGCACCTCGCTTGAAATGATATGTATTCACGTTATAGCATGCACGTCCGGGCGTGTCAAGCGATCCTGTCGGCCGCCGCCTCGGCCTCTGCAAAAAAACACATCTCACAGGGTCTTCTGCAAGACCGCTGCAAGATGTGTTTAATCGTCCTACACCGTAATCGTGATCGTTGGCGCGGAAATCGTCGGCTCCGTTGTAATCGTCGAGGTGACCGAGGAAAAATCCGCAACCTCCAACACGACCGGCGTTCCGGCAACCGTATCTGTCGTCGCAAGAACAAGGGAAGCTGTCGTCAAGGTAGAAAGTCCTCCTTCTTGCAAGACGCCGTTGACATATACATTGTAGTAGCCGTCTGTCGGCGGGCTGGGAAGATTGGTGATGGCATCGCCGTTATCATCCAGGAAGGCGGCCGCAGGAATTGTGGTATCCGTTGTAATCATTCCTGCCGTAAGCACGGCATTAAACCGGGTGACCTCAGGGTCCACCGTCGTCGTCACCGTACCGCCAGTCGCGACTGGCGCCGATGAAACCGCAATAACGTAAAGCTTGATCAGTGAAGCTGGCATCGTATTCACCCCCCTCCTAGCGCCGTTTATAAATTCGAATGCATTGCAGGATGATCGGAACTCCTTTTTCCGGAACATCGTTCGAGAGAAACGTGAGCGTGCCTTTTTGCACATGATAAAGAGAGGAAGGCTGAAGCACACCGTTGACAAATAACTGGGTATAGGTGATCGTAGCCGGGCATGGAATTGATTGCTTGCCGTAGCCTTCAGTGCGGTCGGATTCGGTATACACACGTTTGTCGCCATCTGCGGTCGTATAAAAGAACGAAATCTTCGATAAATAACGGGCGAGGCTCGCTTTGCGGGAGCGGCGAATGTTTTTTCTTTTTCGTCTCTTTCGGCATGCTGTTAGAAATAGTGGTTTGTACACGAGTTGAACCCCCTCCCCCGCTGGCCAGTCTTACGAATATTTCATTGTATGCGCGCTTTGTTGCCAGAAACTGGATACACACCCCGGGATTTATCCCCAAATTGTTACGCGGAACGGGTGCATATCCAATCTCTCACATATACGTTAGTCAAATCGCGCACACTACGGCCTGAAGGCCTTATCCCTTGATGCTTGGAGGTCGGTTGAAAGGCATGCAGACAGAAGAACCGAATCCGCAAGATTGGCTGGGCAAAATGAGAGGAATACCGTCCGCATTCGTTCAACTGCTTAAGCAGCAGGCTTCCGTCTGGTTCAGCGATGCCGATGCACAAGGTTCAGCGACAACGGCGGATGCGGGTGCTATACCAAAAAACATCCCGCTTGCTCGGGAATCCATCCGCCAGGTTGAACGCAGGCTGGATGAACTTCATACCCTTCAACAGGCAGGCGTCATGCCGCTCCCTCCTACTGCCGAGGACCTCGCGATCCTCGCAAACATTCAAGCGGCCACCGGCGCGGCGAACCGCAACAACGTCACCCGCACACAGGCGTACTTGGCATGCTATCGGCAAGCGCCGGAGCTGCACTGGGCGCTGCTTGCGCATATGGTTTCCCGTAATGGCGGCTGGTGCATGACGGACTTGCGGGGAGAGCTGCTGCCCCTTCTCATGAGGAACGAAGAGACAGAACAGTTCTTTGCTTTTCTGGAGCGCGCCAACGCCTTGATCTTCCAAGATGCCTACCCGCAACTCCTGCTTTATCTGGAGGGGCGGCGCCGGGGGCGCAGCTTGTTTCACCTGCTTCCCTATCTCAACATCTCATTATGGATGACACCGATCTGGGAGACGTTCTGGCAGGAGCAGGACAGCGCATTATTAACCGTAGGTCTAATTGTGAATGAACAGCATTATATCGAACAACGGGTCGTCCGGAACTCTGTTTTCCAGGAAACGGTGATCAATACCTCGTTGTTCAAAACCCAAGGCTGGCTGCAGCTGAATCAAGTCGGCTTCCCTTATGCGGAAAGCGGTACTGCTGCGGGTGCGGCAGATGCGGGGAAGATGGCGTTTCGCGTCGCCGGGCTTATCCTCGAGAAGTTCGCCGACGTTCGCGAGCGCATCGCTTTCGGAAAAAGCCTGTACGGGGTCCTCTTCGGCATCCCGCATCTACACGCCGGCATCGTCCGCTTCGCTTCGACCAGGCCGCACACCGGCTCGCGGGCGGACTATTGGCCCCAGCTCTTTGCTCCGATCCGCAAGGCGCCGCCCGCGGTCAAGTATCAAGAGCGGCTGGACGGCCTCGCCTTGAAGGCCGGCGCCAGCCCGTTCTACAGCCCGCCGCTCGGCGCGGTCTGGCCGGACCGCCCCCTGGCCCCTGTGGAGCCGGGGGATTGGTTGCTCGCGTCGGACGCGAAAGAACCTCTCGCCTATTTGCGAGAGGTTCCCATTCCGTCCGACTATGAATTGGCCGCCGACATGCGGCTCGCCCTTAGCAAGCTCGAGCTTGCTGTGCTGGCCGCCCAGGCGGCGAAAAAGATTTTGCGGTAAGCCTGCCGCGCAGGCTTGCCCTTAACGGCGGCCGAGCAAGCGGCCTGCTTTGCGGATCAGCTTTTGCACCGGCGCCGGGAAGGAGCTGACGTCATCTTTGGTCACGACGCGCGTCGCCATGAGCATTACCGGATACATCGCTACGGCGATGCCGCAGACGATCACGCTGTTGATGGCCTCATTGAGTCGGAACCACGGCGTGAGCGCCACGTAATTGTGCGTCAGCCATTCAATGGCCGTGCCGACGGCGGCGATGACGGCGACTGTAACCGCCAGTCCAGCAAAACGACTGCCCAGTATCGTAAACTTGATTTCTTTGCGCAGCGAGCGAATGTTCAGCCACGACATCGCAATGAAGCAAAGCCCAGTGGAGACAATGATCCCGTAAATGCCGAACATATTGCCGAGCAGGAAGCTTCCTGCAAGTTTGACGGCAATGCCGACGACCACATGCGCCATCAACGGCTTCATGCGGCCCATGCCCATGAGCACGGCACCGGACGTTTGCATCACGATCTGGAACATCGCGCCGAGCGTCAGCAGCGCAATCATATGCGGCCCGTGGCTGATGCCGTATACCGTATCCTCATGGCCGAACAGGAAAAAGTCCAGCGGCCGCGCCGCCACGGCAATCATCAGAACGGCAGGCAGCCCGGACAAAATCGCAAGCTGGAGCACGCGCGACGTCTGCTTCCCGACCTGCTGGTAATCTTTGCGCGAGTACGCGGCGGAAATAATC
Source organism: Paenibacillus whitsoniae (assembly GCF_003955665.1). GTDB lineage: Bacteria > Bacillota > Bacilli > Paenibacillales > NBRC-103111 > Paenibacillus_E > Paenibacillus_E whitsoniae. The sequence continues at coordinate 64,680 of NZ_RXHU01000042.1, forward strand.
GGCACAACCGATTGGCTCAGCGCGACCGCGAGAATAATCGGCAATCCTGCCAGCGATTGCGCGCGGCCGCCGAGGATACCCACCAGGCCGAGCGCTTCATTGCGGCCGATCGAGCCTTCGAGCAGCGGAATGATGATCGACGTATCAATGGCATAGACGAGCGTTACCGTGACGGAGAATACGACGATCGGAATGGACAGCTTCAGCAGGCTTCGGTAAATATCCCGATACCTCAGGGCACCGCCTGCAATCGGCATGTCCGCCTTCGCTGCGCTCATTTGCTCCGCCGTTTCCTTCATGACGGAAGTGGGAGCGACAAGTGCGTCGCGCCGCTTCTGCTTCATCGCGTAATACAGCATGACCGCCAGTGCGGCAAGACCGCCAATCACGCCGCCGAAGGATGCGCCAGCGACGCCCCAGCCAAGCGAGATGTTCAGTAAGAAGTAAGCCAGAGCGATCGACGTAATCAATCTGAATATTTGTTCCACGACTTGCGAAATGCCGTTGGGCATCATATTTTGGCGACCTTGGAAATAGCCGCGCATAATGGCGATCAGCGGAAAAACAAGCATCGCCGGCGCAATGGCCCGCGTCGCCAGCGTGGCGTCAGGTCCACCATGCGAGATGTTCTCCGCGTAGATCGGCGCAAAGCCGTACAGCAGCACCGTCATCAGCACGCCGGCGCCCAGCGCAAACATGACCGCAGCACGGTAAATGCGGTCCGCCTCGGCTGGGCGACCAAGCGCGTAGCGCTCCGCAACCATTTTGCTGAGCGCGCTTGGAATCCCTGCCGTTGCGACGACCAGCAGAATCGAATATAAGTTAAAAGCGATGGAATAGCTGCCCATCCCTTCCTCATGCAGCAGATGCACAAGCGGAATCCGTTGAAAAACACCGAGAAACCGCGCTACAAGCGCGGCTACGGTGAGAATGAGCGTTCCTTTGACCAATGAATCTTTCGTTACCTTCGTCAACGTCTGTTCCTTCTCTCTTGCCTTTTTAGAATCGGCGCCCGTCGTTTAGAAGATCCAAATGAAGAACAGGATGATCATGACGAGCTGAAGCGCAATTTTCACGACACTGCTTGCAAAGAACCCAAGCACCGAGCCTATCCCGGACTTGATGGCCAGCTTCCAGTTCGTCCCGATAATGAGCTCGCCGAGCACAGCGCCGATAAACGGGCCCAGAATAAGGCCGAACGCCGGGATGACAAACGGCCCGATAATCAGCCCGATGGTGCTGCCGATCACCGCCGCTCTGGAGCCGCCGAACTTCTTGACGCCAAGCGCGCTCACGGCATAATCCGCGACTATGATGATCACCACAATCAGCGTCTGAATGGTCCAGAACCACCAGCCGAACGGCTCAAAGCTGATCAGCCAGCCATAGAGGAAAAAGGCGCCATATATCGCAAGCACGCCCGGCAGCACAGGATACACGGCACCGGCCATGCCGACGACAAATAAAAGAATGACGAGAACCCAAGCCAAGGTCACCATGTGGGTGCCTCCTTTTGATCGTAGCGTACTATTTCTTCAGCATATACTCGCGGATCACATGCGCGACGCCGCTTTCCTCATTCGTCTTCGTAACGAAATCCGCCATTGCCTTCACTCGTTCCTGCGCGTTCCCCATCGCTACACCGAGTCCCGCTTCGCGGATCATTGCCATGTCATTCTCACTGTCGCCAACCGCGATCACTTCAGACATGGAGATGCCCAGCAGCTTGCAAACCGCGGCAATCCCGCTGGCTTTGCTGACGCCTTTTGGATTCATTTCGAGATTCGCAGGATGAGAGTTCGTAATCTCCGTATTATCCCAACGTGTTACAATATCCCGAATGCGCTCCAGTTTGGCTTCATTTTCCGTAAAAAAGCCGAATTTCAGCCACTTCTGCTCCCGGAGGTTCAGCTCTTCCTTCTCCCGATTGAACACGCCCTCTTCCGAATATGCCCACCACCAGCAATCCTGCTCCAGCGCAAGCTGGTGCAGCTTCTCGACAATCGCAATATCCATGTGTGTCCGCTGCAGCAGCTTATCCGGCGAGGACCAGACCTCGCTTCCATTCACCATCACCATCGGCGAGTTCAGTCCCAGCTCCCGAACGAACGGCAAAGCACTGATCACACCGCGCCCCGTTGACATCATCACGATAAAGCCTTCCTCTGTTGCCTGGCGAATGGCAGCTTTATTCTCCGCGGAAATCTTTTTGTCCTCGTCCAACAGCGTTCCGTCCATATCCAGTGCAATCAATCGGTACCCGCTCATGCAATCCCCTCCCGTTGTCCTTCGATCTAACCTGCATTCTAGTAGGCGGTGAGCACTTTTTTCGGCAGTTCTTCCATGAACGTTTTGTGCCACAGGGCAAAAATATAAATCGTCCACAAGCGGCGGGCGTAGTCCCCTTGACCACTCCGGTGCTTATGCAGCATGCGTTCGACCGCCGCCGTATCGATGTAATCCTCGATGCCGCTCGACTTGATCTGCTCGATCACCATATCGCCCATGGCGCCTTTCATCCAGTCACGCAGCGGCACCGGGAAGCCGAGCTTCGGCCGGTTCAGAATCGGATCCGGAATGATGCCTTCCATCGCCTTACGAAAAATATATTTCGTCGTGCCGTTCGCGATGCGATATTTCGCCGGGATGCGGCGAGCCACTTCAAACAGCTCCTTATCCAGGAAAGGCACACGCAGCTCAAGCGAATGTGCCATCGTCATTTTGTCCGCTTTCATCAAAATATCGCCCGGCATCCAAAGGTTCATATCAATGTACTGCATCCGGGACACTGGGTCGAGATGCTTCGTGCGGCTGTAGTAATCACCGGCGATTTGCACGGGATTTTTGTACGCGCGCAGCATTTCGCTGTCGAGGCGAAGCACTTCGGCTTTCATATCCTCGGTAAAAATCTTCGCGTTGCCGAGGAACCGCTCTTCCAGCGGCGTCGTTCCCCTGAGCACGTAGTTGCGGCCTTTGACGCCGCTTGGCAGCATGCGCGCGAAGCGGTTCAGCATGCGCTTGAGCGCCGGCGGCAGCCCTTCGATCGCGCGCAGCGACTGCGGCTCGCGATAGATGCGGTAGCCGCCGAACAGCTCGTCCGCGCCTTCGCCGGATAGAACAACCGTCACATGCTCGCGCGCGAGCTGCGCCACATGGTAAAGCGCGATCGCCGAAGGATCGGCAACAGGCTCGTCCTGGTGCCAGATCGCTTTCGGCAGCGTATTAAAGAAATCATTCTGCGTGATGATTTTATCGTAATGCTCCGTACCGAGCGTCGCAGCTGTCTGAGCAGCGATGATCGTCTCGTTGTTCGGCCCTTCGAAGCCGACCGAGAACGTGCGAATCGGCTCGATGTTCCGCATATGCGTCGCGATGGCGGTGGAATCGATACCGCTCGACAGGAAGCAGCCCCGCTCGACGTCGCTGACGAGGTGATGCTTCACGGAATCTTTCAACTTTTCGCGAATCTCTTCAACATAGTAGTCGAATGGCTTGTCTACCGGCTCGAACATTGGATCCCAGTACTTATGTATCGACATTTGCCCGTCGAATGTGACTTTCACATAATGCGCCGGCGGCAGCTTATGAATGCCGTGGAACATCGTGTTCGGCTCCGGAACGTATTGGAACGTCAAATAGTTCAGCAAACTGTCCGTTTGAATCAACCGGTTCATGCCGTCTGCCGCAAGCAGGCTCTTGATCTCCGAGCCGAACAGGAACTGGCGGTCATTCACATGATAGTAAAACGGCTTAATCCCAAAATGGTCTCTTGCCCCGAACAACTGCTTCTTCTTGCGGTCCCAGATCACAAAGCCGAACATCCCGCGCAAATGTTGGACACATTCTTCTCCGTACTCCTCGTATAAATGGACGATAACTTCCGTATCGCTGTGGGTGCGGAAGACATGCCCCCGCTCCTGGAGCATCGCTCTTAAGGATTTGTAGTTATAAATTTCACCGTTGAAAATAATCCAGGCCGACTCGTCCTCGTTCGTCAGTGGCTGATGGCCTTCTTGAATATCGATAATCGACAAGCGGCGAAAGCCGAGGCCGATGCGATTCTCCGTCCAGAAGCCTTCATCGTTCGGCCCCCTGTGGACGATCACATCCATCATTTGTCTTAGATTTGCTTCCGTTGGTTCTCTATCTTCAAAAAACATCATTCCCGCGATTCCACACATAGCCTAAAACTCACTCCTCCGTACCCTCATCAATCTTTCTCTTGGACAACCGATACATTAGTATACCATATTCAGCGGCCGTTCTGGAAATAGAATGAAGGCAGGCTCAGCAAGCGGATTACAGAAAAATGATGGAAATAAGCAGGCGTTTCACCGATGCGGACAGCCGTTTCTTTTTCATGGCGCTCTCGACCACCTTTCCTCTGTGCACAAAAGTTGACTCAGTGCAACTTTCGGGGTAAAAGAGGGCTTTCCCTCTTCCTACAGAATATGCACATAAGCAGGCGATGGTGCAGTGCACGAGCTGCGAGCTGAAACTGAATCGCGTTTCCCCAGCGTTCCTTTCCTTTATGGCCAAACTTCCTTTTAAAGGCTATCCCTTTCTCTCAGGGGGGGCCCCTCCCCCTCGCAGAGGAAAATCGTGGAGCACAGCCTCACCGGCTCAGCGTCTCTTCTTGCCAAATTTGTCTCTAAACATCATCAGATCGACGTCTCTCTTTAGCCGAACTTCTCTTTAAAGGCTATCCCTTTCTCTCAGGTACCTCCCATCTCCCTCGCAGAGGACAATCGTAGCGTCCAGCCCCACCGGCTCAGCGTCTCTTCTTGCCAAATTTCTCGCTCTAACCATCATCAGATCGACGTCTCTCTTTAGACGAACTTCTCTTCAAAGGCTATCCCTTTCTCTCAGGGGCATTTCACTCACCCGTGGGAGCATGTGATGTACGCTTAGAATGGAACCAGTTTGCTTGATCACCACTCGTTTAGAGAAATGAATGGACAACTAAGTTTCTTCCTGCTGATAAGTAACCTGGAATCCCCGAGTCAACGTGCATAGCAGCCCACTCCTAAAAGCCAGTACCTGCAAATTGTACATTTAATGCTTTCGTTTTGGCTGGATTTCCACCAAGAACCTGTATTTCGTACATCTAAATTTGCTTGCTTGTCAGGAAAATCGGCTTTTGGCAGCCATACTTGACTTTTTTAATGTAGTTTTTGCAAGAAACAGCGGAAATTGGCGGTTTTGAGTTGATTTGTTGTACGAACTGCAGTTGATAAACGGTTTGGCTGTGGCTGGATAGCATTAGGACGACTGCAAGCGCAACCTTTCCCTGAGCAATAGGGATAGAATCCGAAGGGCTGGCCCGGACACAGAATATGACCTTCTCGGCGCCCTTTCTCCATGAAAGAAAGCGGACGTGACACTCCCTGCATGCTGCCAACTTCTTGAGCAATTGCTGGGATGCCAGAGTGCGAGCTCTCCTTCACCTGAGCAATAGGGATAGTATCCGAAGGGGCTGGCGCGGACACAGAATATGACCTTCTCGACCCCCTTTCTCCATGAAAGAAAGCGGACGTGACACTCCCTGCATGCTGCCAACTTCTTGAGCAATTGCTGGGATGCCAGAGTGCGAGCTCTCCTTTCCCTGAGCAACGGGGATAGAATCCGAAGGGCTGGCCCGGACACAGAATATGACCTTTCTCGGCACCCGCTCTCCGTGAAAGAAAGCGGACGTGACACTCCCTGCATGCTGCCAACTTCTTGAGCAATTGCTGGGATGCCAAAGTACGAGCTCCCCTTCCTCTGAGCAACGGGGATAGTATCCGAAGCGCGGATGCGGCCGCAATCCCCTGACCGACGGGGATAGCTGCCGAAGCGCAACCTGCCGAAAATACGAAAAAAGAGTGGGCTGCAGCCCACTCTTTCCTCACTTACCACGGCTTCTTGCCGCCGCCCATTTTGGTCAAAATGCCATCATTCGCGGCATCGTATGCCTCAAAGATTTTTGCGGCGATCGGCGAGGCGCCGTAACGGCCGAAGCCGCCCTCTGGCACGACGACCGCCACGGCCAGCTTCGGATTCTCGGCCGGTGCGAATGCGATCAACACCGCGTTATCGACGGTACCGCCGGCAACTTGCTGGGTCGATGTCCCTGTTTTTCGCGCAACGTTATACGGCAGTTCCTCGATGCCTTCCGCGCCGCTCTTCATGCCTTTAATAATGGTATTCCAATCGGCGGCGGCGAACTCCTTCGAGACGTCCTCGATGACTTCCGGCTCGATTTTTTTCACGAGCTGCCCCTGGTAGTCGCGGATTTCATCCACGAACAAGGGCTTCATCCGCTTACCGTGGGATGCCAGCGTGGCGGCATATTGGGCCAACTGCAGCGTCGTTGTCTTTTCGTTCTGTCCCCAAGAAGCGTAGACCATCGCAGACTGATAACTGTCTTTCTTCGCGTTGGCTATAAAATCGTTGGTCCCTGCAGATTCAGCAGGCAGGCCGCTTCCTGTCGTGACGCCGATACCAAACTTCGCTAAATACTCGGCCCATTTGGCCGTTACGTTGGCATTCTCACGCCCGAATTTATCCCAAAACGGAATGCCGACCTTCGCCGACATGAACGTATTGGAGGAGTGTTCAATGGCCTCTGTCGCGTTAATCCATCCATATACGGCCCGATCGGAGTTGGAAATCGAACTGCTGTTATTTTTACCAAACGAGAATGTGCCCGTATCGTTATATTTCTCACCTGCCGTATACAGCTTCTCCTTCAGCCCGATAAGCACGGACAACGGCTTAATTGTCGAACCCATGAAGACGATCGAAGATGGATGCTTGGCGTTTTCCTTTTCATCTGGGTACTTCGCTTTGGCTGTTCGGATCGTTCCGTTGTTAATGTACGTGAAAATTTCATTATAGATCGGCGTGGAAATGCCCCCTGTCCACACATTCGCGTCATAGTCCGGATAGTTGGCCATGGTGACGACACGCCCTGTATCTACTTCCATTGCAACCGCGAAGCCAGACGCCGCCTTCATACCAGGCCGTAAATAAGGATTACTGGCATGGGATGGGTCGCGCAAGTACTTGATGTGATCGGCCAACATTTTCTCCGTCGTTTTCTGAATATCCTTGTTAATCGTCAGATACAAGTTATTGCCTTTAACCGGCGCTGTTACCTCCGCCCGGCCGATGATTTTCATTGCCGCGTTAACCGGATATTTTTTCGTACCGTTCTTCCCGCGCAGTTCATCCTGATACATCCGTTCGATTCCGTCAAAGCCAACCGTCTCACTCGCCAGATATTCCTGAGCGTTTGGATCGTCTTTGTACATGTCCTTAGCTGTCTGTGTGGAAAAAACGTTCGTATACCCGATTAACTGAGTCGCAATGGTCGTTGTATTGTCATCGTCCATCGCATATGTGCGGATACTTTCCTCTGTCACTTCCAGCCATTTGAACTCATCCCGGTGCTCCAGCAAATAGGCGATTTCCTCGTTGGACAAATCCGCTTTAATACGTCGCGGCACCGAATAATAACTCGGAGCCTTAGTTGGTTCTTTGTTAATATCGTAACCAAGATCCATGGCTAGCACGATCTCTTCTGGCGAAGGGTTTTTGGCCGTCGCCTTGCCGTACTTCTGAAATACGTCGGTATACAGCTTGCGCGCAAGCCCGATTACTTCATCTTTATCCTGCTGACCCGGCTCGATCCGAAAAAAAAGCGACTGCACCGGAATTGTGTACGCCAGAGGCGATTTGGTGGAATCGTAAATGTTGCCCCGGATCGGCGCAATTTTGGTCGTTTGGTTCGTATTCGTGTTCTCCGCTTCCTTCAATTCCTTCGCCTGCACGAACTGTAAAATGGCCAGCCGCACTATCAGGACGGAGAATAAAAGAAACGTAACAAAGAAAAAAATATTGATCCGAAAGGAAAAGTGCCGTTTCTTTGTGATTTCGTGTTTCTTCGGATCATCCATGATGGATGATTTCATGCTTCGTCAAATCCTTTCTTAACGGAGACTGCGACGAAATCAAGTACCGCTAATTTCATCGCAGCTCGTAACTGCTTCGTGGACGGACGGATCTCCGAACAACTCCAGCAGGGAGCCAATGCCCTCACCATGGTGGTACGGATAACGCAAAATGCGCACCGCATCAATCCCAACTTGATTCGGAGCCCAAATATCGTTCGTCTCATGATCGCCGATGTACAGCACATCTTCCGCCGCGATACCTGCCTTATCCAGCGCCAACTGGAAAATCGCCGGATCCGGCTTCTCCAATCCCACCTCGGTGGATACGAGTACGATTTCAAAGAAGTCCAAAATCCCTTTGTCGGCCAGAATCGCGCGCAAGGTTGGGGCAAAATTGCTCACCACGCCAATCCGGAAACCGCGCGCCTTCAGCTTTTCCAGAAAAGGCTTCACATCGTCGAACAACTCATAGTAAGCCGGTGCCGTGTACATCTCATACAATTCATGGCAGCAGGCCCAGATTTGCTCCTCCGTCCACTCCTCATGGATGCCGAGCTTATGCAGCACGTGCTTGTATAGGTTTACCCAGAAGGCGCGATCCGACTCCGGACTGCACACCGCAAAGTTGTCTTTTTTCTCTACATAATAAAAAAGACGAAACGCCTCGGTAAAAAGTTCATGAATATGCGCTTCATCCCGATCAACAGCCCGCAGGCCGAGATACTGCTTCAAAATCGTCTGCGCCGCAGGGATTGTCACGAGCGTATCCCCGGCGTCCAGATAAATCATTTTATAGGCTTCCAATGGCTTTCTCATGCCGAGCTCCTCATCTATGCATCTTGAATATGCGTCCGGTCAAAATTAGGCGGGTTAAACCAGTTCCCCCCACTGGATACCCAAGTCGAATCAAGGGGTACCCACTTCTGCGATTCGGCGAGATACACTTCGTTCCACGCGTGCGGACCGTATCCGCCTTGCCCGTCGTAGCCAAGTCCAGTGACGACCTTGACGTCCAGACCGACGGCTCTGGCCATTTGCGCGTACAGCCTGGAGTAGTCGATACAGACACCTTTCTTCGTATTAAACGTATCTTCCGGCGTCTGTTCCTTCCAAATGCGCTGGTTCTCATATAAATCAACTTTGTTCCAATCGTATTGAATGCGCGAACCGACCCAACTGTACAATAGCTTCGCTTTGTCTTCGTCCGTCTGGGCATTGGCCGTAATTTCTTTGGCCGCGTCCGCAATATTACCGGGAATTTTGGCATCCAGCACTTCATACTTGCGCTGTAAAATATTCGAGAATTCCTGCTCCACCGCCCGGGTAAAGACCGGCGCCTTCTCCGTAATAAATTCCCCGGTAAACGGAGAAATGACTTCGTTCGCCCCCTTTTGATACATCTGAGACGATTCGATATACGGCGTGACCAGCGAATGGGGGAACAGGGTGACATAAATAAACAAAATCGCAATAAGCATCAGCGCTCTCGCCAGTCCCGCAACGGAACCGATCAAACCGCCGGTCACTGAACTCGTGAACGATTTCCGGTGATATGGATTGGCCTGACGCACATGCAGCCAGCGCCCGAGTCCAGCGTCCACAACCACATTCAACAATTGCTTGACCAGGAAGTATCCAAGTATGAACAGCACGCCGAACCGCAGCAACGGAAAATCCCGTAGACTTGTCACAACAGTGTAATACGCTTGCTTCAAAGAGCTGATTTCTGCTGAAGGCACCTGCAGATTTTGCGCTTTCAGCCATGCCTGTACATGCGGCGACAGCCATTGAACACCTTGCCACGCGATCACGATGGACACCAGCGCAATCACGGCTTCCACAAGCATAAAGACGAGATGCTTCGCAGAGCCGGATGCCCCCCGGAGTATCCCTTGAATCACCGAGCCCGCAATCGTTAGCACAATCAAGATGGATATAAGATTCATAGAAGCAGACGATAACCAAGTCCCATCTGACATTGCGCGTTCACCACCCTTTTATCCGCAAAAATTGACTTGGCGACTAGGACTTGGCGTTCGCTTTCGCTTTCTCGATCAGCTCGTTCACCGCAGCGTTTGCGTTCATTTTAAACGTTTTGCCTAAAAACGTCACTTGAACTTCGTCGCTGCCGGACTTTCCTTCGATCTTGAGACTTTTCGTCGTAATTTCAAAAGAGCCGTCCGGATTCGCTTTAAACTTCGCATCCTTCGCTTCCGAGGTGATCGCGCTTACCGCTTTATCCTTCACTTCGTCACCAACCTGGGACACGACACTTGCCCCAATATCCTGTATTTTATCCTTATAGCTGGCCCCATAAACGAGCAGCGCCGCAACGACGGCTACAACGATCACCCATTTCACGACGGTTTTCACAATTCCGACTATAATAAAAAGTACAATAATGGCACCAACGATCAAATACCAGCGATCCTGGGCAAATGTAATCCACTGATCCATACGAATCCTCCTCTTTATCTTCCAAATTCCCTTCCTATCATACTACAGAGACTCGTTAATCTTCATCTCTTTTTTTCCGCAATCGGGCAAGCTGACGTTGAATATCTTCCGTCCGGTCCATGCTGCCTTTCACTTTGCGAAACGAGTGCCGAAGCCGGATCAATAAGTAAATCGCAACGACGCCTAGCAAAATAATAATGATAGGATCCATAGGTCCTTCTCACCTGCTCTCAGGAAATTGTGTCATTTATGGGGAAACGTCATATCCTTCGGACAAGGGGCGTACATCTAAGCATAGACAAGATTATGACCGAGGTGGTGAGACCATGCGAACAGCCATTTGGCTGTACTTATTCATGTTCGTCGCGTTCTTCGATTTGCACGCGCAGTACCCAATTCTATCTCCCTTCGCCTTATCACTGGGAGCGGCCCCTTCTTTCATCGGGCTCATAATGGGTGTCTATTCGCTGACCCATCTGCCGGGCAACGTCATGGCCGGGTTCGGGGTAGATAAATACGGGAGCAAAATTTTCATTATCTTCTCCTTGATTGTAGCAGGGATTATCTTGTTATTTCAATCCAGCGTCAAGGATCCGTGGCACCTGCTCTACATTCGCTCCATTTCGGGCTTCGTGCTCGCCTTCCTCTCACCGGCCTGTCTCTCGCTGCTGGCGCGCATTGCCAAGGACCGCATCCATCAAAGTAAGTTGATGGCCGGCAACGGGCTCGTGCACACGCTCGCATCTGTCGTTTCTCCGGCAGCAGGCGCTGTGCTCGTCGCCAAAATCGGCTTTACAACCGCTTTTTCCGTGCTCGGGTGGGTGCTGATCGCTACCGGCGTTCTCGCCATTTTTGGCGTAAGGGAGAAGGAATTGCTTCGTAAAGAGCCATCGTCCCCGGCGCCGCTGGACGCGCATGGACATGGGCATCATGCGTTCGAAGATTTCAACGATTCCGCCTCGGGCGGCCCGGCCATTCCCTGGCTGTTCTTTCTCATCCCGATGGCCTTGTCCTGCTCGCAGGGCATCCTTTTCTTCGAACTTCCGCTGATGAAATCGGCGCGGGAATCGATCCTGACGTCCGGCGTGTTCTTCACACTCGTCTCTCTCGGTGCGCTGCTCAGCATCTCGTTCTGGTTCCTGAACCGCGTATCGCCGTTCTTGCGCACCGTGTGCGGCAGCTTCGCACTGGCCGTGATCTTCTTCGGGCTGGCAATCAACTGGCCGATTCCGCTGACAGTCTCCCTTTTCCTGATCGGGATGGCGAAAGGCGTCATCTACCCCGCCCTTGCCGCCCTGCTCGCCAATATCACAAGCGCCAACCGGTACGGCCGCATGTTCTCGCTGCTTTCGATTTCCTACTCGATCGGTGCTTTCATCGGCCCTATGCTGGCAGGTCAATTGCGCGGACAGATTTCCTCGTACTTTATCGCCTTTTTCATCCTCATGCTGGCGCTGTCCTTACTGCCGCTGCGGACGTTCAAAGCGCCGGTGACGACGTAACGCAGTTCAAAACTCATCGTTTGGAAAGCCTGTCTCCGGCAGGCTTTTTGCGTTATATGTCGAAAAGTGGCATTTCCCGGGAAATGTCTGCACGCCTCCACCTGTTGGAACATTCGTCAAATCAGGGTATACTAACAGCATCCCCTCCAAAGCATTCCATTTCTAAAACAAGGGAGGAATCCTCATGTCAATCGCCATCATTGTGGAAGGAAAAAACGACAAAAGCCGCCTCCGACACGTCTTGGACAGCGGCATTGATATTTGTTGCACCTTCGGCACACCAAGCTCCCTAACCCTTCATCAGCTTCAGCAAAAAATCGGTGACCGGGACGTCTACATCTTCACCGACAACGATGCATCGGGCAAAAAAATTCGCGCCCTCCTGCGGGATACGTTCCCTGACGCGGAGCATATCTATACCCGCAAAGGATATGCCGGGGTGGAAGGAACGCCGGAGGACTACCTCATCCAGCAATTAGAAAAAGCAGGACTGGAAGCCCACATCATCTATCCTGATGCCGATTCCTATCCTGCTTATGAGTAAAAGCTATTTACCTTTCGAAAGCGTCACGACGTCTTTTACAATGTGATCGACCGTCAGCTCCGGGTTGCTCGCATCGTAATAGTTGCGAAGCTGCCCCTTCGGATCGACGAGCAGAATCGCATTGGAATGCGAGAAGTTGCCGTCCTTCTCTTTAATGACCATAATGCCGAAATCCTCGGCCAGCTTCGCCACTTGCGATTCCTCGCCGCGCAGGAACGTCCAGCCGCCAGGGACCGGTTTGGATTCGAAACGGTTGCCGAACGCCTTAAGCACTTCCGGCGTATCGCGCGTCGGATCTACGGTAATCGAAAGAATCTGGGCTTTCGACCCGAGCAGATCTTTCTTTTTGAGTTCATCCTGTACTTGAGACAGAATGTAGCTCGTCGGCAAGCACACGTCCGGGCAGAACGAATAGAAGAAGTAGACAAGCTGTACTTTTCCGTTCATGTCCTGTGACGTGACGGTTTTGCCGTCAAGATCTTTAAGATTGAACGACGGCGCGGCTTTCATGGCGGTGAGCCGTTCATCCGGTTTGCCGCCATTCGCCAGCAATTTATAAGCAAATGAAGCAATCATCGCCACCAAGATAACGCCGACGGCTAGTTTGAACCAGTTTTTTTCCAGAAAAGTCCCCATGTTCTGTCTCTTCCCCCACGCTTCGCTTATAGTTTGACTGTGTCCACGACCATCAATACGGACAAGAGCGTCAAATACAAGAGGGAGAACAAGAACATCCGCTTCGCCCACATCACTTCCGCTTCGCCGGTTGCCTGGAAGCCTTTCACGCTCATGAACACCCACATCAATCCCAAAATCGTTGAAACCGCCAAGAAAATGTATCCGACATAGCCGAACGCCGTCAGCATGACCGTTACCGGTACAAGCAGCACAACGTAGCGCACCATACTCATTTTAGTCACATACGTACCTTTCACGACCGGCAGCAGAGGGAAGCCTGCATTGCGATACTCTTCCATACGGCGAATACCGAGCGCCCAGAAATGAGGCGGCTGCCACAGGAACAGGAACAAGAACAGCAGAATGGCGCCGAGATCCACCGTACCGCTAACCGCACAGTAACCGATCACCGGCGGCGTCGCACCGGAGAACGCGCCGACGAAAGTGCTCCACACCGATGTGCGTTTGAACCATGCTGTATACAGCCATACGTACAAGAACAGTCCGAGCAATCCGATCAAGCAGGCCAGCGGCGAATTCGCCCCGAAGTACAGCACTGCAAGTCCGATCAAGCCAAGCACAATGCCGTACCACAGCACCACGTTAGGGGAGATGCGACCGCTTGGGAGCAGACGATTCTGCGTGCGTTCCATCTTCGCATCCATTTCCCGATCCAGATAATTGTTCAGTACGGTGCCGCCCGCCATCACAAGCGCAGTGCCCAGCATCGTCATAATCAAGTGAATCCAGTCTACATCCCACTGCGCTGCGACCCAATAACCGGCAAAAGCCGTCATCAGATTTGAGTAAATAATGCCCGGCTTCACCAACCGGTAAAAATCTTTCAACGTCACAGGCCCCGATGCCTGCCTAAGCTCAGCTTCTATTGAATCCGCCCCGGCCGATTCGCGGCTCGAAAGATTCTCATAAACAGCTTGATTGTCCATCTTGAATAAACCTCCTCTATGTCGAAATTCCGAATGACGTATGAATTGAACATTCCCATCATACCAACCCCTACATCTTTTGACAATGAAGCAGCAGCGTTTGTCATCAGATTGTCGATTCTCCTAAGGCGACTTTTTGAACTACCCCTCCCAGTATGCGTGGAAAAGGCTTTTGCCATTCGATCCCAATGAGGATTCGAAAAAAGAAAAAGAGCCGGATGCAGAATCCCGACTCTTTCTTAACGCTGGCCGCGCTATTTCGCCGCCACCAGCGGAGCTAATCCCAGCAGACACCGACGCATCTGCTGCCATGCCATGTTCAGCGCCCGCTGCAGCTCCCACGCGTGGCGCCCCATCACCGTCACGACGAGCCCGTGCTCGTACGTGAGGCTCGCGCCGGCGCGGACGGAGCTTCCCGTCAGCGGCTCGAGACAGGCGGTCATCGCATCCAGATGGCGCTGACCGAGGCGATCCGAGAACACATACAGGTTCCCCAGATGTGTCTCGCTGTCCCAGCCCCCCGGCGCGTTCATCGCGCTCACGGCGGGCTCGATCTGCTGATGCTGATAATAAATCAGCTTCTCTTGATATTGCACCCGCATTCGGCTTGCCAGACGGGTGTAGTGAAACACCTCGCCACACTGCGTGCGCCCGGGGCAAATGACCTCGCCATACAGCAGCGCGGAACCCGCTGCCAGGTACACATCAAGATCGGACGTATATACCGCGTCCTTATATAGCATCAGCGGCTCCGGCATATACTCCAGCACCGCGCCGGGCGCAAGGCGGAGCGTCTGGCGCTGCGAAGCGCCGACGCCGTCCCTTGCAGGATGAACCTTCGTATACGACTGGTTCGTCACATACACGCGCGCCGCGTCGCCCAGTTCCACGCGGAGCTCATAGTGGTCCCCGGCCATCAGACCCGGGGAGCAGTCCATGATATACACGCCCACCTGGTCGACAGGAGGCGTGTCAGGATCGATCGTTTCATTCGCATAACGAAACGTTTTGGCGATTTTGAGCGGCGCAGCGTGGGAACGCTCCACTAACTGCGTACGGCCGTTCTGCGCCGTAAAGCGCGCCGCAACGCTGCCCGTCAGCTTAGGCACAGCCGTACTCGCCTTCCACCCAGCGTACGATGTCGTCCAGGCCCGTACCGCCCATCAAGTTGGAGAAAATGTACGGCCGTTCGCCGCGCATTTTCCGCGTATCTTCGTCCATCACTTCCAGACTTGCACCGACGTAAGGGGCAAGATCGATTTTGTTAATAATCAGCATATCGGAACGCATAATGCCGGGACCGCCTTTGCGGGGGATTTTCTCCCCCTGCGCCACATCGATAATATAGATGAAGCGGTCCACCAGCTCGGGGCTGAACGCCGCCGCCAGATTATCCCCGCCGCTTTCAATAAAAATCATATCGAGATCGCCGAACCGGCTCTCGAGCTCCTCAATCGCTTCGAAATTCATCGAAGCGTCCTCGCGGATCGCCGTGTGCGGGCAGCCCCCCGTCTCCACGCCGATGATTCGTTCCTCCGGCAGCGCCTCGGCATGAATGAGAATACGGGCATCTTCCTTCGTATAAATGTCGTTCGTGATCACGGCGATGCTATAGCGCCCATGCAGCTCGCGTGCGAGGCGCTCGACCAGCTTTGTTTTGCCTGAGCCGACCGGCCCGCCAATGCCGATACGCAGCGGGCGGGTACGGTCCGTCTGCGGTTGTTCCCACGGTTCATGATGGTGATGATGACCATTTCCTTGACACATAGAGATTCCTCCTCAAATTTAGATTCAGGACATGAACAAACGGGAATACAACGTTTCATGCTGCATCATAGCGAGATCGGCGGCCGGCGTATTCATATAAGCGTCTTCCGGCGCCAGGTGCGCAGCTTGCGCCCATGCCTCCGCCATTGCAGGAATCAGTCGAGCCAGCAGCACCTGTCCTTCCGTTTGACCGATGGACATCAGTCGAAGCGCGCTGTTGATGCAAGTGACCGTGCAGCTGTAAAGATAGCCTTCAGCCGCCTGAGCCAAAGGGATACCTAGCAAATAGGACATCCAGCCGTGCACGACCGGGTGGCTAAGGGTACAGCGGCCCTCGCGTGCGGCCTCCTCCAGCGGTTTCCAGCTCACATCTGGATGCATCGCCTTCGCCAATTGCAGAAGACGGCGACCCATCTTCTGCACCCCATTGCGCGCCTCGCGGCTAACTCTCGCAACATGCAGCATGTGATCGACATCCCACAGCGATTGCCAGGCCATCTGCGGCATGTACTGGTAAGCCGCTTTAATGACCATCGCGTCTCCGGTCGCCCAGCTTTGCAGCAGCATACCGCGAATATAAGCTTCAAGCTGCCCGAGCGACGTGATGCGTTCCTGCTGGACGAGCGTCTCCAGCCCAAAAGAGTGAGAGAACCCGCCGATCGGCAAGGCCGAGTCGAGCAGCTGTTGGTAAGCGAGCCAGTGAACACGCGGCCGCGGCTCGATACTCCCCGCTGTTGCTTGCTTAGGCTGCTCCGTCGCAGAACCGGGCGTCATCACGCTCACCTCGCCCTCAGAATAAGAAATACAGCTGCGCCATCGGCAGCTTCTCCGCCGGTTCGCACGTAATCGCGGTCCCATCGACCTTCACTTCATACGTCTCCGGGTTGACCTCAATGGACGGCGTCTCGGCATTATGGATCATGTCCTCTTTGGAGACGCTGCGGCAACCTTTGACCGGCTCAACCCGCTTCTGGAGGCCGAGTCGCACCGCGATGCCCGCCTCGTACGCCGCCTGCGAAACGAACGTCAGCGAGCTTTGCGTCAGCGATTTGCCGAAGGCGGCAAACATCGGCCTGCCGTATACCGGCTGCGGCGTCGGGATCGACGCGTTCGGATCGCCCATCTGGGCGTAGGCGATGCTGCCTCCTTTTAGCACGATTTCCGGCTTGACGCCAAAAAACATCGGGCTCCAGAGCACGAGATCCGCAAATTTACCCGGCTCGACGGAGCCGACCAGGTGCGAGATGCCGTGCGTGATCGCCGGGTTAATCGTATATTTCGCGATATAGCGCTTGATCCGAAAGTTATCATGCTCCGCGGTGTCCGGCGCCAGCGGGCCGCGCTGCTTTTTCATTTTATCCGCGGTCTGCCATGTCCGAATGATCACTTCCCCCACCCGGCCCATCGCCTGCGAATCCGAGGAAATCATCGAGAACACACCCATATCGTGCAAAATATCCTCCGCGGCGATCGTCTCCGGGCGGATCCTTGAGTCTGCAAAAGCAACGTCCTCCGGAATGCGGCTGTCGAGATGATGGCAGACCATCAGCATATCCAAGTGTTCCTCTATGGTATTAATGGTAAAAGGACGTGTCGGATTCGTGGAAGATGGCAGCACATTGCGCTGCGACGCGGCGCGGATAATGTCGGGCGCATGCCCGCCCCCTGCCCCTTCCGTATGATAGGTATGGATCGTACGTCCCTTAATCGCAGCGAGTGTGTCCTCCAAAAATCCCGCTTCATTTAATGTATCGGTATGAATGGCCACCTGCACATCGTAGAGGTCAGCTGCTTGCAGGCACATATCGATCGCCGCCGGTGTCGTCCCCCAGTCCTCGTGCAGCTTCAGCCCGATAGCCCCGGCCTCGATCTGCTCGGTCAGCGGTGTAAGAAACGAACTGTTCCCTTTACCCGTGAAGCCCAAGTTCATTGGGAACGCCTCCGCCGCCTCCAGCATGCGCTGCAGGTGCCACGCGCCGGGAGTGCAGGTCGTCGCGTTCGTCCCGGTCGCCGGCCCGGTTCCGCCGCCGATCATCGTCGTTACGCCTGAGGCCAGCGCCGTTTCAATCTGCTGCGGGCAGATGAAATGAATGTGCGCGTCGATGCCGCCGGGGGTAACGATTTTGCCTTCTCCTGCGATAATTTCGGTGGAAGCCCCTACGATCAAATCCGGATGGACGCCGTCCATGATGTCCGGATTGCCGGCTTTGCCGATGGCGACAATATGACCGTCGCGAATGCCGATGTCTCCTTTGACGATGCCCCAATGGTCGATAATGATCGCGTTCGTAATGAGCGTATCGAGCACGCCGTCCGCCCGGGTCGCGCCGGATGACTGCCCCATGCCGTCGCGAATGACTTTGCCTCCGCCGAATTTGCACTCGTCGCCGTATACCGTATAATCGCGCTCGATTTGCGCCCACAAATCGGTATCGGCGAGCCGCACGCTGTCTCCTGTGGTAGGACCGAACATCAATGCGTAGCTTTTGCGGTCAATCGAATTCATTCAGCTTTCCCTCCCATGCCTGCAAACGCTGCCTGATCTCGTCCGTCATGCGCTGATATCCCGCTGCTCCTTGGCTCAGCCCGTTCAAACCATAGGACAGCTTCGCACCGCCCAGCTCCACCAATGGAACCGGCTTCTGCTCGCCGGGTTCGAAGCGCACCGCCGTACCGGCTGGAATATTCAATCGCATGCCGAAGGCCGATTCTCGCTGAAAAGCCAGCGCCCGATTCACCTCAAAAAAATGAAAATGAGAACCTACCTGCACCGGCCGATCTCCCGTATTTGTAACCATGATCTCGATCGTTTGCCGGCCTGCGTTGAGCGCAATCGTACCTTGCGCCGTACGGTATTCGCCTGGGATCATCGCGCCCCTCCTCATTATGTTATTGGCTCATGCACAGTAACGAGCTTGGTGCCGTCGGGAAACGTCGCCTCGACCTGCACCTCGTGAATCATCTCCGGCACGCCTTCCATCACTTGGTCACGGCGCAGGATCGTCGTTCCGAACGCCATGAGCTGTGCCACCGTCAACCCGTCGCGTGCGCCCTCCATAATCTCCGACGTCAGGATAGCTATACTTTCGGGATAATTCAATTTCACGCCTCTCG
Source organism: Paenibacillus whitsoniae (assembly GCF_003955665.1). GTDB lineage: Bacteria > Bacillota > Bacilli > Paenibacillales > NBRC-103111 > Paenibacillus_E > Paenibacillus_E whitsoniae. The sequence continues at coordinate 83,626 of NZ_RXHU01000042.1, forward strand.
CCAGCCTTCGCCGCGCCAGGTCTGCCGCTACGGTGATGAGCAGCTTCTCCTTTTCCCGCTCCGTTAAATGCACACGCTCACCTCTTCCAAAAGCGAATATTGGAAATACTTTACACCCATTATATTCGTGTATTGGCGATCTGTAAATCATGTATGTCATATTTAGTGACATAAAACCATTTAAAATTTAAATAACAAACGCGTTTTCATGAAATTTTCACAAAGTTTTCATTGTGTTTTGTTGTTTTTACCAAAATAAATCCAGTTTATGTTATCTATATTGACACCAACTTGTTCACCCCTTTATGATTAGCCGTGTAATCCAAAACTTGTCAGAGAATGGGAGTGGGACGTGAATGAGAGAGAGAAGCAACAAAAGGAAGATGATGTTTGCATTAAGTCTGGCCGCAACAATGATGGTAAGCGCAGCTTGTGCCAAAACGGAAACGACCACATCCACGACTACAGCACCTACGACGACAACAGCAGCTGCCGGAACGAAGGCAGGGGATGACACGGTACCTGTGGGCATTCTGCACTCCCTTACCGGTACGATGTCCATCAGCGAAGTATCCGTTCGTGATGCCGAGCTCATGGCCATTGATGAGATCAACGCAGCAGGGGGACTCTTAGGCAAGAAAATCAAACCTATCATTGAAGATGGGGCATCAGATTGGCCGACCTTTGCGGAAAAGACAAAGAAACTCCTGCAAAAGGACAGCGTCGTCACGATCTTCGGCTGCTGGACGTCGGCCAGCCGCAAAGCCGTCCTGCCAGTCGTCGAGCAGAACAAAGGCTTGCTCTGGTATCCGGTTCAGTATGAAGGCGTGGAATCCTCTCCGAACATTTTCTACATCGGCGCAACCACGAACCAGCAAATCATCCCCGCAGTAACCTGGCTCCTCCAAAACAAAGGGAAAAAGTTCTTTCTCCTCGGTTCCGACTACGTTTTCCCAAGAACGGCGAACAAAATCATTAAAGAGCAGTTGAAGGCGGACGGCGGTACACTCGTTGCCGAAGAATACACTCCGCTCGGCCACACGGACTACAACACAATCATTTCTAAAATTAAAAAAGAAAAACCTGACGTAGTGTTCAATACGCTTAACGGGGACAGTAACGTCGCCTTCTTCAAACAATTGAAGGATGCCGGCATTACAGCGAAGGACTTGACAACCATGTCTGTCAGTATCGCCGAGGAAGAAGTTCGCGGCATCGGCGCTTCCGTGCTCGACGGCCACTATACCGCTTGGAATTACTATCAAACGACGGATATTCCGGAGAACAAGAAATTCGTCGAGGCCTACAAAGCCAAATACGGCAAAGACCGAGTGACGGACGACCCGATTGAAGCCGGCTACACGGCTGTATATCTGTGGGCGGAAGCCGTGAAGAAGGCAGGCTCCTTCGATGTCGACAAAGTGAAGGAAGCGGCCAAAGGCATTTCCTTCAACTCCCCGGAGGGCAAAGTGACGATTGACGGCGACAATCAGCATATTTTCAAAACCGCTCGAATCGGCCAAATTAGCGCAGACGGTCAAATCAAGGAAGTATGGAACTCCGGCCAGGCGCTCAAACCGGATCCATTCCTCAAAACGTACCCGTGGGGCACGGCAGTTACGAAATAAGCCGAATGTCCACAGGCGAATCTGCCAGGACTGCTGACCAGCAGTCCTGATTTTTCATCGCGCCTTTCGCACAAGTTTGCGCATCCGATGCCAGTTTTTTCTGGCGAAAAAACTTTTAGGAGGGCCCCCCTCTATGAGCCTTTTGCTTCTTCAAGTGTTCAATGGACTCAGTCTCAGCTCTATCCTGCTGCTCATCGCGATCGGTCTCGCCATTACGTTCGGCCTTATGAATGTGATGAACATGGCCCATGGCGAGTTTATTATGATCGGGGCTTACATGGCTTATCTCGTGCAAAATGCCTTTCAAAAGCTTCTGCCTGCCTCCGCTTTCGGCTGGTATTTCGTCGTCTCGCTGGGTGTCGCGTTCGTCGTTTCCTTCACCATCGGCTGGCTGCTGGAAGCGCTGCTCATCCGATTCCTGTACGGCAGGCCGCTGGATAGCCTGCTGGCGACGTGGGGCGTGAGCCTCGTGCTGCAGCAGCTCGCACGCTCCATCTTCGGTGCGCCGAACGTTGCCGTGAAGGCACCTGGCTGGCTGGAAGGCGGTCTGCACGTGACCGCCGATCTTATTCTCCCTTACAAGCGGCTGTTCATTATCGCGCTTGTGGCGCTTTGCATCCTGATCATCTACGTGTATCTGTATCACACGGCCGGCGGCAGACGGATGCGCGCCGTCATGCAAAACCGCCAAATGGCGGCGTGTCTCGGCATCTCGACGCGCCGGGTCGATGCGCAGTCGTTCGCTTTTGGCTCGGCGATGGCCGGCATTGCCGGCTGTGCCCTGTCGCTGCTCGGACCCATCGGACCGACGATCGGCACCTACTATATCGTCGACGCGTTCATGGTCGTCGTGCTCGGCGGCATCGGCAAGCTGATCGGCACGGTCGCCGGTGCGCTCGGTATCGGCGTATTCAATACCGCGTTGGAATACTCGACGAGCGCGACGCTCGGGAAGGTGCTCGTCTTTACGCTCATCATCGCGTTCCTGCAATGGAAGCCGATGGGACTCGTGACGATGCGCTCGCGCTCCCTCGATTAACCTTCGACCTTACGACGAAAGGGTGTGCCGCAGCTATGCTGCTTTCCGGTCAATCCAAGCTCAAGCTTACGATGTACAGTGTCTGTCTCCTTCTGCTTGCTCTTGCCCCGCTCCTGCTGTCCGATTTTCGGATGTCGCTGCTCGGCAAGTTTCTGGCGTATGCCATTATTGCCATCGGCATCGACCTGATCTGGGGCTTTACCGGCATTTTGAGCCTCGGGCACGGCGTCTTCTTCGGCCTCGGCGCTTACTGCATGGCGATGCATCTCAAGCTCGCTTCCACTCCGCAAGGGCTGCCGGACTTTATGTCCTGGAGCGGCGTCGAAAGCCTGCCTTGGTTCTGGGCCCCGTTCCACAGCGCCATCGCCGCCTTCCTGCTTGCGCTGCTCGTACCGATGGCCGTCGCCTTCGTGCTCGGCTACTTTACGTTTCGCAACCGGATCAAGGGCGCGTTCTTCTCGATATTATCGCAGGCGCTCGTCATTATTACCGTCACCTTGTTCGTCGGCCAGCAGGGTTATACCGGCGGCACGAACGGATTGACGAATTTCACCACCTTCCTCGGCTTCAATCTGCAAGCCCCATCGACGAAGCTCGTTTTCTTCTATCTTACCTTGGGCGTTGTAGCCGCTGTCCTGCTGCTCAGCTCCTTCCTCGTGACCAGCCGCCTCGGGAACATCCTGACGGCCATTCGCGACGGCGAGAACCGGGTTCGCTTCATCGGTTACAACCCGGTGACGTTCAAAGTGTTCATCTACTGCGTTTCCGCAGGGCTGGCTGGTCTTGCCGGGGTGTTGTTCGTCCTCCAGGAAGGTATTATTTCCCCCGCGCAAATGGGCATCGTCCCCTCTATTGAGATGGTGCTGTGGGTCGCGATCGGCGGCCGCTCCACCATCGGCGGCGCTGTGCTTGGCGCCCTGCTCACCAATGCCGCCAAAACGACCTTCAGCGAAGCGTATCCCGACTGGTGGCCGATCATGATGGGCCTCATGTTCATCATCGTCGTACTGTTTCTGCCCAAAGGCATTATCGGCACGCTAACGCACTATGTTCAGCTTATGAAAACCGAAAGGAGAACATCCCATGCTAGGACAATTAGTGGAACCCCACAGACAAACCGACGAGAAAATTCTGAGCGTCAAAGGGCTTGAGGTGAGCTTCGACGGTTTCAAAGCATTGCGCAATCTGGACTTTTCTCTCGACTACGGGGAGCTTCGCTTCCTCATCGGCCCAAACGGCGCAGGCAAAACAACCTTGCTCGATGTCATCTGCGGCAAAGTCAAACCCTCTGGCGGTCAGGTCTTGTTCAAGGATCACATCGACCTCAGCAAACATCAAGAGCATCAAATCGCCCAACTGGGCATCGGGCGCAAATTCCAGACCCCGACCGTCTTCTCTACGCTCACGGTGTTCGAGAATCTCGCGCTGTCCATGAAGCAGCAGCGCGGGCTGCTCAGCGCGCTCTGGGCGAAAACGACGAGCGAGCAGCGCGAGCGGCTGCACCTGCGGCTCAGCATGATTGGTCTCGCCGATAAGGCGAACGAACGCGCCGGGTCGCTCTCGCATGGCGAGAAGCAGTGGCTCGAGATCGGGATGCTCCTGATGCAGGAGGCCGATCTGCTGCTGCTCGACGAGCCGGCCGCAGGCATGACCGACAGCGAGACGGAGAAAACCGGCGAGCTGCTGCACAGCATTGCGGCGCAGCAAACCGTTATCGTCGTGGAGCATGATATGGAGTTCGTCCGCCGATACGCCCGGACAGTGACGGTTCTCCACGAGGGGACTGTCCTCCGGGAAGGGACAATGCAGGACATTCAGCAGGATGACAAGGTCGCGGAAGTGTATCTCGGAAGGAGAGTCGAGCGCGGTGCTTAAATTGCAAGGAATAGAAGCCGGATATGGCGAAAGCATGGTTGTGCGCAGCGTGAACCTGGAGGTGAAGCCTGGGCAGATCGTCTGCCTGATGGGCCGCAACGGCGTCGGCAAGTCTACCCTGATGAAGACGATCATGGGTCTGATCAAACCGCGTGCCGGCACCCTTCATTACGAGGGGCGGGAGTTAACTCACGCAAGCCCTGAACGGCGAGCCCACGCCGGCATCGGCTACGTTCCTCAAGGCCGCGAGATTTTCCAACAGCTCACGGTGGAGGAAAACCTGCTGCTTGGTCTCGAGGCGGCGGCTGACCGCCGCAAGAAGCTGCCAGAATCGCTCTTCGAGACGTTTCCGGTGCTGCGCCAGATGCTAAGCCGCAAGGGCGGTGATCTAAGCGGCGGGCAGCAGCAGCAGCTTGCCATTGCACGAGCGATGGCCGCCGGACCGAAGCTGCTCCTGCTCGACGAGCCGATGGAAGGCATTCAGCCCTCCATCGTCATGGAGATCGAAGCCATCATCGAATCGATCAAGAGGGATCGGGAAATCGCCGTTCTGCTCGTCGAGCAGAGCCTGGAATTTGCCACCAGCATCGCGGATCACTACTACGTGCTGGACCGCGGCACGATCGCCGCTTCGGGCGGTGCGGAGCATTTGAGCGAGGAGCTTGTGCGGAAGCACCTCACCGTATGATTTTCAGCCATTTGGTACATCCTAACAAAAGAAGCTGGCCCGCTTGACCTGCACCTGCAGAAGTCAAGTACCGCCCAGCTTTTTTTTCATGAAAGCAGCTTAATCGTCCGACGTTTAATTAAGTAAAACTGGACGGCACAAATTGGATAATGATAACATTGTTTGTGATAGGATCGATTATGGCGAACGGCATATCGAGCACCTAGCCTTTTATCACAAAGGAGAGGAACGTTTATGTCAAAAATATTAATAATTGAAGACGACTTCAGCATCGGCGAAATGATGTCCATATATTTGTACGAAGACGGCTACGAAGTCAAGCGCGCGGAGAATGGCGGAGAGGGCGAACGCTTGCTGCGGCAGTTCCAGCCGGATGCGATTATTCTGGATGTGATGCTGCCGGATATTGACGGCATTCAGCTCTGCGCGAACGTTCGACAGACCTCGAACATCCCGATTCTGATGATCTCCGCCAAGAGCGAGGTTTCCGATCGGGTACGCGGTCTGCAGACCGGAGCGGACGATTATCTCTGCAAGCCGTTTTCCATGCGGGAGCTTTCCGCCCGCGTACAGGCGCTGCTGCGCAGATCCCACAGCTTCGCATCTGCCGCCGCCGAACTGTCTGTCGCTTCAACGGCCCCCTCCCAAGCTCAGACACAGCCTGACCCGCCAATGAAAATTACGTTGGACACCGAGAAACGCTGTCTGCTCGTTCACGGCAAAGTCGTGGAGACGACCTTTTCCGAGTTTGAAATTATGAAGCTGTTCTGGCAAAATCAAGGCAAGGTGTACAGCCGGGAAGAGCTGCTCAACCGCGTCCGCGGCTTCGATAGCTATGTAACCGAACGAGCGATCGATGTACATATCGCCAACCTCCGCAAGAAAATCGAAACCGATCCCAAAGAACCGAAGCATATCAAAACGGTATGGGGGGTCGGGTACAAATTTCTGCTGTCGTAAGCTCCCGCGAGGGAGCCTTTTTTTATTCCCAAAATCCGTCACCAATTAGGCATCCGCACAATATGATGATATGGAAATTGCCCAACCACGACGATTACACAAAGCTTTCGTGCGCAAAGCTCAAGGAGGACATTTTGGAAATGTTAAACAACCCCTACAAAATCGGCAACCAAGCCAACCCGCAACTCGGTTACACGTATCCGTCTTACCCTGTTCCAACGGCAGTTACGAATAACATGGTGCCCATGACACCAGCCGGTTCGACGCTTTCCCCGACCGGAATCCCGCTGCAAACCGGCGTCAACGTGCCTGCCGCTCCGCTGGAAGAATCCTATATCGAGAACATTCTTCGTCTGAACTTGGGGAAAATGGCGACAATCTACATGACCTACGAAAACAACTCGGAGTGGAATGCCAAAATTTTCAAAGGTAAACTTGAAGCTGCGGGCCGCGACCATATCATCATCTCGGATCCGGTAACCGGCATGCGGTTCCTCTTACTTATGGTGAACCTTGACTACATCACATTCGATGAGCCTTTGAACTATGCCTACCCGTTTTCCGGGGGCACAGGCCCAGTAAGATAAGAATACCGGACACGAAACCGCGGTTCCACTTGGAACTGCGGTTTATTTGCGTTTAGATGCCGGTAAAATGCCACATATGCAGCTTCGCCAGCCCGCCTCGCACCCATTGCTCCCAGGCCGCTTCGCCCTTTCCGCTTTCTGCAGCCCGGAGCCTCTCTTCCTTCATCCTTCCATACTCCTCGAACGTGACTCCATCCCAAATTTCGACAAAAAGCCCCTGCTGATCTGTCCCTTCCATCACCTGCAAACGCCCTTCCCGCGCTTGCCACTCCCGCATATAGATGAGATATGTCTCCATGAAATCGGCATTTATGGCATACTCTACAAAAACTTTAGACATTTTTAGATCTCCTTCCGATTTATTTTTCAGGTTAAAATGGTAAACTAAAGGAAGAAACATCAATCTTCATCCTCAACTCAAGACAAAATTCGGACAGCGTAACTAGGAGGATACCCTTTTGGATACTGGCACTCATCTCGTCATCGGCTTAGGCTTAGCAGGACTTTCCCATATCGATCCGGCCATTTCGGCCGATACAGCTACGGCTACTGCGGTCTTCATCGGCACCGTTGTGGGGTCGCAGATCCCCGATGTGGACGGGCTGCTGCGGTTTAAAGGGAACGCCATCTACATTCGCAATCATCGCGGACGCTCCCATTCCTTGCCGGCCTTGCCGTTGTGGACACTGCTCATTACAGGGGCGCTGGCGCTCTTCTTCCACGGCATCCCGCTCCTCCATCTTGCGATGTGGGTCGGACTCGCCGTATGCTTCCATGTATTTACCGACTGTTTTAATACGTATGGCACGCAAGCGGTCAGGCCGTTTACGGAAAAATGGATTTCGTGGAACATTATCCATATCTTTGATCCGTTTATTTTCACCAGCCATCTCGCGGCAATTTTCATGTGGTCGTTTAAAATCGCGAGCCCGACCTTAATTTTTCCGACACTGTATGCGCTCATCGCCCTTTATTATGTATGGCGGACATTGGATCATTTTATTATCGAGAAAGGGCTGTACCGCAAAGATCCGACCTACCAGCCAGGCGATAAGTATACCCTCATTGTAACATTCAATCTCTATGTCTGGAATGTGGTCAAGCGCCGCGCGAACGGCACGTACCAATTAGGCGAATTGAAAAACGGCAAGCTCAAATGGCTGGATACCGTGACCAGCGCAGAACATCCGGCTGTCGAAGCGTCCAAGCAGCATGAAGATATTCAGGCGCTGCTGTACTTCTCCTCCTTCGCCGCAGCCGAGGTCAAGACGCATCGGTGGGGTTACGAGGTGCGCTGGGCGGATGTCCGCTACCGTCACCGCAAACAGTATCCGTTCGTCGGCGTGCTGCTGATGGATCATAATTTCGAAGTGCTGGATTCCTACGTCGGCTGGGTAAACGACTCCAAGCTGGGCAAGAAGCTGCGTGTGGATCTGTATTAAAAAAAGAGGCAAAGACCGGGGGTTCGGTTTTTGCCTCTTTTTGTGTGTGATGCTAGCGGGCGGCAGGCGTCTTGACTTCAACCGGCTTTTTGGCAAATACGCCCCCCGCCAGAAACATAACCAGCGATAGGATCAAACAGATCGCCGAGAAGATTCCGATGGATGCGTAGCCTCCCAACTGAACATACAAGATACCCGCGATCCAAGCACCCAGCGTATTCGCCATATTCATCGTCGAATTGGCCAGACTGGAGATTGTTCCGCGAATCGAAGCGTTAAGCGAGGTGAGTGCTTCCATCGCGATAGGGAACAGAACGCCAAGGATCGCAAAGATGATAAAATAGGCAGCCGTCACCGAAGTGATGCCCGGCAGATGCGGTCCTCCGATATACAGGCCCGAGAGCAGCAGCATGCCCGACATCCAGGCAGGAATGCGCCCTATTTTTTGCGTGATGGCGGCACTGATCAAACTTCCCACAAACGTACCTAGACCCAAGAACATCATTACCGTGCCGATCTGGCTTACCGGATAAGCGAACTGGTCGGCAATCCACTTGCCGATGAAGGCAAACGAGGTTCCGCTTCCCAGGTGAAGTAAAAGATACGCTAGAAACCCGCTTCTGGCGCGGCCGCTTGTGATGAGCGGGAGGTAGCGGCGAAGAATTGAACCTTTGCCGCCGGGCTGCGCCGCCGGCTTGATATCAGGCAACAAATACATGACCGTGAAAGCCATGACCAGTGCAATGCCGCCAATGGTCCAGAACGGCACGGACCAACGGGCAACGGCTAGCCAGCTTCCGATCGGAACGCCCAATGCTTGGGAAGCGGCGAGTCCCGAAAAGGCCAGCCCCATCGTCTTGCCGATACGTGCCGGCGGCATGACAGCCGGAATGGAAGCCCACACTTGGGGAGCGGTGAAGGCTGCGGAGATGCCGGCCAGGAACCGGAACACGCACATGGTCCAGAAACTATCCGCGAAGCCGCACAGCATCGTCGAGACAGCGAAACCCAACAAACCTCCGATCATGACGGTTTTTCGATTCCACCCATCGGACAGCGGCCCTGCAATCAATGCGAAAATGGCAGATCCGAGTGTGTACGCCCCGATCATCCATCCGGCGATATCGGTTGATACACCGAATTCCTTCTGCAGCGTGGGCAGCAAGGGAGAGATGAGAAAGGTATCCGTTCCGATCAGGAACATGATACAGAAAAACAGAACAGCAAATTTACGCATGCGCGTTCACTCCTTGTTTGGAAATAAGCTTGCTTACAAGGAAGAGTATACGGCATAATAGTGACAATAATTGTCGTGAATATAAAATCAGCAAGGAGGCCAACATGCCTAAATCCAAGAGGCTTATGGAGCTTATGATGACGGTGAACCGCAAACGGCGCTTCAAGGTTGGAGAGCTTGCCGATGAGTTCAACGTTTCCACGCGAACGATTCTCCGGGATTTGCAGGAATTAAGCGAACTGGGCGTGCCGCTCTATTCGGAGGTAGGACCGCACGGAGGTTATCAGGTGCTGAGGGAACGCGTCCTGCCTCCTATCGCATTTACGGAAGGGGAGGCGGTGGCGATGTTTTTTGCCGTGCATGCGCTTCGCCACTATTCTTCACTGCCGTTCGACGCCGAATCGGCTTCGGCGCTCAGCAAGTTTTATCTTCATATGCCGGGCGACATTCGAGATCAAATCGACAGGATGAAGGAACGGGTAGACTTCGTCTCGCCGACGCGCCGTGGCGACGCCCCACACTTGTCCGTCTTGCTTGATGCTGCGGTGCATCAGAAAGTGCTGACGATCACTTACGAGTCCAAGTCGGAAGGAACGACCTCTCGGCAAGTTCAGCCGGTCTCCCTGTATGCGCATAACGGCTTCTGGTACTGCACGGCGTATTGTTTCCTGCGCGAGGGCATCCGAGTGTTTCGCTGTGACCGAATTCGTGATGCGTCGCCGGGTTCAGCCGAGCCGTTGAAGTTGAGCGATATTCGCCTGAGCCGCCAGGAAGTAGTACTCCCAACAGATCCCGTTCGTTTGCAAGCGAAGCTGACCCGCATCGGTACCCAGCGCTGCGAGTCAGAGCTGTGGCTGTCTCCCCACCTTCACGTACGCGAAGACGGAACTGCTGAGATCGATGTAGAAGTGTCCCGAAGCGAGATCCCCTTTTATACAGAATTTTTTATCTCGTTGGGAAAGGAAGCAGCGTTGATCGGGCCGAGGGAATTGAAAGCAGCGATTCGAAAACATCTTGCCGAACTGCTTGAGAATTATCAAGAAGGCTAGCCTGTCGGCAACCGCTGCAGAACATCAAAAGCCCGGAGGCTTTTGGAAGGCCTCCGGGCTTTACTATTACGAGAAAACGGACATGCTAGATAAAATGGACAATATTAGCTGCGGAAGCCGGATTGTCCTGCGAGTGTTTGCTCAGCGATTTGGACCAAACGGCGGGTAATGTTACCACCGATGGAACCTGCGTCGCGAGTAGCCATATTCCCCATGTAACCATCTTGAGGAATTTGGATGCCCAGTTCTTGAGCTACCTCATACTTCAGTTGGTCAAGTGCTCCATTTGCTTGCGGTACAACTAGTGTGTTGCTGCTACGTGATGCCATCAGGATCAGACTCCTTTCAGTCAGCTATAATCTTTGATGTATTTGCAAGCTTGCAATGATAGTATGTGGAGGAAACGAATTTATATGCACGGGACCAAAAAAAGTTTAAAATAACATCATACGCTGATGTCACTATCATGAAAGTAGGTTAGCCTCCATGAGTAAACCACTCGCCCTGCTGTTTGCCTTCATCGGCACGCTGCTGCTGGCCGCGATTTCCTTGTTCATCGCCCTGCGCATGCCTTGGATGGCCGTCCTGTGCTCCCTCGTGGCACTGGGCTTCATCGGCTACGGCTTTGCGGTCAAAGCAAAAATCCGCAAAAAAAATACGCGCTCCTGACGGCAGCGCGTATCACAACGCAAAAAAGACGTCTCCGACTCAAGCTGATCCAGCTCGGCGGGGACGTCTTTGCGTAAACCGACTAGGATGGGAGTACAAAGCCCATCCGTTTTTTCACTTCGAGCAGCGTTTCGTTTGCAAGCTCCGAGGCTTCGGCTGCGCCTTTTTTCAAAATATCGAAAATCTCGCCGGATTTGCGAATCTCGCGATAGCGCTCTTGGATTGGCTCCAGCACCGCGACAACGACTTCGGCCAAATCTTTCTTGAACGGACCATAGCCTTGCCCGTCATACTTCGCTTCGATTTCCGCCACCGACATGTTGGCAAAATGGGAATAGATCGAGATCAAGTTGCTCACTTCCGGCTTGTTCTGCGGATCGTATTTCACTTCGCGGCCCGAGTCGGTTACTGCGCGGCTCAGCTTCTTGCGAATGACCGCCGGCTCATCAAGCATCGCGATATAACTGCCAGGGTTTGGCGAGCTTTTGGACATTTTCTTGGAGGCATCGTCCAAGGACATGATTCTTGCACCGATCTCCGGCATGTACGGCTCCGGCATTGTGAAGAACTCGCCGAAGCGGTTGTTGAAGCGGTTCGCGAGATCGCGCGTCAGCTCCAGATGCTGCTTCTGATCGTCGCCGACCGGAATCAGATCGGCGTTGTAGAGCAGGATGTCCGCGGCCATAAGCGACGGGTACGTGAAGAGACCGGCGCCAACAGACTCCTTGCCGGCGGATTTATCCTTGAACTGCGTCATGCGCTCCAGTTCGCCCATGTACGTCAGCGTCGTCATAATCCAGCCCAGTTCCGCGTGCGCAGGTACGTGGGATTGCAGGAAGATCGACGCTTTATTGGGATCAAGACCCGCTGCGATATACAGCGAGGCGATCGATTCCGTCTGCTCCTTAAGGGCAGCCGGATCTTGAGGCACGGTGATCGCATGCATATCGACCACCATGAAATAACAGCGGTGCAGATGCTGCAAATTGACAAAGTTGCGCAGAGCGCCGATATAGTTGCCTATCGTTAATTGGCCGCTCGATTGCATGCCGGAAAGTACGCGTTTCATGGAACAAAACCTCCTAATGGGAATGGCTGTGAATTCAGCCTACTAAAAAAGACAACAAAAAGGCCTCTCGCCGCAAGGGACGAGAGACCGTGGTACCACCCTAATTTGTTTGGTTCCGCCATGACTGCATCGATCGCTGCAGGGGTAATGGAAACAAACCTTCAGACTCTGATAACGGAGAGCAGCCGTTTCGCATACTGGCATTGCAGACGCATGCTTCGGCCTAGGTTCCGAAGGCGGCTGCTGCCGTGTTCAGCTTCAAGCTCGAGGATCCATTCGGTTTGCTTGTTTCACCGGTTCGCACCATCCACCGGCTCTCTGAGAAACGAGAGACAAACGTACTTGTTCCTGTCATCGCCATTGATTTTCTATTATTATACACGTTGAATCTGCGATGTCAACCGGCATAACGTCCCGCTTAAATTTTTACACAAATTGAAGTCATTGAAAAAAGCTCTCGGTTGTCCTAGACGGCGCAGCTCGTACATAGAATGGTACTATTATCTGCTCGCCAAAAGGGGTGTCGACACATTGTCTTCAACAATGTATAGGTGGAGCCTGCCGGTTACCACGTTCATCTGCGCAGTGCTCCTGTTCTTGATTGTCACGACCAGACAGCTGCCTCCGCTGCCTGCCATCGTTTATCCGCTTAAGGATGTTTTTACAGCCTTCATGGATATTTTTCTGGATGCGCTGCCCTTCATGTTCATGGGGGTGTTGCTTTCGACCGTTGTTGAAAACTTCATTCCCGAAGAGGTTATCCGGCGGATGACACCGCGCAATCCGATTGGCGGCGTCCTGTTCGCCTGTGTGCTCGGCATCATGTTTCCGCTTTGCGAATGCGGGATGATTCCGTTCGTTCGCAGGCTGATGCGCAAAGGCATGCCGGTGTACATCGCTGTCATCTTCATCCTGGTTGGACCGATTCTCAATCCGATTGTGTTCGTTTCGACCTGGATGGCGTTCCGCGGCGATCCCTCGATGGCTTACGCTCGGATGGGGCTCACCTTCGGCGTCGCACTTGTCATCGGCTTGTGGCTGACCCGCTTCTTGAAAAAAGACCCGCTTCGCCACCAGGTCACACCGAGCGGAAATTCCGCGGCAACCATTCACAAGTCCCACACTCACGCTCATGAGCATCACAGCCATGATCATGCCGCCCATCACCACGATCTTCACGATCATCACCAGCATGACCAGGACGGCGGCCACACGCATGACCACCATCATCATCACGAGCACGGCCATGACCACGCTCATCACCACGACCACGGCGGCCGCGCCATGACGATGCTCAGCCATGGTACCTCCGAGATGATTGAGATGAGCAAATATTTGATGCTCGGCGCCTTCCTCACCGCAATTATCCAGACGTTCGTGGCCCAGGACAGCCTTACGGCCATCGGGCAAGGCACCATCTTCTCGCACGTCTTCATGATGGGCTTCGCATACCTGCTGTCCCTGTGTTCCACAACCGACGCTTTCGTCGCCTTCTCCTTCGCCAAGACATTCTCGCCTGGCTCCCTGCTGGCGTTTCTCGTCTTTGGCCCGATGATCGACGTCAAAAGCACACTCATGCTGCTCTCCATCTTCAAATCGCGCTTCGTCCTCTCGCTCTCGATCGTCGTGGCGATCACCGTGTTCACGGGTTCGCTGCTCTTCATGCACTTCCTTCCATGATAAAAGCCCCGCCTCCCGAGCGGCAGTTGACTGCCACCCGAGAGCGGGGCTTGCTTATGCGTTGCGATTAGATTTTCAAAATCGCGCCGGCGCTTGCGTTCGTTACCATCTTCGTGTAACGCGCCAGGTAACCGGATTGGATTTTAGGTTGGAACTCTTTCCAAGTCTCACGGCGTTTCGCAAACTCTTCGTCGCTGATTTGCAGCTCGATTTTGCGGCCGTCCATGTCAACGTCGATGATGTCCCCGTCTTGCACGAACGCCAGAGGACCGCCCTCAGCCGCTTCCGGCGAGATGTGCCCGATGGAGATACCGCGGGATGCGCCGGAGAAACGTCCGTCTGTGATCAGGGCTACTTTTGCGCCGAGACCCATACCGACGATTTGCGACGTTGGCGCCAGCATTTCCGGCATACCAGGACCGCCTTTTGGTCCTTCGTAACGGATAACGACAACGTGGCCTTCTTTGACGTGGCCGTTCGCAATGCCGTACAACGCTTCGTCCTGCGAGTTGAAGCAGATCGCAGGGCCGACGTGGCGTCCGCCTACGGATTTGTCAACCGCGCCGACCTTGACGATAGAGCCTTCTGGCGCCAGGTTGCCGAACAGAACAGCCAGGCCGCCGCGCTCGCTGTGCGGGTTGGACAACGGATGGATAACATCCGTGTTCAGGATTTCACAGCCCGCAACGTTCTCGCGAATCGTTTTCCCGGAGACCGAGAGACGGTCACCGTCGAAGGCGCCCGGTTTTTTGAGCAGCTCGTTGATGATCGCGCTCACGCCGCCGGCGTTGTGCACGTCTTCGATATGGTAGTCGGAAGCAGGTGCGATTTTCGCCAAGTGAGGCACGCGCTCTGCCACTTCGTTAATACGAGCAATTGGGTAATCGATGCCGGCTTCAGCCGCGATTGCCAAGGTGTGTAGTACTGTGTTGGTGGAACCGCCCATCGCCATATCCAATGCAAATGCGTTGTCGATCGCTTCGATCGTTACGATGTCGCGAGGTTTAATGTCTTTTTGAATCAATTCCATCAATTGTTTCGCGCAATCTTTTACGAATTGCTTACGCTCTTCGGCAACTGCCAAGATCGTACCGTTACCCGGCATTGCAAGGCCAAGGCCTTCCGCCAAGCAGTTCATGGAGTTCGCTGTAAACATACCGGAACAAGAGCCGCAAGTTGGACAGCCGTATTGCTCAAGCTCAGTCAAGCTAGCTTCGTCGATTTTACCGGATTGGAAAGCACCGACGCCTTCAAATACGGAAGACAAGGAGATGGAACGACCGTTCTTGTCTTTCCCGGCTTTCATCGGACCGCCGCTGACGAGCATTGTCGGGATGTTGACGCGAAGTGCGCCCATAATCATCCCAGGTGTGATTTTGTCACAGTTCGGGATACAGATCATGCCGTCGAACCAGTGCGCGTTAACGACTGTTTCCAGGGAGTCCGCAATGATTTCACGGCTCGGCAAGGAGTAGCGCATACCGATGTGGCCCATCGCGATGCCGTCGTCGACACCGATGGTGTTGAACTCGAACGGTACGCCGCCCGCTTCGCGGATCGCTTCTTTAACGATTTTCCCGAATTCCTGCAAATGCACGTGACCCGGAATAATGTCTATATACGAGTTGCAAACCGCAATAAATGGCTTGCCGAAATCTTCTTCTTTTACCCCTGCTGCACGCAATAAGCTGCGGTGCGGCGCGCGGTCAAAGCCTTTTTTAATCATGTCACTGCGCTGCTTACGATCTGCCATTGCTAGTTCCTCCTATTGTTCATGTCAGGTAAATAAAAATAATGAATCTATCATACCACACTTCTCGCAAAATTTCTGCCTTTAGTGTGATACCGCGTCGACGTAACATGAAAAATGCGCAAAACCTAAGATTTCCGACGGTTTAAGTGGACGAACGTAATAGCCAGCGCGAGGACGAGCACGCCGCCTTTGACAATGTCGAAGCCAAAATACGGCACGTTCAGCATGGTCAGTCCGTTGAGCAGCACCCCGATCAGCACGGCTCCGAAGAAGGTGCCGATAACGTTCGGTTTTCCTGCGCCAAGCACCGAATACCCGACAAACACGGAAGCGACGGCTTCCATCAGCAATGGAGCCCCGGCGTCAATCTGCCCGGAGCCGACGCGGGACGCGTATAGAATGCCCCCGAATGCCGCGAAAATACCGGATAACACGTAAGCCGCCAAGCGGATTTTGTTCACAGAAATCCCGGATAACCGCGCAGCCTCGCGATTGCCCCCTGTGATATACAGCTGGCGTCCCCAGCGCGTATAGGTGAGGAAAATATGAACAGCGGCAACAGCGACGATCATCAGCACGACCGGAACCGGCACGCCTAGCAGCTTCCCTTGCCCGATCCACAGAAATTCCGGCGTGAACTTCCCTTTGGCGACCGTACCATCTTGGAATCTCATATTGTTATAGATGGAAAAGCCTTTCGTATATGTCTTCTGCACGCCGCCGATGATGTACATGACGGCCAGCGTTGCCAGCAAATCCGGAATACGCACCTTGACGATCAGAAAAGCGTTCAACAGCCCGATGATCGCCCCGATTGCCAGCGGCACAAGAATGACCAGAATCAGTGGCTGCTGGTACCACACCATCATCGCTGCGGACGCAACCGTCGCAAGCGATACGGTTGAGCCGACGGACAAGTCGAACCCGTCCACAATCTGAGACAGCGTCACACCGATCGCCACGAACATGACAATCGAAATCGAACGCAAAATGTCCGTAATATTGTCATACGTCATAAAGTTCTCATTAATAAAAGAAAACACGACCAATACGATTGCAATGATGAACAATGCCCCGTACTTAAACGAAAAATCCAGCGTTTTTTCCTTCACGTTATTCAGCCTCCCCCGCGCTCGCATACGTAAGAATGAGATCCTGGGTCGCTTCCGCGCGGGAAAGCTCCTTCACGACAGAACCATAGCTCATCACGACAATACGATCGGCAATTCCTATAATTTCATTGAGTTCACACGATAAATAAATAATGCCTTTGCCTTCCGACGCCAATTTCCCGATCAAGCGGAAAATATCGCTTTTCGCGCCGACATCGACCCCTTTGGTCGGCTCGTCAAACATGTACACCTCGGCGTCCGTCGGCAGCCATTTGCCGACCGCCACCTTCTGCTGGTTGCCGCCGCTGAGGTGCTTGACCTGCCGGTTCGGATCGTTCGGCGAGACGCCGAGCGACCCGATCATCCCAAGCGCATGGCGCTGCTCCTCGGCCTGCTTCACAAAGCCGAGCGAGCTCAGCTTGCGCAGAATCGTGAGCGACAGATTGCGCTTCACGGTCTCTTCCACGAGGACGCCCTGCTTGCGGCGCTCCTCGGGCACGAGCGCGATGCCGGCGCGCACGGCATCCTCCGGCTGGCGGAGCATGAGCTTCCGCCCGCCCAGCAGCACCTCGCCGCCGTCCGCGGCGTCGGCGCCGAAGATCAGCCGGCTTAACTCCGTTTTGCCGGCGCCGACAAGACCGACCACGCCGAGGATTTCCCCCCGGCGGAGGTCAAAGCTGACGCCGCGCACCTTGGTGCCGCGGCGCAGGTCTTTCACCTCGAGGAGGACGTCGCCGATGGGCACATCGGCTTTCGGAAACTCCTCGGTGAAGGTTTTGCCGAGCATCGCCTCGATGACGGAGGCGGTGTCCATCTGCGCCGCCGCCTCCGTCAGGACGCGGCGGCCGTCGCGCATGACCGTGATCCGGTCGGCGACACGGAACACTTCCTGCAGGCGGTGGGAGATGAAGACGACCCCCACCCCTTCCTGCTTAAGGCTGTCCATGATCCGGAACAGCCGCTCCGATTCTTCCAAGCTGAGCGGTGCCGTCGGCTCGTCGAAGATGATGATCTTCGCTTTGTGCGCGATCGCTCTGGCGATGAGCACGAGCTGCTTCTGCGAGATGCTCAGCTCATCGAGTTTGCTGCGCACCGGGAACGTGGCGCCGAGCTGCGCGAGAATCGCTTCCGCCTGGCGGTGCAGCTTGCGCCAGCTGACCCAGCCGCTGCCCTGCACCAGCTTGTCGATCATGACATTTTCCGTGACGCTAAGCTCAGGTACAAGCGCGGTATCCACTTCCTGATACACGCAATATACGCTATGGTCCATCGCATCCTTCGGCGTGCGAATGCCAAGCGCCTGCCCTTCCACTTCCAACGTGCCGGCATCAGGGGTGTAGGCGCCGGATAAAATTTTCATCAACGTGCTTTTCCCCGCACCGTTTGCGCCAAGCAAGGCGTGAATCTCGCCCCGCTCTAGACCAAAATCAACGTCCTGCAGCGCTTTCACACCGGGAAAGGATTTGGTAATTCCCTTCATTTCCAGTAATGCGCTACCTGCCTTCGGCATCTTTTTCCACCTCGCTCTTCAATCTGAAAGTCCCACCGCTCAGGAAGCGATGGGACCCTCGGTTAGCATTATTTTTTTTCAGCTGCTTTCAACCAGTCGGTGTAGCCTTGTTGGCTGCCGCCCCAACCTTTGACGTATTCGCTGAGCTGCGCCGTGTTCACTTGCTTATCTTTCGGCAATTGATCTCTGGACACGTAGACCGGATCCAGCACGACTTTGTCCGGTGTTTGGTCGCCGTGCAGCTTTTGGTACAAGTAACGCACTTGCACGCGTCCGATGTCTTTCGGATCTACTGCCGAGGAAGCCACCCATGGGCTCTTCGGATCCTGCAGCATTTGCAGATCCTCGTCGCTCAAGTCGATGCCGTAGACTTTAATCTCCGTACGTCCAGCTTGCTGAATCGCGCGGGACGCGCCCTTCGCGAACTCATCCCAAGCCGTCCATACGGCTGTAATGTCGCCTTTGTTCGGATACTTTTTCAAGATCGCTTCCATTTGAGTCTGGGAATCCAGAGCAGGATCTTGTGCCGTACCGAAAGCAGCTACTTCTTTAATGTCCGGATATTTCTTCTGGAACGCTTGATAAGCGAGCTGTCTGCGTTCCATCGGAGCAAAGCCGGCTACCCAAATCTTCACGATGTTACCTTTGCCTCCGGCATCTTTCGCCAACTGCTCTAACGTAGCTTCCGCCATTTTTTGGTCGCCTTGCTCCAAGGAGGTTACGCCCGGAACGGAAAGAATCGAGTCAAAGCTGACGACAGGAATCTTTTTATCCAATGCTTTCTTCACCCCGGCTTCCAGCGCTTCCGCTGTACCATGGTCAA
The DNA here is from genome assembly GCF_003955665.1 of Paenibacillus whitsoniae. Taxonomy (GTDB): domain Bacteria; phylum Bacillota; class Bacilli; order Paenibacillales; family NBRC-103111; genus Paenibacillus_E; species Paenibacillus_E whitsoniae. The sequence goes on from NZ_RXHU01000042.1 coordinate 102,747, forward strand.
TGAGAATGCCGTCAAACTTCTGATTGACGGCCGCATCCAGATTGGACGACATTTTCGCCAGATCGGTGTCCGCAACGAAAACCGTGACTTTTCCGCCCAGTTTCTCAACTTGCTCTTTCACGCCCTCCACATACTGCGAGGAGAACGTACCTGTATTGAACTGCATCACGAGTGCAATTTTTTTGCCTGCGAGATCATTGGCCGCACCAGCGCTTGCACTTGCCGCCGGCGATGCTCCGCTGCTATTCTCCTTGCTGCCGCAACCCGCCAACACGCCTCCGGCTAACACAAGGCTGAGTGCAACGCTAAACAATTTTCTTTTCATGATTTACCCTCCCATGTTTCCTATCTCTATTTCCTACTATACTAATCGGAATTATATTCCAAGTCAAGTAGTAGGAATTTTATTGTATAGTAGCATCTGAGAGAGTCTGCGTCAATACATTTTGTGCTATTTTTCGATCATTTCCGACAATATTTAACCAAGTGTTCATAACTGCTACTTGCGGCCGAAATCAGCCTTGATTTCGCCCCATTTTTTTGTATCCCACTTCACAATCTTATTCGTATAGGCGTTGGTCTGCAGCCATTTCAACGCGCGATCGACAAGCGTCCAAATCTCTTCCGTCGATTTGTCGCGAACCAGATTCGTCGACACTTCCTTCTTGCGAATCCAGCTCAGCGCGGTCACGGAATCCGTGTAAATCGTTTTGTTGCTCCCTTGCTTCTTCAAATAAGCAAGTCCATGAACGATCGCCAGAAACTCGCCGAGGTTGTTCGTCCCTTTTGCAATTGGGCCTTGATAGAAAATAATTTCGCCCGTCTTCGTATCCACGCCTTTATATTCCACGATGCCCGGATTGCCGGAGCAGCCGACATCGACCGAAATGCTGTTGTAATCGACTTCCGGTGCGCTTTCCGGCGTTGCCGATTTCTTGCCGGCCGTGCCGCCGCCTGATCCTTTTCCCGAGAAATTCAGCGATTTTTGCCAGCCTTTCTCATAAGCCGCCTTCGCCTCGCTCTCAGACTCGTACGATTTGTACTTAGCCTGTGGGTACCCGTTCGTTTGCGCCTGGCATTCCGCCCATGACCGGTAAATCCCCGGCTTGTGCCCGACCCAGACGACATAAAATTTTGACGCCGCCATGCTATTCTCCCTGTAATTTGTGACGTAATTGCGCGAGCAGGTCCTGAACAACCTTCACCGTTTCCTTATAATAAGGACGATAATCGAGATTCGCAACAAAAGCCAGATACGTCTCCGCGATCTCTCCGATCTGCCGGGCATATGCCGCCCAAGAGACGATGTGCGTCTCCAGCTCCCGGTATCCGCCGCTTGAGCGCTCTTCCACCAGCTGCAGTTCGATCTCCTCCGGAGATTTGTGCGTCACGACAAAAGAAAACCCTCTGCATTCCGGATCGCCGCAGCCGCAGACGAAAAACGGCATCCTCTCCCACGCGTCCGCAGGCGCAAACCGGTCCGGCTGCGTATCATGCAGCGTACTGTACAGCAAAGCCGGCAATCCCACATCGACGCAAAGCGGCTCTTCAACGAGCACGCTGCCGTCTGCCGACATGTGCACATCCGCTTGAATAATTTGCAAATCTTTATCCAGGGACCAGCCCTGAACCGTTAGCGTAAACATGTTACCACCTCCGCCCTTCATGCCATTTTCCCATTATAGCAAAGACAAGCCCTCTTTTTCTTGCAAAAATAAATTTTATAAAAATTTCCATTTCCATCACGAGTATTTTTTGTAAAACGGCTCATACTACTATCGACTGGAGGTGATTACAGATGGTTACAGGACAATCCCGCAACAACAGCTCCAACACCCTTGTCGTTCCTCAAGCGTCTTCCGCATTGGACCAATTGAAGTATGAGGTTGCTCAAGAACTGGGCATCCAAATTCCTCAAGACGGGTACTACGGCTACATGACGTCTTACGATACAGGATCTATCGGGGGCAACATCACTCGTCGTCTCGTTCAAATCGCTGAACAACAACTTGCAGGCACTACTGGCGTAAGCGCTAGCGCAAAATTCAGCAGATAAGATCCCTATACTTAACCATAAAAGGGGCTTTCCATCGCAGATCGGTGGAAAGCCCCTTTTCATCGCGCGGCCGGATTACGGCTTCACGTTGTAGATTTTGTATAAATCGTCGAGCATCAGGTTCGCCGCTTTAACCCCGCCAGCTGTATTCCAAGTCGCATCGTTGACTTTTACCAGCTTGTTGTCTTTCACAACCTTCAGGTTTTTCCACAGCGGATCGTTCATCCACTCTTGCTCTTGCTTCGTCCCCTTGCCGTCTCCGGTATCATACGTAAAGTAGAACACTTTATCCGCTGCGTCCAGCTCAGTCAAGCGCTCTTTTGTAATGTCTTCAAACGATTTCTCATCGCTCTTCGCATCCGAACGCGCAAAGCCAATTTGCTTGAAAATCACGCCGGAGAACATATCGCCGAAGTAAAATCTCGTTTTACCGCCCATAAAGCGGACGACCGCCACTTTTTCTTTCAGCTTGTCAGGACCGATCTTCGTCCGGAAATCGTCAATGCGTTTATCGAAGGCCGCGATCACTTTCTCGCCCTCGGCTTTCTTGTTCAGCGTATCCGCATAAAGGCTGAAATTCGTCTTCCACTCGCCGCGCAGCGTATCCGAGAATACCGTTGGCGCGATCGCTTTTAATTGCTCGTAGACTTTCTCTTGGCGCATCTTGTTCCCGATAATCAAATCGGGCTTCAAGGAAGCGATGACTTCCAAATTCGGCTGGGACTCTGTGCCCAGCGTCGTCACGCCTTCCATATCCGCACGGATATGCTCGTACCAAGGCTTTCCTATGTAAGACTCGACAGCGCCGACCGGCTTCACTCCAAGCGCGAGCAGAGCTTCCGTTCCTTCATTCGTTAAAATGACGACACGCTGCGGATTCGCAGGGACTGCCGTTTCGCCCATCGCATGCTTAATCGTGCGCGGAGCATCGGATTTAACCGTCGGACTCGCAGCCGGAGAAGCCGATGCGCCGGACTCTGATGCGGATTTGGTTCCGCAAGCCGAAACAACCAGGCTGAAAATAAACAGGCAGGCGAATAAGGCCCACGCTGATTTGAATTTCGTTTTCGTTACCATATGATTACGTTCCTCCCAAGATGCGTCTCTATTGAAAATCATTATCACTCCCAGACCATATACTACTAGACTTCTGACCCACTGTCAATGATAATGATTCTCATATTCGTTGACTTCGCGAATGGAACTCCTTACAATAAACTGAGCAGAAAAAGAAGGGTGCGCTATTTACTTATGAATACCACGATTCAACAAGAACGACGCCATAACTTCTATAAAAGCATCGGACTGCTCGCCGGATTTATCGTGCTCTTGCTTTTTATGATTGGTTCGGTTCGCTTCGGCCTCCACGCTTACTCGTGGAAGCAGGTCATCGCTTCCTTTCATCCGACAGATCCGCCTACGAACGAGGCGTTAATCATTCAGACCGTCCGCATTCCGCGCGCGCTCATTGCCGCCTTGGTCGGCGCGAGCCTGGCGATGGCCGGGGCGCTCATGCAAGCGATCACCCGCAACCCGCTAGCTTCTCCGAGCGTGTTCGGCATTAACTCAGGCGCCGCCTTTGCGATCGTGCTGGCTGTCGGCTTCTTCAATGTGACCAGCCTGTCGCAGTTTACGTGGATTGCCTTTGCCGGAGCGGCCGTCGCCTCTGCACTCGTCTACGGGCTTGGCTCCTTGGGACGCGACGGCTTGACACCGATGAAAATTACGCTGGCCGGCTCGGCGATGACTGCCTTCTTCGCGTCGCTGACGCAAGGCATTCTGCTAGGCAACGGGAAAGCCTTCGATCAGGTGCTCTTCTGGCTTGTCGGCTCGGTTGAAGGCCGCACGATGGACATGCTGCAGTCGGTCTATCCATACATGCTAATCGCCGGTGTCTGCGCTCTGCTGCTCGCTCCGCACATCAATGTGCTGGCGATGGGCGACGACGTCGCCAAAGGGCTAGGCCAGTCCACCGTCTATATCAGATTTCTCGCTGCGCTCGTCATTATCGTGCTCGCCGGTGGCTCCGTTGCGGTGGCAGGTCCGATCGTCTTCGTCGGTCTCATCATTCCTCATATCGTAAGGTTTCTCGTCGGCGTCGATTACAAATGGGTCCTGCCTTACTGCGCCGTGCTCGGCGCGATTCTGCTCGTCGGGGCGGATATCGGCGCCCGCTTCATCATTATGCCGAAAGAAGTGCACGTCGGCGTCATGACGGCCATTCTCGGCGTACCGTTCTTCACTTATATCGCCCGCAAAGGAGGCCTGATCAAATGAGTCCATCCCCGCGAGATTTTACCGTCCGCAATCGGGCGTTTTCCTTTGCTATCAGTAAAAAAGCGATCGTTGTCACGCTCGTCTTGCTGCTGCTCGTGGTTGCTTTCGTCGTGATCTCCACGGGAGTCGGGAGTATCTATATCAAGCCGAGCGACGTTGTCCGTGCCATTTTCGGCTACGATGTCGGGCCAAGCACGATGATCGTGCGCTCGCTGCGCCTGCCGCGCATTGTAATGGCCGTCTTGATCGGCGCATCCCTAGGCATTGCCGGTTCCATCCTGCAGGGCATCGTGCGCAACCCGCTGACGTCGCCGGACACGATCGGCACTACGGGAGGCGCCACGCTTGGGGCGGTGACCTTTTTCTTCTTTTTCTCGGATAAAATCAGCATCCACTTCCTGCCTATCGCTGCCATCATCGGCGCCTTTGCCGCCACGGTGCTCGTCTACTTGCTTTCGTGGCGGGGCGGCGGTATCACGCCGCTGCGGCTCATCCTGATCGGCACCGGATTCACAGCGGCCATGAGTGCGATGACCTATCTCATGCTGCTCTCCGGCCCGATTATTCTCGCGAATCAATCGCTGACGTTTATGACGGGCAGCATTTATGGCGTCTCCTGGTCAAAATCCATATATCCGCTGCTGCCTTGGTTCGCCGTGCTCGTCCCGGTCATTTTCATGTATGCCCGCCACATTACTGTACAGTCGCTCGGCGAAGATATCGCCAGCAGCGTCGGCAGCCGTGTGCAGCGCCAACGCTTCTTCCTGATTATGCTAAGCGTCGCCCTGTCGGGGGCGGCGGTAGCTTTCGGCGGCGCAATCAATTTCATCGGCCTGATGGCGCCGCATATTTCCCGCAAGCTCGTCGGACCGAGCTTCGGTTCGCTGCTTCCCGTTTCTGCGCTGACAGGATCGCTGCTGCTGCTGCTCGCGGATTTGGCAGGCCGCTTTCTGTTCCGTCCTCACGATATTCCAGCTGGCGTTTTTACCGCTGCGATCGGCGCGCCGGTCTTCATTTTCTTACTGTACCGGAGCCGCAACCGCGGATAACTTATTTCGAGAGGGGAGCTCTCACGGATGACAATAACGAATCACGCGCTGGAAGCGGCATCGCTTCAGCTCACCTACGGTGACAATACGATTTTCAAAAGCTTGCATGTGCAAATCCCAAAAGGCAAAATAACGGTCTTCATCGGCAGCAACGGCTGCGGCAAGTCCACCCTGCTGCGCTCCTTGGCGCGGCTGATGAAGCCGACTTCCGGCGCGATCCTGCTGGACGGCGAGGAAATCGCCAAGCTGTCCACCAAAGAGGTGGCGCGCCGCATGGCGATCCTGCCGCAAGGGCCGTCCGCGCCGGAGGGCTTGACCGTTCGTCAGCTTGTCAAGCAAGGCCGCTACCCGTACCAAAGCTGGCTGCAGCAATGGTCCGCCGAGGATGAGCGGCATGTCGTTCGCGCGCTCGAGCTGACGAACCTGGTGGACTTCGCGGACCGCGCCGTGGACTCGCTGTCCGGCGGCCAACGCCAGCGCGCGTGGATCGCGATGACATTGGCGCAGGATACGCCGACCGTGCTGCTGGACGAACCGACCACGTACCTGGATTTGACGCACCAGATCGAGGTGCTCGATCTGCTGTTCGATTTGAACCGGAACGAGGAGCGGACGATCGTCATGGTGCTGCACGACATCAACCTCGCCTGCCGGTACGCGCATCACATCGTCGCTATCAAGGAAGGCACCGTGTTCGCCGAAGGCAGTCCCGAGGATATCGTGAACGAGGAGCTGCTCCTTCGCGTGTTCGACATGAAATGCCAGGTCAGCGTCGACCCGCTCTTCGGCACGCCGATGTGCATTCCTTACGGCAAAGGCCGCGTGCTGCTGCCGCAGCGCTAACGGCGTACAGACTGCTGGAATAATTCCATTAAAGCCCACCAGTTTGGGCAAAAATGTGAAAATGAACGTGAGTAATTCCAGTTCGTTGAATGAGGGCGGCATGCGAAACGATCGCGGCGAACGATGAGCCTTGTTGGCAAAATTGCCCGGCATATCCTGACTTTCCGGGCCCCTGCTCCCCTCGCAAATAAGAGTAGCAAACCACTGTTATTTGGTAGCTTCATGCCAGAGCTTGCTAAATAAGAGTGGCAAACCACGCTTATTCCGAAGACGAGCTGCGATTTGCGGAGCAATTTGCTCAAAATAAGCGTGGTTTACCGCTTCTATATGCCGTCCTGAGGGTATAAGTCCTGAAATAGAAGCGGTTTACCACGCTTATTTCACGGCTATTGGAAGGACGAGCACCCGTGGCTTTTGGGGCGAGTCTATGCCAGGTCTATCGGAGGTTTTCCCAGGTCTTTCCCACCCACCTGCCCGCTCATGCCGAGGACACCTGCACCATAGACAAAAGGACGTTCGCCAGCTTTGTAGCCGAGGAACGCCCTTTTCTATGTAGCTTAGTATAATAAAAATAAGTGCAGCTAGATCGTTCTTGCGTAGGAAGACATATTATAATTGCTCTCGAACAAGATGCTAACCGAGATGATCCCCTTTTTCACCGTAAAATCATAGAAAATTTCGCCATGCGTCCAGCTTCTTTTGCGGCTTAGCGATGCAATCGCCATCTGACGGAACGCCTGAAACTGGAGCTCAGTCAGGCCGTTAGGTGAGCCAAACTGAACCTCGCCGTCCACGCCTTCAAACGGCAAGTGCTTAACCCCGAATTTGCCAATTTCATTGTTGCGGATATGGACAAAAACCGTCCCCGAGTTCACCTGGCAGAGTTCATCCTTCAATTTACGGAACACAAAATCAATCTGTTTGGAAAGTGGCATAGGTTCCAACTTAATCTCATTCCTCCTTAAATTGTGATTAATTACCTAAATATGTTAATCTCGTTTGTAGTCCTATTATACTAAGTGAGTTTACAATATTCAACAGTTTATTCCCAATATTTTATATATTCGCTAAATTCTTTATATTCACTTAATATTTCTTCCAATTTTCGTGTAATTCTTGAACGATTATTGTCGAAATCCTGTAGTCGGTTTCCAATTTCAATGGTATACTTTCCATACATGGGGCATTCTCCCTAAAATTTTAATTACTTTACACAGAGGAGTCGGTCGATTTGGATAAACTTTCGTCCCTATCGTTTAGAAAAAAGCTACAGCTTGGTTGTTTCGCACTGCTCGGTATAAACTCGCTTTTCATGTTGATTGTTACTTTCGCCTCAGACTGGAATCGCTTACTTGGCATAATCTTCCTAGTCATTATAATTATCGGCGCCGTGCCTTTCACCCGTTGGTTTGAGAACCAGCTGACCGAGCCGATCGCCGACCTTTCCCGGATTGCGTTGAACATTTCCAAAGGCGACTTTTCGCAAAAAGTTACGATCACAACGGATGATTCTCTCGGCCAACTTGGACAATCCTTCAATAAAATGATCGATAAGCTGCGCGATATTCTGCGCGACACAGGCAGCATCTCCAAGCAGGTTTTCCAGACGAGTCGCGATATTTACACGAAAAATGAAAACTTCCGCTCCGTGCTGGAGCAAGTCAGTGTATCTGCCCATGAGCTTGCAGCCGGTGCTGGTCAAATCTCGGAGGAAGTATCCGGCGTTTCCGTTACGTCCAGGGACATTGAAGTGAAAGTCGTAAATTACGCCGGTTCTGCTCAAGAAATGAAAAATCGTTCCGAGCAGATGATGACGCTGGTCGAAAAAGGCCGCACCTCCGTCGAAAGTCAAGGTGTCGGCATGAAGCGCAACGTGGAAGTCACCCGCCAAGTTTCCGATACGATCGATCTGCTTGCCAAGCAGGCGGCTGGTATCACGAGCGTAACCCGCGCGATTTCCGAAATCGCGGAGCAAACGAACCTGCTCTCCCTCAACGCCTCCATTGAAGCGGCGAGAGCCGGCGAGCACGGCCGCGGATTCGCGGTTGTTGCACAGGAAGTGCGCAAGCTCGCTGAAGAGTCCACGTCTCTGACACGCGAAGTGTTCGGTTTTGTGAAAAGCATCGAGCAAGGTATTCAAGAAGCGATTCGCAGCATTCAAATGAACGAGGAAGTCGTGAAAAAGCAAACCCAGCTCATCGAGCAGACGGAAACGGTCTTTGCCGAAATCGTAGGCAGCGTCAGCTTCATTTCGGAAGAAATCAAACGCTTTGCCGATGAAAGCGAGCAAATGCTGCAAAGCTCCAACCTGATCGCCGCCGCAATGGAGAACATCTCCGCCATTACGGAAGAGTCTGCCGCAGGCACGCAGGAAGTTTCCGCTTCTATGAACGAGCAAATTGCAACGGTACAAGGCATCGTTAGCCAGGCCGAAGAAATGACACGCGTCGTCACACAGCTCCAGCAGACGATCCAGATCTTCAAGCTGTAGACCGTATACATAGACTAATAAAACTAACAAAGAAGCTNNAGCTTCTTTGTTAGTTTTACAGTTCATCGATATCGACGCTAAGCTTTAGATTAGTGGCTTCGATGCGGCTGTCATCGATTCTCCTTTCTTATGGCTTTTCAGCGTATATACAAGTGTTATGAGTGCAATAGCTCCTACGATAAGCGCCAGAATTTCTATCGCGGAACGAAAGCCATACAAGGAAGTTGCCAAACCACCGCCATAAGCGCTCATTCCCTGAAATAGATAACAGACCACAAACACTGCTGATAAAAACTGTACGCGATATTGTGGAGGCGATTTGATCGCCGCGATACCTAAGCCGCCGGCTGCTGAGAATCCATACGCCAGACCGCCTAGAATCGCCGAAATAATAAAGATGGCAAAAGAATGATACCTTGCAGCTGCAACCAATAAATACATCGTTAGAATAATTGAAGCCATTCCCAATCGAATCGAAGTTACAGGCCCAAGACGACGGGCAATCGTAGCACTGACCGAGGCCAACAAGTAAGAGATGGATAGTACCGTGCCAATAATCAGAATATCTTGTGTGCCAACAACTTCACGGGCAATTTGTGCGCCAAGCGATAAAAACACCGCACCGTTAGCAAAACCAGCGCCTACCGCCAGCGCAGCTAATATATAAGTACTTCCTAGTCCCCGCGGCACTGTAACCCCCTGCACTTTCCACTTCCGTTTTTCAGCGGATTGCGCTTTGGTGCTTGCTGGCAGCAATAAACATAGCAGGATACTTAGTACGAGGAGGGCGAACAAAACCCAATAGCTCAAGTGCAAAGGCAGCGGCGCATATTTAATTAGAGCCGCTCCGATAATCGTCGCCATAAATAGGCCCACCGCTTGCGTAATCGTCGTAATAGATCCGGGAAGCTGTTTATTGGAGCTGTAGTTGTATTCTACAAGCGCCGCCGCTCCCGCTCCTGATGTCAATCCGACCCCTATTCCTTGCAACCCTCGACCAATAAATAGCCAGTGTAAGCTTGGCGCTACGGCAAAAACGAATGCGCTAAGCAATAAAAATCCGAGCCCTAACAAGAGGGTTTGCTTACGGCCGATATAATCAGAAATATTTCCTACGAGCAGTAGAATCAGAATAAGTGCAACCGGATAAGTTGCAAAGACGCCGGTCGTCATCGATTTGGATAGATGCCATTGCGCCGCATAGACTGGAAACACAATGGAAGGAGCTGTGCTGGTCCATAGACTCATCATCAAAACCCAGGCGACAATCCAGAATGCTCCTTTTGATGAGATGCTTTTCATGTGATTACCTCCTCTAGGTTTCTCCCGACAGACAATTGTTACCCTCCAGTTAGTATTAAATGAATTGAGGATATAGAGCCTGAATACCGCCTGACAAGTTTTGCTGCGTTTTTCTGCTCAGCTCATCTGCCAAAATTTCATAGCTGCCTGATTCAATACCATTAATAGCAAGCTTTGCGACTTCGGCAGGGTTCGATTTCGGAGCTTGAATGTTTGCCGTCATATCCGTATCCATATATCCGACGTGCAGCCCAGAGACATGTATGTTTTTTGGTTGCAGGTGCAGACGAAATGCATTGGTCAAACTCCATTCTGCTGATTTTGCCGCGGAATAGGCACCTGCGCCTGTTAAAGTCAGCCAGGAAAGTACAGAAAGGATATTTAAAATATGGCCCCCTCCGTTCTTCTCAAGGATCGGAGCAAAGGCTCGAATCATGGTCAGGGTACCGAAGTAGTGTGTGTCCATTTCCAATCGGATTTGGTCTATTTCACCCTCAAACAGAGAAGCGCCCGTGCTTGATCCTGCATTGTTGATTAGCAAAGTGACGTCGTTGGCAATTTCCGCTGCTGCAGCCACCGATTTCTCGTCCGTAATATCCAATTGCAGCGGAATGACACCCGGTAAATCAATCGTTTCCGGATTTCTTGCCCCGCCATAGACTTTCGCTCCTCTAGCGAGAAGTTCTTGCGCAAGTTGACGGCCCAAACCTCTGTTAGCTCCTGTTACTAATGCGACTGTTTTTGAAATTTTCATGTACATGCACTCCTTCTTTCGTTTATTTGAGAACGATCATTCTTTAATGATCAAAAAAAATAATAACCTCAATCCTACGCCTGATTCAAGAATGATCGTTCTTAAATTGAATCAAGCACGTTTCTTCCACGCAACTTAGCTTATCAATTTAAGAACGATAAGTCAAGAATATTTCTAAGCGAGAATTGACAATGCTACCTTTACGGCATCTTCCAACACTTTTCGATCGGTCACGACTTTGGCCAGCACATAAAGCCCGTTTCTTGTACTCAAAAGAAATCTGGCGGCTTCTTGAGCGTTGTGTTCCGTTTTCAAAACACCTTGCTGCTGAGCACGTATCAGAAATTTATAGAAAGACATTTCCATATCGGAGATATAAGTCCCTACACGGAAAGATGTTACGGGATCTACCGCCCCTAGTTCCATCGCTGTGTTCGTAATAAAGCATCCGCGGCGTGCCGTTTCCTCACTCATGGCAAGATCAATCAGCTTGTCAAAATAGCGCGACAGCAGCTCTTTCGAATTTCCATCTTCCTCTAGAATTCGAAAAGCCCGGTCTTTCGTCACTTCTCGAAAACGATCTAAACAGGTTAAAAAAAGTTGATTTTTATCTCCAAACGTATCGTAAAGGCTGCCTCTGTGGACACCTGTATGTGCGACCAAATCTTGTATGGAAGTACGTTCATACCCTTTCTGCCAGAACAGCTCCATCGCTTTATCGAGTACAGCTTCTTGATCAAATTCTCTGGGTCTAGCCATCAATTCCCCCTCCTCACTTGTCTATCATAATCGTTTAAAAACAAATCGTAAACATGAACTTTCTCGTATAAGAGGGCATTGATACGTCCAAAAAAGCCGTCCCAGAAGTCATCAACCCGACTCCAGGGACAGCTCTCATTTACTTCACTTTGGCTTCGGTAAGCGCCATAAACTGTTTGACATCGACGATCGCCATATCGACAGCGCTTTGCCAGAAATCCGGCTCCGTCAGGTCGACGCCGAGATGCTTCTTCGCCAGCGCTTCCACCGTCATGCTGCCGGTATCGCGCAGCAGCGCAACGTATTTGTCCTCGAACGCGGCGCCTTCCTGCAGCGCACGCGCGTAGATGCCCGCACTGAACATGTACCCGAACGTGTACGGGAAATTGTAGAACGGCACGTCCGTCGCGTAGAAGTGAAGCTTTGCCGCCCAGAAATGCGGGTGATACGAGCTCAGCGCATCCTTGTACGCCAGCTTCTGCGCCTCAACCATCAGCTCGCTCAACCGCTCGCTGCTGACCAGCCCTTGACGACGCTCCGCATAGAAGTTCGTCTCAAAAATAAACCGCGCATGAATGTTCATGAAGAAGGCGATCGCCCGCTGGATTTTATCCTCCAGCAATACAATCCGCTCGTCGTCCGTGGACGCCTGCTTCACAACGGCATCCGCGACGATCATCTCCGCGAACGTGGACGCCGTCTCCGCAACGTTCATCGCGTACTCCTGGGCCAGCTGCGGCATATCCGTCATCACATGACTGTGATAAGCGTGGCCGAGCTCATGCGCAAGCGTAGAGACGTTGTTCAGCGTGCCGCCATACGTCATGAAAATGCGAGACTCGCCCTTGATCGGGAACGAGGTGCAGAAGCCCCCTGGACGCTTGCCAGGGCGGTCCTCCGCCTCGATCCAGCGGTGCTCGAACGCCTGCTCAGAGAACGCCGCCAGCTTCGGGCTGAACGGCTTGAACTGATCGACGATCAGGGCAGCGCCTTCATCGTACGAGATTTTTTTGGACGAGTCGCCCAGCGGCGCATCCACGTCCACCCAAGCAAGCTTGTCGACGCCAATCAGCTTCGCCTTGCGATTCAAATAATTAACGAAAATGTCCTTGTTGCGGTCAATGACGTCCCACATGACCTTCAGCGTCTTCTCTTCCATCCGGTTGATGGCAAGCGGTTCCTTATGTACGCTGTCCCAGCCGCGGTATTTATACACCTGCAGCCGGAAGCCCGCCAAGTGATTCAACGCCTCTGCGCAGTACTCGGCCTTGTCCGCCCAAGCGCTCTCCCACTTCTCAAAAAGCGCCAGCCGCTCCTCGCGGTTCTCGGTATGCAGCTTATTGAAAGCCTGCCCCGCCGACAGGGTGACGGACTTTCCGTCTTCTTCGATCGTCATGCCGAATTGACCTACGGTCGAATTATACAAGTCGCCCCACCCATGATAGCCGTCTACGGCCAAATCATTGATTAAAGCTTCCATCTCAGGCGCCAGCTTTTCCTTCGCCAGTGCGCGGCGCTCCTCCAAAGCAAAAGCCACTCCGGCGAATGGTTCCTTGTGCAGAATCGCGGACCAAACGTCATCCGGAATGCCCGTCAGCACTTGATCAAAATGCGTCAAGGACGACAAATGCTCCGCGGACAAGCTCTTGACCTGACCGTTCAGGGCAGGCGCTTTCTTATCTTTTTGATTATCGGCTAGCAAACACCCTACGAATGAATCCGCTTCAATGATGTGCTTCAAATTGTGCTGGTAACGCTCCACCAGGCTCGCCAAAGCGGCTGTGTCATCTGCGTTCTGAGGCGGGGCCGTCGTGCGAACCTCCTCTTGAAACGCTGCGATCGAGGCTTGCAGCACCTTCAAATGCTCCGCAAATGCCGCAGACCCGCTTCCACCCGGGAAAAAAGCGTCAAGATCCCATGTTTGATTCAGAGGCAATTTCAACATTGATCACCTGTCCTTTCCACTATTTATTAAATCATATCCGCCCGCGAGAAGAAAGCGCCTCATCTTCCTCATTGCTTATAGGTCAAAAGTATGATTCAATGAGAAAGAGTTCCGCTGAAAAATCTGGAACAGGATAGGTGACTAACACAATGAAACCCTTACAAATTTCCCCCGAGACTGCCGTCAAACTTGCCGAGCAGTTAAACGTGCCTTTAGAACATCTCATGCATATGCCACAACATATTTTATTGCAAAAAATCGCCGAACTTGCCAAAAACGCCTCTCCAGGCGACGGAACGGAATCCAAGTAAGCTGTGATACCTTTTATCAATACGTGGCCGTATGAGATCATCATGAAAGACATTTACGTGGCGGAGTGCCCGTTCTGCCAAAGCGCGAACGTGCTCCTGCCGCTCAAAATTCACGAGCTGACCTCGATTCATGAAGGCAAAAAAAAGCTACTCGTCTTCCCATGCTGCCATAATAAACTGACGATTGTCGATACGGATCGCGACTATTTATTAGCAGACACGCCGGTGCGGAGCCGGTCCTAAGACGCAGCTTTCTCATGTGAGGAGAAGAGTTCCCCCCAATGAATACGTACCTTGTTCCTTTGACAAGTGCATGTACCTTGATCACTCTGAACTACGTGGCAATCAAAATCCGCAGCAAAATGCTCATCGACTCCCATGAGCAGGCACTGGCGCCGCTGCTTACTGGGCTGGCCAGCATCGTCATGATGCTGGTCCCTTTTCCGGCGTCGCTCGGCTTCATCGATCTGCGCTCCCTGCCGATCTTTATGGCGGGCATCCGCTATGGATTTGCAAGCGCGCTGCTCTCGACCCTGCTCCCTGCCATCGCGACGCTGCTGTTCACGGACGGCAATCCGTGGCTGCTGATCGGCCAAGAGCTCCTGATTCCCGCCGTGCTGGCCGCCTTCTTCCATAACCAGGAATATCGCAGCGGCTTTATGGATATTCCGATCAAGCATGCATTTCAATTATCCATCAGCGGGCTTGTGTTGCGCTGTGTCAGCCAACTGGCGCTCGGCAGCGCGCTCACTTTGCCGCTTTTGGTGGATCAACTGCTCATCACCGGCATCATCTTCGCGACATTCGCCATCATTCTCATTATGATCAACGATGAGAACCGCAGCTGGCGCTTGCAGCGGGAACTGGAGCTGCAGGCCAATCAAGACGGCCTTACCAAGCTGCCGAACCTGCGCAGCTTCCTGCCGATTGCAGCGAATTTGCTGCGCAAGCGCAATATCTCAATTCTCATGATCGACCTGGACAATTTCAAACAGTACAACGACTTCTACGGCCATTTGGCTGGCGACCAACTGCTGAGGGAGATCTCCTCCTTGCTGCGGCACCACATTGACGAGCAGGATTACTTGGCCCGCTACGGCGGCGAGGAATTCATTCTGCTCAGTACAGAGACAAATCCGGCACGACTCACCGCCTACGCCAAATCCCTTTGCGATAAAGTAGCGGAGACGTTCGCACAGAACGACCAGCCAAGAGCCATTCCCATTACGATCTCAATCGGCATGGCGATTTCGCCGAACACATCGGTCGAGCTTAAGAAAGTCATCTCCGAAGCGGATCAAGCGCTTTACGCTTCCAAGCACGGCGGCAAAAACAGAGCAACTCTCTTCACGATTCGCCCGCACCAACAAAAAATGAACGCGTAGCCCCTCCGGTCACTCCCGGTCCAGGGCATTCGCGTTCATTTACGTTTAAGCAGCTACCTTCTTTTATTTGGCCTGCTTCATTTCCTCCGGCAAGTCCAGCCGCATCGCCAGCATGTCCTCCCTCGTTGTCACCCATTGCTCACGGCTCGCCCGGATCATCCCGGCGTCCATAATTTTGCGATCGTTGATGATGCGCGAGAACCATCGTACCGCTTCATTAAATCGTTTCAGCCGCCGGTTCAGCTCGCCCATCAAATACATCAACCGCGCATTGTTGAGATCCATGCCTTCCGTTTCAAAAACGCTGACATACGCCTCGAGCGCAAATGCCAGAAACCGCTCTTCCTGTGACGTATCGCCATGGATGCGGTACAGCCACGCCAGGTGGTGCAGGAGTCCTGCCACGACCCGTGGCTTCTCGTTCTTAATCTGCGCACAGAGCAGCGCCAGCTTGTAGCTTTGAAGCGCTTCTTCCCATGTACGTTCGCCGGAATAATCACGGACCGTCCAGATTTTAGCCACCCGTTCATAGAATGCCTCGCGCTGCGCCTGCGTCCAGCGATCCGAGAAATTCTCAGAGTGCGCGAAACCGCAATACGGACAAATGCGAACAACATAGTAATCCGGATTCGTGTCTTTATAATGAACGCAGAAATCTGTATCAGTTTTGACCGCCTTTTTAAAGCTCGGCCGAACCTTCTTTGTCGTGAAACCATTGCTGCAGAAGGTGCAAGTAACGGAAATGTCGTAGAGAGGATCTACCATCCAAATCTCTCCCTTTCCCCGAAGTAGTAATGTTGCCCAAGATATTAGTCCTCGTCCGGCGTGTTGATGAAATGGTACGCAGGACCCTGCAAGCGTTCGAGCAGGAACCGTTTCAAATCATCCGGCATTCCGATCTCGCCCATCGCTTCCGACATACAGCCGAGCCAAGCATCGGCCCGCTCTCTCGTAATTAGAAACGGCATATGTCTGGCGCGCATCATCGGATGTCCATATTGATCGGAGTACAGCTGCGGTCCGCCAAAAAACTGCGTTAGAAACAAATATTGTTTATCCATAACAGGATGAATATCTTCGGGAAAAAGCGGCCCAAGCAGCGGATGCGCCTGCACCTTCGGATAGAAAGCTTCGACCAACCTGCGAATCGTCGGCGCCCCTCCCATCAGATCGTACACCGTATTGCCGTTCGTTTCAGACATGGGAAACCCCTCACAGTTGGAATCAGTAATAATGGTCTATATCCTCATCGGCCGTCCGCATCAGCGTTTCTCGAATGACAAACACGAATACACAGACAACAATACCGGCAATGACACTTGTCATTTCAATCACTCCCGTTCGCATAGGATTATTCGACCATTACTTTAGGCTTCCCGAGCGCTAAATGTAGCTCTACAACAAGCCCCTATTAGTACTATATTACCATAAAAACTGACAAGATACATTACAAAAGTAGGGCAAAAAACGGGACGGCATGTCTGTCCACCTCATCTCATAAGCTTAGAAGAGAGGGGGGATCGACCGGATATGCACAAACGGGAATTCACAGCCGCAATGCTTATATCTTTTGTGATTGTCGGCATTATTGTATGCTTGCTTCTGTTTCCGCATGACGGGTTTCAAGCGGCCGTGCGCGGCGTTGCCATTTGGTGGGACGTGCTCTTCCCGGCCTTGTTTCCGTTCTTCGTCATTTCCGAAATTATGCTCGGCTTCGGCATCGTGCATTTTTTCGGAACGCTGCTCGATCCGATGATGCGGCCCGTGTTCCGCATTCCCGGCATCGGCGGCTTCGTCATGGCGATGGGGTTCGCGTCCGGGTACCCGGTCGCTGCCAAGCTGACTTCCCAGCTGTGGGATCAAAAGCTGGTGAACCGCGAGGAAGGCGAACGGCTCGTCGCCTTCGTGACCAGCTCCGATCCGATTTTTCTGATCGGGGCTGTGTCCATCGGCTTTTTCCATGACGCGTCACTCGCCGGCATTCTGGCGGTCGCGCACTACGGCGGCTCGCTGCTGATCGGCCTCGGGATGCGGTTCCACGGCCGCAAATGCCCGGCAACGCCGCAGCCGCCTAGAGCCGGCGGCGGCATCGTAAGGCGCGCCTTTGCCGTGATGCATGCCGCCCGGCTCCAAGACAATCGGCCGATCGGCACGCTGCTCAGCGACGCGATTCTCCAATCGCTGCGGCTTATGTTTGTCGTCGGCGGGCTCGTCGTCTTTTTCTCCGTTGTCTTGACGATTCTGACGTCTGCGCAGGTCATGCACCTGTTTTACGTAGGGATCGCCGCCGCTCTGTCGTTCACGGGTCTCCCCAGCGAACTCTCGCAGGCGGTCATGAACGGGCTGTTCGAAGTGACATTGGGCGCGAAAGCCGCGGGTACAGCCCCCATGGATTTGGCGCTGTCCAGCAAAGTGGCGATCGGGGCGTTCATTTTATCCTGGGGCGGGCTTTCCGTCCATGCGCAAATCGTCAGCCTGCTCAGCCATACGAACATGCGCTATATCCCTTTTCTGACCGCCCGTTTCGCCCATGCGCTGGCTTCCTCTGCTATTGTTCTCCTCATTTGGGAGCCTATGCAGCGGTTCAGAGAACCACAGGCTGTTTTTATGCCGGCTTACGACCCAGGAGCCCCCGTGCTAAGCACGCTCAAGCTGATCGCCCCCGTCAGCGCTGCCGTCGCTGCCGTCGTTCTCGGAGTCATCATCGTTCTGTTCCTTGCATATTCCTTAGGGATGTTGGTGTATGAAAAGGTTGGAAAAACAAGATAATAGGGGTAATTCAAAAAGATGGGTTACATCGTGATCAAAAGACGACTAGATGGGAGAGACAATAACTATGGCAGCAGCCTTCCCTCAAGGGGCGAACGACATGCCCACAGCAATATCCCGCTTGCGCGAGCTTGCGTACAATGTTTGGTGGAGCTGGAACGACGATGCGCTGCAACTATTCGAACATATCGATCCAAAACGCTTTGCCGCGTCCGGCTACAATCCGGTGCG
Source organism: Paenibacillus whitsoniae (assembly GCF_003955665.1). Lineage (GTDB taxonomy): Bacteria > Bacillota > Bacilli > Paenibacillales > NBRC-103111 > Paenibacillus_E > Paenibacillus_E whitsoniae. The sequence continues at coordinate 120,919 of NZ_RXHU01000042.1, forward strand.
CCTTCTGAACGAGTTTGAGCCGGGTCAACTGGCATCTCTCAGCGAGAACGCTTCCTTCCTGGAGAGCTATCGGAAGGTCATGGCCCGATTCGACGACTACCTGCAGGGCGCATCGTGGTACAGCACCAACTATGAAAGCTCCAGCAACGCCCGCATCGCCTACTTCTCCGCCGAATTCGGTTTTCATGAATCCCTGCCGATCTACTCCGGCGGTCTCGGCATTCTAGCCGGCGATCATATCAAATCGGCGAGCGATCTCGGCATCCCGTTAATCGGGATCGGCCTCTTGTACAAGAAAGGCTATTTTACGCAAAAAATAGACGCACTCGGCAATCAGCAAAGCGAGATGGCGGCCTACGATTTTACGCAACTGCCGCTGCAGCCGGTGCTGCTGGACGATCGCCAACTTACGGTGTCGATACAGCTGCCGTTCCGCAGCATCACCCTGCTCGTGTGGTCGGTGCAGGTCGGGCGTACCCGGGTCTGCCTGCTCGACAGCGACCACGAGGCAAACGCGCCGGAGGACCGGGCCATTACGGCCCAGCTGTACGGCGGCGACCAGGATATGCGCATCGTGCAGGAGATCGCCCTCGGCATCGGGGGGATCAAAGCGCTGCGTGCGCTGGGGGTTTTCCCGAACGTGTACCATATCAACGAGGGCCACGCGGCTTTTCTCACACTGGAACGACTCAAAGAGCTGATCCAGCTCGGGCTGCCGTTCCATGTAGCCGTTGAAACCGTGCGCTCGGCGACGGTGTTTACGACGCATACCCCGGTGCCGGCGGGGCATGACGCTTTTAACATCGGGATGGTGGAACATTATCTCGGTCCCTATTTCAGCGAAGTAGCTGCGCACAAGCAAGCGATTATCGCGCTCGGTCAGGATCAGAAGACCGGCCTGTTCAATATGACCCACCTGGCGATGAATACCGCTGGGCTCCGCAACGGTGTCAGCAAGCTGCACGGCCAGGTGTCGCGCGAAATGTTCAAAGAATTCCACGGTCACACGGATGCGAATGAAGTCCCGATCGGTTCGATCACCAACGGCGTGCACCTTGACTCCTGGACCGCACCGGCATGGAAAGAGCTTTTTGATCGTTTTCTCCCGGGAACGTGGCGCGAGGAGCAGGCGAACACCCATCAATGGGCACAGGTCGAGGTCATTCCGGACGAATCGATCTGGAAGGTGCATATGCAGTTAAAAGAGCGGTTGATTACCTACGCGCGCAAAAACCTCGCTGCACAGCGAGCCCGCAACGGCGAGTCGCAGGAGCGGATTGACGAAGTGCGAGGCTACCTCAATCCAAGAGCGCTGACCATCGGGTTTGCTCGGCGTTTTGCGACCTACAAGCGGGCGAACATGATTTTCAACGATCTACATCGGCTAAAAAAATTGGTGAATGACCCGGATCGCCCGATCCAGCTCATTTTCGCGGGCAAGGCGCACCCCGCCGATTACCCGGGGCAGGATTTGATTCGCGACATTTACCGCATTTCGCAGATGAAGGAGTTTCTCGGGAAAATCGTCATCCTCGAAAACTACGATATTCATATGGCCCGCTATCTCGTGCAAGGCGTCGATGTGTGGCTCAATAATCCGCGCAGACCGCTGGAGGCGAGCGGAACCAGCGGCCAGAAGGCGGCGATGAACGGCGTCCTCAATTTCAGTGTGCTCGACGGCTGGTGGGAGGAAGGCTACAACGGCACGAACGGCTGGGCGATCGGATCGACCGGGCAGGCGGACTGGGCCCAACAGGAAAGGGAAAACACCCGATCCCTCTACCATTTGCTCGAAAATGAAATCATTCCCCTCTACTACAACCAGGGGGCGCTGCCGCATCAATGGATCAGCCGGATGAAGCGTTCCATCCAGTCGCTAGCTCCGGTGTACAACACCCATCGGATGGTGCAGGATTACACCGTTCAGTCGTATTTGCCGACCGCTGAGCGCGCGACGCTGTTCGTTGCAAACCAGTACGATGTGGCGACCAAAGTCGCCGACTACAAGCAGTTCATTCGCAACAATTGGCATCAAGTCCGAATTTTGGCGATTGAGGACAAATTGCCGCCATCCTCCGAGGCGGAGATCAGCCCTTATGATGCCGCCCCTTCGACCAAGAAGGTCCGGGCGCACATCCATTTCGGCCCGATCTGGCCGCAGGATACGGCTGTTGAGATTATTTATTACGAGGAAATTGACGAATCCTGGCACCAAAAAACGGTGCACATGGAACCCGTCGGCGAACTGATCGGGCAGGCGCAGTACTTCGAAGCTTCCATTCCCGGACATCTGTACCACGGTCCGCACTTCTCCATTCGTGTGCGGCCGATCTCGGCCAATTTTGCCCACTCGTTCGAGCTATCCTTAGTAACCAGCACGCTGGCCTGGCAGGAGGGCTAATCTCACAATTTGAAAAAAAAGCAGATAAGCCAAGCCAAAAGCCCCGTTTGGGGCTTTTCTTATTAGCATGAATCCCTTATGATGAATAGAGAATTTAGGTATTTTCATCATGAGTGTGCATGCAAATCTAACGACTTGGTGATGCTATGGATTGGAAGAAGGCACAAGAATTGGCAGAATTTAAGCCGAACTCCGAGTGTCACTTGATCATTGTCGGTGAATCGAAAGACGGTCAGCCTTTCTGCTTCGAGGACAATTTTCTTATCGACAATATTTGCGATCATTCGATTTCCGTTTGTTTGGAGCCGTTCATTTTGCTGCCTTTCGACAAACTGGAACATGTTTCCTTCGTTGAAATTTCGGTTAAGCATCGCGCCGTGCTATACTATGCGTATGTCGACCTGCTGCAGCTCGAGCTTCGAAAGACCGTCTGCACACTCACCCTCTCCATTCCGGAAGAAGTGTATATGCACCAGAACCGCGAGCATCCGCGTGCCAAACTGTCCGTTCGCACGCCGATTACGCTGCGAGTCGCCGGCATTCGCGGCTTGTCCGCGCAGAAAGGCGTCGCTTTTACAGGCCAACTGCTCGACATCAGCGCCGGAGGGCTTTCTTTTGTGACCACCAACCGGGTGTTTCCTCCGCTCTATCTCGAATGCAGCTTTATGCTGCCGACGCTTACTCTGCCCATCACGGCATACAGCGAAGTCGTCAGGGTGACGAACTTTAGTAGCGATTCTTACCGTGTGGCCGCGGCTTTTCGACTCACACCGGAATCCATTCTTCAAGAAATCGATACGTACTGCACTTTAGGAGGAACCTAGTTGAAATATAACGTCATTGAACGAGGCGACGATATTTCCAAGGAGCTGACCGAACGGTTTAAAGCTCTCGCCGCTGCGCACGGAGTTATCCAGGACGAGCAGTCTCCGGACATTGTCCTGTCCATCGGCGGGGACGGCACGATGCTGCAAGCTTTTCATCAATATGCGAGCCAGTTGGATCATATCGCATTCGTCGGTATTCATACCGGACATCTCGGTTTTTTTGCCGATTGGAAGCCTGCGGAGCTCGATCATCTCGCTTCCCTGATGTTCAGCGTCACCACACCGGAGGATTTGCCGATCGTCCAGTATCCCGTTGTGGAAATTGAAATTACGACCGAAACCGGTGTCGAAACCCACCTGGCTCTGAACGAGTTCACGCTCCGCGGCATCGAGGTTTCGCTTGTCGCTCAGCTGCATATTAATGACGAATTGTTCGAAATGTTCCGCGGCGACGGCATCTGCATTTCTTCGCCGGCCGGCAGCACCGCTTATAACAAAAGCTTGGGCGGCGCCATGGTCCACCCTTCGCTCGAGGCCATCCAGATTGCCGAGATTGCTTCCATCAACAATCGGGTGTTCCGCACGCTCGGCTCCCCGATGATTTTGCCGAAGCATCACCATTGCGACATTTATCCGAAAGCGCATCAGAATATGCTGCTTTCCCTTGATCACAAATATATGCAGCGCAGCGACGTCGTCTCCATCCGCTGCCGGGTTGCCGGCAACGTGAAGGTCAAATTCGCCCGCTTCCGGCCGTTCCCGTTCTGGCTGCGAGTGCGCGAAGCGTTCGTCGGGCAGGCCAGCCAATAACCGTGCGGAGCAAACAAAAACACCCCACGCGACCTGAATCATCAGGCGTGCATGAGGTGTTTTTTTGCTGAATCGGCAAGTTACACCGACGGCGAAGAAATCGCTTCAGCCGGCGTTTGCTGCTTGGGATTCGGTACGCGTTCGATAATAAAATACGCGCAGCCGAAATTGCAATATTCGTTCAGGTAATCCTGCAACGCGGCAATGGAGGACTCCTTGGTCGCTTTCGGATGAGCTTCTTTGAAGAAGCCTCTCAGTCTCAACTGGTTATAGCCCCAGTCGCCCACGATATAATCGTAACGCTCCAGCACTTCGCTGTAGCGGTCTTTGAATACTTCGTAGTTCCAGCCGTTTTTATGATCGGTTACGAGCTCATAGGTTCGATTGGCAATATGAATCATCGTCGTCAAAAGCGCTCCTTTCCAAGAGGCATCCCATAGGCAGGATGCTTATACCGTTGATGCGGCTTTCACTTGTTCATGCGCATGGTAAGAGCTGCGAACCAGCGGACCGGACTCCACATGCTTGAATCCGCGCTTCATGCCCTCTTCCTTCAGTTCAGCGAACTGTTCGGGCGTGTAGTATTTCGTTACCGCAAGATGCGTCGTGGATGGCTGCAAATACTGGCCGATCGTCATAATGTCGCAATCGACGGCACGAAGATCATCCATCGTCTGGAGCAATTCGTTCCATTCTTCACCGACGCCGATCATGATGCTGGACTTCGTCGGGATGCTCGGCGCAATGCGCTTGGAGCGCTGCAGCAGCTCGAGCGAGCGGCGGTATTTCGCTTTGGACCGGACGCGGTCGGACATCCGTTCAACCGTTTCCATGTTGTGGTTCAAAATATCCGGCTTCGCTTCCAAAACAGTCGCGAGCGACTCCTCCCGGCCCAGAAAGTCCGGAATCAGCACTTCCACCGAGCACAGCGGCAGCTTGCGGCGGATCGCTTTAATCGTCTCGGCGAAAATCATCGCCCCGCCGTCCGCCAGATCATCACGGGCAACGGAAGTGACGACGCAGTGGCGCAGCCCCATTTGCAGAGCGGCCTCCGCTACGCGTTCAGGCTCCTGCAGATCGAGCTCGGTCGGCAGCCCCGTTTTCACGGCACAGAAACGACAGGCGCGCGTACAAATATCGCCGAGAATCATGAACGTCGCCGTGCGGTTCGCCCAGCACTCATGGATATTCGGGCATTTGGCTTCCTCGCACACCGTATGCAGCGTTTTGGAACGCATCATGGATTTGATTTCTTTAAAATTCTCATCGGTTCTGAGATTGATTTTCAACCAGTCTGGTTTTCTCTCTATCGGCTTGGTAGGCACGTTAAATCCCCGCCTTTATATATGGGTTTCTCAATAGAGCTATTATAACATGAATGAATGACAAAACAATCCACTTTGCCCGGCAGTTATGATACACTTACTAATAGCGCTTTTCGAAAGTTCCTCTAGTTTCGGAAAGTCGCCTAGATGGACCAGAAACAGCTCAACTTAGAGGATACGGCTGTATGGGAGGATAGAAACATGAGCATACAAGAAGCAACACGCGAGAAAGACCGCAAGCTTGGCGAAATACTTAGAGGCATGGGCCGCGTCCTGGTCGCTTTTTCCGGGGGCGTGGACAGTACATTCGTGCTTAAGCGCGCGCAGCAGGAGCTGGGAGACCAGGTGCTGGCTGTGACAGCCGCTTCCGAAACATTTCCCTCGAGGGAGTTTGATGCGGCCGTACAATTGGCGGAGCAATTCGGCGTCCGTTTGCATAGAACCGAAGTCAAGGAATTGGAGAACGCCAATTTCGTTGCCAACAACCCTGACCGCTGCTACCACTGCAAGACAGGGCTTTATTCCCATTTGCAACATATTGCGAAAGAACTGGGCTATCCTTATATTCTGGACGGCTCCAACGTGGATGACCTAGGCGACTATCGACCGGGCCTCCAAGCCAAGAATGAACAAGGCGTCCGCAGCACGCTGCAGGAAGCCGGCCTGACAAAGGACGAAATCCGCGCGCTTTCCAAAGAGCTCGGCCTCAGCACGTGGAACAAGCCGTCTTTTGCCTGCCTGTCTTCACGGATTCCTTACGGAACCATCATTGAAAAATGGAAAATCGACCAGCTGGACGAAGGCGAGTTTTTCTTGGCGCAGCTTGGTTTGTACCAGGTCCGTGTGCGTCACCACGATAAAATCGCCCGCATCGAAGTCATGCCGGATGAGATTATGAAAGTCGTTGAGCACCGCGAAGCCATTTATGACAAATTTACCAAACTCGGCTTTACTTATGTCACGCTCGACCTGCAAGGCTACCGCACCGGCAGCTTGAATGAAGTGCTCTCCAAAGAAACCAAAGATAAGGTGAAAGAAGCTTCCCTATGATGGATTTAGACAAAATACTTAAGCTCGTTCAAACGGGCGATCTGGATGTTGAAGAAGCCAAAAAGCAACTTATCAAGGATGGCAGTTCAGGTCCTGCCAACCTTGACCTCGGCTTCGCGCAGCTCGACGTCGAGCGCGAGAAGCGGACAGGCTTCCCCGAAGTCATCTTCGGGGAAGGCAAGACCGCCGAGCAGATCGAGACGATCTTCCGGCGGCTGATGGAACATACCGACCGCGTGCTCGCTACGCGGGTCGATAGCGAGAAAGCCGCTCATGTTGTCGCGAACGTGGCAGGGGTTACCTACCACGAAACGGCGCGGGCGCTCACCTGGTTCAAGCGCCCGCTGCTCAAAGTGCACGACGGCTACATCGCCGTCGTCTGCGCAGGCACCTCCGACCTCCCCGTGGCGGAGGAGGCTGCCTTGACCGCGGAATGCCTGGGCAGCCACGTCGAACGTATCTTCGACGTAGGCGTAGCCGGCATTCACCGGCTGTTCCGCCGGCTGGAACTCATTCGCGGTGCGAACGCGATTGTCGTCGTAGCCGGCATGGAAGGCGCGCTCGCCTCCGTCGTCGGCGGGCTGGTCGCGAAGCCGATCGTCGCGGTGCCGACGAGCATCGGCTACGGCGCCCACCTCGGCGGCGTCGCTCCGCTGCTGTCCATGCTGAACAGCTGCTCGCCGGGCATCTCCGTCGTCAACATCGACAACGGCTTTGGCGCAGGCTACTACGCAGGACTCATCAACAAAAATATGTCGAAACGAGCGTGATCAACCACCATGCGTATTCTATACTTGGACTGCTTCTCGGGTATCAGCGGCGATATGACGCTTGGCGCCTTAGTCGATGCGGGAGCAGACCGCGCTTATATTGAGGATGAGTTGTCCAAAATCAAACTCGAGCCCTACTCGCTGGACTGGAAGCGCGTGATCAAACGCGGCATCTCCGCGACGAAGCTCGATGTCGTGCTCGATCCGGAGCATCCGCCGAAGCATCACCGTCACTATTCCGAAATCGTGAAAGTCATTCGCGAAGCGAAATTCTCGGATCGCGCCACCGCGCTGAGCCTGGCGATTTTTGAAAAAATCGCGATCGCGGAAGCCAAAATTCACGGCACCTCCATAGAGAAGGTGCACTTTCACGAAGTCGGCGCCATCGATTCCATCGTCGATATTGTCGGCGTAGCGCTGGCGATCGATTCCTTGCACATTGAGCGCATCTACGCTTCGCCGGTGCCGCTCGGTTCCGGAACGATCCATATCGACCATGGCATTTACCCGGTGCCCGCGCCGGCAACGCTCGAAATGATGGTTGGCGTGCCGATTGCTTCGACGCCATACACTATGGAGATGACAACGCCGACAGGCGCCGGCATTATCGCAGGCATTGTCGATGAGTTTTCCAAGAGCTTCCCGCCGATGGTCGTCGACAGTATCGGGTACGGCGCAGGTACACGCGACCTGCCGAAGCAGCCGAACGTGCTGCGCGTCGTCGTCGGTCAGATGGACCCTTATATCGGCAAGTGGCAGCTTACACACGAGCATCTGGCCCATGATCACAGCCATGAGCATGCACACGAGAATCATCATCACCATCACAGTCATGATCACCATGATCACCACCATCATCACGAGCATGCGCATGGCGATCATAAACATGATCATCACCATCATGATCATCACCATCACGATCACGATCACGATCATGATCATGATCATGACCATGACCATGACCATACACACCACCATGATCATGATCACGACCATCATGATCACAAACATGAGCACGTTCACACGCACCATCATCATGATCATAGTCACTAGCATAGTTAAGAAAGGCCCATGCGCGTTTGCATGGGCCTTTCGTTGTCCTCGCAGATATCAATTAATTCGTCCAACGGCAATGACGGCTTTCGCGTCAGCGGTCAGAACAGATTTGGCTTTTACCGAAATGTGAGACTGCAAACCCTGGTTATTCATCACGTCCAAGAAATCCTGCATATGCTTGATGGCTTGAGCTGGATGATTTTTGTTCAACTGATCCAGCGCCTGGATTAGTTTATTGCTCAGTTGGGTCAGCATGGGACCTCCAAGTTCACCTTGTTCCGTAAAACGATCCATCAGCGCTTTCAGCGAATCGATGTTTGCCGACACGTTAATCTGGATCACCGTTTGAGAGGTATTGCCCGCTGTATCTTTTAACATAACCGATACTACATGTTGACCTAGGTTACCCGCCCAATCCAGCGTCGTACCCGGTGCATACGGGATTCCGTCGACCTGGATTGATTGCTCGGCCATGCCGGACAAATTATCTGCTACTTGCATAGCCAAGATGATCGATTGGTTATCCTGGAGGGCCATTCCGTCATTCAGCGGGTGGCCATTGGCCGTTAAGAGCGCTGTCGGAGCGGTTTTATCGATATGGATCGTCGTGGAGTTCACAACCTCGACGTTGCCCGCTTTATCCGTGCTGTGATATTGCACTTCATAGATGCCGTCTTGATTGAGGGTTACTGGTTCCGTATAGGGTGTCCAAGTTTCCCCATGGTCTAAGCTGAATTCCGTTTTTGCTACGCCTGATAGATCGTCCGTAGCACTGATGTCTACCGTTACATCCGACTTATACCATCCCTGACTGCCGGTCGGCACCTCCGGGCTTATCTGTGCGACGCTGGCGGGTGCGATTACGTCAGGGACAAGCAGCCTGCTCGTGAGCTGTACGGGGAAGTGGGCGTTGGTGTCCTTGGTCCTTCCGATGCCGGACGACCATTCCAGGAAACCTTTGCGACCGCTGCCATCATCGTCGTTCACCAGGAACGAGAGCGCGAACGTTCCCTCAGGTGCGGCGGTAAGCCCGAAGCTCTGCCACGGAATGACGGCGTCGTAAGTCGTTGTGGTGCCTACGCGAGTGACCGAGAGGCTATCCGTCGGGGTGCGTCCCGTCACGGCGAGCCCAGTCGCTGCGAAGGTGTAGGCGTCGGGGCCGCTCGGCGTGAGGGCAAACCCGATCTCGGTGCGCTCTTGCGAGGCGCCGGGCTGTCCCGGGGAGAACGACAACTGGATCGAGTCGCCGTTGTACATGTTACCCGCAGGGTTCGTCTGCCGGAAAACGTTATCTTGCACCTCTGCGTGGAAGTGAACCCCGTTTAAGGTCTCGGTGATCTTGACGGTTCCACTGAGATCGGACGCGCCACCCCAGTCCGCAGTGTATTTCTGCCATGCGGCATCCGTTGCGAGGTCGATCGGTGCCACAGCCGCGCTGCTGTCCGGCTCAATCGGACCTATGCCCACGGACTGGCGCAGCGTTACCGGATCCATGTTGTGGACGCCGACGCTCAGGTCAAGGTATCCCTGCTTCCACAGTTGAAGGCTCGACAAGGGGAGCGTGCGCTGTATGCTCTTGCCAGCCTGGATGGTCGAGGTTTCGTTGATCGTACCCGACTGGCTGCCAACCTTCCATGCGATGTTGTTCAAGGTGACCGGCGTGACGCGCGACTTGTTCGCAACGCTGATGACTGCTTGCTCGGCGTAATTGTCGCCATCGCGAACAAGTTGCAGGTCGACGGTCGCCGTGATGGCCTGCGTGATCGAGATGGCGGAGGTAGCTAGGCTCGCGAATTGACCGCCGTTCATGGATGCTGTGCCGGTCACCCAGCTAGAAGTCTGCAATGCGGTGGTCGGCAAGTGGAAGATAGCTTCGCCGACGGTGCATCCGTTTACCTGGACTTCCTTCTGCATACCCTCCATGTTGAAGGTGACTGTCGAAGGAATGGACTGACAGTTGGAACCGCTGCGGTCGACCACGGCCCGCACCTCGATGCTCTCCCCTTTTGCGACTGTCGAAGTGGTTTGAAGCATGACGCCGGGTGCTGTGCCAAGCGCGACGGCGGTCGGTGCACCAGTGACGTAGACCGGGTGCTCGGTCAACGCGACGTTCACCGCTCCCGCATAGGGGGTCAATGTGCTCTGCGCGCCGAACTCATCGGTGAACGTCAGCGGCTGATAGGTCGACAACGTGACCGTCTTGCCGCCGCTCGGAGCCCACATGACGCGGGTCGCATCGCTTCCCGTTCCGAAGACGTAGGAATACGTCGACTCGTCGAGGGAGTCGCGGCCGGTCAGTGTTTTGCCTGCCAGCTCCGCAGCCATGACAGCCTGTGCGACCGCGGAGACCTTAGGTTCGGCTGCGTTCACCGAGGCAGCACGGCGCACTTCGAACAAGCCGAAATTATGTTCCTGATTGTTCGGATCAGTTCCATCGTCCCGAGCGTCGTACCAATACAACCTCGCAACGCCGCCAGCCAGCGAAAGCACGCTCGAGCGGACAAGATAATCCGCCTGCATGACGTCAGTAATGCCGTTGACTGGGGTGTTTGTCGGCCAGCCAAATTCGGTCAGCCACAGCGGGATATCCTTGCCGGCAGTATCCTTAATGGCTTTCACCATCGAGGCCATCTGCTTCTCCATGCCTTCGGGCGCCTGCGGGTGCCTGTAAGGGTGGATCGAAACGGCGCTCAGGATGTTGGAGCCGCCGCCCTGGAGCACCTGCTTGACGAAGTCCTCCGACGCGCCGGAAATCGCCGGCCCGACAAGCTGGCCATTGAGGTTCTTCGCCTTCACTGCTGCCCCGGCTGCATTCAACAACTGCGCGTAGCAGGCCGGCGTGCGACCGCACTTGCCGTCATTGAAGTTGATGTTGAACTCGTTGTAAACCTCCGTCGCCTGCGTGTAATTCTTGAACTGGTCGTTGAGTGCAGCGGTGTAATTGCCGTAGGCGGCCAACCCTTCCGGTGAACTCGGGGTCAGGTTGTTATCGTAAAGGGTATTGCGATAATCGGAAATCGGCAGCGGCTCGATCCCGGCATTGTAAAGCGCAGCAAAGCCATCGGTCAGGGTGCTCGGAAACGTGTAAACGCCTGGCGACTTTTCAACGGACGACCACGAAGCGTCGGTTCGCGCATGTTTCATGCCGATACGCGACAGACCTGCGATCACTGTGCTGTCGAAACCGTGAATGCCAACGCCGAATGGCGATCCGAAGGAATTCGCAGCTGCGGGCATGGAGGGTACGACACCAAAGGATGTCGACAGGTTCATAGGGCCATTGTCGGCGGTCGATGTCGCCTCGATGGTATAGAAGCCGTTGCTGAGGCTTGAGAGGTCTACCGCAGCCTTTCCATCGGTGTAGGCCGCCGTTCCGTTCTTGACCGGCAAGCCGCGGACATCACGGACCGTCCAACTCGCCGAGGTGGGATTGGGCGCGTCAGTGATGAAGTTGATCGCCGCCGTGCCCGGATCGAACAGCAGTGTACTGTTCGAGACGCCGAAATAGTAAGAGTGCTCTTCAAAACCACCATTGCTCAGCAAGTTCTGAGTTGTACCGTTCTCGACCATCGTCATGTCGTCGATACGCACCACGGGGGTAACGTCCTGCGTGAGGAGTCGAAGCGTCATGCTCGTCTGGCTTGATGTTGTCGTGTAAGTCCAGGTCACCTGCCGCCACGCGTAAGTTCCACTGGGGAAGCTGTATCGTATCCCCCAGTCGTCGCTGAGGATGGCCTGCAGCGCGCCACTGGAGGGCAAGCCGTCCGAAGCAACCCACGCACTGAAGCGGTAGAGCGTAGATGGCTTCACTGTGACCGTTTGATAGATCTGGGCGAAGGTGTTTGAGGTCTTGGGCGTCTGATTAACGATGCTGAGCGCAGCCCCTGTGTGACCATTCAGGGTCGCTGTAAACGCAGCGTCGATCGATCCGCTGCGACCGACAGTCCAGTTTGCGAACGTGCTCGAGTAGGGCAATGGGGCGGTTGCGGATGCATGGACGACACTAGAATTCAACAAGGTAAATGGGACGGATGATAGCACGATTACGGCAGAGAAAAACCAGATCAACCATTTTTTCATCACAATTTATACCTCCTGTTATGGCTCGCCGCAGCTTCCCCCTAGCCTTTCACGGCAGAGCTTGAAAAGCCTTGAATAATATACTTTTGACCCAAGAAGAATACGATGAGCAGGGGCACAACACTTGCCGTAGCAGCCGCCATCATGAGGTTATAGTCCACACCCGCCTCCAGCATGAAATTTTGCATCCCGAGCGGCACCGTGTACAGTCTCTTGTCCAACAGGAAAATCAATGCGTTCTCATAATCGTTCCAGGTCCATGTAAAATCAATGATGGCGAACGTCGCCAAAACCGGCTTGGAAAGCGACAGGAACAGTTGAAAGAAAATCCGGATATGCCCCGCCCCGTCAATGAAGGCCGCTTCGGATATTTCGTTGGGAATACTAATGAAAAATTGCCGAATCATAAATACCCCAAATACCGTAAACAACCCCGGCAGAATGAGCGCCCAATGGGTATTGTAAATATGCATCCACTCGAACATGATGAATTTGGGAACAAACAGCACCTGCTGCGGGATCATCATTAAACACATATATAAGAGAAAAATGGCGTTTCTTCCCTTGAAATCAATTCGGCTGAATCCATATGCGGCCAATGCGGCCAACAACGGTGCGCCAATCATGAGAAACACGGAAATCTTCAAGGAATTGAAATAATAGAGCGCAAATCCGTCTCCGGCCGTCCAGACCTTGATGTGATTGGTTAGCACCGGGCCAAGCGGAATCCACTGGACCGGGTAGGTAAAGACGTCCTTGGGTTGTTTAAACGAGGTGCTGATCATCCAGATCATGGGCAACAACAGCAGGAGGCTTAGCAAGGCCATGATGATCGTATTCAAGCTTTTGCCCAACTGCTCTTTGATGATTCTTGCGCTTCTTGCAGGCATGTCGCGTCTTTCCCCCTTCCTTTGAGACTGCGTCGAAATCAACTACCGCTATTTTCCTCGCAGCTCCTTTAGTAATGGACCCACTTTTTCTGACCCGCCCATTGAATGAGCGTAATGCCTAGGATAAGCAGGAACATGGTCCATGAAACGGCGGACGCATATCCCATTTCATAGAAGTTGAAAGCTTTTTTATAGGCGAAAATGGAGAATACCGTCGTACTGTTGGCCGGTCCCCCCTGGGTAATGGCATAGATCATGCCAAAACCCTTGATCGAACCGATAAACCCGGTAATCATCAGAAAGAATGTCGTTGGACTTACTAAAGGTAAAATAATAAGCCGCAGCAGTTGCCCAAACGTCGCGCCATCCATCTTGGCGGCTTCCATTTGCTCCGAGGATATTTCCTGCAGGGCAGCCAAATAAATAATCATGTTATACCCGATGCCGCCTGCAATCATCATGATAATCACCGCATACATGGCCGTATCGGGGGAAGCAAACCATTTCGGCGGATCCTCGATCCCGACGGATTGCAGGAAGGCATTGATCGGTCCCTTGGCCGGTTGGAACAGCACCATCCAGACGAAGGCAATGGCGATTCCGCTGGTAAAATGCGGGGCGAAGAAGAAAGCCCGCAGCGTCTTCTTGAAATAAACGCGATTGTTCAGCATGACCGCGATCAGAAAACCAAGAATAATCGCAATCGGCACCGGGATTAATACCAACAGCGTGTTTTTGACGGATACAGCAAACAGGTCATCTCTCACCATCATTTTGAAGTTATCCAATCCGATAAAATGGGGTGGTTCCCCGCTGGCGAATACCCAATCCGTAAACATCAAATAAAAGGAGAACAGAGCTGGAATCAGCATGAAAATCGACATCCCAATCAGATTGGGAGCGATGAAAGCATAACCAAGCAGCCGCTGCCGTTTCATCCAGTTCACGATCGGTCACCACCTTTCTCTATATAATAGGGGAGCCCTATTTTTTAGCAGCTTGCAAGTTCGCGTTATGGACCTTCGCCAGCTCTTTGGCACCTTCCTCAGGCGTCAGCTTCTGCGAGAACACCTTGTCGTAGATGACTTGCTGCTCGGTTCCCGTTTTCTTGTCCAGGCGACTTAACCCAAGCGGAAGGCTGCCGAACATGACCCGCTTAACGGAAGCAATGTCATAGGTGTTCTCAACGCCCTTGAACATAAGAGCGACAGCCTCGTCAACAGGGAAGTCCTTGGATGACGGCACTCTTCCGCCTGCGGCCATCGGCAGCATCCCTTTATCTGCATACCACTTGATAAATTTCCAGGCCGCTTCCGGATTCTTCGTGCGCGGGTTAATGGAAAGTACGTCACCCAGGCCACCGGCGTTGATGTAATCGGTCTGATCCTTATTTACCTTGGGAGCCGGCGCTGCCGCCACCTTGAAGGTGCGAGGATAATCCTTCACATTGTTGGTGGTCCGGAAAATCTGGTTGGTAGAGAAAAGCATCGCCGTTTCGCCCTTCACAAACATCTGGTCCAGGGCCGGCTTCGAGGTAATCTGCTCCGTATGGGGCATCATGCTCTTGTCCTTGAACATCATGTCCGAATACACTTGCAGCGCCTTCACCGTCAGCGGATTATCAAATGCCGAAGTGCCATCCGGTTTCGAAAATGTCAAACTTTGCTTCAGCATCGAGCCGTTGATGGGCACATTGAAGTAATAATCGCTTTGCGCCGCTCCCCACACCTTGTCTCCCTTGAGCTTGTTGGCATAATCCCTGAATTCGTCCAGCCCCCAGTCCGTGGGAACCGGAAGCCCCTTGGCATCCAGCATGTCCTTGTTCAGCCAGACGAAGGACATGCCCTTCTGGGTCGGGACACCGTAATACTTGTTGTCCACCTTCCATAAGGAGGCGCCTGTACCCATTTTGTCGTCCACATTGTAGTCGGTAAATTTGCTTAGATCCAGCGCGTTGCCCGCTTTAATCCGCTTCTCGTAGAGGCTGTAGTCATAGCTCATGTACATGTCAACGGGCTGACTGGAGATGAGGGCCGTATCCAGCTTCAGATTGCCTGCATCGTCATTGACAAATCGCACATATTCGACCTGGATATCCGGATTTTCCTTATTCCAGTTGTCTACAACAGCTTGCGGACCGCTCTCGGGCGGCACGCCTCCCCACATGGTCAGTTTGACCGGCTCCTTATTCGCCGCGGCGCTAGGCGCTGCGCTTACCGCAGGTGAAGCTGTCCCCTGCGCCGGATTGTTGTCTCCCTTCGTACTGCAGCCGGCAAGGGCCAACGGCACTGCCACAAGCCCAGCCAGCCCCAAGCTCATCCATTTTCTGTTTCTCATCTTACCTGTAACCTCCCTGTAATCGGATATTTGAGTCATTCCAACTATACCAAGCGACGTCCACGCTTCTAAGGGATGAAACTTGCAAGTTGATAGGATAAAACTTAGATATTCGTCTCCCTCCTGAACGAGCTGGGCGTTAATCCGGCCATGCGCTTGAATACCTTGATGAAATACGCCCCATCGGTAAAGCCTGTTTGAAAAGCGATCTCTTCCACACTGAGCTTGGTATGCAGCAGTAAGCGTTTCGCCTGCTCGATCCGAATATTTTGTAAAAAGGCGATAGGCGTCAGCCCGGTTTTTTTGCCGAATACAGTGCTTAAATAGTCCACATTGATGGCTACCAGCTTGGCTAGATCCGCAACCTTGATATTTTCCTTATAGTGTTCCAGCATATATTGAATCACTCGGTTCACCTCGGGATGGTCCGTAAAATTGACTTGCTCCTCTTTCAGATAGCGGATATGGTCGCGTATGGTTTGCAGCACATGGGCGAGCAGCGATTCATGGCTTATGGCCGAGTGAATGCGGCTCCCCTCGCTATCCTCCGATCTCCGTCCTGCGAGCATCGCCAAGATCTGCAGGAGATGGCCCGCCAACATTTTCACTTCCATATGGGAGAACGACGAGGCCTCCATGCCTTCCCACAACTGAGCTGCCACTTCTTCACATTTGCGTTGATTGCGTTCTTCAAAGCAGCGAATCAGCTCAGCTTCCAGCTCCGCAATGGACGGCAGCTTATGGTCCTCCGTCATCGGGCATGCTTCACGGCCGTACCAAAAGCAGTTCAACTGATTCAGTGCCCGCCGCCAATCCTGAGCTAGCCGATCCATGCAACTGCCGACTACCAGTCCAACGGGACGGTTCGGCTTGTTCCAATGGGCATGCTCATCCTCGCTATGACATTTCCAACAAAAAAAAGTGGTCTGCCCCTCTTCATAAAAAGATTGGACGACCAAGTACGCATCCGGTCGGATTCCTGCCTGATCCGCAGAAGATGAGCCAGTTCCGCTCAGCACTGCTATGATATCCAGTTTCAAGCTGCCGAACTTCTCCGCTGCCGCAACCGGGATGGCCTGATCCTCAGGAGCAAGTAGACTTGTCCCCCGAATGCCCGACCAAATACGATGATAATGGGGATACAGCGCCTCTCCCGCGACTCGCAGTTCTTCAAGCAATTCTCCCTTGATCCGCGCCAGATTGTCGAGCAACACCTCGTCATCTAAAGACAGCTTGAGCAGATAATTAAAGGCGCCATATTGGAGGGCGTCCCGGGCATAGTCAAAGTGGCTCATCGCTGTCAGCATAATAAACCGGCTGCGGATTCCCGCCTTTCGCGCTTCCTTCAACAGTTCAATCCCGTCCATGCCCGGCATAACAATATCCGCAATGACAACATCGGGCTTAAGCGCCAGAATTGCCGACAGCGCCTCCCTTCCGTCTCCAGCTTCACCTGCAACGCAAAAACCGTGCCCTTCCCAGTCCACGGTTTCCCGGATGGCTTCCCGGACAAAACCTTCATCTTCCACCAGCAAAACCGTCCACATGCCCATCATCTCCTTCCTGTGAATAGGGCGTTGCAATCAACAAAGGCAACTTGACCTTGACCAAAGTCCCTTCTCCGCTAGTTACAAATGCCACGGAACCTTCCTGTTTAAAAAGCAGCTGCAGCCTTTCTTTCAAGTTGCTTAGTCCGATCCCGTGCCCGCTTCGCCTGACTGGTCTCTTAGCCGCCGCTTCCATGCCGATACCGTTATCTTCCACTTCTAAGACAAGTTCGCTTCCCTCCACCTTGGCCCTGACCTTGATGGTGCAGCAGCCTTTCGCCGCGTCAAAGCCGTGGACGATCGCATTCTCCACCAGCGGCTGCAAGCTAAACTTGGGAACTAGCGCGTATTGAACCGATTCATCCATGTCATAGTGGATAGCAAATTGATCGCGAAAGCGAAACGCCTGAATGGAGCCATAAGAGCGCAATAGTTGTATTTCTTCTTTAAGAGGAAGCAGTTCAATGTCCGAGCCCAAGCTTGCCTCCAGCATGCGCCCCAAAGAGGTACAGATGCTTACAATCGCTTCCTGCTTCTCTTTTCTGGCCATCCATTTCACCGTGTTCAACGTATTCAACAGAAAATGCGGATTCATTTGGGAGAGCAGCATTTGGAAGCGAACCGCCTGCTTTTGCCGTTCCTCCAGCTTAAGCTTGTTAATGAGTGCGACGACGTCATCAATCATCCTATTAAAACTTTCGCCAAGGGATCGCACTTCGTTCGTCGCCCCTTTACCGATCGTTAGTTTGACATTCAGTTTCTTGTCCGACGCTTCCTCCATGCTCCGCCCCAGGGCATACAACGGCTCCGTCATGCGGGCCGATAAGAAGATGGTCACCAGCACAAAGGCGATAATCAGAATGGTCAAGAAGAGGAAAGCCATAGACCTTAATCGTTGTATCTCCTGCTGCAGCTCGTTGAGCGGCATTTGACTGACCACATACCAATCGAGATCCTCCAGATAGCTGTAATTGACAAGAGACAAGGCGCTTTCGTCCTTGAAATGTCCTTCTTTCGCAGGCGCGGACACGATTCTTTGCCTCATATCGTTACTAAAAGCCGTTTCCTTGCTTTGCAGAACAATCTCTCCCTGACCGGTCAAGATGACCAGGTCCTTGGTTGCCGGGCTATCTTTTAACGTACCGCGGAACCATTCTTGAATGTTGATGCTGATGCGAGCCAATCCGTAATTTCCCCGCAGTTGATCATCCAAAATAGTGTAAAAGCTTAGGAGCTTGCTCCCTTGGCTCCCATTCACATCATTCCAATCGTCGGCCATCCAGCGATAGGGATGAGCACCGCCTTGCAGCTTGTGCTGCCAATCTTGCAATTCATTCAACTGGTTCGTCAGCTGACCGTTAGGCGAATAAGACGTGTACACATTGCCCTTGCGATCGATAAATCGAAAATACAGCTCTGTCTGATGGAAGAAAAAGCTGTTATTGATGCCAAACATTTTGCTTTCGATCACTTTCTTTCGCTCAAGGGGATCATACTTGTCCGGATCATCCATAATCTGGATCAGGCTCTCGTCCTGGCTCAGCATCGTGTTAGCCTTATAAGCGAACGCCATCATATCTGTCAAGGACACATGGACCTGCTGCATACGCTCGGACATGCGGTCCATCATATCTTTCTGGCGAATAGACTCAAAATGCTGGAATAAATAAAAAATTGCAACGCACAAAGGAATCATCAGGAGAGTGATGTAGGCCATGAAAAGCCTGTATTTTAACGTGTTCGGCAGTAAATGTCGCCAGATTGGCATCGTGTAGGATTCACTCCTCATTGAATACAGGCAAAAACGCCTCTGCCTAAGAGCAAGAGGCGCTTCACCTTGAATCGTAACGGTTTTTGCTAATTGTATCACGTAAAAAACCGAAGGCGTTAGAATCAAAACTTGTAGTTTTATATAACAATTCTTGGAATCTGGAGTATCGATGCACTGTTAAGCGCAAAAAAACGCGCCTTCCCCTAAGTGGAAAGCGCGTTGTCTATATGTGCCGCTTCACAAATTGAAGCCTGACTTCCTCATACACTTGCTTTAATGGAACACCATATTGCTTCGCCACCTGCTCGCATTCCTTGAACTCAGGAGCGAATTGCACAAGCTTGCCGGCATGATACCCCACCTTCACCGTAAGCTCCCCCCATTTCGTCTCCACATGCTCGAACTCCCGCGCTAACCGATGGCAAGAAGCATGCAAATAGCGGAGCCCCAGCGTTGTCGACTCGCTAAAAATAATGTCCTCCATTGCCGATAATCGGTCCTCATCTATGAGCACGTTCAGCATAATGCCTGGCCGGCCTTTTTTCATAATAATCGGCACGACGTAGACATCGTTCGCCCCCGCGTCAAACAGCTTATCCATCAGGAACGAAATCCACTCCGGATTCATATCGTCCAGATTGGCTTGAACCAACAGCATACGATCATCCACATGCTCATCTCTATGATTAAAGCTCACCTTAGCCACCTCTTATTCGCATCATAACAAATATTGGGGAACAACGAAAGATCAATGCGTTTGTCCGACGAATTTGCGTCAAAAACGTCTCTTCGAACAAACTCCAAGGATAAGCTTTCGCCGATACGCACATCCTAATAACTAACAAGACAGGAAGGATGATCGTGATGCATAGTACCTCACGCTGGACAAAAGTTCTCACCCTAAGCCTCCTGCTATCCGCAGTCACGCCGCCGGCGTTCTCTGATCGAGTTGCATCACAGGTTGCTGCTCCGTCCCCATCCGCTTCAAGCACGCAAACAGGCACCAACAACAAAACAAAAGATCCAAAGACCGTCGCAGCAGAGCGGAAAGAACTTTTCGATAAAATAAGCTTAGTAACAGGAATCCCGTGGTCATTCCTCGCAGCAGTGGATCAGTACGAGAAAACGATGAACACGGTGAAAAAAAGGTCTGTCCAGCTCACTTTGGCCAACATTTATTTTAGCGAAGCCGCTTGGAGCGGCATGCTAAATCCGAACCAACTGGATACGAATCCGCGCAGCATCGCTTTCTTTCACGGCTACGGACGGGACGGATCGGGCGATCAAATCGCCGATAAGTCCAACGACCTCGACGTCCTGGCGGCAATGAGCGAAATTTTAGGCAAAAACGGAGTAAACCAAGAAAATCTGCAAACCAACCTTACGAACTATTATCAGAATCCGCGAAGCGTATTACGAATCAATCAGTTTGCAGCCATTTACGAAAAGCTGGGAACAATGGACGTGAATGAGCATGCATTCCCTCTCCCCGTCACCGCGGACTATTCCTACCGCAGCACCTGGGGAGACAGCCGCGGCTGGGGAGGTCACCGCATTCATGAGGGAACGGATCTTTTTGCCGGATACGGTGTTCCGGTCCGGAGCACCTGCTACGGCATCGTGGAGGAAAAGGGATGGAACCCTTACGGGGGTTGGCGAATCGGTATTCGAGACCTCAACAACATTTATCACTACTACGCGCATCTTTCTGGATTTCAAAAAGGCATCCAACCAAACGACATTGTCAAACCTGGCCAAGTCCTTGGATGGGTAGGAAGTTCAGGCTATGGCAAGCCTGGCACTTCAGGCAAGTTTCCGCCTCATTTGCATTTTGGTCTATATCGGGATAACGGCAACAAAGAATGGAGCTTCGACCCCTACCCGTCACTCCGAAGGTGGGAACGCGAAGATCAGCAGCGCAGAAAAAAATAAAACAAAGCAGGACCTCCTTCCCCAAAAAGCTAGTGGAGAAGCAAGGTCCTTTTTCATTATTTTTGGCCTGTTCCTGTTCCAGGCGCTGCCGAATTTGCCGGGCCGGTATTTCCGCTTGTTGAGCCGGTCCCCGGTACACTCGGCAGTGAAATGACCGGTGGACTCGCGTCCTTGTTGCTGCCAACCGGGTTCCCTTTATTATCGTAATAGTACGTCGGCACATCCCCTACTACAAGAGAATAGGAAATCGGAATTTCCGTTTCCACAATCTCCGTTTCCGAATCAAAAGGAATGATGACCGACACCTCAGCAATGATATGTACGTACACTTCAAACATCACCATATTAATCCCTACATTTTGCGTGCGAGTATTCAGATCCACCTTGACACTCCCTACAGGAAGCAGCCGAACGGGAATATCCGGGCCAAAAGAGGCCAAAATCGCACTATTCATCGCCTGCCCGATCGGAACGTGTTCCGAAATGCTCTTCAAATCCGCAAGCTCCCCTTGCACCGTGTTAATCGCTTCTGAAGTAATGCGCATATGCTCATTATAATTCAACATAAAGCCGGTGATTTTCCCGTTTTTGTCCATCTTCCAATCAATCAGTTGCTCGGCATTCGCCCCTCCTGCTACATGATTGGCAATCGCGCTATTAATCGCCTGTGTGGCAATTTGCTTAATTCGAACCTTAGCTAAACTCATGAGCGGCGGCCTTAAATTTTTCTCGATATAAATAAAAAACTGAATACAAAACAACACAACAATCAACAAACTGATCCAAATAATCTTCTTGCGGTTTGTCTTCCCTGTGGGCCTGCTTCGCCATCGTCGCCTTTGCAGCAGCATCCTGTCTGTCCCTCCCCCTAAGCCCGAGTCGACATTCTTCATGCCAGAACATGCCGATTTCGTTAGTACTACCTTATGCGGACAGGATTCAAGGCTATGCCTTTATGCATGCATTTGTCACAACTTTAAGCTTGGCAAGCCCATTGTGTTCGACCAATCTACCTCCCTTCGATTTCGATCCGTTCAGCGCTCACCCTTTCGCTCAGAAAACCATCTCGCTTGGCTCCAGCCCTCGACCAATGCCCTTCTCCAACAACGTTCCTTTTAAGGCTATCCCTTTCACTCAGTCCCCCTGCCTCTGGCCTACAACTAATACCTCTCTCCGACTCCGCTCTTTTCGATGCTATCCCATTCACTCAGTCTCCCCTGCCACTGGTCTTCAACCAATACCTCTTTCCGGCAACGCTCCTTTTAATGCTATCCCTTTCGCTCAGTCTCCCCTGCCTCTCGTCTTCAACCAATACCTCTCTCCGACTATGATCATTTCAATGCTATCCCTTTCACTCAGTAATTTTTTGCTAAAATGATATCTTAATTACCATATTTCAATTGAAATAAGATCATATGTTCGGTATAATGAGATTTAGAAAATATCCCATTTATGATAAAAGGGAGGTCTCACTATGCGTTTGTCCAACCTTACTTTGGAACAATTCAACAGCCAGTTTGCGACAGAAGAAGCATGCGTAACTTTCATCTATCAATCAAAATGGCCTCACGGCTTCAGTTGCCCCCGCTGTCAGTTTCGGCATGCATATGTGATCAATTCTCGGCGGGTTCCACTATATGAGTGCAGCCGATGCCAACACCAAACCTCGCTAATTGCCGGAACTATCATGGAGAACAGCAGGACTTCACTCAAAAAATGGCTGCTGGCGATTTATTTAACTGCTAGATCACATATCGGCACAACCGCCGTCGAACTTGCCAAACGTATTCAGGTTACCTACAAAACTGCTTGGCTCATGCTTCATAAAATCCGCACATCCATCCACCTCGCAGATCAGAAAGAACCGTTGAAAGGCACCGTTCAAATAAACGCCGGCATTTACGGCAAATCGCCAAAATCAAGCTCGTACAAGCAGCCTTCCGAGCATCTTGTTTTAGTCGGTTCGACGCTGAATTCAAATCATGAATGGGAACATGTAAAAATAAAACATATAGCTGCACCTCGATCTCGATACAAAGAAATTACTCGTACCGATTTACTATCCTTCCAGGAAAGCCATCTAGATGCTAGTGTTACATCATGCCAAGCTGTGACCGGCTTCTACACGCCTCGCAAGCAACGCCCGCTTCTTCAATTCGTTACACAAGCCAGCAACTGGCTAAAAACAACCTTCCACGGCATAGGGCCGCGCCACCTGCAAAAATATTTGGACGAATTCACGTACAAACTCAACCTATCTCTAAAAAATATTGCCATCTTCGACCACTTGCTTCAAATTTGCGTATCGCAACATGGCTAGCATCCCCATGCTTTCTTTTTCTTCTAAGTCGTATTTGTTCCCAAAGATCGACCTCTGTCTGTCTGTCTGTCTGTCTGTCTGTCTGTCTGTCTGTCTGTCTGTCTGTCTGTCTGTCTGTCTGTCTTTCCGCCACTTCGCACACCCTTAGCCATAAAAATCATTGGAATACCGTGATTCAAGCGTTATAGAAAGTTGCTTGCATGCAGGTGTACAAGCGTTTTTTGTTACGCTTCACAAGTCGCTTGGCTCTCTGACTCATTACAGCAAGTGTACGTAACTTGTTCAGCAGAAGCACAAAGCCCAAGCTTAGTTCTCCTGAGCAACGGGGATAGATAGTAAAAGAGACGTTAGGAGAACATAACAAATTCCGTGTTCGCCTTGGGCGCGCAGTGTCACCGACGCATAGCGGCGGTCAAAACCTTACTGAGTTAAGGGGATAGTGAACAAAAGAGTCGCAAATGGGGGATATACAGATAGACCGCCCCCCCGCTAACGAGGTTTTAGCGAAGAGGGCGGCATTGGAACCAGCATCTCTGCGGCCCGGAGACCACATTAAGTGGTAAGCTATGTGGCAAGACCGGCCAGCTCGGGCAACTCTTGCCACGAGGTAATTCTTGGCAGGTTCACGTGCTGATTGTAGGAGCGGTCTTTTACACAAACTTTCGTCGGCAAATGCAGCAGCGTCTCCAGTACCTTCGGTTTATCGTCAACATAATAATCCAGTCCCAGATTTGCAATGATATGCACTTTCTCCGAATCGCTCATGCCGCAGTAAAAATGCCCTTCTGCGACTGGAAAACCGTTCTCAATCATCCACATCTTCGTCCGCTCGGAATGCTCTCGATCTCTGGCTGTTATATAATAAACCTCATGTCCTTGCGCCACAAGTTGTTGCAACACCTCACGGGCATGGGGAAACGGCGAGCAGCCGGAGAAGTAAATTTCGTCCCGCAGACTGTGCCACAACTTGCCGCCTTCTTCCTTCGTAAGTCCAAATGCCTGATGGATTTCCATCGTATCCAAAGCTTCGAAGATATCTAGGCCAACGTTCATCTGCAGCTTATCATTATAAATATGAAAGGCGTGCTTCCTTAAATCGATGAGCGTGTCATCAATGTCAAATCCAAATTTCAAAGTGTGATCTTCCTTTCACCGTGCTGTTAATCTTTGAGCTGCAGTCCGATCAAATTTGCAAAAACCGCTGCTTGCTCCCTTGAAATGATGCAGCCGCGCAAGTTCTCCACATTCACACCCAATCGGGCAAACGAGTTCGTGCTGAGATCAATGCCTTCCAGCTTGACGCCGCTAAGCTGTGCCTGATCCAGCTTGCAATCTTCAAGCGCAATTTTTTGGACGGTCGCTTCATAGAAATCGGCCCCGATCAGCGAGCACTGGTGGAACAGCACTTGCTTCAAATTTGCCATCCGCAGCGTGAGGTAATCGCCCAAGCAGTTGTAAAAGCCGGTATTGCGGATCGTCGCGTCGGACAAATTCATCCCCATGATTTTGCAATCGCGGAACTCTGTCCGATGAATCGTCGCCGTGCCGAAATCCACATTGGATAAGTCGCATTTTTCAAAAATGACGTCGGTCAACTCAATCTCTTTCATTGAAATGCGCGAGAAGGTGACGTTGCGGAAAATAATTTTATCGAACGCGACTTTGTATGCCCGCTGGTTGTCGATGTCACATTGACTGATGATACCGGTATGGAAGCTGTCCTCCGGTTCCATTCTCTCTTCCTTCAGAACTAGCGGCGGCATGTCCGCCGGCAGCTTGGGCTGCTCTATTTTCAGTATGCTCATCAGATACTCCTTTGCAGTCATGAATGTATTCATATTTTACCAATCGCTTGCCAAAAAAGATACCGAAAATGGGACGACTTTGTGTCAAATCCGGTTCAATAAAGAGCGAAAAAAAGACGCCTTCCTCCCGTTGTAGCACGGGCCGGAAAGCGTCTGTATGAAGCGGATTAATGGCCGACGATGATCGGCATTTCGATGGAAGCCGCTTCGCCTTCGACCTTCTTAGGCTTCTGCAGCAAAAGCCCCAGCAGGCCGCCGACGATGGCGATGCCCAGCAAAATCAAGAACGTGTGACCGAATGCGGAAGCATACAAGCCGACATCCGGCTTTTGTGCTTTGGCTTCGATCATAAGATCCTTCATTTTCGTGGTGAAAATGGTCATCAAAATCGCGATCGCGAACGACATCATCACCTGCTGCGCAGCGTTCGTCAAAGATGTTACGCGGCCGACCAAGTTCTGAGGCGCTGATTGGATCAAATGATTGTTCAGCGGCATCATGAACAGCCCCATACCCGCGCCGAGCAGCGCGAGCGGCAGCATGACCGTGCCGACGCCGGACTCGCCGGAAATGTTCGAGAGCAGCAGCGCGGAGATCGTCGTCAGCACCATGCCGGCGATGACGAGCGGACGCGCGCCGAAGCGGTCGGACAGCTTGCCGCCGATCGGCATGAATAGGCCGGATGCCAGCGCCTGCGGCAGCATGATAAGCCCTGTTTTGAGCGGGCTGTAGCCATGCGCCTGCTGAAGGAACAGCGGCACAAGAAACATTGTGCCGAACATCGCGATTTGCGAGATCCACTGCACGATAATGCCTTTCGTGAAATTGCCTGAACGGAACACGCGCAGCTCAAGAAGCGGGTTATCGCGTCTCAGCTCAACGATGACGAACAAAATGAGGGCAACGAGACCGATGCCGGAACCGATGAGCGTATCCGCATCCGTCCACGTCGATTTGCCGGTTACCGGATCGATGCCGCCGTTGGAAACGCCGTAAACCAGCGCGGCGAAAGCGATCGGCCCGAGCAGCATGCCGAGCAAATCGAGCGAAGCGACGTTTTGACGCTGAATATTCGGCAAGGTACGAATGCCGAGTAAGATGCCGATGACGCCGATCGGCAGGTTAATCAAGAAAATCCACTGCCAGGAGTGATACTCCACCATCCATCCGGCAATGACTGGACCCAGCGCGGGACCGAGCAAAATCGGAATCCCCATCATGCCCATCACCGCGCCGACTTTATCCGGCGGAGATAAGCGATAAATGAATGCCATCGCAATCGGCACAACCACACCTCCGCCAAGGCCTTGAATGACGCGGAACGTAATGAGCATTTCCACGGAATTCGCCAGTGCGCACAGCCCAGAACCGATCGTGAACAGCGCTACGGAAATCAGAAAAATTTTCTTCGCGCCGAAGCGATCCGACAGCCAGCCGGCCAGCGGGATGACTGCAGCTTGCGCCAACGCGTAGCCGATAACGGTCCACTGCACGAGCGACAGATTCAGCAGGTGGAATTCTTCTTGCAGCTTCGGCAGCGCGACGTTAACCGCCGTGCCATCCAAAATAACCATGAAAATGCCGACAACAATGGCGACGAGCGGCGCCAAAATGCTGCGCATGGAAAACGGCGCTTCCTTCGCGGAAGCGTTTGTTGCTTGTGAAGACATGGGATCCCTCCATCCTTTTCTACGTATCTCTCTTGTCTATCGTTGACCATACGGTACGCGCACGGTACAATAGCAGTATTCATAAACTGCCGCAGCAGCTTGCCATAAACGGACAATTGTCCGTTTACACCTTTTGATGCTAACGGACTTTGAATTCTTTGTCAATACGAACACAGTAAATTTAACAATTCCGAGGTGGAACCGCATGTCCATTCGTCATGAACGCAAGGACGCCATGGAGAATCGCCAGCTCATTCTGCAAACCGCCAATCAGCTGTTTCAAGAGCACGGCGTACAATCTGTCAGCATGCACCAAATCGCCAAAACGGCGGGCGTCGGACAAGCGACGCTGTACCGCAGATATGCCCACAAAGGTGATTTGTGCTTCGATATTTTGCAGCAGTACGGGAATCACTTAGTGGAGCGGGTTGCGACGTATCTGGACAATCGCCGGCAGGAGCCGCCGCTGGAGCGTCTGAACGGCATCCTGGAAATCTGGATCGATGCCATTGAGGAAAAAGCCGATCTCATCGTCGCGATGGCTTCGAAAATGGCGCTGGATTGCGAGGACGGCCGCGGCAACTTTTTCCTCTCGCCCATGTATCGCATGTTCCGCGACCGCATGTCCGAGCTGATTCTGGAATGCATCGGCCCGAAAGCAGCGCAGCAGAAGCACCCGGAGCCGGAGCTGGCGGCACACACGCTCATCTGCTCGATCTCCCCGGCTGGCTATTTTCATATTAAGAACGAGAAAAACTACTCGAAGGCACGCATGAAAGAGCATTATCGGCAGCTGTGCGAGCTGTTGTTTCGGGCAGACGGCGCAGTGTAAGCAAAACCGCGCAAAAAAGCCCTCCCGTTGACCATAGGGTCAGCGAGAGGGCTTTTTCATTGTTCCGCTTACTTGATCGCCAGCGGGCTGTTTTGAACGGCATCCAGCCATGCGTTCGCGATGAGCTGGTGACCGGCTGCCGTCGGGTGCACGCCGTCGCGCGCCCAGAATGCGGCTTCTGCACGCGTGCAAGCCTCATCGAAACGCTGCTGCAGCGGCACGAACACCGCGCCGTATTCCTTGGCGAGGCCGCGAGTGACCTCCTGGTACTTGCCGACTTGCGCTTTCCAGCCGTCCCAGTTGTTCGCCGGCACGCCGACGTTAAGCACAAACGGCTCGCATAGAATGAGGCCTGATTGCGGCAAATACTCCTTCGTAATCGCAAGCAGATGGCGATACGAGCTTTCAAAACGGTCCGCCGCGCCGGTCGGCAGTTTATCCATAATGCGCCAAGCGTCGTTGACGCCGATCAGAATGCTCAGACGCTTCGGCTGCAAATAGATCGCGTCCTCGTTCCAGCGTGCATATAAATCCGATACCCGGTTGCCGCTGATGCCGCGATTTTGAATTTGCAGCTTTTGCTCAGCCAGTTCATAGCTTAACTTCGAACCAATAAGGTTTGGATAGCCTCTACCCAGATTTACCAAATCCTCGCGCACGCGGTTCGCATCGGTGATGGAATCTCCTTGAAACAGCAAATCAAGCGGTGTTTGCTCCGTACTCAATCGAACTCCCCCATTCTTTCCATGAATTAACTCTCTTATTTTACCATAGGGAGGAAGCTAGATTAAGTCAGAATTTACGCCATCACGTGCGTACCAAGGATTTACTTCGAGGACAGGTTGCTCACGTCGATAAAAGGCGTCGCCCCGCCGGTGACGGACGGGAGCTTGCCGTCCCATTTTTGAATTGCCTGTTGCTGCACTTCGATTTGCTTCAGGGCAATCAGATCCGGCGTCACTTCCTGCTTCTTCAATTTGAGCGATTCCGCTTCGGCCTGTGCCTGCGCGACCGTCTGCTGCGCTTCGATCTGTATACGCTTCAGGTCGTTCTCCGCTTTGAGCGCTTGCTGCTGCGCGACCTGCTTCGCTTCAATCGACTGGTTGAACGCGTCCGAGAACTTGAAATTAACAATGTTGATGTCATTGACGATCAAATCGTACTTCGCCATGCGCTTCGTCAGCAGGTCGTGAATCTCATTCGCAACGACGTCGCGTTTTGCAATCAAGTCTTCGGCTGCATACTTTGCCGTTACTTCCTTAACGATCTCCTGAATCGCCGGTGCCACAATGACCGTGTCGAACCCGCCCCCAATGTTGTTCATCAAGTTATAGGCGGATTCCTTGTTGACGGAATAGTTGAGCGCCACATGCGTGGAAACCGGCTGCAGGTCTTTGGAAGAAGCCGAGGTATCCGCTTCCGCTTTGGTCACCTGCACGTTGACTTGAATAATTTTCTGCACAAACGGGATCTTAAAATGAATGCCGGGTGCGAGCGTATTGTCGCTGAGTTTGCCAAGCGTTTTGTACAGGCCGACGTGGCCGAACTGCACGGTCGCCACGCTGTTGATCGCCGCGATGAGGAGCAGGAGCCCGATCAGACTCCAAGTGATTATGCGGCCAACGGGACTTTTCGCTTTCGGAACAGGGCTGTTTGGTGCTACGCCAATATCCATATGCCTACCTCCAACGTTAGAATGAATTGATACCTATCTGTACGCCGGAGAGCAATTCCAAGTTTCATTCGGATTTGGGGGCTGGAAGCTGCTTAATACTCGGTATAGCTCGTCACTGATTTCCCGGGCAATGTTACCGTAATCGCGCCGCCGGAAACGGCAATATCAGACAGCTTCGCCAGATTCTCTGTCGCGCTGGTCCGTCTGCCTGACACGTTTGCAAAGGTGAGTCCGCTGATCGTCGTCGTAATCGAGGACGAGCTGTTGTTGATCAGCACGACAGCTGCGCGGCCTGTGGCATTTTTGCCGGCAACGGAGACGATATTGCTGTCGCTGGACGATGCCAGGATGCGCGTATCATCCGGCCGCAGGTAGCGGCTGAACTGCCCCATGACATACAGGCGCTTGTTCACGGAATACGTATTGTTGCCCAGCAAATTGATCAGCCCCTCGCCGGTTGTCGAGGAAGCCGGATTGACGGCCCACCAGTACAACCAGCCTTTTTCGCCGCGCTTGAGGTCCGAAGCGATCATATTGCCCCATTTTAACCCGTCGGTGATAGTAGGATCATTGGGGTTCTGGAAGTCGCTGACCTCCGTGCTCATGAGCGGCTTGCCGTAAGTGCTGACGTCCGTGTATGTGCTGTAATCGTGAACGCTCAGAAAATCGAGCTTATCCCGCGTCGCCGTGCTAAGGTTGATAATGTAATTGTTCGAAGCGGAGCGGTTCGAACCTTCCGGCCCGCCAACCATCACACCCTGGTTCAGGCTGTGAATGCTGTCGGCCACCTTCGCCGCCACGGTGTTCATTTCGCTGATCGTATACTGCGCCGACGCGTACGGCGTGGACAGATCGGGCTCGTTTTGCACGCTGAGCCATTTGATGTTGAAGCCGAGTGTGTTGCGGTAATAGTTCACGTAAGTCTTCAAGTAATCGGCAAACTTGTCGTAATGCGTGGACTTGAGATGACCGCCGTTGTTCGGCGAGCCGTTATCCTTCATCCAGCCCGGCGGGCTCCAGGGCACGGCATAGAACTGGTTCGTGCCGCGGTTTTTCGCCTCTTGCGCGAACCAACGCTGATGTAAATCCGTGTTCCAGTCCAGCACACCGTCGGACGGCATGAACGTCGTCTGGACACTGTCCTGCGCCGACGTATACGGATTGACCTCGAGCCGTACGATGGATAAGCCTGCATTTGAATTGTCCGTGCGGAACAAGGTGTCCAGAATTTGCCCCTGCACCGTCGCGTTATATCCGGTTTTCAGCTCATTGACCGGGTGATTGGCCGCTGCGCCAAAGCCCCAAATCGTTTGGTACGTGGTGTCTTTGTACACCGTCACCGTGCTTGCCGCATACGTGGGCGCTGCAAAACTCAGGGTCAGCGCTGCTGTTAAACCTAGTACACCATAAACCTTCTTCCGTGTTGAAATCATGAATCCAAACACCTCTTTTCTCCAATTTGGCCTCATCGACCTCCCTCTACGTTAATCTGCAATCGCTTACAAAACACTGAGGCAAAATGCTTTTTTACCACAGAAATGCGGCATTTTGCCTGAAACTTCCCGTTATTCGCTGCCAAACCGTTCCTTGTATTCCATCGGATTGATCCCGTGGTACTGCTTGAAGATGCGCGAGAAGTGAATGCTGTTCTCGTAGCCAACCTTTAGCGCGATTTCGTAGCTGCGCAGCGACGAGGTCAGCAGCAGCTCCCGCGCCTTGCGCATACGCACGTTGACGCAGTACGTCCAGATCGTCATGCCGGCTTGCTCTTTGAACATTTTGGCGAGATACGAGCGGCTCATCGCCACATGATCAGCGAGATCCTGGAGCCCCCAGTTCTCCGCGTAATGATTTTCGATGTAGCGCTTGACCTGGTCAACGGCGCTCTCTTTCTGAAGGTTTTTCGCCTTGCGGGCGCGGTCCATCAGGAGGTTCGCCGCTTCTTCAAGCCTTTTCACGGCGCACAGCCGAAAATAGTGCCGCACCTGCGACCGCTGCAGGATCGCGCTGTCTTCGCCAAAGCCGAGATCGTCGGCTTCCTCCAGTTCGACGTCGATGCCCTGCTTTTTCAGCTCGGCTACCAGCATCGCCGTCCAGGCCAACGCCAGCTCGTCCAGAATTTCATAGCGGCCGTCGACCCACGCTTCGAACATCGCCAGCGTATCGACGATGAGCAGCGGCTGCCCGTGCAGGTAGACACTCAGAATCATCTCGAGCCACTGCTCGAGCAGGAGCTTGTTCAGGGGCAGCTTGCGCAGCAGCAGTTGGTTCGCGTCGTTCCGGCGCTGCCGGCTCACTTTTTCGTTAGCCTTCTGCACGGCCTCCGTCAGCAGATCCGGATCAATCGGCTTAAGCACGTAGTCGACGGCGCCGAGCAGAATGCTCTTTTTCGCATATTGAAAATCGTCGTAGCTGGAAATCACAATACACGTCATCCACGGGTACAGGCGGTTGATCTCCTCGATCAGCTGCAGCCCGTCCACGAGCGGCATGCGCACATCCGTCACACACACATCGGCAAAATGGTCCTTCAGCCAATCCAGCGCCTTTTGCCCGTTCGCGTGCGTCGCCGACACCGCCACATCCGCCATATCGGACAATTGGATCGCCAGGCTTTCCCGGATAAGCTCCTCGTCGTCTACAATCATCAGTCTGTTCATGCTGTGACCTCCCCTTTCCAAAACGGCAGCGTAATCTCCACCACCGCGCCTCCATCCACCGCTGAATTGCCAAAATGCAAAATCGCCTCTTGATGATAGAACATGCGCATCCGATAAATCAGGTTCGACAGCCCTACCTGTTTAAAATGGTCGTGGCTCGCCTGCAGATCCGCCTGCTCCTGGCTCAGCCGCTGCAGCGTCTCCTCTGTAAAGCCGGCGCCGTTGTCCCTGACGGACAGCGTCAGCTTGCCCTCCTCCGTCAGCCGGCCGGAGATGCGGATATGCACGGATTCCCCGGTCGTTTCCCGGCCGTGCTTGATGCAGTTCTCGACCAGCGGCTGTAAAAGCGCTTTCGTACAAATGGCAGTGAGCAGCTCCGGCGGCATGTCCACCTCATAGGTCACCTCGTCCTTGTAGCGGACCTTCATGATTTTCAAATAATTCTCGAGATGCTGAAGCTCTTCGCCGACTGTGACTTGCACATGCTTATAATCCGACGTATAGCGAAGCATGTTCGCGAGATTTACAGACACGTGTCCGATATGCGGCTGCCTCGCAATTACAGCCATGGAATTAATCGTTTCAAGCGTATTGTATAGAAAATGCGAGTTAATTTGCGATTGCAAGGCGGAGATAACCGCCCGATGCTGGAGCACTCGCGTCTCGGCATGATCGTGGATCGACTGGGCGAGATGCCCGAGTAAATTGTTGAACGAATTGCCGAGATCGGCCACCTCGTCGGTGCCGCTGACCTGTGCCCTGACGCCAAAGTCGTTGGTCAGCTGCATCGTTTTCATCAGCTTCCGAAGGCTTGATATCCGCCTGGTGATGGAAGACGCCGCAAAGTAGGTCAAAATGACCGAGATAATGAGCGCCCCGATCGCCACAATAATCGTGACGTTGCGCGTGTAGTAGATGCTTTTGCCGATCTCTTCGTACGGCAGGATGGCGATGATTTTCCAACCGGTGATGGGAATCGTTTGAAAAATAATGAGCTCCTTGCCCGACTTGTCGAAAAATGAGCCTTCCTTCTTGCCCTTGACGGTGTCCACGATCCGGTCGTCCATATGCCCCATGACTTCCTTCGCATCGGAATGGTGAATGATCGTGCCCTTCTCGTCCATCACGACGGCGGCGCCGGAATTCGTAATGGAGATCTGATCCATAACGCGCTGTGACGGCGTGAGCGATATGTCGATTTTGAGGTATCCGCCGTTATCCACCTGCTTAAACAGCGTCAGCACAGGAATTTTCATCTTCTGATTGGCGGAATCCAGGTAGTTCTCGGAGATGCCGGTGATGAATTTGATTTTTTCGAAATTGCCGGAAGTGACGAAATAGGGTTCGTTCTTGATGCTATACGTTAACGGAAGCGTGTAGGCGGCGTTGGTAAAATGCTGCTCAAACCCGCGCGGGTTGTACAGCGACACCGACAGGATTTCCGGGTATTGCAGGAACATGCGGTTAAGGTAGTTCTCTTTCATCCGTTCGTAGTTGCGGATTGAATCCGACGTCAGCTGCGGCGAGGCTGCACGCATCCATTCGCGGACTTCCAGCGAGTTGCTGAACATGAGATAGGCAAGCTCGTATCCCGAATAGTAGCGGTCCAGGTTCATATTCGCCTGCTTCAAAATTTGCACGCTCAAGTGATCGATGTCTTTGCGCACGTAAGACGTTGTCTGCATATAGCTAAGAAGCCCGATCAACGCCACGGTGAAAATAAGAATGGTAACGATGATCGAAATCAGCTTCCATTTGAGCGATCGGCGCATGTTTTTCATCATGTAGGTCAGCAAGGTGTCCGCCTCCTGAGGGCATGTATCGTACCTTCAATCATAGAAGGAAGAAGGCGGGCGCGCAATGAGGGAAATGTTTGAAATACTGCAGGGATCGTATTTTTTGGGGCTCAAAAAGCCGCCCGCATTTAACATGCGGACGGCTTCGTGAAAAATCATTATGGCTGATATACGTGCTTAAACATCCGGTAAAGCATGACAGCGGCTTCCGCCCGTGTGGAATTGCTGAGCGGATGCAGCAGGTTCGCATCGCCTTCAATAAAGCCTTGACTGGCCATGGCTGCGATCGCATCCTTGGCGTACGGAGCGATTTCGCCCGCGTCCGTGAACGGAAGCGACTTGCCTGCGCCGCTCGGCAGCTTCGCATCCGTTTGCGCGAGCGCTCTGGCGATCATCGTGAACATCTCCTGACGGGAGATGAGCGCTTGCGGCGCAAACTGTGTAGCCGTTTGCCCGTTGACGACGCCGAGCTGATGCGCGATTGCGACAGCTTGGGCATAGTACGCGTCTTGGCTGGCATCAGCAAAGGCGTCAGCCCCTTGAACGTTGGCTTTCAGGCCGAACGTCTCCACCAAGAGCTTGGTGAAATCAGCGCGAGTGACCGCTGCCGACGGATGAAAGGCACTCTCGCTTACGCCTTGGATGATGCCTTTGGCCGCAAGCGCTTCAATCGCTTGCTGCGCCCATGGCGTGCGGCTTACATCTTCGAAAGCCGGTTTCACATAGGATACCGCATAGGTTGAGAAGTGCGGTGTTGAGAAGACCATTTCTCCATTGGCGACGTCATAACGGCCAGTCGGCATGAGCTGTGCGTTGCCGCTGCCGTCAACGTACCATACGTTCAGCAGCTCGCTATGGCTTCGCTGCTGAGCCGTTGGCTGGTACGGAATCCGCACTTCAACGACGGATTTGCCGTTGAAAGAGAGCGGCTGTTGATCTCCAGCCGTGATGCTAAGTTCTACGACAGCACCGGTCGTGCCCGGCACTTGCGAAGCACCGCTACGATCTGCGGAAGCGATGCTCACTGTCAGCGCAGACGATTTCTCTGCCGCAGGATTTCCGGCAAACAGGCTGCTTGGCAGCAGCAATGTGCCGAACGTCGTTTTCACTTGCAGGCTGCGTCCCCCTGCTTGCTCAGTCAGAAAGCTGGCAGGCAGCTGCAGCTCGTAAGCTTTAGCGCCCTCCGCTTTGGCAAGGTCGACAACCACGCGTCCGGCTGACGCTGACTTGAAAGCTGCTTCAAGCGCTGCTTTATCGACGCTGGCCACCGATTTGCCGCCACTTACCGTATGCGCAGGTACGTTAATGATATTGCTGCCTGCTGGCGACGCTGTCTGGTTCGGCATGGATGGTGCCGGAGTAATATCCGTCGACGCTGTACGAACCGCCAGTGTCGGCCCATTGGTCGACCAGTTGCCGGCTTCGTCCACAGCTTCGACTTTGAACGTATACACGCTGTCTTCGGCTAAGCCGGTCACTTGCCAGAAAGTTTGCGCCGTCGTAGCGATCGGATTGCCGTTCAGCTCCAAGCGGTATTCCTTCACGCCCATGCGATCGATCGCTTCGCTCCAGCTGACCGTGATGGAAGTTTGGCCGACCGACTGAGCGGTCAAGCGGCTTCCTGCCGGCCAACCTGGTGCCGTCGTATCCGTCGGTACCGGAATAAGGGCATCGTTCGTCGCCGGTCCGAAGACGGTCGCAGTTCCTACTAAGTCTTGTGCTTCTATTTTATACACGCTATCAGATGCAGCATCTTGCAGCGTGTAGGTTATGAGGCCGCCATCGACCTGTGCAACTTGCACGCCATTGCGGTAAATCAAGTACTGTTTGATCGCGATATTGTCAATCGCCGCATCCCAAGTGAGCGTCACTTGGTCGCCGGCGCGAGAAGCTGTTACACGCGAACCTGTCGGCCATTGCGGTGTAATGGTATCCACTTGCAGCGTTGTGACTTCCGCTTGCAGCGGATCGGATGCGTTCCCGGCCTGATCAAGGGCGCGAACAGTGAACATATACGGGTGTGCGGCTTGCAGCCCGTTTATCCAATAGGACCGAATGTCTTGCGATACCTCGATTACGGTTGTTCCGTCCTGCTCGATACGATAACCGGTGACTCCGGTATCGTCCGTGGCCGCAGGCCAATTCAATTGCATTCCAGAGTCGCTGATGAGCGAAGCGCTCAAACCGCTTCCTGCGCCCCAGCCCGGCTTCGCCGTATCGGCGGCAGCCGTTGCCGTGGTCAGCGTCTGGGAGCTGGCCGTATTGCCTTCTGCGTCGCGAGCATCGACATGGAACGTGTAGGAGGTGCCAGGCGTCAAACCGGTGACCGCATATTGGTTGATTGTCCCCGATACCGTGCCGAGCAACGTACTGCCCTGATACACGTCGTAACCTGTGACGCCGTAATTGTCAGCCGCAATCGGCCAGTGCAGCGTCAGCCCATAGCGGCCCGCGTCTGTAACTGTAACTGTAACTGAAGAGCCTGAAGGCCATGTCGGATGTACCAGGTCGGCGGCAGGCGTTGTCAACGTTGTGGATGGCCCTGTCGTCGATTCCGAAGCAGCGTCCATCGCTTCCACTTTAAAGGTGTAATTGGTGGCTGGCTTGAGTCCGCTCACTTGATAGCTGTAAACATCCGCAGCTACCGTTGCAATCGGTACACCGTTCTGGTACACCTTGTAGCGGTTGACGCCTACGGTGTCCTGCGCGCTGGTCCAGCTTAGTGCCAGCGCATGTGGAGCCAACTGCGATACAGAAAGATTTGCGCCAGGCCAAGCCGGTGCTGTCCCATCAACAGGAAGCTCTTCCGTGCCAACCGAGAGGTACGGGCGATAGGCAACGTTGGCGCCTGTCGCTTCTTTGGAATGCATGTCAACGTTTTGATCCAGCCATGCATCGTCCTGCAATTTAAAGGAGATCGTCTTGTCGCCGCTCACTTCAAGCGCCGTTTGAGCAGTTACATCGAACTTCTTCCAATACAAAGCGTTGCGGATCACAGTACTTCCGATCATGGCGCCGTCGGTCGGCTTGTTCAACCAGTTGATCGTCGACTCCGTCCAATTGTCTCCTGTGCTGTACAGGTTCATCGGGATGTCCATATTCGGTGACTGCACAGCAGAAATATACAGATTGAGTGAAGCGTCATACACATTGCCCGTTACAGAAGTCAACGGGAATTTCAAATATGCGCGCCGGTTGTTGCCGGTGTTCTTGTTCGCATCGGTGCCCGAAGCCCCGGCCGCATTCTTGTATCTGAGATACTCCAGATTGTTCGTCGTGCCCGCTCCGCCTACTGTAGCAGGCGCTTGAATAAACGCATCGTCGCTCGGATAGTAGATCGTCTGTTTGCGCACGACGCCGTCAAACGTCCTCACGGAAACGGAAGGCCCGTTCGCCGTCCAGTTGCCCGCCGCATCGCCAGCCTGCACGCGGAATGCATACGTTGTTCCCGCTGTAAGGTTCGTCACGGCATAGCTCGTCGCATTGCCGTCCACCGTCGCGATCACCTGGTTATTCGCGTACACTTTATAGCCCGTCACGCCGATACTGTCTACCGCAGGCGTCCAATTCAACGTCACAGCGCGGTCTGTTAGCCCGCTGTAGGTTAAGCTCCGGTCCGGCGGCCACGCAGGTGCGGTCGTATCGGGCCCTGCTGCCGTCGTCACAGTCAGCGTCGGCCCCACCACCGACCAGTTGCCTGCCGCATCGCCCGCTTCAACGCGGAATGCATACGCTGTGTGCGGTGTTAAGCCCGCCAGCCCAAAGCTGCGCGACGAAGCCGGCAGCGTCACGATTTCCCGGCCGTCCTGATAGACGCGGTACGCCGTCACACCGTAGCTGTCCTGCGCCGCCGGCCAGCTCAGCCCCACGCTCGTCTGCGTCACATCCGAGGCGGTCAAAGCCGCTGTGCCGACCCACACCGGCGCTGCCGTATCCGCTGCGCCCAGCGTGCGGAACGTCACAATTGGCCCGCCGACGGACAAGTTGCCGTCGCCGTCCTTGGACTCAACGCGAACTGTGTACAGCTTGTTGTGCGTAAGCCCCGTGAGCGTGTACTGGGTATCGCTCGTATCGCTCCAGAGCTGCCCGTTCACGTAGAGGCGGTAGCCCTCCGTACCGTCGTTATCTACGCCTGCCGGCCAACTCAGCTTCGCTCCGGTCTGACCCAGGTCCGCTACGTCCAGCAAGGAGCCTTTTTTCCAGCCTGGCAGTTCGGTATCTGCGCCAGAAACCGCCGTCACGTCAATCGGCTGACTCATGACAGACGTATTGCCCTGCGCATCCAGCGCCTGAACCGTGAACGAATAACGGTGACCCGGCGTCAGGCCAGTCACATCCAGACGCGTCACGTTCGCGCCCAGCTCCTTCACCAACGCACCGTCTTGATACACCTTGTAACCGGCCACCTCTTGGTTATCGTGCGCCTCAGGCCATGTCAAGCTGACAGACGTCGGCGACACATTCGACGCCTGGAACACGCTGCCGTAAGGCCAGACCGGCGCCGTAATTTCCGCCGTCTGCGCCGGTGCCGTGAGCGGCACAAAGCTTGGCGCCGTCGTGCCGCCGGATGGCGAGCCCCAAACGATCGTCACCTTGTTGTCTTTTCCTTTTAATAAGGAGGTTTTCACCGTCTGGCTCGTGCCGCCAATTGTAACGGTAATATCATAGTTTCCATAGAAACCGCGCGTTTGATACACACCGTTCACATCGCTCTGGCCCGTAACATCCGTCCACCAGGTATGATAAATAAGGTCACGCCACGCCTCGCCGGACGGCTTCAGCGTCCAGTTCTGGCGGAAGAGCGGAGCATTGTTTTGCCAATGCGAACCATCCCAGAACCCCCACATCGTGAATGACTGCACGTTCGGATGACTGAATGCCGCAAGCATAATGTCGTGGGTGAACTTACCCTGTATATCCTCTTTCGGAGAATTGACGTCGAATTCGGTAATCGCAATCTCCGGCGCGTACTGCGCGAAATGCGTAAGCTGGTTATAGAAAGCCATCGGACTGACCGGCGTCGAGCCAAAATGCGCCTGAATCCCGACACCGTCAATCGGCGCCCCGTTATCCTTCATCGATTGCAGGATGTTTGAGAACGTCCCGATCACCGGCGCGTCAACGCCGAGAATTTGCGTTTCATTGACGTACAGCTTGGCGGTCGGGTCCGCTTCCTTCGCCATTTTAAACCAGTTCGCCATCACGGCTCCGGGATTGTCGTAGGTGCTGCGGATCATACTGTTGAGCACCGGCTCGTTCAGCACATCCCAATTGTAGAGGCGCCCCCGAAAAAAGCCCGCCAGTTCATGAAAATGATCCTGAATCCGCTTCTCGAGCTGCGGCTTGTTGCTCATCAGCCCTGGAACGTCGTTCGGAAGCCGAGGCGTGTTGTCCCAGATCAAGGCATGGCCCCGAATGTCAAAGCCGTTTGAGCCCAACCAATTGTAGGCATTCACCGTCTTGGCCTTGTTGCCTTCCCAGAATTGCCACTTCATATCGTTTTCCATAACGGCCGAGTTAAAATTCTCTTTCAGCTTCGTCCGGTACATTTCCGAATCCGCATCCGTACCGAACAGCTTATCCGAATTCACGGCGGTGCCCCATTTAAAATCGTGCTTCGTCATCGCCACGTGCACGTCCGCATTCGGAATCGGCTGACCGCTGGCATCCTTCACCTCAACCGTCAGATCGCCTTTACGGATCTGCTCGATGCGGGCATTGGCTTCCGTGCGCCATGGCGCATTGTCCTCCATCCCGTCATACACAACGGGGGTGCTGGGAAGATCCGCAAATGCAACCGCTTTCTTATAATTGACGACTTTCAGATCGGCAATCTCGATCACCTGCGGCTTGTAGCCCAGCCGGAACGTAATTTGCGGCGTATTCTCTTCCATAAGCAAAGCCGCTTTAATCGGGACGAGAAACTTTTTCCACGTGTTCGGAATCGTAATCGTTTCATTGATCGATTTATCAAACGTTACCGTTTTTTCCATGACTAACGAAGCCGTTCCCTCCGCCGTTTCTACGGTGGAACTGAGCGTTCGGGCATAGAATGTGGCCAACATTACGTCATCTTTTTCAATGCGTGAGGCAATCGGGAATACGTATTGCAGCAAATAGGTAGAGGCAGGCTGCACGTTCGTCGTAAAACGCAGCGCCTCAGCAAACGGCTGCCCGTCAACGGATACTTTGGCAGCGGTTCCATAAGCAGGCGCTTCAGGATTAAGCGCAGCGTTCGGCTGATGAATGCCTGACAGAATCACTTCGCTGCCGCCTACTTGCGCAAGCTCATCCTCCGTCAGCGCCTGCGCCCCCACCGATACGGGGACCAAGGAGACGATCAGCAGCAGACCGATTAACAGCAAAGCGAGTATTTTATGCAGGTGATTGTTCACGATCTTCATCCTTTCCCATGTAGAGCTCAAATACATAAAGCGGTGACCCACCCGAGCAAAATGCTTGCTGCAGGTGGGCTGGCCGAAATCCTCTTATTTCTTGCGATTGGCGTTGTACCAGTCGGTAAGCTCTTTGATCGCTTTATCTCCACCTTGCTTTTTCCAGCTCGCCACGTACTCATCGAAATAGTCCAGCGGCTTCTCGCCGAGAATAATTTTCGCTGCTGCTTCCTGGAAGGAGCCTTTGTAGCCCAGGTCCGCATTCTTCGTCAATGTCTCTGACGGCGGCATACCGGCTGTCGGGTTCGTAATGCCTTCTTTGCGGGACGTTGCAATCGTATCGAGCAGTTTGTTGTACGCTTCATCGTTGTTGATCAGCACTTTTTGCGCTGCTTCGTTAAAACCGTGCATTTGGAATACGGCGGAGCGCCATTTCACGTCGGCATCTTTGTCGGCGTTGTATTTAATCGTGCTGCCTTCTTTGGTATAGGATTGACCTTCAATGCCCAGCTCCGTGAACATTTGGCCTTCGTCCGATACGAGCCAGTCGAACATTTTGACGATCGCTTCCGGATTTTTCGTGTCTTTGCTGACGACGAACGTTTTCAGCACGGGCTTCTCGACACGGCCGACTTGACCGTCGTAGCCTTCGCCTTTTGGCGTCGGAATCGCGACAACGTTCGGTTTCTTGTCTGGGAGCAGCTTACTAAGTTCCTTCTGCCACGGATCCCAAATGCCGAAGACGACGTGATCCCAGGAGCCGACGAGGTCGGATTTGATTTTCTGATCCCAGATGGCTCGGGTATTCGTCAGGAATTCCGCATCGATCAGCTTCTCGGCGTACATCGTTTTGAGGGTACCGAGCGCTTTTTTCATATTCGGGCTGACGAAGCCTGGCATTACTTCATTGTTATATAGCGTATTCGAATCGAGGTTCACCCCGTACATGCCAAAAATATTGTCCGCCCACTCGAACTTCTCACGCGAGGAGAACGGAATCTCGTCCTTCTTGCCGTTGCCGTTCGGGTCTTTATCGCGGAACGCCCGCAGCATGTCGAGGAATTCAGCAGTCGTTTTCGGCGTCTGAATGCCGAGCTTATCCATCCAGTCCTTGCGCACATAGATGACGCGCTCCGAAGGCGCATTGCCTTGTGCAGGCTGCGGGATGGCAAGAATTTTGCCGTTCAGGGTGACAGCGTCCCAAGCGGATTGCGGAATGTTTTTCTTCAGATTCGGCCCGTATTTATCGATATAAGGTTTCAAATCCATTGCCAAACCGTTGATGACAAGATCGGAGGTTTCAATGCCCCATACCATGTGCACGTTCGGAATGTCGCCGGAAGCGAACTTCAGCTTGAGCTGATCCATGTAGTTCTCATGCGGCAGAAACGTGATGTCGAGGTCGGTGTTCGTTTTTTGCGCAAGGTACTTGACGGTTGCCAGGTCCATCGATTTGCCGCCCGGAATTTGTTGGGCGTTATTCGAGACGAACATCGAAATCTTCGCCGGTTCAGCCGGTGTCGCGCTTTGGGTGGCTTCCGGCGCGGAGGCCGACGGTGTCGAAGACGTGCTTTTATCGGAACCGCAGGCAGCCAAGGCACCGGTGAGACAGACGACACAGGATAATGTAATCGCTTTCTTTAATAGAACTTTCATCGAGATGACCCTCCCTAATTATGTTCATTATAAAATACAGACTTTCCACTTAACATCAGCATATGGCTGGTAAAATCTGCATCACCTCCGGTGTAGACTCTGTAGGAACGTCAAGATGCGGGCGGGCGGAGCCGCCGCTTCCTATTCCTTCACCGAACCGAGCAAAGCGCCTTTAATAAAATGCTTTTGCAGGAATGGATAGATGATGATGACAGGCACGGTTGCAATGACGATCGTCGCCATTTGAAGACCTTGCGGCGTAATCGCCGTCGAGAGTTCTGTCACCGACTGGCCCCCGGCGGAGTCCATATCGAACTGCGAGATCAGCTTGTACAGGTACAGCTGCAGAGGCTGAAGCTCGCGATTCGTAATGTACAGCAGCGGGCCCAGGTAGTTGTTCCAATGCCCAACGGCATAGAACAGAATCAGCGTCACGTTGATCGGCATGGACAGCGGAGCGACGATTTTCCACAAAATGCGGTACTCCGACATCCCGTCCACCCGGGCGGCTTCGAACAATTCCTCCGGAATGGAGCGCATAAAGGTGATGCAGAGCATCATATTAAAAGCGCTGAGCGCACTCGGAATAATGAGCGACCAGATCGTGTTCATCATGCCGAGGCTTTTGATCAGTAAGTACATCGGCACCATCGGGGCCTGGAAGATCATTGTAAAAATAATGGCCAGCAGGATGGCTTTGCGTCCGCCGAGCCATGACTTTGAGAGCGGATACGAGGTAAGCAGCGTCAGTACCATGTTGAGTGCCGTACCGATGACGACAATCTGGATCGTGACCCAGAACGCTCGCCAGAAGACGGCGTTTTTCAGCACGAACTCATAGTTGAGCCAGTTAAAACCGACGGGCCACAACATCACTTTGGCATGCACGATCGCTTCATTGGAGCTGAGCGAGCCTGCGATGACGTTCATGAGCGGCAGCGCGACCGCTGCGCAGAAGAGCAGC
The DNA here is from genome assembly GCF_003955665.1 of Paenibacillus whitsoniae. Classification (GTDB taxonomy): domain Bacteria; phylum Bacillota; class Bacilli; order Paenibacillales; family NBRC-103111; genus Paenibacillus_E; species Paenibacillus_E whitsoniae. Next base: position 163,488 of record NZ_RXHU01000042.1, read on the forward strand.
AAAATCACGACGTTGGCTGTATCGAAAGCGACTTCGCCGGATGAGCGTTTGATTTTCATAGCTGAGAAGTCCCCCTTTTAATAGAGCCCTTCGCCGGTGGTCAGCTTGCTGACGCGGTTCGCGATGACGAGCAGAATGAAGCCAATGACGGATTTGAACAATCCGATGGCGGTTGTGATGCTGTACTGTCCTTGCAAAATCCCCGCCCGATACGTGTAGGTATCGAGAACGTCCCCGGTTTCATACGTCGCCGGATTCAGGAACTGATAGATTTGTTCAAAACCGGAATCCATAATATGGCCGATTTTGAGCATGAGCAGAATCATAATCGCCGGCAGAAGGCCCGGCACCGAAATGTGCAAGAACTGCTTCCAGCGGTTCGCACCGTCCATTTTGGCCGCTTCGTACAGAGCGGGGTTGATGCCCGCCAGCGCAGCGATAAAGATGATGGCGTTCCAGCCCATCTCCTTCCAGATGCCCGATGTGATGATGATCGAGCGGAAGTATTCCGGCTTTTGCAGGAATGAGATTTTCTCGCCGCCCAGCATGACAATCAAGTGATTGACGAAGCCTTGCGCCGGGGACAGCATCATGTACGTGAGTCCGAAGACGATCGTCCACGAGAGAAAATGCGGCAAGTAGAGCACCGTTTGCGTCACGCGTTTGAACGCCATTGACCTCACTTCGTTCAGCAAGCACGCCAGAATGATCGGCAGCGGAAACGCGAAAATGATCTGATACAGCGAAATGAACAGCGTATTGCGGAGAAGCCTTGCGAACTTATCGTAGCTGAACATCTGCTCAAACCACTGAAAGCCGACCCAATCACTGCCTGTAAAGCCTTTGAAAATGTTATAATCCTGAAATGCGATTACACTGCCGGCGAGCGGCACGTAGCGAAACACGAGAAAATAGAGCAGCCCTGGAATGAGCATCAGATAAAAAGCCCGATGCTTCAGAATGTACGTCCAGGCGCTCATTTTCTTCGGCTTCACAGCGGCCAGCTGCACCGCCTTGTCCTGTCCTAGAATGGTTTCCATGTCTCTCACCTACTGTTGTTTGATCTAGTGTCTTCATTATAGATTCCGCTAGTTGGCCCAACAATGTGGCGGTTTGTCGATTTACTGTAGTAAAAGTCTTTTTGTAGGGAGAACTGATCAGCAATGACTGTTAAAACTAAAAACGGCTTGGTTGACGAGGTTACACAAGTCTAACGGACGTTTTTGTCAGCTAGATCGTGCACTAGCCCAAAAGCGTACCGCTAATGGACATTTGCGTCCATGAGGGTTACGCCAAATTCTACTACCTCCAACTTTATCCTCCTCCCAACGCTCAACTGGAATTTATCCCGTTCATTTTACGCAAAAAGGAGGATTGGCCAAGGTGAACTGGAAAACCTCCAGTTTAATTGATGCGTTTGGCCCTCCAGAGCTAGCATAGGTGCAAATAAGATGGAGAAATTCCAGTTCACGCGGCTATTTTTGCGGAAAAGCGGATATTGAACTGGAACAATTCCAGGTCAGCGAAGTTGCCGCGGCTCCGACGAGGCTGTGCGCGCCCAAACATGCAAAAAAGAGCCGCCCCAGCAGCTTAACCTGCTTAGGGCAACTCTTTTTGCAAAATCGCGGCTTACCAGAACAGCTCGCCATGGCCTAACAACCGGGACAAGCCCTCGACGAAGTAGTAGTCGCCGTAGATTAGCGGCACGTCGATGTTCTTGCCTTCCGGGAAGTGGCTCGTGCCGTGCAGGACGAGCCCCTCCTCGGCGTCGGAATTCCACGCGCCGTAGTTCGTGTACAGCGAGTGAAGGATGCGCTCTCCCGCGTCGCGGTACAGCGCCGCTTCCGCAGGGCTCACCTGCTCGCTGATCAGCAGCAGGCCGCATGCCGCGCATGCGCCGGCGGAGGAGTCGCGGTACGCCGGCACGCCTTCCGGCAACCGGAAATCCCAGTGCGGCACCTGATCCTCCGGCAGGTTCGCCAGGAAGAAGTGCGCCGCGCGCTTCGCCGCTTGCAAGTACTTCTCATCGCCGGTGTACTTGTAGCTCAGGCTCATGCCGTAGATCGCCCATGCCGTGCCGCGCGACCAAGCGGATTCCGGCGCGTAGCCTTGCCCGCCGTTCACCGAAACCTGCTCGCCGGTGTGCGGGTCGAAGATCACGATGTGGTTCACTGAACCGTCGGGACGGATGAAGTGCTCTACCGCCATGTCCGCGTGGCGCGTGGCGATATGCGCGTAGCGCGGGTCCCCGGTCGTCTGCGAAGCCCAGTGGAGCAGGGACAAATTCATCATGCAGTCGATAATCGCCCAGCCTGCATTGTCCTCGCCTTCGCGCCACGGGTTCCAGGCGCGGATGTACCCGCCCTGCACGTTGAACCGTGCAGCGAGCAGATTCGCCGCCAGCAAGGCGCGGCGCTTCGAATCCTCCGAGCCGAGCAGCTTGTACTGCGCGACGCTCGTCAACGTCCACATAAAGCCGATGTCATGATCGAGCTTGTAGTAGTCGGCCACGACCTGATCGAGCTGCTGCTCGCAGGACGCGGCAATCGCCTTCATTCCCTCGTCCTTCGTATCGCGATACAAGAGCCACAGCAGCCCCGGCCAGAACCCGGCGGTCCACCAATAGGCTGGCTCCAGCTTGTATACGCCATCCACGCTCGCATGCGGGAAGTTCGCCCCGATGCGCTTGCTCGTTTTATTCACTTTTGCCACAGTTTGTGACCAGGCTTCCTGCGCCCAGTCTTGCTGAATCGTCATTATCGTATGCTCCTTAACAGGTGTTGTTTAAACGTTTAACCTATTATAACACCTGGGGGTTAAGAAGCCTAGTCAGGAATGTTTCTTGAGCCCATGGCGCTGCTGCCGGACTGCATAGTTCGTCCAAGCTGCAGCTCCAGGTTCTTTTTACCCTTTCACGGCGCCTGCCGTAATTCCCTTTATAAAGGTACGGCTTCCCAGCATGAACACAATCAGAACCGGCAGAGTTGCCATCGCCAGTGCAGCCATTCGCGCACCGTAGTCGGTTCGATGTACAATACCCAGCGTTGATATAAACACCGGCAGTGTAAACCATTTTGAGTTGTTGATGGTCACGAGAGGCAGCAGATAATTGTTCCACGACCACAGAAACACGAGCGTCGACAACGTGGAAATTCCGGGTTTAATCAGCGGCAGCACGATTCCGCCTAAAATTCTCGGCTCAGACGCACCGTCGATTCGCGCGCATTCCATAACCTCGCTGGGCACCGTGTCGCGGATGAATTGAATCATAAAAAACGCACCGAACGACCACGCACTCCAGGTCAAAATGACGGGCATTAAAGTATTGCCAAATCCCAATGTCCGCATCTCGATGATGTAACCGATCAGCCCAACCTGAGCCGGTATCATCATCGTAATGATAATAAAGTAATTCAAATGTCTTTTCAGTTTGAAATCAAATTTGGCCACCGCGTAACCGATCAGCGTGCTTGTTGTAACCCCAAGCAGCGAAGAGCAGATCGACACGGTCAAACTGTTCGCATAAACGCGGAAAAAGTTTGTTTTAAACACAGTCTGAAGGTTCTCAAACAAGTAGTTGGACGGGAGGAGCGGCAGCCCTTTAAAAATATTTTCCGAATAATACGTGCTCATCATGATCATCACATAGAAAGGAAATAAAGATACGATCGTCACAAGCCCGATAAACAGCCATTTTATGAGCTTCATGCCTTCTCCTCCTTCCCCGAACCGATGCGATAACTCACGATGGAGAACAGCACAATAATAACGAATAGCATGTAAGCCGTAGCAGCACCATAACCGAAGCGGGTTCCTGTAATGAAGGAATCATTGACGAATTTCCAGATGACCGTTAATGCGGCGTTATCCGGTCCGCCGGAGGTACTGGCTGTCCAGCCACCGTATAATAGTTTTGGCTCATCAAACAGCTGCAGACCGCCAATAATCGAGGTGACAATCAGGAAAACCGTAATATTTCTCAACAAAGGCAGCGTAATGCGAGTGAACGTATGCAATCCTGTAGAGCCGTCTACCCTCGCAGCTTCGTAAATATCCTGGGGGATTGCCGTCATCCCCGCCAAATAGATGGTCATGAAATACCCCAGGTTTCTCCATACAATCATCATGGCAATGATCATCTTGGCCGTCAAAGGATCTTGCAGCCACTGGAGGCCCTCCGCTAACAGTCCAAGCTTAAGCAGCATGTTATTGACAATTCCCGTTTGCCAGTCAAACATGAAAGAAAATATAAATCCAATCGCCACCGGCGTTGTGATATAGGGCAGGAAGTTCATTGTCTGGAAGAAGACCCGCCCTTTCGCGAGCTGAAATATCACATAGGCCAGTACCATGCCAAGCAGAATCATCGCCGGCACGGACATGATCATGATCATGACTGTGTTGTACAGTGCCTTATAAAATAGCGGATCCTTGGTCAGCAAGGTTGCGTAATTGCGCAGTCCGATGAATGTTTTCCGCCCTACGCCATTCCAGTCGTGCAAGCTTAACCAGAACGAATATAAGACCGGATAAAAATGGAAGGCAAAATAAAGCACGACGAACGGCAAAGCAAACAAGTAAGGCCATACTTTCATACTCGAACGAACAACTTTCACAGACCTGTCGTGCTCGGCTCGCTTCGTGGTCGCTTCCACTTGCATGACGCTCTCTCTCCTCTCCGAAGACGGCCCCCTTCGTTATTTTATTGTAGCTTCCGGTGCCAGATTTTTGACTTCACTCTTCAGTTTCTCAAGCGCCGTTTTTACATTGATGCTCGTATCCTTCATCCATAACGGATACAGTGATCCGTATGCCGTCTGCACCATCGCATTATATTTCGTTTGTGGATCCGCTTTCACCGTAGGTACGATTTTTTCAACGAACGTCTTGTTCAGATTCTGTCCTGCGAAATACTTATCATACTCCGTACCCGCATCAATCCAATCTTTATGTTTCTCAAAGAACTGCTTTGTTCCCGCCATATTGCCGAATTCTTTGTAGTTGATCGCCATGCCTTCGTCAGACATGTAGGCAAAGTTAATGTACGCCCAAGCAGCGTCCTTGTTCTTGCTGTCTTTATATACACCAACAGATGTTCCACCGTAGGTGTAGCTTCCGCCAGGCGCCGGGATCAACCCCCACCGTCCGATGCCGTCTTTGTCATTAGCAGCAATGTTCCACTTCGCGCTCCATGGCGCCATCGGATAGAAAATGTTATCCCCTTTCGCAAACGATGCATTCCAACCTGGCGTATACGCTTCGTACTTGCCTAGTATGCCCGCGTCACGCATGCTGAACACCGTCGTGAGCGGAAGCTGCAACCGGTCTGTCAGATTGATTGTTGTTCCAGTCACATACGGCTTCGAATTTTGCTCGCGGATGACCCGATAAGCATCGTCGAAGGATGCGAACATCGTTACCTTACCGCCGCTTTCCTGCTGCACCTTTTTCCCCTTCTCAATAAATGCGTTCCAATCAGGAATCGCCTTAGCGAGCGCGTCAGGATCATCGGTTCCCAAATACTGTTTTGCCAGATCTCGACGGTACGCAAGGCCTGCTGGCGTAATCGACTGATCGACGCCGACTAGCTCACCTTTTGAATTCGTCAGTATCGACGGCAAGTAATCCAACAATTCGGTACGTTTAAAATTGTAGGGGGCCTTCTCCAGATTATCCAGAATATCCAGATCGAACAGCTGTCCGCGATAGTTCATTTCGCCAAGAACGACGTCCGGTACATCCGAACCGGACGCAATGCCGCTTTGAAGCTTTTGCATATAATCGCCGTTATTGACTACGGTGTACTCCACCTTCACGTTTGGAAACCGTTTATTAAATTCGGGCACCATTTTCTTCAGAAAGGCTTCGTCCCAGTCCCACACTTTAATCGTTCCCTTAATGCCAGCGGCTGTAGCAGCCGAGTCGCCATTCAGCGTGCTCGCTCCCTTCTCTCCGCCTCCGGCTGCGTTATTACTTTCACTTGTGCAGCCTGCCAGTGTGACGGCTCCTGCCAACAGGAGCGTTGCGGGCACATATAACCAAGATTTTTGTGTGTGTTTCAACTTCAAACCCTCCTCTTTTGAAATCGCTTCCTTTATCATGTTAACGCTTACTTAACACGGTTGAAATGAAACAAAGCGGTTATTTGCCTCACAATCCGGTTGTCGTCTTTAGTCCGGCTGCTCTCCCGTTCTTAAAGGAATCCGAATAGTAACGGACGTTCCGGAGCTGGGTTGAGAAGTCAGGTCAAGGCCGTACTTGTCCCCGTAATGAAAAGCGATCCGCTCTCGAATATTGGCCAGTCCAATCCCCTTCGTCTGGCCGGAGTTGGCAGAATGACGTTGGGATACATGGTAATGCGAGGAGTCCGCATCCAGACCAATGCCGTTATCTGTCACAGTGACGCAAAGCGTATTCTCTTGAGCCAAGGCGGATATCCGGATCACGCCCTCTTCCTCCAAGTTAAAAATACCGTGGACTAGCGCATTTTCCACAAGAGGTTGGATCATAAGACGAAGCACAACACATGAACGAAGCCGATCCGGGATAGCCCATTCTACTCGAAAGCGATCAGGATATCGGTATTGCTGAATATGGATATATTGGACGACGAGGTTCATTTCCTCGTCGAGTGTCGAGAAGAAAGCATCCTCGCCCGTCTTGATTGTATCCTGCAAGATAGCGATTAACGCTTTCGTGATCGTAATTGTATCCTTGTTGCGCCCTGCATGAGATAAATAAATGACCGTATTCAGCGTATTGTAGATAAAGTGCGGATTGATTTCCGAAAGAAGCAAATTAATCTGCATATTTCTTTTGATTTCTTGCTCCCTCATCGAAGATTTCATCCAGGCATCAAGCTCGTTTACCATTCGGTTGAATCCTTCCCCGAGCACCTCCATCTCATCGCCGCTGCGGATCAGCACGTTGGTGTTCAGTTCGCCGACAGATACCTTCCGCATTGCCCGAGCGAGTTGAGTAATCGGCTTTGTAAAATTAAAAATGAAGGTAGGCACGATAAGGAGGATGAACATCAATCCGCCGATGACAATTAACAAGTAGAAGAGCAGAATCGGACGAAATGACTCGTACAGCTTCTGCTTCGAAATGTATGCTTCCTGGCTCCACCCTTCCCGCATGGCATCGTAACGGATGGAAATAACATCATCAGACGATACGTTAGCTGATTCAGAGGCCTCCTCCCTATTCGTATCAAAAATGATTCGCCCGTCTCCACCCCTTAGAATGATGCGCTGAAAATCTTTACTGCTTTCCGAAAATACCTTATCGATTTCATCCTTCTTCATTTCGATGATCAGGAAGTATGAACTTCCCGATGACTTATCTTCCCAATTGCGGTAAGGTGTCACGTAACTAATCACATCACGCACGCCATTAAAGTTGACGAGAGGATGTATCGCGGAGAAACGTGTCTCATTTGTTCCGCTCAGGAAAGGTTGCAGCCAGTCCTCCTTTAAATATTCTTCATAGTAGCTCTCATAGCCACTATAGTTGGAGAAGACCACTTTGTCAGGATTTACAATCATAATGTTTAGCAAGCTTGAGTCCAACGCTACAAACCGCTGCAATTGCTTTAACACCGCCACTTTGTTAAAGTAGCTCATCTCCAGCGTCGCTCCAGGTTTTGACACGATCCTGGCGTTGATTTCCGGATCGGCGATGATCGTCTCTGCCGTCTTGACAAGCCGATCCTGCATTCGGGTAAGGGAGGATGACGTTTGGGCCAGCTTGGTCATATTGTCCTTGACAGCCTGCTCTTGCAAGATTCTGGACATATACGTATACGTAATATAGCTGCTGAAAAGCAAAGATACCATGACAACCAACATCGTACTGCCGATGATTTTCGCTCGAATCTTAATCCTCATCGCACGTCGCCTCTTGCCTCGGCGTAGTCTAACGGCGACATACCGACCGTTTTGCAAAATATTTTACTGAAATAGTGACTGCTCTTATAGCCGACTCTCTCTGAAATTTCGTAGAGCTTGAAATGCCCGCTTTGCAGCAGCCCCTTCGCCTGCTCCATGCGGCATGCCGTTATATAGTCGTGCAGCGTCAGCCCCATTTCTTGCTTGAACAGATGACGCAAATGCTCCCCGCTGATACCGACTCGGCTCGCAATCATCTCGGCGCTAAGTTCTTCAGCTAAGTTGACGGAGATATAATCACACGCCTCTCGAATTTTACGGCTATTTGGGGATGATTTTCCGTTACCGGTCATGGTTTCGTGGACTTTAGCGAGAAGCCACAGCTTGATGCCTTCCACAGTTCGCCATTCTTGCGTACGAATAACTCCTTCCTCTCCGAGACGCCGCAAAGCAGGCAGCCCGCGCTCGGATCTAACGATATCCATAGCGGTGACCAGCCTGCCGCATATCTCCCTCAAATACGGTACACTTCGGAATTTTGCAGCCTTTTCGAAGGCATTATCCAGCATGCTCTCCATGGATGCCAGATCACCTTGTCGAAACAGCTCGACTACCTTTTCCATAACCGGCACAACGCGCGTATCCAATTGGGTTGAGTCGTCACCATGACCGGGTCCAACAATTTTCGTCCCTCTTACAAACAAACAGGAAGTGAGTTGAGCCACGGTGTTGCGATGAATCACACTCAACGCCTCCAGTCTGTCGAATGGTTCAGAGTAAGACGTGCATACCGGAACGCCTGGACAGACTTCCTCCAGATGTGCCTTCAAGCGGAATGCGGCATCCGCATGCATGTCAATCGCTCCCTTTCTGCTTGCAACTGGCAGTGTCATAAGAAGAAAACCGACCTTACCGTTCTTCTTATAGGCGAGCTCTATTTCATACAAAGGCAGCTCCGGCAACTCTCCATGCCATATTGACGGAGGTGTCTCCACTTCTTTGTAGGGTACGACGGGGAAAGGCTCTTCCACCGATACGACGACATAGACAAACTGCTTGCCCTTCACTCTTTTGGAGCTGGCTGCCTCAACAGCCAGCTCCTCCGCCGGAACACGTCCCTCTGTCAGATCCTTCAAGTACTGACGCAGTACCATAGCGCTTCGACGCTGTTCTTCCGCGATCACCTCTTTTACCTTGCTCAGTTCACTGCGCAAACTCTCAGCGTCCAGCTCATGCTTCACCAAATAACTGACGATACCCAGTCGAAGCGCTTCTTTGACATAATCAAATTCTTTATAAGATGTAAGTAGAATAATTCGCCCCCGAAATCCAGCAGATAACAAGCGCTTGCTCAATTCGATGCCGTCCATATTGGGCATTCGAATATCGGCAACGATCAGATCGGGTTTAAGTTCCATGATTTTTGGAAACGCTTGCAATGGTCTGAAAAATTCACCGGCTATGCAGAACCCTTCCGCCTCCCAATCGATTAGTGCCTTTATATGCTCAATAGCGAGCACTTCATCGTCCACAATCATGACATTCAGACGGGTCATTCTCATCGCACTCCCTTTACTGTTAGCAGACGCTACAAAATGTTAAAGCGATACATGGAATTTCTCCATGTATCGCGTCGGTACTGGGCTGCCCTGCTATTTATGGATATCCTTCCATATCGAACGGGCAATATGGGCGAATACTAACGATTGCGACCATCGGTCGCCAATCTCTCTTCGGCGATCTCCATACTCATCGATGGTAATCGCATATGGAGGAGGTCCTAATTCGCAAATGAATGGGAAGGGTCTGTCCAGATTATTATGGTTCAGCCAGTTCGTCATCCCGCTTCTCCACCATCGTTCAAAATGGCGCATCATCGGATGCTCACCACATTCGCCTACATCAACCTGAATCTGTTCCCCGTTCGATACACGGGCATGTATGCTTGAAGTTCGTGTAAGCAGTTTTTGAAGATGCGTCTCGGCTTCTTCCGATACGGTGTGCATTTCACCAGCTACGACATAATGGGAAAAATCAATCGTTAATCTCAAATCTTCGATATGCTCTGCATACCGTACCGTTCTTATGAGATCCTGTGTAATCGTACCTCGATGCGTTTCAATATAGACGGGGATTCCCGCTTCCTTCGATAAAGCATTGATTTCAGAAATGAGCCTTTCTGCCGACTGCCCATACAAGAACGGAGTCAGCACTTGCGCATTAATGAAATCAATTTGCCCGAATAACTTGGCTTTTGCCAAGAATTGAGCCATATCTGCTGCACTATTCGGATAGGCATTGACGCTAAATGACAGTCCGTATTTGTTCAGCAGCTTCCGCCAATTATCCGCTTCTTCCGGCGCAGGTACGAAACCATTAATCCCATCAAACCCAGCTTCTGCAATCCGATTAAACCGGTCCTCCATTCGCCGGGACCCATCATCTTTATCAAGCCCATTCATTGTCCACCATGACATCTGGACTTCCAAACGAGGAGGTCTGCTGGAATAATCTTTGTGGATATGCGATGTCGTATTCAATTTTGCAAGATCCTCCATCCGGGTATATTTCAAGAACTGCCGGTGAACCATCCTTTTCTATCCAAAGTATATTGGATATCCCCATAGAAATGAACGATCAATCGTGCTGACTTTTCACACAATCCTGCTATTGCTATTCCTGTATCCCCTCGTTGTATTATTGCACGATAGACTACCCGCCAGCTTTGTCCTTTCGGTACGTCGAGGGAGTTACGCTGAAATACGCTTTGAATAGCCTAGAAAAATGATCAATGCTATCAAATCCCACATCCTCTGCAATTTCTGAAACTTGTCTCGTCGTATAGACGAGAAGCTGCGCGGCCTTTTCCAGCCTAAATTTATGCAGCGTATTCACAATGGTGTCGCCCACTTGTTCTTTAAATAAATGCGATAGCCGGGAGGTTGATAGACAGCTTCTTTTCGCCAGTTCAGGCAAAGATACTTTGTTGCGAAAGGAATGCTGCAAAAAGTGCAAAATATCGGCGATTCTAGGATCTATGGCAGCTACGCTGCCGGTCATTGAAGCCAATCTGACATGCAGCAGCGCCTCTTCCAGAGCGATCATGGAAAGCCGAATATGAAGCGAATTTGCTCCTTGCAGGCTGTGCAAGTGCATTCTCTTCATCGCTTCTTCAATGACAAACCGGTACGGCATGTCCGCTATTGAAATGTGAACAAATCGATTGCATCGTTCCGGGAATCGCATCCAAGTATTCCATTCCGGATCTGGGATAAAATGAACCCATACAAACTCCCATGACGAACCATGGGTTCTGTAATGATGGGAGAGGCCAGGAAGCAGCAGAGCGACATCGCCTTGACGACAGACTACCCCATCTTCCTCCGTAATCACCATGCCCTCTCCCGATATTGTATACATAAACAACCAGTCTACAATGCCGGGCGGCCGCTGAACCACGTAGTGCTCGTTTTCCTTATAATGACCGGAGATTAGAATACCATATGCTCTCATTTCATTTATAGCATAATCCATCGTATGTTTAGCCATATCCACTCTTCCTCGTTTTAGTGGGAGTTTTGTACAATAGACCTCGAACGTCTCTTCTTGATTTTGAACTCAACAGAATACATCGACTACAAACAAACACAATCAATGTAACACAGGGAGGCAGCCTTCACAATGAAATCAGTTAGACTTCGCATTGATGGACCCAATAAAGAAATAAGACCCGGAAAACTGTCAGCCAACAACGGCCGCGATCCTTATGGCCGCTCATTCGGATTCACTAACTTTTACATGACGAAGAATGGGACTCCAACCATTCCTGTAGTCGGCGAATTCCATTTCTCACGCTTCTCTTATTTGCACTGGGAGGAAGAGCTCCTGAAGATGAAGGCTGGCGGCGTAAATATTATTGCTACTTATGTATTTTGGATATTTCATGAAGAAGAGGAAGGCATATTTGAATGGGGCGGCGAGCGCAACCTTCGTCACTTCGTCGATCTATGCGCCAAGCATGATCTGCCGCTCATCTTGCGGATCGGGCCTTTCTGCCACGGCGAAGTCCGCAATGGCGGAATCCCCGATTGGATCTTCAACAAACCTCTCGAGATTCGTTCCAACGACGCCAACTATTTGTTCTATGCACGGCGTCTCTATCGTGAAATCGCAAAGCAAGTTAAGGGAACGTTTTTCCAAGAAGGCGGGCCCATTATTGCCGTACAGCTGGAAAATGAGTTCATGCATTGCGGGGCTCCACTCGATGCTTGGGGTTACAAAAGCGGCGTCTTCCTGTCTTCTGGAAAAGGAGGCAACGAGCATCTGGCCGAGCTGCGCCGTATCGCAGAAGAGTCCGGTATGCGACCAATATTTTTCACCGTGACTGCATGGGGCGGCGCAGCTGTTCCAGAAAGCGATACACTGCCGATGCTTGCCGGATACGCTTATACCCCGTGGATTCCAAACCAACCGCCAAGCAAGGAGTTTATTTATCGTGATTTGCATGTAACGCCTGCTGAACGTGTCCATTATGACACATTGGATTACCCTGTTGCCTATTGTGAGATGGCCGGCGGTATGCAAGTCAGTTACCATGCCCGTCCATTCGTCCCTGCTGAGAGCGTTGAAGCGATGACGCTTGTCAAGTTAGCTAGCGGAAGTAACCTGCTCGGATACTATATGTATCATGGCGGCTCTAATCCTGTTGGCAAAAAAGGGTATCTCAACGAGTATGCCTTGCCGAAAATCACCTACGACTACCAATCTCCGCTCGGCGAATTCGGGAGAATCGGCGATTCTTACGATAGAATTCGAGCAATCTCCTTATTTTTGCAAGCCTTTGGTGATGTGCTTGCTCCCATGGGCACCGTAGTGCCGGAAGGGCAAAGTGAAATCGAGTCTACCGACACGGAATCGCTCCGCTGGTGTGTCAGACAAAGCGATGGAGCCGGATTCGTGTTCCTGAACAATTTTCAAGACCATCTGGACATGCCCGATCACCATGTGAAGATGGAGTTGGAAACCGCACGAGGCACCGTACGCTTCCCTTCCGAAGGTCATTTATTGCTGAAATCAGGAACTTGCGCAGTGCTTCCCTTCGGCTTAGATCTGGCAGGCGTACAATTAATTAGCGCTACAGCCCAGCTGCTTACGAAACTGGAATCTAACGGCGAGACCGTCATCATCTTTTTCGCGCACGACGGATTGGCTCCCGAATATCTGCTGAGCAAGAGCTCGGTATCTTCCATCGAGTCGGGTGCCGGCGCCTATAAAGAGCATGGCGACTCATGGGTCATACACCCTGCCGTCGGAAAACAGCACCAAGTTGTCATCACCCGTTCAACTGGGCATATCGTTCGTTTTGTGACGCTCACTCGCAGTGAGTCGCAGCAAGCTTACCGATTCAACTTATGGGGAGAGGATCGGTTAGTCATCAGCAACAGCTCTCTCATTGTCAAGAACGAGCAGCTCATGTGTACCTCTCAGGAACAGAATCATTTTGAAGTATCCCTGTTACCTGCTTTCACCGGAGAGATTCAATTCAACCATGAACCAATACAAGCCCGTGAACAGGGATTGTTTACGAGCTGCGAAGTGAGCGTACCGGCCTACGAGCCCGTTGTAAACATACAGCAACCTTTCGACCATATCGCGATTTTGGACATTGATTCGGAATGGCCGGAGCAGATCAGCGATGTTTTTTTAGAAATCACCTATGACGGTGACGTAGCCAGCGCAAGCTTGAATCATCGTTTAATCACCGACCATATTCATTACGGGAAGCCCTGGCATATCGGCCTGAAGCAGTTCCAGACAGAGCTTGAAGGCCAATCGTTAGTTCTATCGATCACGCCGCTGCGCAAAGGTACGGTGCATACCTTTGTCAACCAGGCGTTAGTAGAGCGATTCGACGGTATGGAGATCGCTAGTTTCCACAACATTCGTGCCATCCCTCATTATACAGCTGCTTTCACTCATTTCATGCGATAGGAACAAATAGCTGCAAAAAAGAGGCCATCTCCATGAAGGAGGAGGCCTCTTTGGTTTTTTAACGTGTCGCTACACCCCAAAAAATTGCTGCAATCTCAAGGCCAGCTCATCGTCGGACAATGGATTCCGATGAGTATTTTCCAAATAAATATACTTCTCCGTTTCCGGCATGAGATATTCCTTGTACCACAGGAAAAAATCAGGGCTATCGCCTTGCATCCGCAGGAAGCGGCGGAGCGTGTCCATATTGTCCACTGTGCTCTGCACGTTGGTCAGCCAATCCGCGCTGTAGAAGCGTTCCCACTTGCCATGCTCGGATTCGCGGAGCGCCTGCAGTCCGCGCTGATAACTCCACATTGCTTGCGAGGCGTGCACGAACGCCTGCGGATACAGGCCCTCGCTTGCCGCTGCGAAAGACCGGCACAGCCAGAAGAAGCCTTCGGCGCCTGACTGATGCAAAATGCCCTGAAGCCGCAGATGGTCAATAACTCGACTGCGATCCTCTTCGTCCAGATGGTCAATCAGCTCATTACACCGGCCGAGCCAAGCCGACCATTCGGCAGCCCCCGCTTCGCAGCGCACCTCGAACCGGCGCACCTGCTCGGCAAACGTCACCGCCCCCGGCGCCGCCCAAATCAAGCCAGGGTCCGGCTCGCTGCTCCGGCCTTGCAGCCAGTGCCCGACGATGCGCCGCGCCGGGTGATGATAGAACTCGTCACCGGCGAGGTCGTCCGCATTTGGCCCGTAAGGGATCGCCGCCTCGCTGTAGCTGCGGTACAGCTCCGCAATCTCCACATGGTGTCCCGCATAATAACGGGACGTGAACTGACGCAGATGCTCCGCGGTGTCCATCTCGCCGTGCTGCCACAGCGCCCGAAGAATATCGAGCGTGTAGATGTGCATGCGAATGTTGCCGCTGTTGACAAGCACATACTCGGTCGCCCCAGCGGCAAATGCCGCTTCCACTTCCTGTTTCAGGAAGTCGGCGCTGCCCGGGAACATCGTCAGATGGTTCGACGCCTGCAAATCATGGAACGTCACATGATAGTAGATGCCATGACGGCCTCCATCCCCTTGCGCAGGCAAAGCTGGAATTCGCAGGTTCAGATTGCCGTGACGGCGCGATACCATTTTGCCGTATCCGTTATCGGCCCAAATTTTAATAACATCGGGCGGCAGCTTAACGTGCCCTTCCTTATAAAGCTCCGCGATTTCTCCGTACAACGCTACACATGCGACAGGATCGGCAACCTTCTCGCGGATCATGTCATACTGCCGCTGAATAACGTGCGAAATCATCGCTCCGCGCTTCTCCGGCGTATCGAAGGAAGGATCGTTTTCCCAAAACGGCTTGTCGCCTTGTCCGCGGAAGGATAAAACCCAAAGAATCTTGTCGTCCTTCTGCTTCTCAATCGCCTCGCGCCACAGCCGTTCGAACAGCTCTGGCGCCTCCTTGTAGCTGGCTGAACGGCCGGTATACGCGCGTAGGAACATCTCTGCGCCCAGTGGTTCTGCATGATGATGCGTGAGCCACAGGCCCATCTCCGCCGCAAGCTCGGCATGCACGCCGGTTTTCGGCAAGTCCGTGCCCGGAATGACCATGTTCCCGCCGCAGCGCAGCAGGGCTTCGAATACCGGCAGCCACACCTCGCGTGATGGCGGGTACGGCTCTTTCCAGCCGATGAGGCAGACCTCATCGTTCACAAACCAGCCCCGGAAGCGAACTTTGCTGGGTGGAGCGTCATAATCTATGCAAGGGACGTCCACCGCCTCCCGCTTCCCAATCGTCTGATCCGCCCAGAACCAGAAGGGCTGGATGCCTAAATTTTTTTCACTTAGATAAAGTAGGCCGTATACGAACCCCAAATCATCGCGCGCCACAATGGTCAGAACGCTCTCGCCCGTCTCGGCCGCAGCCGTGAAGCGAATAGCAAACGCCTCCGGATACGGCGGACATGCATCGGCATCCACCGCTTGCCGTACAATAATTTCCGCCTGCGCCGGGTCATCGACAAGCTCAGGCCCCGCCCCCAACACCGAAGCAAAATCACGAAACAGCATCCGCAGCGCATGCTGCACTGGAGATGTCTGTTCCATCTGTACGTGAATCCGTACTGCCCCCTGCCAGCGCACAACCTGGTTGGAACTCCTGTTTTCCATGCTCGTCACATTCCTCTCCGAATAAAAAAAACATGGCGCCGTCGTCCTGAATGACAACGCCATGATTCTCATTTATTTTTTCACTGCATCATCGTATTCTTTCGCTTTTTTCATCAACTCGTCGTACGCTTGATCCGGTGTTGCTTTGTCGAACATTAATTTCTCTACGATCTTCTTGTAATCTGCCTTGAAGTTGCCCCAGCCTTGCGGTTCCGCAACGAATTTCTGCGCGTTCGGTGCGACTTTATTAATAAAGTCGAGGGACGTTTTATCGGCTGCGCTAAAGTTTGGAGAAAGCGTGCTAACAACTTTTGCATTACCCGGAATGCCGCGCGTCAACCCGAGCGTTTTGCCGGCTTCCTGGTCATTAATAAACCACTCGACAAATTTCTTCGCTTCCTCTTGCTGCTTCGAGCCTGCGTTCACGCTCCAGAACATGCCTGGTTTGAGCCAGCCGCCGGATTGCGCGCTTTTCGGCAGCGTCGTGAATCCAAACGCATCCGGCTTCAAGGAGGAGATCGAGCCGACTTGGTTGGAGAACAAGTGACGCGCCAGCGCCGTTCCGTTAACCACACTGTCTTGTTTAGGATCCAACTCTTTATCCGTTACGGTAATATCCGGAGGGGTAATAATACCCGCTTTTCTCAGTTCAGCTTGTTTGGTCATGTACTGAATCCACGTTGCTTTATCAATCGTCAGCTTATTGTCCGTGTAGACTTGTCCTTTACCTTGGCTCAGCTGATAAGCGGTATAGTCGACCAAGTCCGAGCTTTGATCTACGTAGACATATTTATCTTTGCCCAGCTTCGCTTTTGCTTCCTGACCGAATTTATAGTAGTCGTCCCAAGACCAATCCCAAGCCGGAGCTTTGAGACCGAGCTTCTCGATCACATTCTTGTCGTAGGCCATGCCGAGTGCGGCCGTTCCGAGCGGCATCGCATAGAGCTTTCCGCCTACTTTGCCGGATTCCAGCAAGCCTTTATCCATATCAGCTACATTGATACTGCCAAGATCGGCAACCAAGTTGCGAGCCACATATTCGTTCAGGTAAGCGGCGTCCATCTGAATGATATCCGGCGCATTTTTCGCTGCGAACTGCACGCCCAGCTTATCAAAGTAGCCGTCCCAACCGGAGAATTCGCTTTCAAAAGTAACGTTCGGGTGAAGCGCCGTATATTGGGTGAGCGCTTTTTGTGTCGCATCGTGGCGCTCCTGCGACCCCCACCATACGATCCGCAGCTTGACAGGTGCTGTCGATTCTGCCGCTTTTTGCGTCTCGGCCGGCTTAACCGAACTGCTTGGCGTTGCCGCTGGCTCAGAGCTGCTGCCGCAAGCGGATAGTGAAGCCATAACGACAAGTGAAACCGCTGCAGTTAATAGTCTTTTTTTCATTGGTAGAATCCCCTCTCGCATATGTCGAATTTACATGTTTATCGTAACGCCGAAAGGTGAAATGGTACATGAGGGTATCGAACTCATTTCTTTCAGTATTTCAAACTAAAGGCGAGAATCGTTATTTTTTCAGCAAATCACTAGGGTTCATACCGCAGTATTTCTTAAATAACGTGCTAAAATACGGCACATTCTGGTATCCCACCTGCTCGGCGACCTCATAGATCAAATAATTGCCTTCGAGCAGCAGCGCTTTCGCTTTCTCAAGACGCACCCGAATGACATAGTTCATGAACGTTTCACCGGTAACCTTTTTGAATAATTGATTTAAATAGTTTTTGGAAATGAACAATTTGCCGGCCAACTCGTCCATCGTCAAATCGCTGGCATAGTGCTCGTGAATATATCCGATCATAAAATCCACCGCCGCCTTATGCTTCTGGGAAATGACCGGCTGACGCTTGATCCCGATCATTTTCAGCTTGGCATTCAGGTAGCTCTCGAGATCGTGACGATTCATCACGATATCCACAGCCGCCGCAGCACCGTTATCTTCCTCTTCCATGATCGCCAGATCCGCCTGTCCGGCCGCATACTGCAGCAGTGTCCAAAGCTCGGTAGCGAGTACCTTATAGAAAAGTTTGACCTCTCCGCCGATCGCGGCAATCTCCTGCTGGTCGATGTAGGCCTGCACATGGCTCCACAAGCTTTCTTCGCTGTTTCTCTGCAGCGCATTTGACAACCTGCGGACAAGGTCTATCGCGCCCTGACTCTGCGATGAGGTGTTCAGCGCTTCAAATGCTTCGTCCGCAGAAGCTTTCAGCTCAGACCACAACTGCTTGCGCTGACCGAGCCCGATTCTGACCGTGAGCCCCAGATAGCGCTGCATGCTATCCGTGATTAGCTCCGTGAAATAGGCAAGTCGCTTCGATAACCTCTCCGGCGACTCCTCCCGGGAAATATGCAGTACAAAAGCCGAATAGGCGCCAAATAACCAAACGAATTCGGCTTCAGGCCATTCCGTTAGCGTCAGTTCCTTCGCGACATTCGACATCGCAAAACGGAACAAGTGCCAATCCGCCACCGAAATGTCGGTGATACGGTCGGTTTTGACCAATTCGACCACGGCGGTCAGTTGGTCGCGGTCCTCCCAGTGCAAGCGGGGACCCGGCAGCTTCAGCTCGGCCGCATTCGCCTGCACGGTGCCGTTCAACAAACCGGCCAGTTGTTCCGAGGCCGTTTGCTTCTCGTAATTTTGGACAAACGAAATGAGCTTCTTTTTCTCCATATTTTCCAGGTAAGAGTCTTCCAGTCTCCCGATTGTACGGAACAAAACCTCGCGAATCTGATTCACCGTAATCGGTTTGTTCAAGTAATCGTCGACGTCGAGCCGAATCGCTTGGCGGGCATACTCAAAATCCGTATATCCACTATGAATGACGAACCGCCCGGCAAAGCCTTCTCCGCGCAGCTTCTCAATCATTTCAATCCCGCTAATGCCGGGCATGTATAAATCCGTAATGACAATATCCGGCCCCACACGGCGAACCAGCTCGAGCCCTTCCTCACCGTCGATCGCTTCCCCGGCAAACTCCGCATCCAACTCCGCCCACGGAATGATGTGCCGCAGACCGCGCAGTACTTGAAAGTCGTCGTCTACAATCGCAATTTTCCACATTGTTGGTCAGCCCCTTTAAGTCTCTATTTTTCTGAGATTGGAAAAAGAATGTCGACCTGTACGCCGCCTTGCTCCCGGTTCGCGAGGGTTAAGCGGTACTGGGAGCCGAACAGCGCATCCAGCCGTTCCCGAACATTGCGCAGCCCGTAGCCCCCGCGCTTTCGCGGTTTATGCTGCCAATTGTCGGCGAGCCCGCGCCCATTGTCAGTGATACGCACATGCAGTTGATTGTCCTCGCGGGAGATGCGGACCCGCAATTCCGCCGCAGGAACGCCATGAAAGCCGTGAACAAACGCATTTTCAATAAAAGGCTGCATCATCACTTTCGGCATCAAGCAAGCCTTGGCGTCATCGTCAATCTCCACTGTATACGTCAACCGATCTTCCCACCGCAGCTGCTGAAACTTCAGGTAACAGTCGATATGCGCAATCTCTTCCGACACCGCGACAAGGCTGTCCGTGTTCGTCAGAACCAGGCGGAACATGCTCGCCACCTGCGCCAGCATGGCACTGATCTTGTTTTGCCCGGCTTCGATCGCCGTCCAATTAATCTGATCCAGCGTGTTATATAAAAAATGCGGATTAATCATCGTTTGCAGCGATTTCAGCTCTGCCGCTCGCTGCTGCTTATGCTTTTCGTCCAGCGAGTCGTACAAATCCTCAATCCGGTGTGTCAACTTGCGGTAGCCGTGAAACAGTTTGCCGAACTCATTCGTATAGTCGGTCGGCAAGGTCTGGGCTTCGCCGGGCGAGAATTCACCCATCGCACGCACCATCTGGTTCATCGGCTTCATGAACCGGCGGGATAGAAAAAGCGTGATGAGCAGGACGAGAACGATGGTCGAGACGCCGAGCAGCAGAAACAGCTTGGCCATGCTTTTGCTGCCCTTGATCATCTCGCTCCATGAACTCACTTCGAACAGTGTCCACTGGGCATCCGGCGACTTCGCCCAAACAAAAAAATCGTCGCCTGCACGCAAAGAACCGCTCGGTTGGGCCATTTCGCCGTTCAGTGTCCGGGTGGCGGCTTGCAGTTTGGCTTCGTCGCCGGAATGCGCAATCAACCGGCCGGCCGCATCCAGCAAAGCCATATTGGTCATGTCGTCCTCCGAGGAAAACAGTTGCTTGATAGAGCTGACTTTTATGTTAAACACCATCAAGCTGTAATATTGATTTCTATTATTAATCACCTTGCGCGCAAAACTGATCACGGGCTGCTCTCGTCCATTGGAGACGATTGTATGTTCGCCAATCCAAGCGCTGTCCGTGTCCACAATGCTGGCGTACCAGGGCTCTTGCCCAAGCTTATCCATCGTGTTAAACGTCACGGGCGATTGTGTATCAGACGTGAACGGATAGCCTGCATACACATGAATCGATTGCAAAATAGACGTGCCAAATACGACGTAATTTAACTGGGTTCTCAGCTCATTTTCAACCCGCAGCCGCTCATACGCATCGCTGTCCTGCAGCCTGTTGTACAGCAGATCCAGATTCTTGGCCGCCGTCACGGACGTTTGTTCAATACTAATGAGACTTGTGCTCATTTTTTTACTCAGTTCGTTCAGCAGTCGCTGTTGGTAGTAAGACGTGTTGCTCGCAACTTGCCTCGATGTACCCGAATAGCTGACCGCGCTCACGATGCCAATAAGCAAGACAATAATAATCGCCGAGCTAAAAAAGTAAACCCCGGTAATGCGGTACGTTTTAAATGGATTTTTCAGCATGGGCTGTTCCTCCGGTTATGATGCAAAGGAAGCTGCAGCACAAGCAGCAGCTTCCTTCCTATGTTCAAGCTTATCCTTTTAACGCCCCCGAAGCAATCCCTTCCACGAAGTGCTTCTGCGCGAGGAAGAAGATCACGACGGCTGGCAGCACCGATATGAGCGACATCGCCAGCATTTGTCCCCACGGTACTGTACCTTGCGAATCGATAAAAAGCTTGAGCGCCAAGTTAACGGTATATTTATCGACCGAGTTGATATAAAGCAGTTGGCCGAAGAAGTCGTCCCAGTTCCAGAGGAAGCAGTAAATCCCTACCGTTACGAGCGCCGGCTTCGTCAATGGAATGACAATCCGCCAGTAGATGCCGAACCAGGAGCAGCCGTCCATTTTGGCGGACTCGTCCAGTTCTTTCGGAATGGAGCGGATGAACTGTACCAACAGGTAGATAAAAAATGGTCCGCCGACACCGCCGGCTAGCAAATGCGGCACATAAAACGGCAAATATGTATTGATCCAGTTCAATTTGCTGAAGAGCACATACTGCGGCACGATCGTAACCTGCGTAGGCAGCATCAGCGTGACGAGCAGGATCGCGAACCAGATTTTACGGAGAGGAAAATCCAACCGGGCAAACGCGAACGCGACAAGCGAGCAGGAAATGATACTCGTAAAAAGGACACCTGCAATGAGCTCCACATTGTTCCAGTAGAACACACCGAAATGATAGTTCGGTACGGAAATCCAGCCCTCGGCGTAATTCGACCAGTGCGGCGTATCCGGAAATAAGTTCGGAGAACGCATTTCATCGTTGGTTTTGAGCGAAGCGCCCAGCCACCAGAAAATGGGATACATCATAAGCAAACTAAAAATAATGAGAAGGAGATGTGTGAAGCTTTTGCGCTGTGCGATCATTTCCCCTTTCCTCCTTGCGTTTCATAATACACCCAGTATTTGGACGTTGCGAAAATAAGCGCCGTCACCAATGCGATGATGACCAGCAGGATCCAGGCCAGCGCGGAAGCATATCCCATTTGAAACTTCGAGAACGCTCTTTCATATAAGTACATCACATACACGTACGTGGAATTGACCGGCCCGCCATTCGTAATAATGAAGGCCTGCGTAAACATTTGGAAAGAGTTGATCGTTGACTGCACGAAGTTGAACAGCAGAATCGGCGACAGCATCGGCAAGGTAATCGAGACGAACTGGCGAAATTTGCTCGCGCCGTCCACGGAAGACGCTTCGTAAAGGTCTCGTGGAATCTGCTTGAGGCCGGCCAGGAAAATAATCATCGCGGAGCCGAACTGCCAGGCCATCAGCAGCACGAGTGTGCCGAGCGCCGTATCCGGATCTGCAATCCAGGACTTCCCGTGGATGCCGACGAGCGCTAGTGCTTGGTTGATAAAGCCGTCCTTGCTGAAAATATTTTTCCATAAAATCGATACCGCAATACTTGTCCCGATCAAAGAAGGAAAGTAGATCATCGTCCGGTAAAAGGAGATGCCTTTGATGTTCTTGTTCAGCAGCATCGCCACGAGCAGCGCGGCAATCAATTTCACCGGAACCGAGAACAGGACAAAGAGCAGTGTTACTTTGATGGATTGACGGAATGTATCATCTTCTGTCAGAATCCGCTCGTAATTCTGGGTGCCGAGCCAATGCGGCGCGTCCAGCAGCGAGTAGTTCGTGAAGGAGTAATAGAGGGACATCAGAATCGGACCCAAGGTCAGCAGGAAAAAGCCAAGCAGCCACGGGGATAAAAACAAATATCCGGCTACAGGCGATTCCCAACGGCTTAAAAACGGGATTTTTACTTTTTTCTTGCCTGTCAGCAAACCGTCCGTTTGCAGTACAGTACTTTTCATCGGTAGCTCCACTCCTGTTCAAAGCGCTAGTACGTACTTGTCGCTTGTTGTTTATATTTGTATTATAGGAGTCTTTGAATAGCGGTTACATTATGCATCGAATAAAGTTCTTTCACTATTTCACACGAATTTGCTCTTGGCAAAAGAAATCCCCAAGGCGGAATTCGCCTTGGGGGAGTAAGTATTGTCTACTTAGTGGACAATAGCCGCTGGATCATCACCGCTGCTTCCGCGCGGGTGAGCGTTTGTTTCGGATGAAGACCAGATTCATCCCCTTGCACGATGCCAGCCGCAACTAGCGCTGCGACAGACTGGACAGCATAGGCGGAAAGCTCCGCCGCATCTTTCATCGGCGCCAATGCAGATGACGTCTGGACGCCGCCTGGCAGCCGTTTCAAGTGCTCGAGCGCTCTCGTGGTCAGCACCATCGTATCTTCCCGGGTGATCGCCTGCTCC
Source organism: Paenibacillus whitsoniae (assembly GCF_003955665.1). GTDB lineage: Bacteria > Bacillota > Bacilli > Paenibacillales > NBRC-103111 > Paenibacillus_E > Paenibacillus_E whitsoniae. The sequence goes on from NZ_RXHU01000042.1 coordinate 186,647, forward strand.
GGCTCGAAGCGATTGTCGCTGCCCCCCGTCGCGATGCCGTAACTTTGCGCTGCTGCGATCGCCGTATAGTAGTAATCACTGCTCGTCACATCGGCGAACGAGGCAGTCGGCTTACCGGCAGCAAGCTCCAGGGCCCGCATCAAGAGCACGACGAAATCGGCGCGCGTAATCCGGCTGGCCGGATCGAAGCTTTGCGCGCTGCGCCCTTCAATGACACCTTTGGCCGCAAGCGTTTCAATGGCGGATTGCGCCCAGCTCACGCTGGCCAAATCCGTAAATGCCGGCCGCCCGAATTTCACCGCGTACTGGCTGAAATGCTTCACAGTGAACACAACTTGGCCAGTCCCCGCATCCCAATGTCCGTTCGATACCGGAATGACTGCGCCTTGCGGATCGAGATAAAACACAGCAATCCGCTCGGGATGCAGCCGCTCTTCCGCAGTCGGCGTATACGGCATCGCAACCGTTACCGGTGCGTCGGCGTTCGCCCATGCCAGCGGAGCTCCATCACTGAACAATTGAAGGTCAATGACCGGATGATTATCGATCTCACTTATTCTGGTCAAACGAATCTCAACGGTTTCGGAAGGAACCGACAAGCCTTTTAACATTTGAGTAGGAAGCTGTAGGCTGCCCAGCTCCGTTTGCACGCTCAGCCTATTGCCCCGCGCATCCGCTTGCAGGGCTGCCACCGGCACTTGCAGGCCAGTCTGACGGCTTGACGAGGGATTGCCGTTCACGACAATTGAGACAGTTTTACCGCCCTGTGCGTCCGGCTTTGCGGAAGCGAACGCTTGATTCAGCTCGCTGGCGGTCAGCGCCGCAGAGCCTTGATCACCTGCATGCAGCTCGATGCGTGCCGGATCTGCGCTTGTACCAGGGTTTGGCGTCGCAGGTACATCATCGTCAGAATCACTCGAGCCTGAATCGCTAGGTGTTGGATCGGTCGTTCCCGGATTGCCCGGGTCGGGATGCCCAGGATCCGGATTCGGGTCAGGATCCGGCGTGCTTGGCACCGTGATAACGAGCGCATGCTCCAAGGTCGTTGCCGGGAAGCGGTCGCCCCACGGATTAATCAGCTCAGCTTGCGAAAGGGCAATCGCCGTTTCGCCCGCTTGTGCCCCTGCCGTTACTGTCCAATTCAACGCGAACAGCCCGATGTTGGCGGGGATCGATTCATTCCCACCTGTCATAGCGGCTTGAAGCTGAATCGTATCCGCGCCCGTCTGAACAACATTCACTAGTTCCAGCTGCGGCAGTTGCGGAGCGGCCGATCCCCATTGCAGCTTCGCAGGATCGAAATGAATCGTTAGCGCAATTCCATATACCGCGGAGTACACGCTCTCCGACACATTGCTGAGCGAGAAGCTCGATTGGAGCGCCTGCCCGACTGTCGCGGTCGATACCCCACTCAAGCCAGCGACTGTCCCTTGCGCGGTCAGCGTCAAATCGCCGACGGTCGCCGTTTGGCCGCTCGTAACCGTCACAGATTCCAGGACGGCTTCATTGTAACCGGCTTTATTAGCTGTAATTCGGTACGCGGTGTCCGGCCGCAGTTCTTCGAATGTAAAATGGCCGTTCACATCCGAGGACGTCTGGTAAACAGCATCGGCTGCTCTCAGCACCACGGCGGCGCCATAAACAAGCTGCCCACCTTGATCTCTGATTGTCCCCGAGACGGCACCATACGGATTTTGCCCGCGGTGAACGGTGATGGTATAAGTCTGATTCGACGTACCATCCGGCGATACCACATAGACAGTGATCATATTGTCGCCTTCCAGCAGGGCAATCGGAGCCGAAGGGGTTCCACTGGTCACACCCGTACCATCGACCGTAATATCCGCGGACTCAACTCCGGCTGTCGGCGTTACCGTCACTTCACTAACCTCATAAGGCACCGTCACCTCATAATCGGTTACGTCCTTATCAAAGTCGGGACTCAGCGCCCCTCCCGATACAATTAACGAACGCAGCGATGCATCCATTAACGGCGAGATGCGGTTGACCGTAACCGTGTAAGCGGCAGTTGTCTGCCCGTCTTCCGCCGTTACGACAACCGGAACGTCTGTCTGATCGTCCGTCAGCACAATCGGCACTGAAGCCGTTCCGCTAGCAACAGGCGTGCCCGCAACAGTAATCGACTTGGCATTCGGACTGCCAGCCGTCGGCGTCAGTGTCAGGCTCGTCACATCACTGGCAACCTGAACAGCGTAGTGCGTGTCATCCAACTTCGCTACCGCACCCGCCGAGCTTGCAACATCCGCCAGCGTCGCATCCATTTTGGAATAACCAATCCCTTGGGTTATGCGCACATTATCCACGCTCACACTGCCGTAATTGGAACTATTCGCATAGAAATCAATCTTCGTTATATCAGTCATCGATTGTCGGAAGCCACTATGGTCGACAATTTTTTGTCCGTTGAAGTACAAATCATACGTCTGAGCAGCAGTGTCGATCACCATTCGCATGTTATACCACTTGCCGACTGTATAGCTCATAAATTCTGTTGACGCCGTGCCCACATACGCTTTGACCTTGCCTTTATCGAAAGCAAAAGAGAGGCCAGGATTCGCAGGGGTAGGGCTGGTTCCGTAGACGTAAGGCAAACTGAACCAGTTATTGCCGGTTGAATACGTATCGTTCCGTTTTAAGTCCGCCTCGATGGTCACAATCCCCTTAAGCGGCGTCGCAAAAGATTGCGCTAGGCTCGTGTTGCCCGAGTTCGAAGATCTCGTCAGCTTCACGCTTTTATCCTGCGCGCTCGGCACTTCTTCAACAACAACGCTGCCACCGCTTGCGCTAACGGTTAAGTTATTGCCTGACGTCATTGTACCTGTTGCCAAGGTGTTGAACGTATGATTGAACAACACCTGCGGCTGTTTACTGGACAAGAGCACTTTGCCAATATCCGTCAGACTCTCCGGTGTAATCGTGACATTGCTTTTGCTGACCGGGAAATAGCCTGCTTTGGACAAGGTTACTGTATAGCCATCACCGATCGGCACCTGTGCCATCGTGAGATTGCCCGTGCTGTCCGTTACACCGCTGGCTACCGGGTCGTCGCCATATAACACGCTCACCGCAACGTTCGGGAGACCATCCATTTTTTCGTCCAAAATGCTGCCCTTCAAACTGCCGTATGGGCTTGTCGACGTGATGGTCAAATCCTTTGTCGTCATATTCGGCGGCTGAATCGAGATGGTGTCCGTTGCCGTGAGATAACCGGCTTTTTCCGCCTTTAGCTCCACACCGACAGCGAGCGGCACATTCGCGATCACATACGCGCCTTTCGCATCGGTCGTTGCCGAATACGGCGTACCCCCAACCTGCAGCGACACCTTCGCGCCGGCTATGGCTTTGCCCGCTCCATCCCGGATTTTCCCGTTGACGGACTCCGTCGTGGCGCCGTCCGGTGTGTAGTACTCAAAGGCTCCGATATCCGGTAGGCCGTTGTACAGTGCCTTGCCTGCATAATCCTTGCCACCATTGTTAGGCATCGCGAGACCGGCATTGATCAGGCCGGAGCCGGATTGCGAACGGAAGCCCAGCGCAGAATCCAGCTGCGGGCCCGTCTCCGCCGTGCCGGACGGACCGCTCACCGTGCTCACAAATTTCGGATCTGCCTGCATCGCTTTCGTATCGACGGCCGGAATCAGCAAATTGCTGCCGTAGTAGTTGTTATTTTCATAAAACGTCGTACCGCTGGTCGTAATCGTTGCGCCGGCTCTCGTCGTATACAGATTATTGTTCCGTATATTGTACGTCGCATCGAGCGACGTGCCGTAGCCGTAAATCAAGTAATTGCTTTTGTCGTTATAAATGGTGTTATTATAGACCTCAGCAACCGCTTTCTTATCAGAGTGTAAATAGATCGGATACCGCGTATTGCTTTTAATGACATTGTTCCGAATGATCGTATCGCCAAATGAGAATTGGCAGATCAAAATGCCGTCGCCATTATCGTGAATGTAGTTATACTGAATCAAAATTTTAGTCGTCGCCTTGTCGGGATCAATACCGTTGGAGTCGGCGCCGCCCGCTTTCTGCGTCGTCTCATACACTTCATTGTGCTGCACGACAATATCGTCGGCGTAGTACATTTCAATCCCCGATGTCCCTGCTCTGTATACCACGTTGCGCTCGACCAATCCGCCCCGAATATCGGTTAAATACATGGCGTTACAGCCGTAAGCGGTGTCTTTCTGCGTAATGTAATTATTCCGAATGACAATATTCGTGTGTGGGGTGAATTTGGGATCCGTGCCGTTCGCACGCTCTCCCCAGCCCGTGGAGGTCGCGATCGTATTGCCGTTGGCATCCTTGCCATCGCCCGTATATTGCTTGAATACAATGCCGGCAAAAGAAGTGTTGCTGATGCTCGACTTTTCAATGACCACATCGTTAATAACCGTCGCCTGGCTCGGCGGATTGAAAATATTCGGCACCGTCGTATCGAAGACGATCCCTCCTGTTTTCTTTGAGCCGTCCCACCCCGTCTTAAAACGGATGCCCGGCTGAGGCGGATTCGGCTGTGTGCCGCTAATCCAGTTAATTTCCCCCGTCACATCATGTACATTAACAGCGACGATCCGGAAATAATCCAGTGTCGTACTATTGTCACCGGAAATGTGAATACCCCGGTAATCGTCCAAATTCTCGCCCGGCGTCGCCGTGGCTGGCTTTTGGTTGGAGACATCCAAGTTATGAATCTCCCAATACTCCTGATTGAACAAGCGTACCGCATCCGCGACAAGCCCTTGGCCTTGAATAGCCGGTTTGGCGCCGGAACCGTATTGATCGATCACGATGGGCAGTCCTGCCGTACCTGATCCTTTCGGCCACAGCTGCCCTGTCCAAACTTCACCGGATTTAAAAGCAATATGGTCGCCAGGCTGAAAAGTGGTAGCGTTTACTTTTTCAAGCGATTTCCAGGCCTGTCCTTCGCTTGTCCCCACATTGCTATCGCTGCCTCCTGTTGCATCGATATAGTAAGTAGTGCCCGAATCTGCTTGGACACCTGGCGTTGGCAACAAACCGCTGAACAGTCCGACGGACAGAACCGTCATCTGCAGTAAGGCCAGCAACTTCCTTTTTCTCAAGCTCTTCATCCTCCTCTTAGGTAGTTGCCCCTATTATAAAAGCCCCGTTTCCTTCGTTTGAAGTAGGGGAATGAACAAAATTCTTTCACTATCAGACAGAATATGAAAATAAAATCCCAAGCTCTTCCATAGAGCTCGGGATTTAAATGGTTACGGCGTATAGACGGATATATTATCGATGTGCGTCGTGCCCGTTTGCGAGTTGTCTGCGTAAAATTCGATTTTCGCTATGTTGCTGACAGGCGCCCGAAGCGCAGCCTGGGATAGCTTGAGCGTCCCATTCACATAGAAATCGAACTTATCGGTATTCGTATCCAGGACAAGCTTCAGTTCATACCACGTATTGGCGGTGAAAGCCTGCACCGTCGTCCATGTGCCGCCTACATTGGCTTTGATATTGCCGCCATCAAACCCGATCGTAGCTGCTAGTACACCCGCGTTATCATAGATGTAAGGCAGACACCACCAAGATGTCGTTTCTGTCCGTTTCACCCTTGTTTCAACGACGACCGTGCCGGATACAGCGCCGAATGACTTGGACATTGACGTTTTGGCGGAAGCCGCCGACTTGCTGATCTGCGCGCTCTTATGCGTTGCGTCCGGCACTTCCGCGATCGTAATCGCGTTTGGACTAGTACCGTTTGTTACCGTCCAGCCCGTTGGCGCGCTGCCCGTTGTCAGGCTATTGAACGTTTCATTGAGCGCGTAGACCGGCGTGCTGCCTCCACCCGCCACAGCCGTCTCATCTGCACCGATGTCCGCTGCGCCCATATATAACGTGTCGCCCCAGAAATCGAGACCGCCGTTGCCCGAAATCGTCACGCCTTGATTAACGAGCGGTGAAGTCGATTGCAGTTGGTAGCCGCTCAACGTATTGAGCGCAGGGCCGCTCGTCTCCGTACCGCTGCTCCCCGTTCCCGGACTAACCAGCAGCGGATTAGCTGTCTTGGCATTCGTATCGCCGGAAGGGACTGTCAAGCCCGAACCGTAATAGCTGTTCGTATTGTAGACGATGCCTCCGCCAGTCGTTAGGACAGCCTCGCTCTTCGCCGAATCGAGAATATTGTTGCGAATCGTATAGCTGGCGTTGATATAGCTGCCGTAGCCGTAGATCAGGTACGTACTGTTCGTGTTGTAAATGGTATTATTGTAAATTTGCGAGGACGCCGCTGAATCGGAATGCAGATAAATTTGATACCTGGAGTTGCCGGTAATGATATTGTAACGAATGATCGAATCCCCGAAGCTGAATTGGCACAGCAAAATCCCGTCGCCGTTCCCGTGCACATAGTTATACTGGACCACCTGTTTAGTCGTACCCTTATCGGTGTCAATCCCATTATAGTCTGCTCCGCCGGCTTTCTTCACGACGCCGTACGTTTCATTTTTTTGAATGACGACATCATCGGCGTAGTAGGTTTCAATCCCTGATGTGCCTGCCGCTGCCACCACATTGCCTTCAATTAGAGCCCCTTTGGTATCCGTCAAATAGATGCCATTGCATCCGAAGCTTGTGCCCGATTGTGTAATGTAGTTGTTCTTGATCGTGATATTGGTAAACGGGTACCAATTCGTATCCGAAGCCGAACTGCGCACGCCCCACCCCACAGAAACCGCGGGATTGCCGTTATGGTCAAGACCATCTCCCGTATATTGCTTGAAAATGATGCCTCCGAATGACGTGTTCTTGATTGAACTATTGGAAATGACGACGTCGTTGAACTTACTTTTCACGGTCGCCTTGGCCGGTGACAGCACATTCGAGGACATATCGAACACAATCCCGCCCGTCCGCTTGGAGCGATCCCAGCCTGTCGCGAAATTAATGCCAGTCGCATTATCCGCCGTATCGCCGCCAATCCAGTTCACTTCGCCGGTCACATCATGGACATTCAATCCATCCAGCCGAAAATAATTCAACGTCCCGATATCTGCCCCTGTAATGTGAACGCCCCGGAAATCGCCCACTCCGCTTGATGCCTGATTGCTGATATCCAGGTTATGTATTTCCCAATACTGTTGATTGTACAAGTATACCGTCGCTTGAACCGCACCTTGCCCCTGGATTTTCGGTTTCTCGCCTGAGCCGTATTGATCAATCACAATCGGGCTGCCTGAAGAACCCGAACCTTTGGGATATAGCTGTCCCGTCCACGTGTTCCCCGCTTCGAACAAAATGCGATCCCCAGGCTGAAACGTCGTCGCATTGACCTTTGCTAACGTCTTCCAAGCCGTAGATGCGCTAGTGCCGTTGTTTGCATCACTGCCTTGCCCGGCATCGACATAATATGTCGTGTTCGCTGCCGCAGCTTCAGTGGAACCCAGCAGCGCCATGAGCATGACGCCTAGTACAGCCAGCAACAGAACGGCGCCTAATTGCTTCCCTTTTTCAACCACCATCTCCATCATTATGTGCCTCCTCAACCTTCCTTGATGTAAACCCTTACATAAGAAACGAGCAAACTTTGCTGACTTGAGACTTTTTACCCTTCAACGGCTTGCACGCCGCCTGTACACCTCCTCACAAACTGTCGGCTCCCGTCCTGTTCGTCTCATCTGCCTTCCCGACATCCCTCAAATTGAGCTAATTGTAGTTGAGAACGCTTCCCAAACATAGGAGAGAAACGAACTATTGTCTTTCAGTTTTCTACACAAGTTACGCAAACAACACTACACCTCCCCCCTCCCCCTATGTTAATGTCTATCTTATCAAGCTCCTCCACCCTTCCCGAAAATGAGGTCGAACAGCCGATGAACCTGCTCCGCAAACCATGGCGAACGTCTACGACGCTTTATATTTTGCTGTTTACGATGGTCGTGCTTCCGATTCTGACTATTTCCGCGACAATTCTGCAAGTCTATAAGCGGGATCTGATAGAGCAAACGACGGATCGGACCTTGCAGACGCTGCATGCGGTCAAGTATTCCGTTGAGCAGGAGATCAACAACGTTGTCACGTTCTCCGCCGCCGTCGGCATGGATTCCGAAGTGCTGGACATCGCGACGAAGCTGCACGAATCCGCCTCCGGCGAGCGGCAGCCCTACTACAACGACCTGTCCAAGGCGCTTGGCAAATACAGCTCCTCCATGTCTGGGCGGGTGCAGTCGATCAATTTCTTTTATCAAGGTGGCGGCAGCTATACGTATTTAAAAGATCTCGCTGTCAGCGCGAACGACCTTCGCCGCACAGCCTGGTACCCCGCTACGATCGCTGAGCAGGATCATGTTCATTTCCTGGGCAAGATGACGGGCGTGCTGTATGGCGCCCCGGATACCGCAACCATCGTGACAGCGATCCGCCCCAGCTATTACCAAATGCTGCACAACATCGATTTTATCTATATCGTGTTCAGCCGTGACTACTTCGAGAAAATGCTCTGGCAGAACCCGATCACCGGCTCAGCCGCATTTCGCATCCTGACGGCGGACGGCGAAGCCATCGCATCGAGCTACAACCTGCCGCCCAGCGAGCAGGAGGAAGATCCTCAGCTGCTCAGTGCGATTACGCAAGCGCCGGAAGGCACGTTCGTCACAACGCTGCACGGCGAAAAAATGCTGATCGCCTACGCAACCGTCGGCACGGCCAATTGGAAGGTCGTCTACAAAATTCCGTACAGCGAGCTGACGGCGAAATATCACAGCATTTATCAGCTGATTCTTTTGGCAACAGCGATTGTCATTGTAATCTTCCTGTTCATCTCCTTCTCGCTGCTGCACAAGTTCATGAAGCCGATTCGCGTGCTCGTTGTAAAAATGTCGCGCGTCATGGACGGCAATCTCAATACGAAAATTGAAGCCTCCGGCAGCGCGGAAACCGTAACGCTCGGGCGCACGTTCAACCATATGATGGATCAGATCAAACTGCTCATCCGGGAAACGGAAGAGAAGGAAAAAGCGAAACAGCAAGCGGAATTTGCCGCGCTCCAGTCGCAAATCAATCCGCATTTTCTCATTAATACGCTGAACGCGATTAAACTCATGGCCATGATCAGCGGTGTGGACAACATCCGCCACATGACGCAGGCGCTCATCCGGCTCGTGTCTTCCTCCTTCAACCGGGGCGGCAAATTGATCCCGCTCGAAGAGGAGATCGAGAATTTGAAGATGTACATCTTCATCATGGAAACCCGGTACGGTCATAAATTTGACGTGAAGTGGGACGTTGATCCTGCGGTAGCCGGTACTTACGTGCTGAAGCTGCTGCTGCAGCCGATATTGGAAAATGCCATTACGCACGGCTTGGCCGCGAAAGACGCAGGCGGCGTCATCGACATCACGATGCGGAAGGCGGAAGGGCGTCTGCTTATCGCGATCAGCGACAACGGTCAAGGCATGACCGATGCGCAGCTTGCGCAGCTGACCGCCTCGGATCGGGAGCACACGTTCAGCGGCATGGGCGTCCTCAACGTCCATAAGCGCATCCTGCTGCACTACGGTGACGAGTATGGTGTTGCCCTGGAACGGCTTGAACCCACTGGAACACGCGTGAACCTCGCTTTGCCGATCATCCTTCATCACACAGATTCGGAATTGGACGGCAGTTCAAAATAGATCAAATTTTGTGCAAAAACGATCATTCGACCGCCGCCTGGCATCGATTAAGATGAAAGCAAGGTAAGAAAACCTAATCGAAATCACATGGAGGGTCCAAGCGATGCGTAAACAAAAATGGGTTCAATCCTTGGCTGTACTGAGCGTGGCGGCGATGGCCGTGCTGACGGGATGCAGCAGCGACAAGCCGGCAACCACACCTGCTGGAAGCGCTGCGCCGGAAGGCACGAAAGCAGCGCAAACGAGCAAGCCGGCTGAACCGGTCAAACTGAAACTGGCGATGTGGGATACGAAGACGGATCTGGATTTCTGGACGGAGAAAGCGAAGGAGTATACAAAATTAAAGCCAAACGTCTCCGTTGAAGTCGAGAAAGTGCCGGATAACGGCGGCCAATACTTGAAAGTGCGGCTGGCGGCGAACGATCTGCCCGACTTGATGTATTTGAAACCGGTTCATTTTCAAATTTATAAGCAAGCGCTCCTTCCGCTCGACGATCTGAACGCCGTCAAGGCCAACAAGTACCCGACCAAGGTCGACGGCAAAGTGCTCGGCGCTCCGCTCGTTTCGTTTACGGAGTTCGTGTATTATCATCCGAGTATTTTTAAGGAATTGGGTATCAACGTTCCGAAAACGTTTCCAGAATTCATGGCCGTCATGGAGAAGGTAAAAGCCGGCGGAAAATACATCCCGCTCTCGCTCGGCGGCAAGGACGACTGGACGTTCTACCCGCTGATGGAGTACGGCCCGCACATCCTGTCCGGCGATGAGCAATATCTCGCCAACCTGGCGAAGAATCCAGCCCCATTCGCAGCGGGCAGCATGTTTGACAAGATCGGCAAGAGCATCAAAGAGATCGCGGATAAAAAGTATGCGGGCCCGGACGCGTTATCGGTCTCTTTTGACCAGTCGACGCAGGCCTTCGAAGCCAAGCAAGCGGCGATGATCGCGCTGGGACAGTGGTATTATCCTTCGTATATGGAAAAAGTTAAGTCCGACGACGACCTGGCAGTCTTCCCGCTTCCATTCAACGATACGGCCTCCGGCGACGTGCAATCGATGATGATGTCCGACATGAACATCGGCATTAACAAGAATTCCAAGAACGTCGAAGAAGCCAAAGCGTTCTACGAGTGGATGTTCAGCAAAGACGTGTACACGGCTTACATCAATAAACAGCAGCAGTTCTCCACGGTGAACGGCATTACGTCGGATCTGCCATTTTTCAACAAGTGGACGGCGACGAATCCTTACAAACCTTTCATCTATTATGGAACGGATGAGGCGTACGCCAAGGTCAGCGCAGCCGCACAGTTCGATCCGAAGAAAGCCGCACAGACGATTTTCTCAGGCAAGTCCATCGATGCCTACGAGAAAGAATTGAATGACAAATGGAAAAAAGCGATGGACGCCGCAGGGAAGTAATGACCGTCCAGGGTACTATTTGCTGATTGCGCAGGTAGTACCCTTTTTATACCCAGAACGCGCAAGGAGTGAGTGAAGTGAGCTATACGCTGCAGAAAAAAATCATCATCGGATCGTTCCTGTTCGTCCCGGTATCGCTGATGCTGTTGTTCCTCATCTATCCGACGTTTCAATTGTTCCGGTACAGCTTTACGAATTGGGACGGCTACAGCCCCGCTCTGTCATACATTGGGCTGGATAATTACCATAAGCTGCTGTTCGATTTTCCAGATGCGTGGAAAGCGATCGGCAATAACGGCATCTATTTCATCATCCACCTGCTGTTCATCCCCGTCGAACTCATGATGGCCGTGCTTCTGAACCGCACGATGCGGGGAAGCGCGTTTTTCCGGTTTACGGTGCTGATGCCCTACATTATTAACGGGATCGCCGTCGCCTACATGTTCAGCTATATTTACAGTCCCGTGAGTGGGCCGCTCAATGTGCTGCTGAAGAGCCTTGGGCTCCAATCCCTCATTACCGGCTGGCTGAGCAACCTCCATGTGGTCAATTATTCGCTGGTCGCCGTCTCGCTATGGCGCTTCAGCGGTGTGCATATTATTCTCATGCTGGCGGGCCTGCAATCCATTCCCCAGGATCTGTACGAAGCGGCCAAAATGGACGGTGCCGGCTTCTGGCTGCAGCTGCGCCACATTACGCTGCCAGGCATCCGGCGGGTCATGGAAATGATCCTGTTCCTGAACATCTCCGGCGCCCTGCTGCAGTATGACATTCCTTACGTCATGACAGGCGGCGGACCGGGAACGGCCAGTTCCACGTTCGGTTTGTTCTCGTTGCAAACGGCGTTTACCTACAATAACTACGGACTCGCCTCGGCGATGGCGGTATCTCTGCTTTTCCTGATTATCGTCTTCTCCGCCCTACAAAACTGGATTATTAAAGACAGGAGCGAAGCCTAATGCCTACGCTGCGTGCAGACGCCAAACGCCAATTGCTCGGAGGCGCGGTGTACTATATACTTTTTATCAGCATGTGTGTGATCGTCTTTATTCCGATTCTGCTCGTCGTATTCGGCTCGTTCAAAACGAACACGGAGCTGGGAGCGACCTCCCCTTTTTCCTTGATGCCTAAGAATCTGCTCTACTGGGATAACTACGTGCATGCTTTCAAGGAAGGTCATATTCTTCTCGGCTTGCGCAATACGCTTGTCATGGTGGTCGTGAGTATCCTCGGCAATGCGTTGCTGGGCACGATGACCGCCTACATTATGAACCGTTTCGATTTTAAGATGAAAAAAGCCGTCCTGCTGCTCTTTGTCGTCGCCATGATCATCCCCAGTTATACTACGGAAATTGCCCGTTTTCAGCTGATTCATGCTATGGGGCTCTACAATACGCTTGGCGCGCCGCTCTTGATTTATATAGGCACGGATATTATGCAAATCTACATCTACATGCAATTTCTCGAAAAGATTTCGCCGCAGCTCGATGAGAGCGCCATGATGGACGGGGCCTCGTACTTTCGGGTGTTCCGGTCGATTATTTTTCCGCTGCTGCTGCCGGCGACGGCGACCTTGGGCATTCTCAAAAGCGTGACGATCATGAACGACATTTATGTGCAGAACTTGTATATGCCGCGAAAAGAACTGCTCACGCTGCCAACCGCCCTGATGTCGTTTGTCGGGGAGCGCACGTCCGATCTGGCTTCGCTCTGCGCCGGCATTATTCTGGTGCTGCTGCCCAGCGTGCTGTTCTATCTCGTGTTTCAACGCTTCATCTTCCAGGGATTGATGGATGGCGCAGTGAAGGGCTGATCTCGCTTAACTTCTCTCAAAGGAGGAACCTCCATGATCAACATGATGATTGTCGATGATGAACCGCTCGTCCGCCTTGCCATGCATCGGCTGATTGACTGGGATGCTTTCGGCATCCGCATTGTCTGCGAAGCGGCCGACGGCAGCGAGGCGCTGGCCCAGCTTCGGCAGCGCAGCGACATCGACCTGCTGCTCGCCGATATTCAGATGCCCCGGCTCAGCGGGATCGAGCTGCTCAAGGCGCTGGGGGAACCCGACGTTCCACGGCGTCCTGTCACGATCATGCTAAGCGCTTACAGCGATTATAGTTATGTCCGGGAAGCGTTCCTGCTCGGCGCGCTGGACTACATTGTCAAAGCGGACATGGAGGAAGCGCACATCGTGCCGGTGATCGAGAAGGCCGTGCAGGAGGTGGCGCGCCTGCACGAGGGGACGGCTTCCGCGCAGGAGGGCAGCCAAGCGGCGTCTGCGCGTGCTCCCTGGGAGAAGGAAGCGTTTCTGCAAGAGCTGCTGGCGTTTGATCCCCAAGGGGAAGCGCCGGCGATTGATCGCACCCGGTTGGCCGAGACCGCGCTTGTGCACGAGAAGAATCAGGTGGTGATCGTCATACAGCCTGCGGGCTCGCTCGATCTCGCGAAGACGCAGGGCTTTGTTCAGCAAACGATGCAGACGGTGCTGCACGAGCTGTCCATCCTCCACGAAATCGTGCGCCTGGAGGATGGCGGGTATGCGCTGCTTTGCGTCTTCCCGCACGACCGCAGCGAATCCGCGATACGCGCTAAAGTAAGCAGCGCGCTCTCGCTGATGCAAACGCGCCTGCTCCAGTTCGTCAACGCCGCCGTCTCCGCCGGCGTAAGCGATCTCGGCAGCGGCTGCGCGCGCTGGAGCCGTTTGGTCCGCCAGGCGGCTCAGCTGGCGGCGATGAGCTATTACGAGGGAACCGGCAAGCTAATGTTCCCGGAATTGGCCCTTGCCCCCGCAGCCGGGGGCAAGGCGCAGCTGTGGGAGGAGCTGAAGGCGATACGCCTCAGCCTCCCGCAAGCGCTGAAGCAGCCGGACGAAGGCGAATGGCTGCGGGTGTTCGGGCAGCTGGAGAAGCGGCTGCCCGGTGCAAGGCCGGAGCCGCCGTCGGCGCTGCGAGCGTTTTTCGGCGACGTTGTGTGGGACATCGGCGCGGTGCTCTACGCCAAGGGCATCCGCATCGAGGACGTGCAGCCGTCGGCGCTCAGCCCTTTGCAGGCGGTGAAGCAGCTCGATACGTGCGCGGACACGCTGAACTACTTGCGCTCGCTGTTGCAGCGGGTGCACACGCATCTGCATGACGGCAAGGGAAATGCACTTCGTTTCTCCCCGCCCGTCGCCGCCGCCAAAAAGTTCCTCGACCTCCACTTCCGCGAGGAGGTCAACCAAACGCTGATCAGCGACATGGTCGGCGTCAGCGAGAGCTATTTGAGCAAGCAGTTCGTGAAGGAAGTGGGCAGCAACTTCATCCACTACTTGACGAACCTGCGGATCGAGGAAGCGAAGCGGCTCCTAGCCCATGGCCACCGAATCGCAGACGTTTCGGAAGAAATCGGCTACTTTAATCCGGAGCATTTTAGCCGTATTTTCAAGAAAGTGACCGGCTTTAGTCCGAAGGTGTATCGAGATCAGACGAGGTCGTGATCAAGCTTATCAAAAAATATCATCTTTAAACAAAATGTATCAAGCCTTCGGCGGCCCCCTCCCTGCTATAGTTAAGGAGAAGTCCATCACAATCCGAAGGAGAGGATGAAATGATAACTCGAAGACCCCGACGATTTTCGCAAAAATTAAGCATCGCCCTGTCCGCCCTCTTAGCTTTACAGGCTGCGCCCGCTATCAGTCCCTTCGCCACCGGGTTTTACCGCACGGCGAGCGCAGCCACCCAATCCATCGCATCTTCCGTCTTGCGCGTGGATGTGGATACCTCGTTTCCCCAGGTATCCCAGTATACATGGCTGACGAATGGTGCTGTGATGTACGGGTCGGAGGATACGCTGAATCAGATGATCATTAACGGAACTGCCTACACCCCCACCGTCGCCTTCTCATCTCCCTCATCAGACACTGCATTGTATACGCTTACATTCGCTTCGCTGCAAGTTGTCTTAACGATTCAAATGAAAGTCGTGAACAACACGCTCTTATGGGACGTCACCCATATCGCCGAAAATGGCACCGCCAAGGTTGCCACATTGGAAATCCGCAACCATAACTTGCTCGCCGTTCGCAGCACGCAGTCCGGCGCCGCTTTTGCAGGAAGCCGCATGTACACAGCCGTCACCGGGTCCGGTGATACGTTCAAAACCGTCACCGGCTCCCCGGCTGCCGACAGTGCGGCGGTCGATTACATGTATGGATTTCTGAACACCAGTCAGCTCGCCGGCGGGCTCTGGACGAACGCCGTCTCCGAGAATGCGGATAACGACGGGCGGGTGAAGGAGCAGACGGTAGCCAAAACCGGCTACTCGCGCACGGGTCTCTGGAGCGGCGCCTGGATCTACCGGGCCAGCGACATGACGACGCCGGATCCCCTGCCCAGCGCCAAGGTTGCCATTACGCCGGACGCCAACGGCGACGGCAGCGTGGATTGGCAGGACGGCGCCATCGCCTTCCGCAGCATCATGAACAATCCGCTCGGCGCTGACAAAGTACCGGATCTCGTCGTGCAGCGGATTCCGATGAATTTTGCGAGCCAGGCGACGAACCCGTTTACCAAGACGCTTGACGAGACGAAGCGCATCTATAACGCCACCGACGGACTCGGCCAAATGGTGCTGCTCAAGGGCTATGGCTCGGAAGGCCATGATTCCGGGCACCCGGACTATGGCGACATCGGCCAGCGCCAAGGCGGCGCCGAGGATTTGAACACACTCGTCAATGCTGGAAGCGCCTACAATGCGTTCTACGGCGTCCATATTAACGGGACCGAATCGTATCCGGAGGCGCAGGCGTTCAATGAGACACTCGTGAACAAAACGGCGCCAGGCTGGGACTGGCTGGACGCTTCGTACTATATCAACAAGCGGTACGATTCCACTTCCGGCAGCCGGTTGTCGCGCCTACAGCAGCTTAAGAATCAGGTGCCGAACCTCGGCTACATTTATATCGACGTATGGCAGTCGAACGGCTGGGACAGCCGCCAGGCGGCACGGGAAGTGAATTCCCTGGGCTGGCCGCTCGCGACGGAGTTCCCTTCCGATCACGAGTACAACAGCATCTGGAACCATTGGGCCGTCGATTATAATTACGGCGGATCGAACATCAAAGGCTTCAACAGCCAGATCGCCCGCTTCCTGCGCAACCACCAAAAGGATACCTGGATTGCCCGCGACCCGCTGCTCGGCGGTACGGAGCTCTCCGCTTATGAAGGCTGGCAGGGAAAAACAAGCTTCGATGCCATGATTAACATGACGTTCGGGACGGATCTGCCGACGAAGTATTTGCAGCATTTTCCGATTCAGAAATGGACGGCGAACACGATTAACCTCACCGGCAATGTCACCGTCAGCAATACCAGCGGCACGCGGGTCATCACGAAGGATGGGCGTACAATCCTGAACGGCAGCGCCTACCTGCTCCCTTGGAACCCCGACACGGAAGACAAATTGTATCACTGGAACGCTGCGGGGGGCAGCACGGCTTGGCAGCTGCCGGCCAGTTGGGCGGGGCTGAGCACGGTCAAGCTGTACCAGCTCTCGGATCAGGGCCGGACGCTCGTCAGCGATCTCGCCGTGACCGGAAATCAGATCACGATTCCGGCAGCGGCGAATACGGCCTATGTTGTGTATAAAGGAGCGGCTTCCTCCTCTGCCGTCAGCTCTTATGGCGAAGGCGCCGGCGTGCAGGACCCCGGCTTTAATCGAGGGAATCTGTCCGCTTGGGCCGTGGCCGGCACGGGAGCATCCGTCTCGCGGAACACCAACGGCCAGTACGAGCTCAAAATCGGCAGCGCCTCGAGCACGACCACGGTCAGCCAGACCTTGACCGGCCTGACGCCCGGTACTTACTATGCATCCGTTTATGTCTCGACCAGCAGCGGACGGAAGGTTTACCTCGGCGTGAAAGACTACGGCGGCGCCGATGTTAACACGTATGCGGACAGCTCCTTGTGGAAAAATTACATTGCCGCCGACGCCAAACGGGATACGACGATGCAGCGCATGTACGTCTGGTTCGATGTGCCGGCCGGTTCGACCACCGCCACGCTGTATTTGCGCACAGACTCCGGTTCGTCTTCGGTGACTTTCGACGATGTGCGGCTGGAGCGCAGCGTTCGCACTCCGAACCCGGACAATGCCTACTTCGTGCAGGACTTTGAACATGTGCCGGACGGCTGGTATCCGTTCATCAAAGGCGCAGCCGGCGGTGTCAACGATCCGCGAACGCACCTGATGAGGCTGCACGCGCCGTTCACGCAAAAAGGCTGGAACGGACGGCCGATTGACGATGTCCTGGGCGGCAGCTGGTCGCTGATGGCGCATAAGGAATCCGCGGGCCTTCTCTACCAGACGATTCCGCAGACGCTGCGCTTTGTGCCGGGGACGACGTATACGGTCACCTTCAGCTACGAGAATCAAGCCGCCGGCGATTACGCTTTCCTTGTCGGCGACGGGACGGCGACCGTTTCCTCCACGCCTTTGAGCGCGGCGGCTTCACCGACCACCTTCACAAAGGTATTCACAGCGGGCGCCTCCGGCAACAGCTGGATCGGGATTCAAAAGGTGAACGGCAACAGTACCGACTTCATCATGGATGATCTGAAAGTGACGGTTGGCGGCACGGCCCCGGCTGATCCGACGCTGATTCCGCAAGGGCAGATGACTGCCTTGGCGACAAGCGAGGAAACCGGCAGCGACAACAATGCGGCGGCTAATGTGCTGGACGGGAATCTGTCCACGATCTGGCATACGAAGTGGAACTTATCCAACCCGCTCCCGCAGTCGATCACGTTGAATCTCGGCGGCAGCTACGCCGTGAACCAAATTCGCGTGATGCCGAGACAGGACGGCAGTACCAATGGCAATATCACCGGCTACAAGGTGTATACAAGCACCGATGGCAGCGCGTTTATGCTGGCTGCTAGCGGAACATGGGCGAACGACGCTTCGGAGAAAAGCGCGGCCTTTCCTGCCTTGACCGCCAGCTACGTGCGCCTGGAGGCGACTGCGGGCAGTGGCGGTTGGGCGTCTGCAGCGGAAATCAATATCTTTAAGGCCGGTGGATCTTCCGCCTATACGCAGGATTTCAACAGCGGCCTGGGCGGCTGGAACCGCGTGCTGGGCACCGGAACTGTCTCGCCCGTCTCGAACGGCCTTGCGATCGTTGCGAATAATAGCTCGACCGTTGTCGTCGACAGCAATTCGCCGGCCAAGGCGGACGGCGTCTACACGTTCAAAGTGACGCCGCAAAATGCAAACGGCCG
Source organism: Paenibacillus whitsoniae (assembly GCF_003955665.1). GTDB lineage: Bacteria > Bacillota > Bacilli > Paenibacillales > NBRC-103111 > Paenibacillus_E > Paenibacillus_E whitsoniae. The sequence continues at coordinate 204,985 of NZ_RXHU01000042.1, forward strand.
CTTCCAGGCCGTGTTCCGGTACAGCGGCACTAGCACATGGGCTGCTCTCGGCTACGACGTCGGCACATCGTGGGCGTGGACGAACGGCGCCGGCCAGTACGGCAACTTTACAGGCCCTGCGTTAGCTAGCGGCACCACTTATACCGTAAAGATCCAGTTCACCGGATCGACCGTCACGCTGTGGGTGGACGGCTCGCAGGTGTATACAGGATCGATTGCCGGTTTGCCGACAACTGCCGGGCAGATCGGGTTCCGCAGCTGGAACGCGGGAAATATGTTGTTTGACGATGTCGTCTATAGCGACAACTAGAATTGATAGGAGCCCTTTCCACTTTCAAACGGAAAGGGCTTTTTTCTCGCCCTACGGAATCAGCACCGTCCGCGAACAATGGTTTTATTTCTCCCGGATTTGGGGATAACTGATGGAAAGGTGACAGAAAGAAGGACTGCCGTGCTTTTTAAATATCTCTTATCCCGAAAAAGCTGGGAGCACTCGCGGCAGCAAGCGGCTGCTCCCGGTTCAGGCATGACGCCAATATTCAGTCAAATGTCAGACAATTCCGCCTGGATTAAAGATGCGCTTGGCGCTCCTACCGATTTAGTCATCCGGACATTTACAATCGGACAAGCCGCGCATCCTTGTACGGTTGTTTGCATCGATGGTCTTGTCGATAAGGTGACGATTTACGAAGAGTTGATCAAGCCGTTGCTGGTGTACTTTTCCGATTACGGCATTACTTCAATGGATGAGTTTGCGAAGCAGGTCGCTTCAGTTATTGTAGCGAATCTAGATACGGAAGCTTCCCGTACGTTAGAGGATGCCGTTAACACCGTATTAGCCGGCAACTGCGTACTCTTCATCGATGGCCTTGCGCAGATGTTCAGTATTGACAGTCAAGGCTGGAAAAGCAGGGGCATCGAAGAGCCGCAAACCGAGTCTGTCATTCGCGGGCCGCACGAAGGCTTTATTGAGGATCTTCGATCCAATACTGCGCTGCTGCGCAGACGGCTGCGCGACCCCAGACTCCGGCTCCGGACTTACAAGCTGGGCCTCCGTTCCAAAAGGCAGGTTGTGCTAGCCTACATTGAAGATATTATTCAGCCGGAAATCGTCCAGGAAGCCGATCGAAGATTGAACAGTATTTCGATTGATGATATTGCTGGCTCGGCGACCGTTGAACACTGGATTGCGGACAGCTTTCTTAGCCCTTTCCCGCTCATCTCCAATACAGAAAGACCTGACAAAGTGTCCGGTGCCTTGCTGCAGGGCCGTGCCGCCATCTTAGTCGACGGCGATCCGTTCGTGCTCATTCTTCCCATCTCGTTCGTATCCAACATTCATTCGCCGGAGGATTTCTACCAGAACTGGCTGATTTCTACCCTCACCCGGGTGCTGCGGGTATTCTCCGGGTTTATCGCGACCTTCCTGCCTGCGCTTTATATTGCACTGTTGGAATATCATCATGGGATGATTCCCTCGAAGCTGGCTTTTTCCATTGCCGGCTCCAGGGAAGGTGTTCCGTTTCCCGCAGTCGTCGAGGCGTTCATGATGGAGACAACGCTCGAGTTACTGCGGGAAGCCGGGGTGCGGTTGCCCAAAGCGATCGGTCAAACGATCGGCATTGTCGGCGGTCTGGTCATCGGCGAGGCAGCGGTGACTGCGGGGATCGTCAGTCCGGTCATGGTCATTGTCGTGGCCGTTACCGCAATCGCCTCGTTTTCTTTTCCATCTTATTCGTTTGCCATTTCACTGCGCATGATCCGGTTTGCCATCATGATTGCCGCGGCTGCCTTTGGCCTGTACGGCATCATTCTTGCGTTCATCATGATCAGCATCCACTTTGTCAACTTGCGGAGCTTTGGCATCCCGTATTCAGCGCCTGCGGCGCCTTTTTTTGCCAAAGATATGAAAGATACCGTTGTGCGTGCGCCACTCACCTTTATGGAGGAACGCCCCGAGACTATGAAACCGCTGGATACAAAGCGTTTGAAGAAAGAAGGGCGGTGATGCGATGAACACGAATTCTGACAGCTACACCGAAGAGATACGTGTGTTGGATATGGTCGTTACCGTCACTTCCATGGTCGTCGGCGTTGGCATCCTGACCTTGCCCAGGGTAATTGCCAAAACGACCCAAGCCTCTGACGGATGGATCTCGATTCTGGGAGCAGGTCTTCTCTTACTGACTGCTGCTTACATTTTGGCTAAATATGCCGGCCTTTATTACAAGGAAGGATTCTTCGCTTTTACATCAAGACTCGTCAGCAAGCCCATCGCCGCGCTCCTTGTAGGCAGTCTTTCTGTGTACTATATCTGCTTCAGCGCTTACGTCATCCGGGCGATTGCCAATATTTCCAAGCAGTATTTATTTGAGCGCACGCCTGTTGAAGTCGTCGCTTTAATTTTTTTACTGGTCCTGGTGTACAGCGTCGCCGGATCCCGTATTGGGATCATTCGACTCAATATGATGTTTCTGCCGATTGTTTTATTTATGATTGGCATTGTGCTGCTGTTTAGCTTAGACATTTTCCAAGTGAAGTCGTTAAAGCCATTTTTCGTGAGCGATTGGAAGGGCTTGTTAACCGCGGCGAAAAACTCGGTTCCTTCCTTTTTGGGCTTTGAGTTGATTCTTTTCTACATCAGCATGATGCGGAATCCCCACAAAGCCCCTAAAGCAGTGCTGATTGGCGTTGCCATTCCGATGGTGCTGTATATCGCCGTTTATCTAATTTGCGTAGGCGTTTTTACCCAATATGCCCTCAAAGAAATCGACTATCCGTCCATTGAGCTCGCCAAGGAAATTCAAATTCCAGGGGAGTTTTTCGAGCGATTCGAATCGATCTTTTTTACGATATGGGTGATGACGATCTTTAATACGGCCTGCATGGCAATCGATCTTGCGGTGTACAATTTCAGCTCACTCTTTCCCAAGCTGCCCCACAAGAAATCGGTTTTCATCCTAAGCCCCTTCATTTACTTCTTGAGCATGGTGCCTAAGAATGTCACGCAGTTTGGTAGATTAGGGGATTATGTCAGCTATATTGGCCTGTTGGTAGGTATCATGATCCCCTGCCTGCTGTATGCGGTAGCCAAAATACGCGGAGTGAAGCAGCTATGAGGAAACTGTTGTGGATTGCGTTGATCATGTTCCTGCTTCTACTACCCGGCTGCTGGGATCGCGTTGAGATTGATCAGCGCGGATTTGTCACCGGCGTGGCTGTGGATCAAGGTGCACAGCGCGACGACGAACAAGGTCAGACAGCCAAGACGACAAAATACTTCGGTACTTACCAGATTATCATCCCTGCCGGGCTGAAACAGACAAGCGGCACCAGCGGTACAGCCGGTACAACCAAAGGAGGTACGTATTTTAACCTTGGCGCATCCGGGAATACGATGCCTGCGATTACAGCCAAAATTGCCTCGGAAACGAGCCGTTCGCCGTATTTTGAACATCTCCAGATTATTGTAATCTCTTCCGAGCTCTTGCGGACGCCCACCAGTTTAGCGGATATTCTGGACTATTTCTTGCGGAACAATGAAATTCGGCGCGGTGTCAAAATATTAATTAGCGAAGGGCCAGCCAAAAAAGTATTATCCATCGATGCTAAGAATGAAAAGTATCCCATCAACTATGTCGAATCGACGATCAACAACATTAAAAACAATAACAACATGGTTCCTGCAACCCGCATCGGCGATCTGCATGAGCAGCTTATTAAAGATGTCAGTTACACCATTCAAAAAGTGAGTTCCTCTGGCGGCGGTATCTCGCTTACGGGAGCTGCGGTGTTCTCGCCCCAGAACCAGTTCATCGGATTCTTGAACAACGAAGAGACCCTTGGCCTCAACTTGCTGAAAGGAGATGTCCGAGGCGGCGATCTTGAAACCCAAGTAGAAGGGCAGCTTATTAATTTCACCTTCGACAACGAGAACAGCCGATTCCGTGCGGTCATCGCCGACAACAAGGTCCAAAAGCTGATTGTCTCTATCAAAGCAGAGGGCAGTCTGAACAAATCCTCCCACGAGTTCGATCTCACGGATGAGAAAATCGTGAATCTCCTTGAGCAAGAAGTTGAACATCGCGTTGAACAGGTTAGTTTGAACACCATCAGTGTCCTGCAGAAAAAATATAAAAAAGATGTCGTCGGCTTAGGCGAATATTTGAACCAAAATCACTACAGGCAGTGGAAAACCATGGAAAAGGATTGGAACGATGGCGATCATCTGTTCTCAACCATGGATATTGAAGTGCATGTTCAGGTTGCGATTCGCCGAATCGGAGATATTAATAGAAGCGAGTGATAAGCCATATGCTTCAAGCTTTTGTACACATGCTGCCATCCTGGGATGTATTTCTCTGCACAGCGCTTGCTTTTGTCATCCCCTACTCCATTAATAAGGTCAACGAAATCCTGCATAAATACGGCGATCCACCGTGGAAACAATAAGCGAAATCGGCAAGAATCCAAAGATAAACGGCTCCACCGTCATTTCACGGACGGAAGCGTTACCGATGGCATAGAGCCACTTCGAGGATAAACTTTGCTGATATGTTTAAAAAATGCAAAGTGCGTTTCGAGCCCTCGCCATGAAAACGGATGCCTTTCCAAATATCGGATAGTAGTGGGTCTACGGCTCCGCAGCTACAATAGAAATGAGCAAAACACCAAGAACTGGCGGCCTTCCGTTTTCTTGGTGTTTTTGTTAGCTCAATGGAGAGGAGGAGAATGCACGAACTTGCTGGGTAAGGATCGAAAAGTCACCGAGAACAGCTCGCATGCATTGCCCGTTGGACCCAATAACGATTAGGAGGAATGTTATGAAAGTCAAAATTTTTCTGCTTGCGCTTGTCTTGTTTATTGTGATGGGATCCGTCCAGGCGATGGCGGCCCCAAAGTATAATACATTTGAGCGGCCCGCGAGAGGAAGCGCTTACACTTTGGCACAATGGGGCATTGACGGCTGGAGTGCGCCGTGGGACTTCGGCATGAGCACGAGAACGTGGATGGACGGCTACAATTTCAATCATTCAGGGGGCCAGTCGCTTCGCGTCTTTTATCCTGCAGGGCAAATCGATCCGCCTAACTCCGGCGCACAGGCTCCATTTGATATTACGCCTGGACAGGAATATTATTTGTCATACTGGGTGCGGTTCAGCAGTGACTTCAGTTGGGGCACGACCGAGCATGCAGGCAAATTAGGACTCGGTCTCGCCGGCGGCGGCGCATGTTCGGGCGGCATTCCCTGCACCGGCTATAACGGTTTCACGTCCCGGATGATTTGGCGTGCGGGCGGTCAGGCAGCAATCTACTACTATCATATGGACGACGCCGGCCAATACGGTGACTATGCCATACTCAAAAACAACGGTGCCGACATCTATTACCCCCGTGGCACCTGGGTCAACATCGTACAGCGCCTGAAGGTGAATACCGTGACGGCCGGTAACGCCAACCCCGACGGCGAAATTCAAATCTGGTACAACGGCGTCTCGGCCGCCAACATTACTGGCTTGCGCTTTGTCCGCAACGGCGACTTGGTCGACAAAGCGTACTTCTCCTCCTTCTTCGGCGGGGCCACCTCCGCCTTCGCGCCACAGAACGATTCTTACATCTGGTATGACGATTTGAAGGTGTCTACCAACAAGAACGACATCTGCGAATTGAGTCCTGGCGGCTGCTTCACCCGCACATTTCAGGCGGAGAGTTATAACGCCATGAGCGGCGTCATGACCGAAACGACGCCGGATACCGGTGGCGGGCAAAACGTCGGCGGCATCGACAACCAGGATTGGATCGCGTTTACGGGCGTCAATATCCCGACGTCTGGTCGATATTTGGTCGAGTACCGGATCGCAACGCCCAACGACGGTGGCAAACTGTCGCTTGACCTGAACGGCGGCGCTACCGTCCTGGGCGAGATCAATATCCCGAATACTGGCAGCTTCTCCACGTATCGAACCGTCTCGCACGAGGTGAATATTTCTGCCGGCACCTACCAGTTCGGCCTCTACGCCGTCACCGGCGGATTCGATATCAACTGGTGGAAAATCACGAAGCTGTATTAGGCGCAGCAGCCGCTTGGCGCTGGGCGACGGCTTAACAGGGCCGGCTCTTCGGAGCCGGCCACCGCTGTTGGGGCGGACGGCTCCGGCGACTTCCGTCTACCTTTCCGTATTCCTGCGCACCCTTGCTATACAGCATCATACCACTATAGGTCTGATTTCTAATCCTCTTCCCCCATCGCATTCCTGATCCAACTCCACCTTTTGTACTCCTCTTCCTCGTCCTTCACAACTTTCCATCTACCTTCGCCTTCCCGCAGACCTCTCACCTCTCCATCTACCTTCGCATCCCCGCCGACCTCTCACCTCTCCATCAACCCTCGCACTCCCAACGACCTCTCCACCTTCCATCTACCTTCGCATTCCCACCGCCCTCTCACCTCTCTATCTACCCTCGCACTCACGTCGACCTCTCCACTTTCCATCTACCCTCGCATTCCCACCGCCCTCTCCGCTTTCCATCTACCTTCGCATCCCCACCGACCTCTCCACTCTCCATCCTCTACCCTAACATTCCCGCCGCTTCCGCCGCTTTCCCACTGAACCTGCAAAACCTACAGGAAGTTCCCCCGTAAACGGTGCAAATTAGCTCTAATCTTGTAAAAACTACATTAAAATCTCCACATGTCCGCCCAAAACGCCTCATTTGAAGCCCTACGCACCAAATTTGCTGTATAAAATGCAGGATGACCCTCGAAAATCGCACCAATCCCGTGATTTTGCTGTACAAAATGCAGGTTCGCCCAATTAGCCATGAGGTCGTACGAAAAAAAGAAGGTACAGCGCCCCGACTTGCGAGGCTAGCTGTACCTTCTTTTTCCTTAAGCTTACGGTTTCAGGCTTTCCAGCAAGCGGTTAATGACCACAACCGCTTCGGCGCGCGTCGCCGTCTTGCCTGGGGCGAAGCGGCCTCCCTCATAGCCCTGCATGAGGCCCTGCTCCTGCACCACAGCTGCGCTGGACAACGCCCACGCCGGGATGTCGGCGCTGTCCGTGAACTTCAGCTGCGCACCGTCCTTCGGCGAAGCGCCCAGTGCGCTGGCCAGCATCACGGCCAGCTGCGCTCTCGTCAGCTCTGCGCCCGGGCGGAAGCTGCCGTCTTCATAGCCGCTCACCAGCTTGAGCTGAGCGGCTAGCGCAATCGCCGGCTGCGCCCAGGCGCCGATGCTGGCCTGATCGGCGTAGGCCGTCAGCTGCGCCGGCTCTACGCCGGGATGCAGCGCGTTCATCAGCAGCACGACGAACTCCGCACGGGACACGGTCTGATCCGGCTTGAAGCTGTCGTCCTCATACCCGTGCACGATGCCGGCTTTCACTGCCGCCCGAATATCCGCTGCCGCCCAGTGAAGGGCAATGTCAGACAGAACCGGCTGCTCGGACGTTGTCGCCTCCACGTTCAGCACAGCGAATTTGGTCAAATGGTTGGAGGACACTTCAATGGTATCGCCATTGACCGTACCGCCCATGTCCACCCATACTTTCTTCGTCTCATCGTAGTAATGAACCGATGGCCTCTGTCCTTGCTTCACTTTCGCTGGATCGAACGTAAACACTAGTTTGATCGGCACGGCGAACTGGCCGGCCTGATCTTTCGTAATTTCGAAAATCGGGCTGAGCGCTTCAACCCCGCCCTTAAGCAGCCCATCAATGACAGCAGGATCGCTCAGCTTCTCGACCACGTATTTCGTCGCTTGAGGCATGGCTCCCGCAGGAATCTGTACGACCAGTTCCTTTGTCAGCGCCAACTGACCGCTTTCACCGACCGCCAACTGCTTCTCAGAATGAGCATCGTTCGTCGCTGGTGCAGACGGCCCCGATGGAGAAGACGGTTGCGGGGTGAAGTCGCCTGGGTCGGTCGAGCCCGGACCTGTCGTGCCTGGATCGGTCGTGCCTGGATCCGTTGTGCCCGGATCCGTTCCCTTACTCACGCTCACCATCACAAAGCCGTTGTCCGTCGTGAACGGCACTTCCGTACCATTGAGCAGCACCTTCGTCACTGCCGGTGCATAAGCGACCGCCGTCAAGCTGTCGACATCCGTCAGCCCGGCTGTCAGACTGAGCTCGCCACCGTTCAAGCTCGACGTTACCGCAACGCTGTCCGACGCATACAGCCTGCCGTCGACGAAGTAGTACTGCAGCTCACCGGCAGCTTCCGCCTCGCTGTTATAGTAGAACAGCTGCTTACGGCCGTCCTTCAGCTTCACTTCCACATGGGAAGCATCCGTTTTCGTTACGCTCGCAATCCCGCTCGTGCCTCTGTACGGTTCCAGCACGCTGACAAACTGCGCACGCTTGCCGACGACACGATTGACCAAGGTCGGCGTGTACACGCTGGTATCATTGCCCGGCCCCGGCGCTTCGCCGACGATCATCGTCGAAGGAGAATCCTGCGAGCTCGTCAAGCTGAACAGCTTGAGCCCGTTGCCGTTCGCCGTTTTCCAGGCGCCTTCCCAGCTGCCGGTCAGGCCGACCGACTTGCCATTCCGGAAAAACGGATACGCATCTTTCGTACCCAGCGGTCCCGTAAACGGCGCCATCTCCGTACCCGGCGTAAAGTCGCCCATCCCATGCAAAATCCAGTCATACTGCCTTTCAGTCTCCGAACCAACCGAGAACAGATCGATGACATAGTCTTTCGTCACCGCAACCGTCCGCTCATAGCGGTTCAAACCATCATACGCTTTTTTAGCCGAGTTGGTCATAATACCAAGCGGTCCCGCTTGCAGGAACAGCTTCGTCGGCTCATACACTTCCACATTGTTCACCATCGGCGTCGCCTGCGTGTCGCCGTCCACCGCTACGGTGTTGTGGGAGAACGTCTTTTTATAATACGTCGTGTACATCGAATTGCTGTAAGGCGGAATGCCGAGATCCGGCGCCAAACGCTCGCCCATGCCGAACACTTCCAAATGCAAGAGATCCGGATGCCCATGGTAGCCGCCATGCAGACCATAATCGACCAGGGTGTACAGTTGATCGTCACCAGTACCTGCCCGAATAACCGAGTGACCCAGTCCCGTGAAATTATTGCTCGCCGAAGTCAGCGTACCGCCTGCCGGAATGACCGATTTTCCGTAGAAAACCGCCTGCTCCCCAGCGATACCAGAACCGGTATTCCCCGGCACCACAAATCCGCCCCGTACCCGGCCTTTATCGTTATACAGCTTGCTCAGCAGCGCCCCATACGTCGGGTCATTATACTCCGCGTAGACACCTTCGTAGTCCATCGGCACAACCCGGCCCGGCGCCGCCAAGCTGGTCGGATACTTGCCAGAGTCATTGCTGTTAATGATGCCGAGGTCCGGGAATGCGTACTGCAAGGTGACATCGAACGTCTTTTTAAAATTCGCGTTCGCGAACAAATCATACCCCATATTCTTCAATGCCTGCGCATGGAAGAAAAGCGCCGACTGTGCGTAGAAATGGTAGCCGATGGCCCCTTCGTACCAGAATCCATCGGACAATACGCTGTTCGCCATCTGGAAGTTGAACCCGCTTCGGCCCGAGACAGAGAAGTCCATTAGCGTCCGATCCTCCAAAGCGGCGCCGATCGCGCCAATGGCGGCATTATGCCAAGTTTGCCAATTGGATTTCCCGACATCGTAGCCTTGCAGCGTCTTCGCCGATGGCGCAAACAAATTCTGCTCGACATTGTACTTCTCAGCTGCATTGAATAAGCCGCTCGGCTCGATCAAATCGTACGCCTGCACGAGCTCGATCATTTGCACCGCTTCGTCCAGCGACTGATAGTACAGTCTGCCGTTCAGCGCCTGCATGGAATAGCTCGGATACAGCTCTGCGTAATGCAGAAGCATGTCTTTCGCTTTCACCGCATAACGCGTGTCTCCGCTCAGCGCATACGTCATGGCGAGGTTGCGAACCGCCTCGATGTTGACCGTATGGGCGGTGAACCGCCAAGCGGCATCAACGGCATCGCCTTTGACCCATGTATTGTCCTTCGGGCATAAGTGCTCGAACGGTTTGTCGTAGTCGAACACAAGCGGCGTATCTCCGCACACGTACAGCGTGCTCTCGCCCGCCGGCTTCGACGGATAGTACACCGTTTTGTCCAGCCAACTGTCGGCTTTCATTTTGATCGCGTTCAAGTAATCCTGCGCCCAGCCGAAGCTTGCAATCTTCGCTCTAGCTTCATCCAGCTGCGTCTGCGACGCCATGATGTACGGATGCTGCTTGGTTGCAACCCTCGGCGCACCAACCTTCAGCCCCAGCTCTATCGTCACGGCTTTGCCGCCCTGCAGCGGAGTGACGATATAACTGGCTTTCAACGTATCTCCGGCCTGCGCTCCAGCCGGTACTTGCACCTCGACGTCAACGTCCGTCTCCGCGCCTTTCGCGACAATCGGCGTCGTCAGCACGACATTTGCGGTGTAGCCCGCACCGAATGTCTTCTTCGGTGCGATACCGTACGCCGTCGAGGCTTCGCTGATATTTTTCAGCGAGAACGTGTAGTGCACGGTGCTGCCTGGCAGTGCGCTTTTATCGATCTGCTTGATGGAAGGTTCCACCGCATTTTTGGCCAATGCAAAGTTGTCAAAATAGAGCTCATCCATTGGGTCCGGCGCCGGGTCGGAGTCATACCATTTCGGATGAATAATGATCTTGCGGAAGTTCGTGAAATCCGCCATTCCTGTCGAGTTCAGCATTTTATTAAACGGAATCTCAATCTTTTTCCATCCTACCCAATCTACATAAAAGGACGACATGAAGTAATCAAAGCTTGAAGTGCTGTCTACGTCACAGTCCAGGATAAAATAAACCTTTTTCCCCGATGCCTTGCCCGAATACAGCCAGAATTCGATCTGGTCGTTCTGCTGCCATGGTGCCGTAATGCCGGTAATGTTAATCGCTGTCGTTGGATCCGTCCAACGACCGGCCTTCGCACCCAGCACCGCAGGCGTCGTCACAGGTGTTGTATTCGTCCAGCCCGTGAATGTTTCCGTATCGCCGATCGGCGTCGAACTGCTGCCGGACAGGTCGATCGTATACGCGTGACTGATCTCTTCGCTCACTTTGCCGCCCTCTTCAGCCTTCGTCACAATAGTCTGCGAATGATCGACGAGCAGCGGTGTCGTATACAGCTTATACGTGCTGTCTACGCCTTCCACTTTATAGTACACGGCTGCGCCAACGGTTGCTGAAGCGAGCGCTACCGTCTTAGCCTCCGCATACGTACCGGCCGGCGGCGAAGCGGTTACATTTTCAACAAAATCGCGATACACAAGCGTGTACTGATACGTCGTTTCCTCGCTGTCCACATTGTTCAGCGACGATTTCGTCACCAACGTCGTGTCGGAGGTCAGCGTTAGCGGACCCGTGTACAGCTGAAATGCGCTGTCTATGCCTATCCGCTTATAATAAAGCTTTGCCAGCACGGACGGCTTCGTCAGCGAAGACAAGCTGACTGTTACTTTGTTGACATACTCGCCCGACGGCTTGTCGACCGTCACGGGATGCACTTCCGCATCGTTCGTCAGCCGCAGGTCGTCCAAATAAATCTGCAAGCCAAGATCAAGCGTCGTGCCCGAAACACCTGCCTGATCGAAGCGGATATAATCAAGCGGCCCCCATGCTTTGACGGAATCGCTGCTCTTCTGGCTCTGCACGACGCTAAGCGGTACTTCGATTTCTTTCCAGCCCGTCCAGTCAAGCGGCAGGCGGTAATAGTAATATTGGGAATCGCCTTTCATAAAAAAACGGATCTGAATCGGCTTCTCCGCCTGATCGCCGGTTCTCGCCTTCACGGAGTACGCCCACACTTTCAATGTAGCGTAACCGTTCAAATCGACGTTCGGCGCCAGCTTCGGATAAATGAGCGCCGAGCCGGCTGTATCGACATTATTGCCATCTTTGAAGGCGAGCAGCCACTTCTTCGAGCCTGTGCCCTCCTTCACATAATCGCCGTACGTGTTCGCCACGACGGCTACGCCTGCCGTTCCCACCGTATCGCCGGTCGAATTCGTCGCCGAATCCATATTGTTCAGCTGCAGGGAAATCGGAAAAGACTGCACGGCCGCCCGGGCAACCGGCTGAGGCAAGAGCGCCAGAAGTAAGCTGGCGAGCAGCAGCGAGGCAAGGATGCCGGACAATGGAGTCTTCCATCGTTGTAAAGCCATCACGAATCTTCCTTTCTGTAGGTAAAATAGAAGCCCCGCTATTGCAACGGGGCTTTGAGATTGGCGGTACTGCCTTATTTTTTCACAGCAGCTTGAGCGCGATCAAACGCTTTTTTATAAATATTCACGATGTCATCGTAACCGAGCTTCTTCTGCTCGTCGATAAATTTATCCCACTCGCTGAAGCTGCGCGTGCCCATGATAAATTTCGCAAAGTTCTCATCACGATTGGCGTTGAGCGAATCGCCTTTCGTGCTGAGCACTTGCTGCTCATCCAGCGAGAACGCCAGTGAGACGTTCTTGTCGCCGTCATATTTCACGGCTTCTTTATAAGCATTTTGCAGCTCCGGCGAGGACACTGAGATGTGCGCGTTAAAATCAAACCAAGTATACGTGCCATCTGTGGACAGACCGGTTTTCTTTCTCATGTCAGCGATGTCGGTGTACTTGTCGACAAACGCATTCCCCTTCGCCGTCTCACCCTCCTTGCCCCAAGAAACAAGCTTCTTGCCATCTTCCGAGTAGAAGAAATCCAGAAATTTCATGACATCCTTAATATTCTTCGACTTTGAAGAAACCATGAAGCCCTCTTCCGTGAACGAGGTGTACGCATTCTTCCTTACACCTGGCACACCGGCAGGCGGCGCCATAAAGTTCATCGTGAACTGCGGGTTATCTTTGCGCAGCGCACTGTTATAGAAGTCGATGCGGCCGATGTAATCCAGCGTGACGAATGCACGGTTCGTGGATACAATGTCCTGCCACATTTTCGTATCGATCGTCAGGAAGTCTTTCGGAATCAGGTTTTCTTTGTAGAATTTGTTCAGGTAGGTCAGCATCGTTTTGTATTCTTCTTGAATCGGCGCATATTTCCATTGGTTCGACGCTTTGTCGAAGTAGACACTCGCTTTGCGTTTCTCTACCTCAGCCGGCACGTTGAAGCTTGCGCCAAAGTCGAATAAGTAACGAAGGCCGTTGCGGAACGTCAGCGGGTAGCTGTCCGGGTATTCGGCTTTCAGCTTCTTGAGCACGTCGTACAGCTCGTCCCACGTATTCGGCGTTTGCAAGCCGAGCTTCTTGAACACGTCTTCCCGGTACATCCACGTGCGGCGGTTCGATTCGCCCAAGCCTTCGTTCGGGAGCTCGTACATTTTGCCGTCGGAGGAAAGGACGTTTTGCGCTTCTGTCGGGTATTTCGCCATCCAGGCTTTCAGGTTCGGCATGTCGTTCACATAATCCAAAATATTGACCAACGCGCCCTGTTGACCGAATTTATCGGCAATCGCTTTACTTTGCGTCCACATCAGGTCCGGCATATCTCCCGAAGCGACCGTCATACTGAGCGCATCCTCAAGCAGGTTGCCGGGAGGCAGTTGAACGTCGAGCTTCACGCCCGTTTTCTCTTTAATGTACGACCACACTTTCCAGTTTGCATCATAAGGCCAGCTTGGGTTGCTGTAATCGAGGAATTTGAACGTCATTTCTTTCGGCGCAGATGATGCTGTTGCCGGTGCTGAATCTGCTGGTGCCCCTGAAGGCTTCACGTCGCTTGTTTCTTTGGAACACGCACCCACGATCAGGCTCACGCTCATCATGGTTGCTAACATCACGGCTGACTTTTTCTTCATACTTGCCCCACTCTCCCTAATTGTCTTAAATTCGCTTGCCCCTTGCTCTTTTCCTTGCTTCCCCTAACTTTATGTTAACCTTTGATCGACCCGATTAACGCGCCCTTCGCAAAATACTTTTGCAGGAACGGGTAGACCAGCAGGATGGGAACGGTCGTAATAATAATCGCTGCGTATTTGATCGCTTCATCGACAATCAGCGTATCGCCGCCGATATTGCCGGCGCCTGTGCCTTGACCTTGCAGCACCATGTTGCGCACGATGACTTGAAGCGGGAATAAATCGGCATCCCGTAAATACAGGAGCGCGGAGAAGAAGTTGTTCCAGATCGCAACGCCGTAAAACAGCCCGATCGTGGCGAGAATCGCTTTGGAGAGCGGGAGCACCAACCTGAAAAAGATGCCGATGTCCGTTAGCCCGTCTAATTTCCCGGACTCCTCTACCTCTTGCGGAATGCCCGAGAAAAACGTGCGCATCACAATCAAGTTCCACGAACTGACCGCCGTAGGCAGAATCATCGCCCAGATCGTATCGATCAGATGATAGCTGCGCACGACGAGGAACGTCGGGATCATCCCCCCGCTAAAAAACAGCGTAATGACGATCATAATCATAAAGCCCTTCTGAAAAATCAAATGCTTTTTGGATAGCGCATAAGCGCCCGCCCCCGTCACTAACAGGGAGATCACTGTGCCGAGCGCCGTATATAAAATCGTGTTCAGGTAAGCGCGTCCGATTTCCGGTTTTTCAAACACCGATGCATACGTAGCCACATTGAACTCCTTCGGCCACAGCCACACCTGCCCTTTCAAGACCGGGACGACACCGCTGAATGAAACCGCAATCATATACACGAACGGATAGAGTGCGGAAAGCACCACACCGAGCAAGATTAGATACAATACAACATCGAACCATCCAAATTTAGGTTTCACAGCCAAGCCTCCTCTCCCTCTACCACAAGCTTGTCTCGCTCGTCTTTCGGCTAATCCAGTTTGCCGTTAAAATAAAAATCAGATTAATGACGCTCGTAAACAAATCAATCGTCGTGCCGTAACTGTAATTCATGGACTGAATCCCTGTCCGGTACACATAAGTCGAAAGCACGTCGGCCGTTGCGTAAATCGATGGATTTTGCATCAGCAGTACCTTCTCAAACCCAATATCCAGCACATGGCCGATGTTCAAAATAAATAGAATGATAATCGCCGGCCGAATACCTGGCAGCGTAATATGCAGCAGCTGGTGCTTGCGACTGGCCCCGTCGACGCGTGCGGCTTCATAGAGCTGCGGGTCGATAGCGCTCAGCGCTGCCAAATAAATGATCGTTTCCCAGCCGACATGCTGCCAAATTTCCGAAAGCACGTAGATCGCGCGGAAATAATGTTCATTTTGCATAAAGTTCACCGCATCGCTGCCGAACAGCTTGATCACCTTATTGATGACCCCGCTCGTCGGCGATAGGAAGAGGAACATCATGCTTACAACCACGACATTCGAGATAAAATGCGGCAAATAGGAGATCGTCTGCACGAACCGCTTGAGGACCGCTTGGCGAACTTCGTTTAAGAGAAGCGCCAGAATAATCGGCGCCGGGAAGCCGAAGATGACTTTGTACAACCCGAGCAGCACGGTATTTTTCACTAATTTGAGAAAATCCGGACTATGGAAGAACAAGGAGTAGTATTTGAAGCCTACCCATTCGCTCGCCCACACCCCCTTGAATGTGTTGTAGTCTTTAAACGAAATCATAATGCCGAACATAGGCACGTACTTAAACATCACGTAATAAAGTAGTGCCGGCAAAAACAGGATCAATAAATATTTGCTGTTATTCCATCTTGTTTGGAATCGCTGCATGCCTTGGCCTCCAGTCTGGGTGATCTAGCTATGCTCAAACTGTACCTTGAGACGGCCCTCCTCGACAATTAGGCATGCTTCGGATCGTTCACCGTTTTCCGCCTGTCCGAAGATTGGATAAGTTTATTAAACTCTGCGTATTGAATCGCCCCTAGTTTGCCGTGCTATACTTAATGAAAGATTAACAATGCACCCTGGAAGGAATGACACGATGAAGTGGATTACACGAATTCGGACAAGAAACCAGAATCAGGTCTCTCTCTTTTACACCTTGCTTATCAGTTTCATTTCCATTATTGTGCTGCTTCTCTCGATTCACGCATGGTCCTACTCCTTCTTCCGCAATCGCATTAAAGATGAAATCATCTTGAACAGCGCGATGAACCTGAATACAACTGTCGCAAACTACGAGAAGCATATCCGGCTCATTCGCAGCTACATGGTCGGCTATCTCTTCGGGACCGATACGGAAATTTTGAAAAACGGCAACCCGCTGTCGCACTACGATACCGTCGTCAAAGCACAGTACGAGCTGCAGCATTCCTTGAACAACTCGCTCCTCTATCTGGAGAACATTATCTACTACTATAAGGACAGCGGTTTTGTGATTGAAAAAGACGGTACCCGGGACGCCGCCACCATGTTCGGCAAGTTTTATGTGCAGCCGGCCTACGGCGTCAATTTCTGGAACCAAGAATTGGAGGGCACAGACAGTTTCAAAATCTACCCTTCAGCCCCGTTCACCTCCGAGACGGCCTTTGAACGCAAATCGCTCGGTACCCTGATGCCGATTCTTGTGAAAGGGTCTTTTGAACATAATTTTGCGTTTATCGTATTGATGAAGAGCAGGGCGCTGTACGAATCGTTTCATCAACCGCAGCCGGAAAGCCAGTTCATGATTTGGGACGGCCGTCAGCTTGTTTTCACCTCGGAGAGCGGGATCGAACTGCCGCCTGGCTTGATGGCGAAGAAGGGGGATGGGTACGAACGAATTGGGGGCGCGTACTATTTCTATAAAACGAGTGCGGAAACCGGACTTACCTATATCGAATCCGTGTCCGACAAAGGGCTCGCCAAGCAGCTTCGCCATTTGAATGCGATCATGGCTGTACTGCTGTTCCTTTCCTTGCTGATCTCGTTGGCTGTATCTACCTTTATCGCCAAACGATTTCATAATCCGCTCGCCAGCCTGCTGCGCTCCATCGAGAACTATGGCGTCGGCCTCCCCCTGCTAGGCAAAAGCCGTATTAAGGAATTCAACGTGCTGCACAACGATCTGCACTCCAAAAACTCGCTGCTCCAGCAGTTCGCCTATATGACCAGGCTCAAAAACATTCACGGCAAAGGCGCGCAGCTGCTCACCTCGGTGGACGCCAACCGGCCGTTCAAACTGATCCTGTTTCAAATCGATTTCAAAGCGCAGCTGCTCGCCGAATTCGCCAACGTGCATCATCGCGCGTTCAATACGTATCGTGAGTTGATTGACTTGCATTTTGCCAAATTGCACAGTGAATCGCTGACGTTTCAGATCGAGAAAGACCAAATTCTATCCATTCTCTTTATTGAAAAAGAAGACGAAGACCGGCACGCCGCCGACTTCGACGCGCTTGTGCACACCCTGGCAACCGACAGCGTCTTCTGCAATTTCACGATCGTCCCGAGTCCGATCCACGCGCACTCCTCCGATTTCGTGGAGGCGTACCAGAACGCGTTGGAGCTGATCCGGCAGCGGAAGCTCGGCGAAGGCGTGCAGGTGATCACCGAATGGGAGCCGCAGCCTGCGCTCATGATCCCGACGCCGTCCGAAGAGGGCGAGCTTGTCGCCAACCTCCAGGCCGGATCGGATTCGGTCACCCTGCCGCTCGTGGACCGGCTGCTGGATCAGCTCGCGAAAGCGGGGGCGCTGGCTTGGCAGTTCCAGGACTTTGCGCAGGATGTCGTGAACAAAACGATTAAAATGATGTACGCCCAGAACATCTCCATTCAGGCGTTCTCGGACAAAGGCTCACCGTACGATCATCTGAAGGCTTGCTACACTTTGGAGCAGTACAAGGATTTTTTCCACTGGTTCCTGAAGCGTTCGGGGGAAGCCATTCAAGACAAAAAATCCGAAACCGACGTTATGACCAAGTTCGTCATGGAGTACGTGGAGTCGAATTTTGGCGAAGATTTGTCGCTGGATGCGATTTCGGCGAAGCTCGGCATTACAGGGCCTTACCTGTCCACCTATTTCAAGGAAAAAACGGGTACGAACTTTTCCGACTATATTTTTACCGTGCGAATGAATAAAGCGATGGACATGCTGCGCGATACCGACCTGAAAATCCAGGAGATCGCCTCGCTGATCGGCTACTACACCGCCGCTTCGTTTAATCGCGTGTTCAAGAAGCACACGGGGATCACGCCGAGTGAGTTTCGCCGGCTGAATAGTCGGCATTAAGTGAGGCTCGCGAGGGGATGACAAGCCCCGGTGGGTGGCGGGCGGAGCGCAAGAGCGAGTTACAGCGCCAAATGATCGGCATGTCCGCGCTCGGGCATCTAAGCCTGCAAAAAGGCAGGAATCTTCCCCGATCCTTACCTGATTTGTAGAAATGCCTGCGATTTGGCAGGAATTTTGGGCTAGCTCCCTCTATTTAGGGCGATCACATCCGAAAAAACTGCTTTATTGCAGGCATGATGCTGAAAACGCCCTTTTTAAAGAAGATTCCTGCCTTTTCGCAGGAATCTGTCTGTGCACCTCGACAGGTCCTCACTCCAGCATCGCCAGCTTTACTGAAGCGAGACTGATTACGCAAAAAGTCCCTCGCCCCCTTAACGGGAGCGAAGGACTTTTTGAATTGCGCACACCTGCCGCGCATCTCTATTCCAGCACCTTGGCGTACTTCGCATAGCTTTTCCAGGTGCGGTAGCCCAGCTTGCCGTAAAAATCGACAAACGGCGTTGTGTCGATCACGATGCGGCGCACGCCTCGCTCGCGCAAATAATGGATCGCGGCTTGCACGATCGAGATGCCATACTTCAGGCCGCGGCAGCTTTCGTCGATGCCGAGCGGCCCGATGCCGCCCAGCTCGCCGTCAAAAAGCGGCGCCCAGTAGACGTTCTGCGCGAGCAGCGGCGAGGCGCTGTCGTTCATGCGGCAGAAGCCGACGATCGCGCCTCCCTGCTCAAGCAAGACGAACTCGCGGCCCGTGCCGCCGCGCGCCCAGTAGTCGCGGTGCTGGTACGTCCACGCGCCCGGAAAGCAGCGCGCCATGAACGCGAGCAGCGCTTCCCGGTCCGCGGGCTCCGCCACGCGGAAAGCGGCCCCTGCCGCCGCGGGCAGCGGCACTTCCTCCTCCGCAGCGTACGCGTGCAGCAGGTCGTGCACGGTCTCCTGATAAGCGTAGCCCTGCCGCTCATACCAAGCCCTGGCATCCCCGAACTCGTCGGGAATGCCAGGAAAGATCCGGCTGTGCAAGTCATTGCCCAGCTGAATGCGCTTCGCGCCGGCCTCCCGCAGCGCGGCCTCGGCACGAAACAGCAGCGCGCGCCCGACGCCCCGTCCCCGGTACGCGCGGTCTACCAGATGGGCCTGGATCCAACCCAGGCCCTGGGGAATGCCGGCACGCACGGCGTCCTCGCGTGCGATCTTCGCGACAACGAAGCCGATGACACGCTTCGTCCCTTCCTCCAGCGCCACCCAGGACCCTTCGCGCAGCCAGTTGCGGTCTTCGGCGATATTTTGCTGGAGCAGCCTGCGCCTCATCGGAAATGTTTCCGCCAACTCCCCGTTCCAGAGATACAGGATCGCTTCCAAATGCGCTTCATCCATGCGTTCAACGTTCATGATGCTCCTCCTCCGAGATCAGTTGCGACATGTCACCTACCACTATCATTACTATAGAGCATCAGGAGAAGGAAGCCTATAATCAAATCTTTCGAATGTTGACGGATGATCAGGTGAAGTCCTTTTAATTTCCCACAATATCCCCGATATTGGTGATCCGGCTTTTAATCTCGATCTCGGTTAGCAGACGCGGATAATACACTTCCCGCCAGTCAGGAAGCCGCTCAAAGGGAAGCTTGCCTCTAAAATACTGGCCCGTACCGAGCACGTCCGACCGCGGCAGCCTTCAGCTGCCGGAACAATGCTTGAAAGCGACTTTCCATATCTTTGGAAAATTCCGTTTCAATTTGCTTCACACCCTGCTCGCCGTTATTTTCGATGAGATGCAATCCTAGCTCCATCCGCATACGCAGCACGGGACGATCCCCGTCCCAAGCGGTGTGAATGTGGTTTTGACATTTAATGATCGATACACTTGCCTGATGGGTTACTTGAATGACAGACCCCTGAAACAGCTCTTCAAATAAATTCACTAAGAGCGACTGCTCCTTGACGATTTCATCTTTCATTTTATCTTTCGACATGACGGCGGAACCGATGAACTCCATCATGGTCGATTTGCCGGAACGCAAGATCGGAATGCTCACGTCCTGTGTATCTGAATGGATGGCGCTGAACATTTCCCAGAGATAGACCAGATTAATCTCAGGACTCCAACCCGCATTTTTATTAAAAAAGTTGAGCATTGCGCTGCCATCGGTTTGAATCGCTTTGCCCGTATGATTCAGAAATCCCCCGATATCCTCGGAGGTAACGGCAAGCAGCGCCTTCGTCGGCATATGCTGGCTGCGCATTATAAAGGCGATCTCCTCCCGTATACCGTCCAGGGCGACCTGGCGATCCAAGACAATCAGTTGAAGATGCATAAAATCAATGCCGGATTCAATATCCGTGTCGATATCGGTCAAAGCTTTGCTGATCGTATCGGCCTCTTTGTAATAAACCTTGGAATTCAGCCCCCGGCTGATCGGCAGCGGAAGCTGGATGTGGACACGGTATTTGGCCGTTTTCCCGTAGGACACGCCCATGACGATCGGCAGCACGCGGTGGTTCACATCTTTAATATCCCAACACCCCGTCAGCAGTATCGTACTCGCGCAGAGAAGAAGCAACGTGCGGAATTTGCGCATCATTTTAGCCCAACCTGCTTCCTGCCTTGCCGCTCAATCCGCTTCCCGCACAAATAGACGGCAATCGGAATCACCACGAAAATCGCCAATCGCAGCCACGTATCCGAGGAGAAAATTTCCACATACCGCTCCCACGTCGGAATCAGCATGGCCGCCACATACACAATCAAGCTCAGTCCGCCTCTGATATAGGTTTCCTTGCAGACCGGCACGAGCTTGTGAAGCAGAAGGCCGCATGACCACAGTGCAAACGACGATATCGTCATGACGAAAGCCAGCAGCGCAACGGCATAGAACAAAGACACACGATCAAATATGGACCAAGTGATATTGACGGAATCCAAACTTGTCATCAATGGAAAATTCATGATTCTCGCTGCATTCACGCCATAAACGAGAATCGGTAGATAGACAATAAACACGTACAGCAGGCCAATAAGCGCCCATCCCAACAGCATTGGCTTGACTCGAACTTTGCACACAGGCGGCAGCATGCCGAGAAATAAGAAAGGACAGATGGAGAATAGCGTGGTCAGAAATTTTTTTCCATCAGGTAGTGCAGATGTGGATTGATCAGCGGTCGGATTTGCGGCCAATTGGTGTTCGTCAAACAGGCCAGCAGGGCGAACAGCAGCACAGGAAAGAAAATGAGCGTCATCAGCGTGCTCGCCCGCATGATACCTTGCGGGCCGAGCGAAGCCCCCAGCCACATCAGCAGACAGAGCAGCGCGAGAATAGCATACATGGGTGAATTGGCGATGAACACAATGATCATCAACTCGGCAAAGCTGCGAACCGCCAGAATCGGCACCAACATGAAATAGCAGGTCAGCGGCAGCAGCAGCGCTGCGCCCACCCACCTGCCGAGCGGCAGAAACAAGTCGCCATAGTCCCGATTGCTCCCTTTGCGCAAACCTTTCATTAAAATCAGCATCAGCGCCAGCTCGATCAGCATGATGACCGTTGCCGGCTCCCAGTGGCCATAACTGGTCGTCGACAAAATCGCTCTAGGATAGGCGATAAACAGAATGCTGCAGTGCGCCCCGATAAAAAAAATCGGGGCCGTCATCGTAGAAATCCAGCGATGCATCACACACGTCACCTCGATTCATTGGTCATTGTCCAAGCTTCTTGGGCGAAAGAAAGCTCATGAAAGGCACTCCGAAACGCTCCAGGCTGCAAGCGTAATAACCGATAGCTATAAACCCGGCAAATAGTCCCATAATGCCGAAAATGCCGGACAGAATAACAATGCCCGATCGCAGCAGCCGGATGACCAATGTATTTAAATAGGTAGGAAAGGCAAAATTAGCGGTTACGGAAGCAGAGAGGACAATGAGCACAAGGCTGCTGACCAGATTGGCTTCGACGATGGATTGCCCAAGAATGATCCCGCCTATTAGTGTGTTTGTCGCCGCGATGCCCCTAGGCAGTCGTTGGGTAGCCTCAATAATGATTTCACTGATCAGCAAAAGCATCAGCATTTCAAGGAAAGTCGGCAATGGTATGCCAATCCGACTGGTAGCTACAGAGAGTGCCAGCTCGATTCGCATCATTTCCGGATTGACCGAAATCAGCGCAACATACAGGCCCGGCATCAGGAGTGCGACCAGGATACTGAGCAGCCGCAAAGCCCGCAGCACCACCATGATAAACAGTGGAAACTGCCTATCCCCTTCCAGCATAATAAAATCGCAGGACAATAGCGGAAGTACATACGCAGTCGGCTCGCCGTCAATCAGAAGCACGACCCGCCCACGCATCATGGAGGCGATGGCTTGAATCGGAATTTCCGTTTTATGGTACGGCGACAGCAGATGAAAACGATGAAATCCGAAAATCCGATTGAGATCCTGTCCGTCGCGAAGCTCCTGCGCAGTCGCGTTCCGCAAAGCGCGTCTGACCTTGTCCAACAACTCACGGTCGACGCAACCCGCCAGATAGATCAGGGACACTTCCTTCGTTCCTACACCTTGGAACTGAAAGCCATCCACTTCTAGAGCGTCGGATTTCAGCGAGGTTCGAATAAGCCCCAGATTCGTACCCAACAGCTCCGTGAAGGCAATCGCTGGCGTAAACAGCATCGGCTCGTTCTGGGCCGATTCGATTGGCCTGATTAGCGATCTGAGCTTACCCTGCACGCTGAAGGCAAGGTTTGTGTCCGCTTGAACCAGCACGACTTTCCCCTGCAGCAGTTCATTCATCGACGCCTCTGTCCATGGATTTCCAAGCAATTGGCGACTAATTTCCTCAAAGCCAGCTTCGGAAGGAACGGCGCATAGGGAGATAGCAGTCAGCGTTTCCTGCCAATTCACGATGGATTCATAGCCCGCCATCCGGAACGATAGCGACCCGATTTGGACGGATTCGATCACTAAGTCCTGCCGTGTTTTTGATTTGTGGATGAGTATGTCTATACAATTTCCCATAAAATACCTCAAAACGTAGTATTTTCTTGGGAAGCGGAAAGTATGCAGTCGAAGGCGGCGGAGCGATGGGGCAG